>CANGFT010000058.1 GCA_947453205.1 Beijerinckiaceae bacterium | reverse complement strand
TCGACTGGTTCAACAATCGCCGCTTGCTCGAACCCATCGGCAATATCCCGCCTGCAGAAGCCGAGGAAAGTTATTATGCACAACTGGACGAAAAAAATTTGGCGGCTTAACTTAAACTAACAAGCCTCCGACGAACCCGGGGCGGTTCATCCCAGGTCTTGGTCGTGCCCTTGATCTCGCCGCGCTCCAGCGCGACATTAAGCTCGGCGGTGCCGGGATAGCCGCTGATGATCTTGAATTTCGTACCAGCCAGTGCGTTGAGCACGTTTAGATAAATGACGGTGTTGGTGTCAGGGCTCGCCCCGCCCATCACGGTCTCGCGCTGGCGCGCGTCCTCCAGCGTGCGGGTGGGGGAGGTGCTCCAGGTGTAGGTCACCTCCACCGCCGGAGCGACCCGTCCGATATAGGTGAAGCGCGCGGCGTCAAACTGGACGCCCTGCGCCCCGAAGGCCTGTTCGAGGGGCGCTGTCTGAGCGAGGATGCCCAGAGCCGACCCGTCGCGCGGGGCGATCGTATAGAGATAGCCCGCCATCTTGAGTCCGCCGGCGCCGGGCATGTTCACGGGAACCACATTGGGCTTGCCGGGAATGAAACGCCCGAGATGGCGTGCGATCATGCGGCCGAAGAAGTCGTAGCCCCCGCCTGGAGCGCTGCCGATGTAGAACTGCACCGTGCGCCCCCGATAGAAATCGGCGGCGTCCGCGCGCGCCTCATGGCCCCCCGCAGTCAGGAGTAAACCGGCGACGAGGAGAGCGGCGCGGCCCAGCATGGCTTATTTCCCCGGTTCGAACAGCACCTTGGCGCGCTGCACGATGTTGGGGGGCATGGACAGCATGCTCTCGGCCACCTTCTGCGCTTCAAGCCCGCTGGAGGGGCTGATGTCCATCGTCATCTTGTCGGCTTCCGCCAGGAAATCCGGATCCTTGATCATCCGGTCGAAGGCGTTGCGCAGGGCCTCAAGACGGGCTGGGGGAACGTCGTAGGTGGTCACGAAGGCGCGTGAAATGCCCATGTCCGCAGACATGAAGGTGAGCACCTGCCGGTCCTCCTCGTTCCTGGCGAGCTCCGACATGAGCGGGACATCCGGAAGGTCAGGCGCCCGCTGCAGCCCGATCTGAACGAGGATGATGACCTTCTTCTCCGCGAGCCAGTGGGGATGGCCGCTCTTCCAGGAGGCCCAGCTATTGGAGCCGCGTCCCCCGACCTCGCCCTTCTCCATGGCGAGATTGACGTCGTTGCCGCCGGGATAGCCGGCGACGATCTTGAACTTGGTCCCCACCAGCGCATTGAGCGCAGCCGGATAGATATAGGAGGTCGAAGCGGCGCCGGGCGCGCCCACCACAAGCTCGCGGGTCATGACGTCCTGAATGGTCTTGATGCCCGTCGTATGCCAGGAATTGATGACGTTCGGGCTGTTCGTGGTGTTGCCGATCCAGCCGAATTTGCGCACGTCGAATTCGACGCCTGCCGAGCCGATCGCCTGCAGCACCGGCATGTTCTGGAAGATGGCGTGCAGCACCGTGCCATCGCGCGGGGCGACGCGGGCGAGGTAATTCGCCGCCGCGACGCCGAGCCCGCCGGGCATGTTGCGCGCCAACACGTTCGGGGCGCCCGGGATGAAGCGTCCGATATGCCGCGCGACGAGCCTGCCCCGAATGTCGTAATCGCCGCCCGGTGAGGTCGGAACCACCATTTCCAGGGACTTGCCCTTGTAGAAGTCTTCGATGGGGTCGGCGCAGGCCGCGTTGAAGACAGCAGGCGCGACCAAGGCGAGCATGGCGCTGACGAGGCGCGTGACGCGCAAGGACATGGAAACCTCCCGTTGATGTGCGCGAACAATCGGGAGGCGGAGGTGCTGTGTCAAGCCGGGGATTGGCTCACGCGGGAGTTGATGGACCCGCAGGGTCCAGCGCCTTCGCCGCCATCCGCTCATATTCGGCGCGCACAAGCTCGGCCCCATAGATGCGCTCGAGCCTGCGCACGGTGAAATGCCCCTTCGCGATCTCTTCGAAATGCTGGAGAAAGGCGAGGTTCACCGCCGCTCCGCCCATGGCGCCGATGATCGGGATCGCCTGCGCGGCGAATTTCTGCGACACGACGACTCCAAAGCGCGCTGCGATTTTGGAGAGCAGCTTGACCAGAACGGGCGCCGCCTCGTCAGCAACGCCCTTGTCGAGGATATAGCGGCTCGCCTGCGTCATGCTGCGGGCGAGGAGGGCGCGGGCGGCGAAATAGCTGCTGTCCAGATGATCGTCGGCCTGCGCGCGCCCGCCAAGGGCGAAGACCTCAAGACAGGCGAGAGCCGTTTCAGGATCAGCCATGTCCTCGCCCTCGGCGCGGGCCGCGTCAGCGATGGCGCGCAGCATCAGGATCGTCGAGGTCGGCAGTTCGAAGGGCAGGGCGGCGAGGCCCAGCGCCCCGCCGAAGGCGCCTGACGCCGCGATCGCCGCCCTGTGAAACCTGGGGGAGGCAGGGACTGCTTTGGCCCCAAGGCTGCCCAGGGCCGCGCTCATGGCGGCTGAAAGCGCGACATTGGCGCCCTTTGCGGCGCTGTTGCGAAGGCGCTCGGGGATGGCGTCGCTGGCGAAGGCGATCTGTCGTCCCAGCAGATTGGTCACACGCCCCGCGAAGCTTGTCTTTTCAAGAGCGTCGACTGCGCGGCCGAGCGCCTCGCGATCAGCGTTGGCGAGTTCCTGCGTCAAGGTGAGAGTGCCTGCGTTCTCGGTCATAGGCGTCCTAGGGCTACCTTGCGCGCTGTCTTGTGGTCATGTGGCGCGGCCGCTCCGTCGCCGCAAGGCGTTGCGCCTGAAGGCCTGAAGACAAGGAGAGCAATCTTTTCCACTGAACACAAGCTTGTCTTTCATGTATCATTTGAGTCCGGGCCGGGATCGTTTGGTCCCGTCGCTCGTTCCACCTGCGGCCCCATGGTCTGACCGCCCGGCGCGGTCCAAACAAGGAAGAACATCTATGAACATGCGCAACGCCTCTCGGCTGGTGCTTTTCGGTCTTGCGCTTTGCGCCCCGGTCAGCGGCGCCTATGCCCTCACCGCTAAGGAATGCAGCGCCAAATTCAAGGAGGCGCAGAAAGCCGGGACGCTCGGCGGCATGAAATGGAACGATTTCCGCAAGGCTGAATGCGGAGCTGACGTGACGGCGTCACAGCCGGTCGCCGCGCCTGCGCCCGGAGCCGCCGCCAATCCCCTGAAGCCTGCCGCCAAGCCCGCGCCAGCAACGGGCTCCGCAGTCTTCCCGACCGCTGTGGCTGCGCAATACGCCAGCGAAAAGCCGGGGACGGCGCGCATGCACACCTGCCGTGACCAGTTTCAGGCCAACAAGGCCTCAGGGGCCAATGGCGGCCTGCCCTGGATCCGGAAGGGCGGCGGCTACTACAGCGAATGCAATGCGCGTTTGAAAGGATAAGTCCGCCGAAAGGCATAGTTTGGCCGCGATGGACAGGAAGCTGCGCGCTTCGTATAAAGCGCGGGTCTTTCTGGAGGCCCGCCGTGCTGGACTTTTCCCCCGTTTCGACCCTTTCCGCCGACCGTCGAAAGACGATGGTGGACTGCCAGTTGCGCACTTTCGACGTGACCAATCTGGAGGTCATCGAAGCCTTTCTCGCCACCCCGCGCGAAGACTTCCTGGGCAGTCAGGATCTTGCGGTCGTCTATTCCGACGCTTTGCAGACCGTCGCCAGCGGGCAGGCGCGCCGCGTTTTGCTCGCGCCCATGACGCTCGGGCGCCTGCTGCAGGGCGCTGATCTCGACAAGGGATGCCGCGTGCTCGATGTGGGCGGCGGCACGGGCTATTCCGCAGCCATCATCGCCCATCTCGCAGGCTCTGTCGTGGCTCTGGAGGCCGACGCTGGCTTCAGCTCAGCGACAGCCGCCAACGCCGCCCGACTGGGTCTTGAGAATGTTCGGACCGTCACGGGTCCGCTTGCTCAGGGCGCCGCTGTGGAAGGGCCTTTCGACGCCATTCTGGTCAATGGCGCCGTAGAGGAAGGTCTGGACGCCCTTTTCGCGCAGCTCGCCCCCGGCGGAAGGCTGATCTGCGCCGTGCGGGCGGAAGGGCAGAGCGGACGTTACGCCAAGGCCACCCGCTACGACCGCATCGGGGCGGATGTGAGCGCCCGCTTTCTCTTTGACGCCGCGGCTGCGGTCCTGCCGGGGTTCGACCGTAAGCCCCAGTTTGTATTCTAGCGCTCATGCTGTTACAGTTTTGCGTCAGATTTTCCTTTTGATATCTTTTCTAATGGCGGAAGGATCATGTTGACGGCCTCTACGGTAGTGTAAAGCTGGTCTGTGAGTTTGCGTGCGATTCAGTTGCCCCTGTCGAGGGCATGTTGCGGCGGTTCGTCTCGAAAGAGACTGCGTTACAGAGGTTCAAAATGATGGTGTTCGACGCCGGGCGTCACCCCGAAGGCAATTCGGGCGCGGGATTCGCCGCCAGAAAGCAGTGGAAGGCCTCTGCATCCCTTTTGTGCCTCGCGCTCTTTGCGTCAACCTGTGGATCGATTTCCCCGGCCCGCGCGGAGAGCATGTCGGGCGCCCTCTCGAAATCATATGGTTACAGCCCGGATCTGAACCAGCAGCGCGCCGCCACCCGCGCTGCGGACGAGGCGGTGCCGCGCGCCGCCGCCGGCTGGCGTCCCACCGTCACAGCCACCTCCACCATGGGCGCCCAGCAGACGCGCACAATCGACCATGGCAGGCTGAAAGCCGACACCAACACCATTCCGCGCACCAACAATCTGGCGGTCACCCAGACCCTCTATAATGGGGGGCGCACCGGCAACACCGTGCGTCAGGCGGAGACTTCCGTGCTCCAGTCGCGCGAGACGCTGCGTCAGTCCGAGCAGGATGTGCTTTTAGCTGGCGCAACCGCCTACATGAATGTTCTGCGCGACACTGCGCTCCTGCAGTTGCAGACCAATAACGTCGAAGTCCTGCAGCAACAACTCAAGCAGACCGAGGACCGGTTTCAGGTCGGCGAAGTGACGCGGACCGACGTCGCCCAGTCCCAGGCCTCGCTGGCGCAGGGGCAGGCGAGCGCCGCCACGGCGCGCTTCAATCTGCAAAACAGCATCGCCGTCTACCGTCAGGTCATCGGCGAACAGCCGCGGAACCTGGAGCCTGCCCGTCCGGTCGAGGCGCTTCTTCCCCGTTCGCTGGAGGCGGCTGCGGAGCAGGCGCAGAAGCAGCATCCTAGGATTCAAGCGGCGCTCCATGCCGTCGATGTCGCCGCCCTCAATGTCACCATTCAGGAGGGCGCCCTGTTGCCCACCGTTTCGGCGACCGGCACGGCGGCGGTGAACCGGGATGTGAGCGGCTACAACAACTATCAGAACACCTCCTTTTCGGCGGTGGCGAGCCTGAGCATGCCCCTTTACGAAGGCGGCGCGACCTATGCAGGCGTCAGGCAGGCCAAGGAGCTGCTGGGGCAGGCGCGTCTGGCCGCTGATCAGCAGCGGGAGGCCATTCGCTCCAACGTGGTCGCCGCCTGGGGCGCCTTTCAGACCACAAAGCTGCAGATCCAGTCCTATCAGGCGCAGGTCCGCGCCAATGAGATCGCGCTGGAAGGCGTGCGTGAGGAGGCCAAGGTCGGCCAGCGCACCACGCTCGATGTGCTCAACGCCCAGCAGACGCTTTTGAATTCGCGCGTGAGCCTCGTCACGGCCCAGCGCGATCAGGTCGTCACCTCCTATGCCCTGCTGGCGGCCAGCGGTCAGCTTTCGGCCTTGACCCTCGGCCTGCGCGTCGACTCCTATGATCCCTCGCTGCATTTCGATCAGGTCAAGAACAAGTGGATTGGAACGCGCACGCCTGACGGCAACTGAGCGCGTCGATCCGCCTTTCGAGATCAAGCCCGTCGGGTCGGCCCCGTCGGGCTTTGTCGTTGGGCGGGCCCGCTTTGGGCACATCCTTCAATTGACTGTGAATTTCCCACAAGGGCTTTGGGCCCGGCCCTTGCCCGTGGCGCGCCCCGCGTTCAATGTGCGGGTGTGATGGGCTGATCGAAACGTCCGTCGGCCGCAGGGCCGACTTGGCCTTAGTCCACTGGTTTAAGCGTCTTGAAGAGTTTTGGACAATGAACGCATCCGCCCTCTCCCAGCAGACCGTCGCCGAGCAGCGCAGCCACGAACCCTCCATGGAGGAGATTCTGGCCTCCATCCGTCGCATCATCGCCGACGATCATGTGCTTCCCCTGTCGCGTTCACCCGCCGCGCCCGTGCGCCAGCCGCAGGCTGAGCCGCCGCGCGTTCAGGCCGCCCAGCATGACGACTACGATGATTACGAACCAGCGTCGTTCGTCCAGCATGCGCAGCCCCTTCGTCAGGCGGCGCCCTTGCGTCCGCCTCAGCCGCAGGCTTACCGCGATGCTGGCCCGCAGCGTGCCCAGCGTCCTGTCCACCGGATGGAGGAGCCGGCCGCCCGCATGGCGCCCGAGCCCCAGATGCGCCCTTTTGAAGCGCCGCATGTCGCCCATGACGATCTCGGCCATGTCGACGCCACGATCGTCTCCCATGACGCCGACGCAAGCGTGAGCTCCTCTTTCAACGCCCTCGCCACCTCCGTGATGCTGCAGAACAGCGGCCTCGTGGAGGACAGCATCCGCGAGATGCTGCGCCCCATGCTGAAGGGCTGGCTCGACGACAACCTGCCAGGCATCGTCGAGCGCCTCGTGCGGCAGGAGATCGAGCGCATGGCGCGGGGCCGTCGCTGAGGTCTTTCGGAACAGGCCTGAAACCATCGACGCAGCGCTGACGAGGCGCTGCGTTTTCTTTTGCGGCGCCCCCAGTCTTTCGACTGACATTGACAGGCGCCGGTCGGCGCGCTTTCTACGCCCCGACCCCGCGCATGTCTGCGCGCCCTAGCGATTCCGGTTTCACGCCATGATGGACAAGAGTTTCGACCCCGCCGCCGTCGAGGGCCGCGTCGCCCAAGCCTGGGAGGATGCGCAGGCCTTCCGCGCCGGACGCCCTGACAGGGCGGGGGCCGCGCCCTACAGCATCGTCATACCCCCGCCCAATGTGACGGGCTCCCTGCACATGGGTCACGCCCTCAACAATACCCTGCAGGACATTCTCTGCCGCTTCGAGCGCATGCGCGGCAAGGATGTGCTGTGGCAGCCGGGCACCGACCATGCCGGCATCGCGACCCAGATGGTCGTCGAGCGCCAGCTCATGGACCGCAAGGAGCCCGGTCGCCGGGAGATGGGCCGCGAGGCCTTTCTGGAGCGGGTCTGGGCCTGGAAGGCTGAAAGCGGCGGCGCCATCGTCAACCAGTTGAAGCGCCTCGGCGCCTCCTGCGACTGGAGCCGCGAACGCTTCACCATGGACGAGGGCCTGTCGAAGGCCGTTCTCAAGGTCTTCGTGCAGCTGCATCGCGAAGGGCTGATCTACAAGGACAAGCGTCTGGTCAACTGGGACCCCAAGCTGCTGACCGCGATCTCCGATCTCGAGGTTCAGCAGGTCGAGGTGAAGGGCCATCTCTGGCACTTCAATT
Source organism: Beijerinckiaceae bacterium (assembly GCA_947453205.1). GTDB lineage: Bacteria > Pseudomonadota > Alphaproteobacteria > Rhizobiales > Beijerinckiaceae > Terripilifer. The sequence goes on along the minus strand of CANGFT010000058.1, from coordinate 17,378 downwards.
ATCCGCTCGAAGGCGTTGTTTATGATGCGGAAAACCCGCAAACCTTCATTACCGTCGCCACGACCCGGCCCGAGACCATGCTAGGCGACACCGCCGTCGCCGTGCATCCCGAAAATGAAAAGCTCGGCCATCTCATCGGCCGCCATGTGATCCTGCCCCTGATCGGGCGTCGCATCCCTATCGTGGGTGACGAATATGCCGATCCCGAAAAGGGCACCGGCGCGGTGAAGATCACCCCCGCCCATGACTTCAACGATTTCGAAGTGGGCCGCCGCCATCTCGACAAGGTCGTTGAGCCTATCAACATTTTCGACGCCGAAGCGCGGCTGCTCTTGAAGGAAAATCCGTCCTTCCTGGCGGACCTTGCTGAAGGCGCAGACCTTGATGAAGCCCTCGCCCTTGACGGCGTCGACCGCTTCGTCGCCCGCAAGCGCATCGTCGAGATGATGGAGGCGCGCGGCCTCTGCCCGAAGATCGAGCCCTACGCCCACACGGTTCCCCATGGCGACCGCTCGGGCGTCGTGATCGAGCCCTGGCTCACCGACCAATGGTATGTGGACGCCAAGACCCTCGCCCAGCCTGCGCTCGCGGCGGTTCGAAACGGCGAGACAAGCTTCATCCCGAAGAACTGGGAGAAGACCTATTTCGAGTGGCTGGAGAACATTCAGCCCTGGTGCATCTCGCGCCAGCTCTGGTGGGGCCATCAGATCCCCGCGTGGTATTCGGCCTGGGGCGGCGTCTATGTCGAGGAGACCGAGGAGGAGGCCATCGCCGCCGCCCTCGCGGACGCGGTCACCCGCGAGATCTATGACGATGTGGAGGCCGGGCGCATCGCCGATGACCCCGAGCTGTCCGCCGCCCTGCTGACCCGCGACGAGGATGTGCTGGACACCTGGTTCTCCTCGGCGCTCTGGCCGTTCTCGACGCTGGGCTGGCCCGAGGATTCCGCCGAGGTGAAGCGCTTCTATCCGACCAGCGTGCTGGTGACGGGCTTTGACATCATCTTCTTCTGGGTCGCCCGCATGATGATGATGGGCCTGCATTTCATGAAGGAGATCCCCTTCAAGGACGTCTATATCCACGCCCTCGTCCGCGACGAGAAGGGCGCGAAGATGTCGAAGTCCAAGGGCAACGTCATCGACCCCCTCAACCTCATCGACCAATATGGCGCCGACGCCCTCCGCTTCACCCTCGCCGCCATGGCCGCGCAGGGCCGCGACATCAAGCTCGCGACAAGCCGGGTCGAGGGCTATCGCAACTTCGCGACCAAGCTCTGGAACGCCGCGCGCTTCGCCGAGATGAACGGTTGCTTCCGCAAGGCGGGCTTTGATCCGCGCGGCGTGGAGCAGACGCTCAACCGCTGGATCATCGGCGAGACCGCGCGGGCGGTCACGGAGGTCACTGCGGCGATCGAAGCCTATCGCTTCAACGATTCCGCCAACGTCGCCTATCGCTTCGTCTGGAACATCTTCTGCGACTGGTATCTGGAGCTCGCCAAGCCCGTGCTGCAAGGCGCGGATGGGCCCGCCAAGGACGAGACGCGGGCGACGACCGCCTTCGTGATCGATGAGATCACCAAGCTGCTGCATCCCTTCATGCCCTTCCTCACCGAAGAGCTCTGGGCGATCAAGGGCGCCGAGGGCGAGCCCCGTGAGAGCCTTCTGGCGCTGGCCTCCTGGCCCGATCTCGCCGGGCTCGAAGACGCCGACGCCGAGGCGGAAATCGGCTGGATCGTGGACCTCGTCTCCGAGGTGCGTTCCGTCCGCAACGAAATGAACGTGCCCGCTGGCGCGCAGATCCCGCTGGTGCTGGTGGAGGCGCCGGCTGTCGTCGAGGCCCGCGCGCGTGTCTGGGACGAGACCATCCGCCGCCTCGCCCGCCTCTCGGACATCAGCTTCGCCTCTGTCGCGCCGCGCAGCTCCGCACAGATGATCGTGCGCGGGGTAGTGGTGGCGCTGCCGCTTGAGGGCGTGATCGACATCGCCGCAGAGACCGCGCGCCTCACCAAGGAGATCGCCCGCGAGGAGGGCGAGGTGAAGAAGGTCGACGCCAAGCTCGGCAACGCCGACTTCGTGCGTCGCGCCCCCGAAGAGGTCGTCGAGGAGAATCGCGAGCGCAGGCAGGAGGCGCTGGCGCGCATCGAGAAAATGCGGGCCGCGCTCGACCGGCTCAATGGTTAAGCAACATGGCGGCGGCGCGTGAGGCGTCGTCGCCCGCTGTTTCAGCTCGTTTTGCGCATGGCGTGGGCGTCGCCATTGTGGCTTTGACGCAACAATATCAATTGATCATCGAAGCGTCCGTTTTGCGGCTAGGCTGTGCCCAGATTCAGCCATAAACCTCTCGCTTATTCGAAAGAAGAAGAGGCCAATCCCGACAAGTCGTTCGTTTCAATGACGAACACCTTCTGGACGAGCTCTTGGTTCGGAAGCTGGCGGCAAGGTTGAGGCGTCGATGGGCAAGTGGCGGGATCAGATCCGGAACCTGCGCGCGCAAGCGGTGGAGGCGCCCAATGTTTGAGCGGTCAGCGCTCCGCCTTTGTTTGCTTCTCGGCGCGCTCGCGACGGCGCCGCAGGCTCTGGCGCTCGACGACGCCAAGGCCCCCGCAACCGAAAAAGAGCCGCTCGCGATCTTCAGGGATCCGCGGCATGCGATGACCAAATATATCGAGGGCTATAGGTCGGGCGATGCGCGCTCTTCGCTGGACGCGCTTCGCTATGCGGCCGAAGGCGGCGAGGCCCTTGCGCGTTGGAAGCTTGGGAGCATGTACGCCCAGGGCGATGGCGTGCCCCATGACGATCTCAAGGCCTTCCAGTATTTCCAGCAGATCATCGACGCCTATGACGAGTCCAACCCCAATCCGCGCGAGCGCGGCGTGGTGGCCAGCGCCTTTGTGGCGGTGGGCGCCTATTCGCTGACGGGCAAGGGCAAGGGGATCGAGCGGGATACGGCGCGGGCCTTCGAAATGTTCAGCTTCGCGGCGACCGAATTTGGCGACATGCACGCCCAATACAATCTGGGCCTGATGTATATCGAGGGCGCGGGCATCACCAAGGATGTGCGCCGCGGCGCGCGGTGGCTCAGGCTCGCCGCCGACAAGCAGCATATCGAATCTCAGGCTGTGCTTGGCAGGCTTTACTTTACGGGGATCGAAGGCGTGCAGCGCCAGCGCGCGCTCGGCCTCATGTATCTGACCATGGCCCGCGAGGGCGCTGGCGACCAGAGCAAGCACAAGTGGATCATCGACCTCTATGACGGCGCCATGACCACCGCCTCCGACACCGACCGTCAGGCGGCGCTCGCCTATCTTGAGCAGTTCATGAAGGGCCGCCGTTAAGAAATCGTCCGAAGCGCGAACAAGGCATGGACGAATCAGCGGTTATCCACAGTTGGGCCTTTGTTCGCAGGCTATTTAGCGCGGCGTGCGCCACTGAGCCCCAATATCTGAGATTGCGCTTCCCGCGTCCGTGCTGATGGCCCGCTTCATACGCGGGCGACGTTAATCATTCGTCCCATTTTGATGCAGGTCACGCGAGGTCGATGCGGATCGGCACATGATCCGATGGCTTCTCCAGCGCGCGCATATGTTTGTCGATCGCGACGCCGGTGAGGCGATCCGCCGCCTGCGGCGAGAGCAGCAGATGGTCGATCCGGATGCCTTTGTTTCGCGGCCAGGCTCCGGCCTGATAATCCCAGAACGTGTAGAGGCCCGCCTCATCGGTGCAGGCGCGCAGCGCGTCGGTCAGGCCGAGGTTGAGCAGTTCCTGAAACCGCGCGCGTGTCTGTGGCAGGAAGAGGGCGTCGCCCGCCCAGGCCTGGGGATCATGCACGTCGCGCGCATGGGGAATGACATTATAGTCGCCCGCCAGCACCAGCGGCTCCTCAAGCTTCAGGAGGCTGCGGGCATGCGCGATCAGCCGATCCATCCATGCCAGCTTGTAGACGTATTTATCCGTCATCGGCGGATTGCCGTTCGGGAGATAGATGGAGGCGACGCGCACCACGCCATCGCCATAGGGAACCAGCGCCTCGATATAGCGGGCATGTTCGTCAGCATCATCGCCCGGCAGTCCGCGCGTCACCTCAATGGGGCGCTTCGAGAGGATGGCGACGCCGTTGTAGGTCTTCTGGCCGTGGGTAGCGACATTATAGCCTGCGGATTCGACTTCGAGACGCGGGAAGGCGTCATCGGTGCATTTGAGCTCCTGCAGGCAGAGCACGTCCGGCTCGGCCTCCCTGAGATATTGCAGAAGATGCTCTGTCCGCTGGCGGACGGAATTGACGTTCCAGGTGGCGATGCGCACGGTCTGTTCCTGCCTTGTCTGACGTCATGACGCTATCACGCCCGCAGCGCCTACATCACCCCCAGCGTTGATGCGCCCACATCCATTGTTCCGGATGTTCGCGGATCGTCGCTTCGAAGGCGGCCTGAATGCTGGCGGTCGCCGCGAGTATGTCTGCTTCCTTGTCGCCGGTGACGGGGTAATGGATCTGTTCGACGCTGAGGCGGAAGCGCACGCCGGGCTCCCGCACGATCCGCCCCGCATAGAGGGGCAGGCCGAGATTGCGGGCCATCATGGCGGGGAAGGGTGTTGAGGGAGCGTTGCGGCCAAAAAAGGGAACCTTCAGCCCCGTCGCCTCGCGCAGGTCCGCCAGCATTGCGAGACAGCCGCCACGCTTGAGCAGCCGCATGAGCCTCATCGGCGTCGCGGGATCCTTCGGGAAGAGGCCTGCTGGATAATAAGGGGCGCGCATATCGCGCAGGAAGGCGTCCACGAGGGGGTTTTTGACCCGCTGGTAGAGGCTCGACGGATTGGCCCCGATCTGCACAAGGCCGATGGAGGCGACCTCCCAGTTTCCCTGATGGGCGGCGCAGATGACCATTCCCTTGCCGAAATGTTCGCGCAATGGGGCGAGGCCTGTGGCGTCGACCCGGCCGCTGGCGAAGATTTCGGGCAGGTAGAAGGCTTCGGCGAAGGTCCGCCCCAGCACTTCCCACATATCGCAGGCGATGCATTCGCGCTCTGCATCGCTCAATTCGGGGAAGGCGGCCGCGAGGTGGTTCAGCGCACGACGATGGCGCTTGAGGCGCGGCGCGATCTTTCGCCAGATCCAGCCAGAGAGATCCGAAGCCGTCTCCAGCGGCAACCGGGCGACGAGCCAGGCGAAGGCGCGGATCACGCCATATTCAAGCCGGTGTTTGAACTCTTGCGACGGCATCCGCGCTTCCATGCGCGGCGGGCGCCGCGGAGGATGCTTGCTACCAGCCTGAACGGCGGGGTCAAGTCTCAGGAGGCGAAGCGGCGATCCTCGCGCATGAGGCGGGGCAGGCGGCCGGGCGGGGCGACGCCTTCGTGCATCAGCGCCCGGCGCAGCGGGCCTATGCAGGCCATGGCCGCCAGCCCGGCGCTGCGCAGGATGTCGACGGGCAGGGCGTGGATCAGCAGCGAGCGGTTCATGGCGTCGACGGCGAGGGTGCGAAGCGCCACATCGCCCCGCCGGCGCTTGTCGTAATCGGCGAGCGCATTGCGCCCGCCGGGATCGGTGCGGCCATGGTCTTCGAGGGAATCCACGAGTTGCGCCACATCCCGCAGGCCGAGATTGAGGCCCTGCGCGCCGATGGGCGGGTAATAATGGCCGGCGTCCGCGACCAACGCGATGCGCTCGTCGACGAGCCGGTCACAGGCGAGGCCCGCCATGGGGAAGGCGCCGCGCGGCCCTTCGAGCGCCATGCGGCCATGGAGGCTATGGACCTGCGCCTCAACCTCTTCGGCGAGCGCAGCATCGCTCAGGGCCATGCGCCGCTCGCCTTCTTCGGGACTCATCAGCCAGACCAGGCTCGAGCGGTGGCGCAGGCCATCGGAGGATTCGTCGAGCGGCCGCATGGGCACGAGCGTGCAGGGGCCGCTGCGGGTATGAAATTCGCTGGAGGTCGAGCGGTGGGGCCGCTCGTGGCGGAGCAGGACGGTGATGGCGGTCTGCTTGTAGCGCCATTCGCGCGCGCCCACGTCCGCATAGGCGCGGACCTTCGAGCCCCGGCCATCGGCGCCGACGAGCAGGGAGGCCGCGAGTCGCTCGCCCGTGGAGAGGCTCCCCTCGATCTCATCGTCAGAGGTTGCGTAGTCACCCAGCATCCCCTCCATCAGCCGCACGCCTGACATCTCGCGCGCGATGGCCGCCAGCGCCTCGACCAGCGCGGCGTTCTCGATATTGGCGCCGAAAGCGGGGAGGCCGATCTCGGCGGCCTCCAGCTCCACCGGCGGGAGGCGGAACGGATTGGTGGTGTCGTCGATCAACCGGATGCGGCGCAATGGATTGGAGAGGGGCTCCAGCCGCTCCCAAAGGCCGAGCGACCGATAGAGCCGCAGGGAGGCCTCGAAAAGGGCGACCGTGCGTCCGTTGCGCCGCGTGTCGAGCCCACCCGCCACCGTGACGGAAAAGCCCGCCTCTGCCAAAGCGATGGCGGTGGTGAGGCCTGCAGCCCCTGCGCCCGCGACGAGAATGTCAGATCGAATGGTCATGCTTCTTATGTACGCCAAGCCAGCCTGCCAGACCAGCGCGAGCCCGCAGCGTCTTGCCCTATTTTGCACGACGCTAAAGCTTGACAATTAACGCGCTCCATATGACGCTTTTGGTCCAAACGGAGGGAAACAGGCCATGACGCAAGTTGGGACGCCGTCTTTCGAGACTTCGGCGAAGTTCACATCCCCGACTTCAGCCGCCACACCCGAAAACGCCTCAGGCGCCGTCTATCAGGCGACGGTCAGCGGCGGCGCGGGGCAGGGGATTTTTTCTCTCGTGAGCGATGCGGGAGACGGCGCCGACATCCAGCTTTTCACCATCGACCCAGCGACCGGCGATCTTCGCTTCATCAACCCGCCAAACTTTGAGGTTCCCGACGATCAGGCCCAGACCAACCACTATCACGTCAGGATCGCCTATGCGGACGCTCGCGGCGCCGTCACGCAGGACGTGGTCATCACCGTGGCTGATGTGAACGAGGCGCCTTATTTTTATCGGATAGGGACCTTCTCGATCGCCGAAAATGAAATCATGGTCGGCTCAGTAGGCGCCTGGGACGATGATGCGGACGCCCGGTTGACCTATGCGATCTCGGGAGGGCCGGACAAGAACGCGCTTTCCATTGATGGCCGGGGCGTCCTGTCCTTCAAGTCAGCGCCGGATTACGAAAACCCGGCCGACGCTGGCGCCGACAACGCCTATGACATCGTCGTCGAGGTCTCCGACGGGTCGCTCCACGCCTTTCAGCAGATTCATATCAAAATTACTGATGTATCTGAAAAACAATCGGTAATCAGGCACGCCATGCACGATTTCAATGGCGATGGCCACAGCGATGTTCTCTTGCAGAACCAGATCGACAGCGCTTGTTACGTCTGGCAGATGAATGGGCTGAGCCTCCTCACAGACAATGGTTATGGCTATGTCGGCTGGGCCGCAGGCGACGATTGGCGGGCCAAGACGACCGGCGATTTCAATGGCGACGGCAAGAGCGACATTCTCCTGCAGAACCGCGTTGATGGCTCCTGCTTCGTCTGGGAGATGAATGGGCACAGCTTTCTGAGCAATAGCAGCTATGGCTATGTGGGCTGGACGCCGGGCAAGGACTGGCAGGTCAAGGCGAGCGGGGACTTTAATGGGGATGGCAAGAGCGACATCCTCCTGCAGAACGCCGTCGACAGCTCCTGTTTCGTTTGGGAGATGAATGGCCTCTCGCTGCTCAGCGACAAAAGCTACGGCTATGTAGGCTGGGCGCCCGGCAAGGATTGGCAGGTCAGGGGGACCGGGGATTTCAATGGCGATGGCAAAAGCGACATCCTCCTGCAGAACGCCCTCGACGGCTCCTGCTTCGTCTGGGAGATGAATGGCCTGAGCCTTCTGAGCGACAGCAGCTATGGCTATGTGGGCTGGACGCCCGGCAAGGACTGGCAGGTGAAGGGGACCGGGGACTTCAACGGGGATGGTAAAAGCGACATTCTCCTGCAGAACGCCAACGACGGCTCCTGCTTCGTCTGGGAAATGAATGGCCTCAGCCTTTTGAGCGACAGCAGCTACGGCTTTGTCGGCTGGACTCCCGGCAAAGAGTGGCAGGCGAAGGGGACCGGAGACTTCAACGGCGACGGCAAGGACGACATTCTCCTGCGCAACGCCGTCGACGGTTCCTGTTATGTCTGGCAGATGAACGGTCTGGGTTTCGCGAGTCAAGAAGGCGCCGGCTATGTCGGCTGGACGCCGGGCTCCGATTGGCAAGTTGTGGCGTGACTGAAGGACCAATTCAGGGTTTAAGCGAGGGCTGACGCCTTCAATAGCCATGCCCAAGGAGCGATTTTAACCTGGTTCATCGTAAAAGAGCGTCTGAAGAGCCTGATTTGCCCTCTGGAGCCCCTGATCTGCTTGCCAAAGACCGGGTGGTGTCGCTATGGTTTGACGTCCCGGTCCGGGACTCGGGTCTGTGATGACGCGCCCTTCCATGGAGCGCCACGCAAACCTTCCCGTCTTGCAGCGTCGACCCAAAAAGGTCGCAGCGGTCTCAGGCGGATCGGCAGGCCGCCGGGTCGAAGGACCCGCGCAGTCCGAACCGGATCAGGGCGAAGCGGCTTCCCTAGGCCGCAAATCAGGTCGTGAGAGAATGGTCCCCACCGCCACGTTCCAACCCAAGACTGAGCATCGCCCGGCGCTGAGCGTCGTCAGGCGCGGTCTTCGGCTCGGATCTCGCGTCAGGGCCCTTTTCGCGGTCACCCCCAGCGGCGTCGCCGCGTCATTCCTGCATAGCGCCATATCCCGCCCCGGCCCGCTCAAGCGTTTCGCCGGAGGGGATCAGCGTATCCCTTCACCCAACATCGCCCTGGCCCCCTTCGCCGCCTCGCCGCCCTCCTCAAGGACGGGCCGAGGCTCTGTCCCCATGGATAGGCGCGACGTCGAAGCCGGCCCCGGCGCAACGAGTTCAACATGGCCAATAAAATGCTTATCGACGCATCCCACCCGGAGGAGACCCGGGTTGTGGTGCTGCGCGGGAACCGCGTAGAGGAATTCGACTTCGAGGCTGCGAACAAGAAACAACTGCGGGGCAACATCTACCTCGCCAAGGTGACGCGCGTGGAGCCCTCGCTCCAGGCCGCCTTCATCGATTACGGCGGGAACCGTCATGGCTTCCTCGCCTTTTCGGAAATCCACCCGGATTATTATCAGATCCCCGTCGCTGACCGTCAGGCCCTGCTGGAAGATGAGGCGCGCGCTCATGAGCAGGAGGAGGACGAGGAGCGTTCTCCCCGCCGCAGCAGCCGTCGCCGCCGCAATGAGCGTCCGCGTCGCCGCAACAACCGTGATGAGAGCATCTCGACTGAAGCCGAACTGATCGGCGAAGGGCGCGATGCCCAGCACGAAGAGCATCATGAGGGCGCTTATGAAGGCGCCGACGCCGAGCCGTCGCATCAGGCGCCTGCGGACATCGAGGCGCAGGCCCCTGAGGCCCATGGGGAGAGTGCAGCCGCCGCGCTCGTCGAGAACGCTTCGGTTGCGGACTCCTCCGCCCAGCACATCTCCGCCCAGGACATATCCGGACAGATCCCTGTCGAGGCCGCCCCGCAGCCTGACCATGTCGCCGAACCTCAGGCCGAACCGGCTCAGGAGGCCGCCCCCGAAACGGCGCCAGAGCCCGTTTCCGCCGCTGAAGCCACCCCTGTCGAACATCATGCCCCCGAGGCTCAGGCGGATGCGCATGCTGAGGAGGCCCACTCCCGGGACGTTCATTCTCAGGATGGCGCCGCGCATGACGAGCATCACGAGGATCATCCTGTCGAGGCGCGCGACAGCGATGAATCCGACGACGAAGAGGACGACGAAGAGCGCGACGAGGAGGCCGAGGCCGTCGAACAGATCGGCGGCGACGAATTCGAGGAGACCTTCCGCGCCCCGCGCCTGCGTCGCCAATACAAGATCCAGGAAGTCATCAAGCGCCGTCAGGTTCTGCTCGTTCAGGTCGTCAAGGAAGAGCGCGGCAACAAGGGCGCGGCTCTGACCACCTATCTGTCGCTCGCCGGCCGCTATTCGGTGCTGATGCCCAACACCGCGCGCGGCGGCGGCATCTCCCGCAAGATCACCGACGCCACGGACCGCAAGCGCCTCAAGGAGCTTGTGCAGGATCTCGAGGTTCCCGAGGGCATGGGCGTCATCTTGCGCACCGCCGGCGCCAGCCGCACCAAGCCCGAGATCCGCAGGGATTTCGAATATCTCCTGCGCATGTGGGAGACCGTGCGCGAACTGACCCTGAAATCCTCGGCGCCCAGCCTCGTCTATGAGGAAGGCTCGCTCATCAAGCGCTCCATCCGCGACCTCTACAACAAGGACATCGACGATGTGATCGTCGCTGGCGAGGAGGGCTATCGCGAGGCCAAGGACTTCATGCGCCTGCTCATGCCCAGCCATGTGAAGAACGTGGTTCCCTGGCGTGAGACCCAGGCCGTGTTCGCGCGCTTTGGCGTCGAGGCGCAGCTGGACGCGATGTTCTCCAATGTGGTCACCCTGAAGTCGGGCGGCTACATCGTCATCAACCAGACCGAGGCGCTGGTCGCCATCGACGTGAATTCGGGCCGCTCCACCAGAGAGCATAATATCGAAGACACGGCGGTGCGGACCAATCTGGAGGCTGCCGACGAGGTGGCCCGTCAGTTGCGTCTGCGCGATCTCGCCGGCCTCATCGTGGTCGATTTCATCGACATGGAGGAGAACCGCAACAATCGTGCGGTGGAGCGGCGCATCAAGGAGGCGCTGAAGAACGACCGCGCCCGCATCCAGGTGGGCCGCATCTCCCATTTCGGCCTTCTCGAAATGTCCCGTCAGCGCATCCGCACCGGCGTGCTCGAAGGCTCCACGGTGGTCTGCCATCACTGCGCCGGCTCGGGCATGATGCGCTCCACCGCCTCGATCGCGCTGCATATCCTGCGTGTGCTCGAAGACGCGCTCATCAAGAACGCCCAGTATAATCTGATCGTGCGGGCCCGCAGCGAAGTGGCGCTCTACATCCTGAACCAGAAGCGCAGCCATCTGCGCGACATCGAGGCCCGTTTCGGCGTCTCGATCATGGTCATGGGCGATGAGACCCTCACCGGCACGGTTCACCATGCGCTGGAGCGCGGCGATCTCGCCTCGCCCCCGCCGGAGCTGCGCCGTCAGGATCTCGTGCGCATCGACTCGATCATCCCCGAGGACATCGAGGAAGAGGTCGAGGAGACCGAGGACGAAGACGAGGAGACTGCGGACCGCGCCGAAGGCGAGACGGATGGCGAGGGTTCCGAAGGCGAGTCCGCACGGGACTCCGAGGCTAACCGCCGTCGCCGCCGCCGTCGTCGCAGGGGCGGGCGCAATGATCGGGAGGGCGGCTTCCTGCCCACCGACGCGCCCCAGCCCCCTGACGCCGGCCTCGCCATGATGGCCGAGATCGCCGGGGACATGCCCGGTTCGCTCGCGGAGGCCACCGTTTCGGATGGCGACAGCGATGAGGCCGAGGCCGAGGGCTTCGACATCGAGGGCAATGGCGAGGAGGGCGACCGTCGCCGCCGTCGCCGCTCCCGTCGTGGAGGCCGCAACCGTCGCCGCGAGCGTGGCGAGGGTGAAGGCGAGAATGGCGCTCTTGAAGAAGGGGCGGTCGCGGTCGCCGCACCTACCGACGATTTCGCGCCTGAGGCGGAGACTCCCGTCGCGCCAGTCGAAATCGAGGCTCCCGCTTTCGCCCAGCCGCATGTGCATGCGCAGGCCCATGCGGAGCTTCCGGCCCATGAGGCGCCCGCTCCCGTAGAGGCGCCCGTCGCTGCGGCCCCGCAGCCCGTGGCCGCAGAGGCGCCGGCTCCTGCTCCCGAGCCCGCGCTGGTGCGCGAGCAGCCCGCGCCTCTGCCAGAAGCGCCCATCGACCCCAATCGGCCCAAGCGGTCCGGCTGGTGGCAGCGGGCCAAGCAGAGCTTCGGCGGATGATTTGGGAATGGCGCCTTCGGGCGCCATTTTCTTTTGGGGATCAGGCCATTTGCGCGCGGGCGAGGCTGCGCGCCTCGGCCATGGTCGGGGCATAGTTCACAAGGTCGCCCCCCAGCCCGCATTGCCTGAGGGTCTGCGCGACCTGCGGGGCGGCGCCGGCGATATAGACCCTTGCGCCCCCACGCCGGGCCTTGGCGGCGAAGCTGATCAGGGCATGGGCGCCCGCGCCGTCCGCCAGCGGCACGGCGGAGAGGTCCAGCAGAAAGGCTTTCGGCTTCGCGCCGATTTCATCGAGGACGCCCGCCACGGTGCTCGCCGCGCCGAAGAAGAAGGGGCCGGAGATTCGATAGGCCTGAATTGCGCCATCGCCTTCGCCGGACGCGTAGGGCGGGTGCGGATCGACGTCATCGCCCACATCGTCCTCGATCCATTGCTGTTGGGAGGTGACCTGCACCAGTTGCGCCATCCGGTGCATGAAGAGTATCGCGCCCAGCGTCACGCCGACCGCAATGCCTTCGGTCAGATCGCGGAAGACCGTCAGCAGGAAGGTCGCCAGCAGCACCGCCGCCTCGCCGCGATCATTGCGCAGGATGAGGGCGATCTCGGCGCGCTCCGCCATGTTCCAGGCGACCGTCGCCAGAACGGCGGCGAGCGCGGCCAGCGGGATATAGGCTGCGACCGGCGCGGCGACGATCATGAAGGCCAGCAGGAAGACTGCATGCAGCATGCCCGAGACCGGGCCCCTCGAATGCGCCCTTACATTGGTCGCGGTGCGGGCGATGGTGCCGGTGGCGCAGAGGCCCCCGAAAAAGGCGGTGGCTATGTTGGCGTAGCCCTGCGCCACGAGTTCGCAATTCGACCGATGCCGCCGCCCCGTCATGCCATCGGCCACCACCGCCGAGAGCAGCGATTCGATGCTGCCCAGCACCGCGATGGCTATGGCGCTGGGAATGAGTTCGGGAATGTCGGAGGCCGGGAAGTCCGGCCATTTCGGCCAGGGCAGGGCGTTCGGGACGCCGCCGAATCTGCTGCCGATGGTCTCGATGGGCAAATCGAAGGCCCATGTGACCCCTGCCGCCGCCGCCACCGCCGCCAGCAGGCCGGGAAAATTCGGGTTCCAGCGTTTGAGCCCTAGGATCAGCGCGAGGCAAAGGGCCGACACGCCGGTCGCCCATGGGTTGATGGTCGGCGCGGCCTGTGCGAGCGCGGCGAGCTTGGGGATGACCGGCCCTGGCTCATGGTCGAGCGTGAGCCCGAAGAGATCCTTGATCTCGCCTGCGAAAATGATGACGCCGATCCCCGCCGTGAATCCGACGATCACGGGATGGGGAATATATTTCACATAGGCGCCGAGGCGCAGATAGCCCGCCGCGAGCATGAGGCAGCCCGCCATGATCGTCGCGAGGAACAGCCCGGAAAGGCCGAACTTCTCGATCGTCGCTCCCATCAGCACGATGAAGGCCCCGGCCGGGCCGCCGATCTGGAACCGGCTGCCGCCGAGGGCCGAAATCAGGAAGCCGCCGACGACCGCCGTATAAAGGCCGTTCTCGGGCTTGGCGCCTGCGCCGATGGCGATGGCCATGGAGAGGGGCAGGGCGACGATGGCCACCGTCAGCCCCGCCAGCGCATCCGTCTTGAGGGCGGCGGCGTCATAGCCCTCGCGCAGCACGGTCACGAGCTTGGGCGTGAAGAGATCGCTGAAGGTCGGTTTGCGCGCGAGGCCGCCAGAATCAAGGTTGGACATTTCCTGCCTTCTCATGTCGTGGCCCATCTTGGCATTGCGGACGCGGGGCCGACAACTCTATGGTGCCGAAACTGCAGCCACCCTATGTTGCGACATATCAAAAGCGGGGACGCATATGACGAGAGCCATTCGAATTCATCAGACCGGCGGCCCGGAAGTCCTGCAGATGGAGGAGGTCACCGTTCCCGCCCCCAAGCGCGGACAGGTGAAGATCCGCCATCACGCCATCGGCCTGAACTTCATCGAGATCTATTTCCGCAAGGGCGCCTATCCCGCGGAGTTGCCGTTCATCCCGGGCAATGAGGGTGCGGGCGAGGTCATAGCCATCGGCGCGGGCGTCGAGGGCTTCAAGATCGGCGACCGCGTCGCCTACGCTGCTCTGCCCGGCAGCTATTCGGAAGAGCGACTGGTCGAGGCGAAATATCTCGTCAAACTGCCGAAATACATCTCCTACGAGACCGGCGCCGCCATGATGCTCAAGGGCCTGACCGCGCAATATCTGCTGCGCCGAACCTACCGGGTGAAGGCGGGCGACACCATCCTTGTCCATGCGGCGGCGGGCGGCGTGGGGCTCATCCTTTGCCAGTGGGCCAAGGCTCTGGGCGCGACGGTCATCGGCACCGTTGGTTCGCCCGAAAAGGCCAAGCTCGCCAAGAAGGCGGGCGCCAAGCATGTGATCCTCTACAACGAGGAGAATTTTGTCGAGCGCGTGAACCAGATCACCAAGGGGAAGAAGTGCGACGTGGTCTATGACGGCGTCGGCAAGTCGACCTTCCCCGGCTCGCTCGATTGTCTGCGGATGCTCGGAACCTTCGTCTCCTTCGGCTCGGCGTCTGGCCAGATCGACGCCTTCAACATCGGCATACTCCAGCAGAAGGGCTCGCTCTTCGCCACCCGTCCGACCCTGTTCCATTATATCGCCAAGCGTGAAGACCTCGAGGCCATGGCGAAGGATCTCTTCAAGGTCGTCAAGAGCGGGGACGTCGTCATTCCCATCCATGCGCGCTATGCGCTGGCGGACGTGGCCGAGGCGCACCGGGCGCTGGAGTCACGCGCAACCACGGGCGCGGCGGTGCTTATTCCCTGAGGGGCGGGCGGCAGTCGTCAATAGGCAGTCGGGATCACTATTTCCGACCGCCTCATCACACCGCCATACCCCGCAGATCATAAGGCCCCGCTGTCTCGATCTTAACGGTCACGATCTCGCCGACCCGCAGGGGCCGGCGGGATGCAATGTGGACCGCGCCGTCGATCTCCGGGGCGTCGGCTCGGCTGCGGCCTTTGCCGACGCCGTTTTCGAATGAATCAACAATCACTTGCAGGCGTTTGCCCACTTTGTTTTTGAGGATTGAGGCGCTGATGGCTTGCTGCTTCTCCATGAACCGGCGATAGCGTCGCTCCTTCTCCTCGTCGGGCACGACGGGCAGGCCGAGGTCATTGGCGAGGGCGCCCTTGACCGGCTCATATTTGAAGGCGCCGACGCGGTCGAGCCGCGCTTCGCCGAGCCAGTCGAGCAGCATGTCGAAATCTTCCTCGGTCTCGCCGGGAAAGCCCACGATGAAGGTCGAGCGGATCGCAAGGTCAGGGCAGGCCTGACGCCAGGCCTTCACGCGCTCCAGCGTCTTCTCCCGATTGCCGGGACGACGCATGGCCTTGAGCACGCGCGGCGAGGCGTGCTGGAAGGGAATGTCGAGATAGGGCAGGAGATTGCCCGTCAGGCCGCTCTCGGCCATCAGCTCCACCACCTCGTCCACATGCGGGTATGGATAGACATAATGGAGGCGCACCCAGGCGCCGAGGGTCGACAATTCGCGGGTGAGATCAAGAAACTTCGCCCGCACCGAACGGTCGGCGAAGGGGCTTTCAGCGTAACGCAGATCGACGCCATAGGCGGAGGTGTCCTGCGAAATGACGAGCAGCTCCTTCACGCCCGCCTTCACCAGCTTCTCGGCCTCGCGCAGCACGTCGCCCGCCGGTCGTGAGACCAGTTTTCCGCGCAGGGCGGGGATGATGCAGAAGCTGCAGGTGTTGTTGCAGCCTTCCGAAATCTTGAGATAGGCATAGTGGCGCGGCGTCAGCTTGACGCCCTGAGGCGGCACGAGGTCGAGATAGGGGTCGTGGGCGGGAGGCGCGGCCTGATGCACCGCCTCCATGACGCTCTCATAGGCCTGCGGCCCGCTGATGGCGAGCACGCCCGGATAGGCCTCGCGAATGGCGCCGGGCTCCGCGCCCATGCAGCCGGTGACGATGACCTTGCCGTTTTCATTCAGCGCCGCGCCGATGGCCGCGAGGGACTCGGCCTTGGCCGAGTCGAGAAAGCCGCAGGTGTTCACCACGACGGCGTCGGCGCCCGCATGGCTGCGGGTCAGCTCATAGCCTTCGGCGCGCAGGCGGGTGATGATCCGCTCGGAATCCACCAGCGCCTTGGGGCAGCCAAGGGAGACGAAGGAAATTTTGGGGGCAGGGCGGCTTTCGATGTCGGTCATGGGCCTCGATTGCCACGGGGCGTGGCGCGATGCAACTTCGGTGCGGCCCTCAGAGGGGTGACGAGCCGCGGGCGGGGCGTTATGGTCTAGCCAAGCCGCTTTGAGCGGCGCAGTCCCTGGAGGAAACCGGACATGACATTCACGCTTGCCACCATCGAGACCGCCTCCGGCCCCCATGCCGCCATCGTCGTCGGGGATCGGGTCGTCGACATCGCCGCCGCCACAGGCGATGCGCGCGACGCCGCGATGCTGCACATTCTCGCGACATGGGCGGAAAGCCTGCCACGCCTCGACGCGCTCGCCGCCAAGGCCGGATCGGTTGGCGTGCCGCTCGCGCAGGCGAAGCTCCTAGCGCCCATCCTGAACCCCGGCGCCATCTTCTGCGCGGGTTCGAACTATGCCGACCACGCCGCCGAAATGGCTGCGCGTTCCGGCCAGCCCGCGCCCCCTGACCCGCATACGCTGGGCCTGCGCTCCTGGCATTTCATCAAGACCATGCACTGCATCACCGGCCCCGGCGCCACTGTGGTGATGCAGCCCCGCTCGAAGAAGATCGACTGGGAGATCGAGCTCGCCCTCATCATCGGCAAGACCGCCCGCAATGTGTCGGAGGCCGACGCGCTTGATTATGTGGCGGGCTACATGGTCGCCAATGATCTGTCCGCCCGCGACCTTGGCCATCGCGAGGGTCTGCCGGCGACCTCCTCCTTCAAGACCGACTGGATCGCCCACAAGAACTGGGACGGCTCGTGCCCCATCGGTCCCTGGATCACGCTGGCGCGCGACGTGCCGAACCCGCATGATCTTGGCATGGTCCTCGAGGTGAATGGCGTGGTGAAGCAGGATTCCAACACCAGGCACATGATCTTCAACATCAACGAGCAGATCGCGGACCTCTCCCGCAACTTCACCCTGCATCCCGGCGACATCATCCTGACGGGCACGCCTGCGGGCGTGGGCGCCGGCCGGGGCGAGTTCCTGCAGAAGGGCGATCAGGTGAAGCTGCGCATCGACCGTCTGGGCGAACTCACCAACACCATGGCCTGAACTGGCGCATTGGCCAGCTCTGCTAATGGTCTGGTTTCAGGCGCTTGTGCGAGATGACCGCCGCTCCCCGCACGCTGCGGGGAGCGATAAGGCGGCCTTCAAGCCCGGGGGCGTCC
>CANGFT010000057.1 GCA_947453205.1 Beijerinckiaceae bacterium | reverse complement strand
GTGGTCCGGGGCATGCCCCGGACCACGGGCTTCAGAACCGGACAGATCACGCGCTACGAACACCGGACAACTTGACGAGCTAGCAACACAGGGGGCGGGGGATTTTTGGCGATGGCGTGCTTTTAAAAGTCGTAATGACATTGTCGTTACGTTCGGATATGAAAGACGCCAAAGGAGATCCTCATGGGCTCGACCGCTCGCGACACCCTCAACATGCGCATCAAGCCGGAAGATCGGAGCTTGTTCGACTGGGCGGCCAAAGCCCAGGGAAAGACGCGCACGGATTTCATCATCGAGGCCGCGCGCCGCGCCGCAGAGGAAGCCTTGCTGGATCGGGCTCTTCTGCATGTGGGCGCCGACGCCTTCGAGGAATTCAGCGCCAGACTTGATGCGCCTCCCAGGCCGAGCGATCGCCTGAAGGCGACGATGCGCAAAAAGGCGCCGTGGGAGTGAGGCTCGGCGCACCCGCCCCCTTGCTCGCAGAGCACGACCTTGAGTCGTTCTCCTGTGGCCAGGCCAGCCTTGACGAGTGGCTGAGGCGGCGCGCGCTCCCAAATCAGAAGGCTGGGGCCTCGCGCACCTATGTGGTCGCCGAAGGCGAGCGCGTCGTCGCCTATTACGCCCTCGCGTCCGGCGCGCTGGCTTGCGTGGAGGCTACGGGCAAGCTCAGGCGCAACATGCCGGACCCCATCCCCATGGTCATTCTCGGGCGCCTCGCCATTGATCGCTCCCATCAGGGCCAGGGCCTGGGGCGCGCGCTCTTTCGCGACGCCGCGCTGCGCGTCCTGTCGGCGGCTGACGTCATCGGCGTGCGTGGCCTTCTCGTCCAAGCCATTTCTGACGAAGGCGCCGCATTCTATCAGGCTTTGGGGCTTGAGCCGTCGGTGTCTGAGCCGCGCACCCTCATGGTCCCCCTCGCGGACCTGCGCGCGGCCCTGTGACCCCCTGATCCGGCGCGCGCCATGGTGAATGTGCTGCTCACAGCCATGCTGGCCCGCGAGGTGGCGCGCTGAGCAGCAGGGGAAAGACGGCTGTTTCAGGGGAGTGGTGCCCAGGGGCGGAATCGAACCACCGACACTGCGATTTTCAGTCGCATGCTCTACCAACTGAGCTACCTGGGCGTCCGGAGCGGCTGGGCCGCGAGCGGATTGGTGGCCTTATAGGGAGGCTTCGGGGGCTTGTCCAGCCTTTCGCGCGTTCTTTCACATCCCCTCTTGCGCCCGAGGAAGACGCGGCCGTGATTTCGGGCTAGTTTGGGGGAAGGTTTCGCCATGACGGGAGGAAAATGTGGATCTGGGGATCGCTGGCCGGTCGGCCATCGTTTGCGCGTCGAGCCGCGGGCTCGGCCGCGCCTGCGCTGAGGCTTTGCTGAAAGAGGGCGTCGAGGTCGTCATCAACGGACGCGATCCCGTGCGTCTCGACGAAGCCCTGCGCGAGCTGCGCGATTCGACCGGGGGCAAGGTGCGCGCGGTCGTCGCCGACGTCACCACCAGAGAAGGGCGCGCGGCGCTGCTGGCGGCCTGTCCCGACCCCGACATTCTCGTCAACAACAACGCCGGGCCTGATCCGCGCGATTTCCTCGCCAATGACGAGGAGCGCTGGATGGACGCGCTCGAGGCCAATATGGTCGCGCCGATGATGCTGGTGCGCGCCGTGCTGCCCTCCATGATCGAGAAGCGCTTCGGGCGCATCGTCAACATCACCTCCGCCATGGTCACGACGCCGCGCCCGCACATGACCCTGTCCTCGGGGGCGCGGGCGGGACTGACGGCGGCCATGAAGGGCCTGTCCTTCGAGGTCGCCCGGCACAATGTCACCATCAACAATCTCCTGCCCGAGCGCATCGACACCGCGCGCCAGCACCAGATGGCCAACGAGGTCGTCAAGCGCGCGGGCGTCACCTATGAGGAGGCGCGTCGGCGGCAGGTCGAGAGCATCGCGGCCAAACGCCTCGGCGAGCCCCGCGAATTCGGCGCCACCTGCGCCTTCATCTGCAGCGCCCACGCGGGCTTCATGTCGGGCATGAACATCCACCTTGACGGCGGGTCCTACCCGGCGCTGGTGTAAGACAAAAGGGAGCGAAACATGCTGAGCGCCGAGCGCAACCGCACCCTCACGCAGGTCGGGCCCGGCACGCCCATGGGCGAGCTGCTGCGGCGCTACTGGATGCCCATCGGCGGGGCCAGCGAGCTCGATGCGCGCCCCACAAAGGCGATGCGCCTGCTTGGCGAGGATCTCGTCCTCTACAAGGACAGGGGCGGCCGCTATGGGCTCGTCGACCGGCACTGTCCGCACCGCCGCGCCGATCTCTCCTATGGAATGGTCGAGGACTGCGGGCTGCGCTGCAACTATCATGGCTGGCTGTTTGACGAGACCGGCGCCTGCATCGAGATACCCTATGACGATGTGGCCGAGCCCGCATCCAATCTGAAGGCCGGCGTCGCCATGAAAGCCTATCCGGTGCGTGAATGCGCGGGGCTGCTCTTCGCCTATATGGGGCCTGCGCCTGTTCCGCCGCTGCCGGTCTACGAGCCCTTCACCTGGGCCAATGGCTGGCGCGAGGTCGTGATCTCCGACGTGCCCTGCAACTGGATGCAGTGTCAGGAGAACTCCTGCGATCCCGTGCATTTCGAATGGATGCATGACAACTGGGGCGCGCGGCTGCGGGGCGATGCGACGACCTCGCCCAAGCACCTCAAGCTTGCCTTCGAGGAGTTCGAGCACGGCTTTCTTTACAAGCGCGTTCGCGAGGGCCAGCCCGAGGGCAGCCCGTTCTGGACCGTCGGGCGCGTCGCGCTCTGGCCTCTGGGCTTCTACCTCGGCCAGCACTTCGAATGGCGCATACCCGTCGATGACGAGAACACGCTGAACATATCCTGGTTCTTCGCGCGCGCGCCCAGGGGACGCGAGCCCTATGTGCAGACGCGCGTGCCCACATGGAAGAGCCCGCTCGTCGACGCCAATGGCGAGTGGATCACCAGCCATGTCATCAATCAGGACATTCTGGCCTGGGTGGGCCAGGGACGCATCGCCGACCGCAGCAAGGAATATCTGTCCGCCAGCGACAGGGGCATCGTGATGATGCGCAAGCGCTATTTCGACGAGATCGAGAAGGTGCGCCGCGGCGAAGACCCCAAGGGCGTGATCCGCGACGAGGAGGCGGCGCGCTGCATCATGCTGCCGCTGGCCGACCGCGACCAGTTCGTGAAGGGCCTGCCCCTTGAGGACTGGCCGAAGGACCGCCTGATGGGCCGACGCATGCGCGGCCATATCTGGTGCTATGGACAGCCCGACGAGGTCTGGGCCGATTTCGCGCAAGCCATGGGGATTGATCCGGCGGGCCGGACGGATCCTTAGAGGGCGGCGCGGCAAGAATTGCTGAGTTTAAGTTTTTGCGCTAGGCTCCGGCTCTTTCGCTTCGCAAAGGATTGGTTATGAGGTCGCTTTTTCTCACCGTCGCGCTCGCCCCCGCCATGATCCTGTGCCTCGGCGCAGCAGCCGAACCCATGCGGCCCTCGGCCGACATGGTCGAGGCCGTCACGCGGCGCAATCTGCCCGAATTTGTCGAGATGCTTTCGCTGCCGAACGATTCGATCAGGGCGGCGGACATTCAGGCGAACGCCAAATGGCTGGAGGCCGCGTTCCAGAAGCGCGGCTTCGTCACTCGCCAGCTCGACAATGAGGGCAAGCCGCTCGTCTACGCCGAGTTCAGCAAGAAGATCCCGGGCGCGCCGACCATCCTTTTCTACATGCATTATGACGGCATGCCGGTTCTGCCCGAGCAATGGGCGCAGAAGAGCCCGCATCAGCCCGTGCTGCGTCAGCGCGCCAAACCTGCGGTCACGAGCCCCGCCGCCGGGCTCGCCTTCACGCCGTCCACCGCGAGCGCCAGGGGCGCCTGGGAGGATCTTGATTTCGCCAGGGCGAGCGCAGGTCCGATTGATCCGGAATGGCGCATTTTCGCCCGCTCGGCTTCCGACGATAAAGGGCCGATCATGATGTTCCTGAGCGCCTTCGACCTCATGGCCGAGAACAAGGCGACGCCCGCCATCAATGTGAAGGTCATTCTTGACGCCGAGGAAGAAAAGGGTTCGCCCCGTATCTCCGCGCCGGTGAAGGCCAACCGGGATTTGCTGAAGTCGGATGCGCTCATCATCAACGACGGGCCGGTGCATCCCTCGAACCTGCCGACGATCATCTTCGGCAACAGGGGCAATGCGGTGGTGGAGCTCACGGTCTATGGGCCCCGCGCGCCGCTGCACAGCGGCCACTACGGCAATTATGCGCCCAATCCCGCGCAACGTCTCTCGAGCCTGCTCGCGACCATGAAGGACGAAAATGGGCGCGTCACCGTCGCCGGTTATTACGATGGCGTGAAACTCAGCGAACGTGAGCGCGCCATTCTGACGGCGGTGCCTGACGACGAGGCGGCGCTGTTGAAGCGCCTTGGCATCGCGCAGGCGGAGACCGTGGGCTCCAATCTGCAGGAAGCGGTGCAATATCCCTCGCTCAACATTCGCGGCATGCAGGCGGCGGCGATCGGCGAGAAGGGCTCGAACATCATTCCCGCCAAGGCGGTGGCGGAGCTCGATCTGCGCACCACGCCCGGCGCCAGCGCTGCCTATCTCGTCGACCTCATGGAGAAACATATCGTCGCGCAGGGCTATCAACTGGTGAAGGCCGAGCCCACGGATGAGGAGCGCGCCACATATCCCAAGCTGGCGACGGTGAAGCTCGACCGCGGGAGCAACGCCGCCTTCAGTGAAATGGAGGCGCCCGCTGGCGTGTGGGTGCAGGATTCGCTGGCTGAGACTTTTGGCAAGGATGGCGCCCCGGCAAAGACGGTGCGCATCCGCCTCATGGGCGGCAGCGTGCCCACGGACAAGCTCGTCGAAGCCCTCGACATGCCCTTCGTCATCATGCCGCTGGTGAATGCGGACAACAACCAGCACAGCTATGATGAGAACATCAGGCTCGGCCATTTCATGGACGGCGTGATGGCTTTCACCGGCCTGCTGCAGAAGCCCTATTCCGCGAACGCCGCAGGTAAGTAGAACCCGCTTCAACCTGGCGGCTCATGGGCGCCCCCTGACCATGCCCCGATGAGGCGAGGGGCAGGGGCCGTGCGTTTAAAACTCAGGTTGAAAAGCGAGTCCTCCTCACTCCGCCGCCATGCTCAGATGCCGGCCCTGAAAATGCGGCGCCACTTCCTCCATGAAGCGGACCATCTCGTCCTTGACCTGCTGGTGGTCCTTGAGGCCCACGTTGAAGTAGAGGATCACTTCGTCGAAACCGGCGGCCTCGACCTTCTTCAGGGTCTCGATGATGCTGGCCGCATTGCCGATCAGCACCGAGTTCGAATTCAGATTTTCGGGCTTGAGGTTCTTCAGGCGCTCGATCATGTCGAGGAAGTAGAGATAGCTCTTGGGCGTCGTCTCGGGGTCGCTGGGGAAGGCGTCGAGCACGCATTCCCGGTAGTAGCGGATCTGGCGCGCCCGGGCGGCGGCTTCCTGCTCCGCATTGTCGGCGAAATGCAGGAAGTAGCTGCACATCAGCCGTTTGGCCTTCTTGCCGTGGCGCGCGCAGCTGTCCTGATAGAGGTCATGCACCTGGCGCAGCCCCCCGAAGGTCATGGCGGCGGCGAAGGGCGCCACGATGAGGCCGCAGCCAAGGCGGCCCGCCAGCTCGATCGAGGGCGCGGAGAAGGAGGCCACATAGGCCGAAAGCTCCTTCTGCAGGGGGCTCGGGGTGATCGCGATGTCCTCGAACTGATAATGCTGGCCCTTGTGGGTGATCGGCGTTCCATGGGCGTCCCAGAGGCGCCGCACGATCTCCATGCCCTCTTCGAAGATGGACTGGTTGTTTTTGAAATCGGCGCCGAAGGGAATGTATTCGCGCTCGTCATAGCCGCGGCCGGCGGCGAAATCGACGCGCCCGCCGCTGATGAGGTCCAGCGTCGCCCATTGTTCGGCCACGCGGATGGGGTGGTGCATGGGCAGGACGGTCACGGCGGGGGCGAGGCGGATATGCTGCGTGCGCGCGGCCACATAGGCCAGCAGCAGCTCGGGCGACGAGTTCACGCCCAGCGTGCTGAAATGGTGCTCGCCGATCCAGGCAGAATTGTAGCGCAGCGTGTCGGCGTAGAGGGCCTCGTCGAGGATGTCGCAGACGAACTGGTTCGGGGTGCGCGTGTTATTGACGTAAGCGTTGTCGCTCAGCGTGAAATAACCGAAATCCATGAAAACCTCCCTCAGCGCGGCGTCGACCGTCAAGGCGGCAATTTACCAGCACTTCGCGCCATGTCCATGCTCACTTGCCCGGACGAAGCGACCTCGCGGCTCCCGCGGTTCGCTGCGCTGGCCCTCAAGCCTTCCATGGGGGGGAGGCAACTTCATCTGCCGGCAGGCGCGGCCCTTTGCGGTGGTTGATGCGGAAGACATTGCCTTCGGGATCCTCAAGCACCGCCTGCCGCGCATTGTAATAGGTGTCATAGGGCGCCTTCACCAGGCGTCCGCCATTCTGCACCGCCGCCGCCACAGCTTCGTCAACGCTTTCGGGCGTGCCTACCTCGATGGTGACATAGGTCCGCATGGGTGCGCGGCCGTCTGGCTTGCGGTCGGACAGGCCCAGAAGCGCATAGGAGCTGTCGGCATTGAAACCCATCTCCATGCCGCCCGCCTCCAGACAGGCATAGATCGGCGAGCGATGGGAGGCGATCTCCGCAAAGCCGAAGACTGTCTGATAAAATCGCGCAAGCGCCGCGTGGTCGCGGGCGAAAAGATTGACATAGGCGAGGCGGGCGGGGGTCTGTGACATGTCACGCCGCCGGCGCATAGCCATAGGAACGGCGGAACATCTCCATCATATGATCCGAACACGCGCAGGGCGGATAGAGCCGTGGATGGTCGGGCGTGATGCAGGTGGGAATGGCGTCGATGACGGCGTCATGGCGCGGGCTGTAGAAGAAGGGCAGGGAGTAGCGGTCCCGTCCGCTCAGATTGTTCTTCACGCGATGCATGTTGGACTTGTAGACGCCATTGGTCCAGCGGGCCATGAGGTCGCCAAGGTTGATGACGAAGGTGTCGGCGATCGGCGGCGCGGCGATCCATTCGCCTGATATGGTCTCCACCTCAAGCCCCCCGGCTGAATCCTGAGCCAGAATCGTGACGCCGCCCCAATCCGTATGGGCCCCTGCGCCGAGCTGGTTGAAGGCCGCAGCGGTCGGATGGGGCGGATATTTGATCAGCCGCACCATGGCGCCAGAGCCTTCATAGAATGGCGCAAACCAATCCTCGGGCATGTCGAGCGAGCGGGCGATCAGCCCAAGGATACGGTCGCCCAGCGCGCCCATGGCGGCGTGATAGGAAATGGTTTGTTCGCGAAAGCCCGGTAGATCAGGCCACTGGTTGTGACCAAGGCCGCGCCATTTCTTCTGCGCGAGCGGGTGGTCCTCCGGCAGATCGCGCCCGCAATAGAAGGTCTCCTTGAGGTCGGGCGGCGCCTTTTCCGCATTGGGATCCTGGCTGTCGAGCCTCTGCCCGCCCATAGGCTCATAGCCTGCCGTGGCCGGTGAATTCTTCATATGGATGCGCATTTTTTCTTCGAGCGGAAGATCGAAGAATGTTCTGGCCGCTGAGAATTGCGCGGTCACAAGCTCTGCGGGCACACCGTGATTGGCGATGTAGAAAAACCCTGTCTCCCGACAGGCGCGATGCACCGCCGCCGCAGCCTCCTTCGGGGTCGCCGTCATATCGATCAGCGGAATGGAGGTGGCTGGCCCGGGCGGCTTGTAGATGATCATGACTGGTCCCCGCACGAGATGCGCAGGGGGAAGACTACGGGGCCCTGCGCCGATCAGGCAAGGCGAAGAAACGGGCTATCGGCTGCTTTTCAGGGCAGTCTGCCCCCATTGCGCAGCATGAAGAAGGCCAGCAGGAAGAAGGGCGCGCAGGCCAGAATGATCGCGGCGAGGCCCGTTGAGGGCAGGCCATAGAACTCGATCAGCGGTCCCGTGATGACGGCGGTCAGCACCGTCATGCTGCCGCCGAAACTGTCGTTGAGGCCGATGGCGCGGCCGCGTTCGGCGGTGCTGGTCTCGTCGGCCAGCATGGCGGTCGAGGCCACATTGGCGCCCGCCCAGCCCAGACCCACAAGGAATGTGCCCAGCGTCACCAGGGCGTAGGTTGGAAAAAAGGCCACCAGCCCCGCGCCGATGAGCGAAACGCCCACCCCCGGATACATGATGAAGCCGCGCCCGTAGCGGTCGGCCAGTTTGCCGAGCGGAATGGTGAAGGCGAACATGCCCGCCGAATGGAAGGCGTGGGAGATGCTGATCTCCGTCAGCGTGTAGCCATGGTGCGCCAGAACGAGCGAGGTCAGCACCATCACGATGGACATGTTGCCCTGGCCCGCGCAGTTGCAGACGATGGCGATGAGGATGCGGGGCTTCTTGAGCAGCGCCCAGGCGCTGAACTTGGCGGCCGCCCCGGCCTGTCTCTGCGGCGGCTCATAGCCTGGATAATAGTGGGCGAGGTTCATGCCGATATGTTTGGGATCAGGCCGCACATTGCGCACAATGATCATGCCGCCGATGATGAGGATCGGCACCATGAACCAGGGCAGAGCCAGCGGGTCGGCGCCGATCGAGGCTGCGTTCTTGTCGGAGACGGTCATCATGATCGGCATGAGGCACAGGCCGAGCAGCGAGCCCATGGCCACATAGCCGAGCGCGGTGGCGCGCATCTGCGGGGGATACATGTCGGTGGCGGCGACGCGCATCTGCTGCGAGCCGTTCATGCCCATGCCAAAGACGAGCATCCCCGCGACGAACATGGCGAGGCTGCCCGCGATCAGCGAACAGCCCACCGTCAGCGCCCCGAACAGCGCCAGCGCCAGACCGAAGGTGATGCCGGGGAGGCGGCCATAGGTGTCGGTGATCTTGCCCATGGGATAGGAGACCGCGAAACGGCTGAGCCCGATCAATGCCACCGACAGGCCCGACAGACCCGCCGAGCCCGTGAGCTGGTAGACCATGAGCGGCCCCAGCCCATAGGCGAGCTGCATGCCAGCCCCGGTGAAGGACTGGGAGAGGGCGATCAGAGCCGTATTCTTGCGGATCAGGGCCGGAATGGCGAAGGCGACGGGCTTTCTTGGGCTGTTCAACGATTCCGTCCCCGGTTTGGCGTTATTTCATCCTTCCTGCACATTTCCCGCCCCAAGCGCAACCCGGCCGGAGGCGCTCCAAGCCTTGCCGGGGGCGGCGGATCATGGCTAAGCTTGCGCAAGATTCGCCAGCCCGAGAGACAACTCATGAAAGCCGAAGAAGCCGTCGAGTTCATCGAAGCTGAAAAGCCCGGCGACACTTTCAAGCAGCGCGCTGCGATCTTCATCTCCTTTCTGGCCATGCTGCTCGCCATCACCGGGCTGGGCGGGCAGAACGCCAACAAGGAGACCCTGAACAACAACATTCAGGCCGCCAACGCCTTCAATTTCTATCAGGCCAAGAACATCCGGCAGACCAGCCTGATCCTCGCCGCCGACGAGATCGAGCTCGCCTGGGCCGCCACGCCCGGCCTCTCGGATGAGGCGAAGGCGGCGCTGGCCAGGAAGCTTGAGACCTACAAGGCCAACATCGCCCGCTATGAGTCCGAACCCTCGACCGGCGAGGGCAAGAAAGAGCTGATGGCCCGCGCCCGCTCCCACGAGGAGGCCCGCGACCGCGCCATGAAGCAGGATCCCTATTTCGACTATGCCGAGGCCTTGCTGCAGATCGCGATCGTGCTGATCTCGGTCTCCCTGGTGGCGGAGGTTCTCTGGCTCGCCTTCGTCGGCGGCGCGCTGGGCCTGCTTGGCGGCGCCTTCATGATCAACGGGTTCTTCCTGCTGGTGGAGGTGCCAGGCCTGTCGTGAGGGGGATCAGCGCAGTCTGCGTGACGCGCCCTTGATCGAGCTCACAGTAACCGCCGCCCCGCCTTCGGCGGCTCGCCCTCCAGCCCCAGCCGGTTATGCCAGAAGGCCAGCGATTTGCTGGAGATCACGCCGGGCGGCGGCGCCTTCAGCACCTCGATGAACATCTGCGGCCCCAGGATGTCCAGCAGTTCGTGGGCGTCTTCCCATGTGCCCAGCTCCATCACGCTGACCACGAGCCGGGGCAGGCCGCTGGACACCACGGTGTCGGGCTTCCTCCACCAGACATAGCGTTCCGCGAGGCGCAGCAGCGCCGGATTTGCAAGCGTCTCAGCCATGGGTCGCGTTGCGGTCATTCGCCCCTGATGTTGTTGTCGCGCACCACCTTACCCCAGTCCACGACCTCCTTGGCGAAAAATTTCGCGAAGGCGTCGGGTTTGTCCATGATGAGGGCCATCTGCTGGGCCTCCTGCAGGCGCTTGCTGACATTGGGCAGCATGATGACGTCGCGCAGGGCCGCGTAGGTCGCCTCCACGATGGGGGCGGGGGTGTCCTTGGGGGCGAAGAAGCCCCACCAGGCCTCCGCCAGAAAATCCGGGAAGCCGCTTTCGGCGGTGGTCGGCGCGTCCGGCAGATCCTTGAGCCGGGTCGGGCCCATCTGCATCACGGCGCGCAGGTTGCCGGCCTGGATCTGCGGCAGCAGGGCCGCGACCGAGGCGCAGATCAGGTCCACATGGCCGCCGATGGCGTCGTTGATGGCGGGGCCTGCGCCCTTGTAGGGCACATGGTCGAGGGCGGCGTTGGCCTTTCGCCCCAGCATCACCATGGCCAGATGGCCGCTGCTGCCGGGACCGGAGGTGCCATAGGAGACGGGCTTGGCCTTGGCCGCCGCAACCACGTCGGCGAAGGTCTGATAAGGCTTCTTGACGCTCGTCGCCACGATATAAGGCGCCTTGCCCACCAGCATGACCGGCGTCATGTCGGTCTCGATGTTCAGCGGCGGCTTTTCGATCAGCGCGGGAATGGTGGAGTGGGAGTCGAAGGTCACCATCAGCGTATTGCCATCGGGCGCGGCGCGGGCGACCTGGGCTGCGCCCAGCGATCCATTGGCGCCCGGCTTGTTCTCGATGATGACATTAGCGCCCAGCCGCTCCTGCAGACCCTCCTGCATGAGCCTTGCGAGCGCGTCCACCGAGCCGCCGGGCGGGAAGGGGACCACGATGGTCACGGTGCGCCTGGCCTGGGCCAGAGCGGGGAAACCGGAGGCGAGGATGAGAAGACCTGCGGTCGTGGCGCGTCGTGTGAGCTTCATCGGTGCGTTTCCCCGTGCCCTGCGGCGTCGCCATGGTGGCGCGCGAAGGTCATACGGCGGCGGCCGGGCGATGGATTAAAGCAGGCTGTCGGCGTTGACGAAGGGGAGTTCCTGCGCCTGCGCCACCGGCGCGCAGGCGATCTTGCCCTCCAGCACATTCAGCCCCGCCCGCAGATGCGGATCATCCTGCATGGCCTTGCGCCAGCCCTTGTCGGCGAGGGCGAGGACGAATGGGAGGGTGGCGTTGTTGAGGGCGAAGGTTGCGGTGCGCGGCACGGCGCCGGGCATGTTGGTGACGCAGTAATGGGTGACGCCATCAACCACATAGGTGGGGTCCGAATGGCTTGTCGGCCGCGTGGTCTCGCAGCAGCCGCCCTGATCGGCCGATATGTCCACGATCACCGACCCCTGTTTCATGCTCGCCACCATCTCGCGCGTGACGAGCTTCGGCGTCGCCGCGCCCGGCACGAGCACGGTTCCGATGAGAAGATCGGTGCGGGGCGCCAGAGCCTGCAGGGCGGCGCGGGTGGAGAAGACCGTGCGCAGGCCGGGCATGAGCGCGCCGAGGCGGCGCAATGTCTCGAGGTTGCGGTCGGCGACGGTGACGCTCGCGCCCATGCCCATCGCCACGCGCGCGGCGTTGGCGCCAGCGACCCCTCCGCCGAGCACCAGCACATCGGCAGGCGACACGCCGGGCACGCCGCCCAGCAGCACTCCGCGCCCGCCAGCCTCGCGCTCCAGATAATGCGCCCCCACCTGCGCCGCGAGCCGCCCCGCGACTTCCGACATGGGCGTGAGCAGGGGCAGGCCGCCCGTGGGGGAGGTGACGGTCTCATAGGCGATGCAGGTCGCGCCGCTCTCCATCAGCGCGCGGGTGAGCGCGGGGTCGGGCGCAAGGTGGAGATAGGTGAAGAGCGTCTGGCCGCGCCGCAGCAGCCTCGTCTCCAGGGGTTGCGGCTCCTTCACCTTGATGATGAGGTCGCAGGTTTCGAAGATCTCGCCCGGCCCATGGCATAGCTGCGCGCCCGCCTTCCCATAGGCGTCATCCGGCAGGCCCGAACCAACCCCCGCGCCCTGTTCGACCAGCACGCGATGGCCGTTCGCGACCAGCTCCGCCACCGAGGCTGGCGTCAGGCCGACGCGGTGTTCATTGTCCTTGATCTCGCGGGGAACGCCAATGCGCAAATCGTCCTCCCATGCCGGGCCCTGTCTGACTTAGCTGGTGTGGCGGGGCGTGGGGTCAAGGGGCCGCCCCCATGCTTGACGCCCTGCATCCCCCGCCCATACGCTCTCCTCAAAACACAGGGAGGGAACTATGGCTGCGGGGCATTTGCTGGAGGGGCGGGTCGCCATTGTGAGCGGCGGCGGTGGCGAGATCGGCGGGGCCATTTCGCGGCTGTTCGCCCGTGAGGGCGCGAAGGTCTTCGTGCTCGACGTC
This sequence comes from Beijerinckiaceae bacterium, assembly GCA_947453205.1. Classification (GTDB taxonomy): domain Bacteria; phylum Pseudomonadota; class Alphaproteobacteria; order Rhizobiales; family Beijerinckiaceae; genus Terripilifer. Next base: position 13,082 of record CANGFT010000057.1, on the reverse strand, counting down.
ACCACGGAGAAGGCGCAGGCGAGCGTGGACGCCATCGCGGCCGAGGGCGGTGAGGCCATGGCCTTCGGCGCCGACATCACCGATCCCGAACAGGTCCGAGGCGCGGTCGAGGCCTGCGTCGCGCGTTTCGACAAGGTCACCAATCTCCTGAACGTCGCGGCGGCGCTGACGCCCGGCGGCACGGTCGAGACCCTGAGCCTTGAGGACTGGAACCGCGCCTTCGCGGTCAATGTCACCGGCGGCTTCCTCATGTGCAAATACGCCATTCCCGAAATGCGCCGGGCGGGCGGGGGCGCCATCGTCAACATCGCCTCCTCCCACGCCCATATCGGCGTGCCCAAGCGCCCCGCCTATTGCGCCACCAAGGGGGCGGTGCTGCAGCTGACCAAGGTGCTCGCCATCGACCACGCCGCCGACGGCATCCGCGTCAATTCGATCTCCCCCGGCGCCATCGACACCCTGCGCGCCGCGCTCCAAAGGTTCCCGAGCCGCGAGGCGGCCAATGCGGCGAAGGGGCCGAGCTATCTGCTCAACCGCACGGGGCAGGCCAGCGAGATCGCCGACGGGGCGCTCTACCTTTGCAGCGACCTCTCCTCCTTCGTCACGGGCACGGACCTGCTCATCGACGGGGGCTATCTGGCTTTCAAGGGCTCCCTGACGCATCCTGCATGACATGAGGCTCGACAATCCCGTCTTCCGAATCTGGTCAAACCGCAATTACGCCTGGTTCATGGGCGGGGGCGTGCCAAGCTATCTCACGAGCTGGATGCAGCGTGTGGGCGTGGGCTGGCTCGCCTGGGAGCTGACCCATTCCGCCGCCTGGCTGGGGGCGGTGGCGGCGGCTGATCTGGCGCCCATGATCTTTCTGGCGACCTTCGCCGGGGCGATCACGGACCGGAGTGATCCGGTCAAGCAGATGCGGCTCTCCCAGTTCATGCTGTTCCTGCAAGCCCTGACCCTCGCGGTTCTGCAGCTGGCGGGATGGCTGACCATTGAAATGCTGGTTCTGCTCTCGCTCTGGTCGGGCTGCACCTATCCCTTCCAGCAGACGGCCCGCCATTCGGTTCTGGCGAGCGTCGTCACGCGTGAGGAGTTCGCCCCCGCCATCGGCTTGGATTCGGCGCTCTTTCACGCCACCCGCTTTGTGGGGCCGTCCCTTGCGGGGCTCATCATCCCCGTCATGGGGGTGGGCGGAACCTTCATCGCCCATGCCCTGGGATGCCTCTGGTTCATCGTCGGGCTCTTCGCCATGCGCATGCCCGCCCCCGAGCGCAAGCAGCGCGCGCGCCGGTCCCTGCTGGTGGATATGCGCGACGGCTTTGTCTTCGTGCGCCGCCATCCGGGAATCTATCCGCTGTTCATGATGCTGACGGTGGTCTGCATCTTCCTGCGCCCGCAGCAGGAAATGTATCCGGCCTTTGCGGGCGGGGTGTTTCATTCCGATGCGGTGGGCCTCGCCTGGCTCAACTCCGCCACGGGGGTGGGCGCGCTCATCAGCGCGGGCTCCATCGCCATGCGCGGACGGGTGAGCGGGCTGACGCTGATGGTCTTTGCGGGCATGTTCCTGTTTTGCGTGGCGACGCTCGGCTTCATCGCCACCGATCAGCTCTGGGTGGGCGTGATCGCCGGAGCCTTCGGCGGCTACGCCCTCAACTCCATGACGACGAGCATCCAGACCCTGACGCAAAGCGCCGTCGACGACGACATGCGCGGGCGCGTCATGGGGCTCTATTCCCTCATCTGGCGCGGCACGCCTGCGCTGGGGGCGCTCATGGCGGGCTTTGGCGCGGACCTCATCGGCATCCGCGCCTGTTTCGCCATTGCGGCGGTCATATGCCTTTTCGCGCTCGCCCTTGCTCTGCCCCGGTTCGGCAAGGCGCAGGCGGCCATGGAGCATCCCCACGACTGAACCGCGCCACGATTCGTCCACAGGACCGCTAAAGCCACGCTTTGACCCCGCTGCGGCCACGGGTCTAGATCCGCCCTCCCGCAGGGCATCCAGCGCCCGCGATTCGGAGCCGTGATGAAGTCGATCAACCAGCGCATCGCCGACGAACTCAGCGTGAACGAGCGGCAGGTCGCCGCCGCCGTGGAGCTGCTCGACGGCGGGTCCACCGTGCCCTTCATCGCCCGCTACCGCAAGGAGGCCACCGGCCAGCTCGACGACGCCCAGCTACGCACGCTGGAGGAGCGGCTGCGCTATCTGCGGGAGATGGAGGACCGGCGCAAGGCGATCCTCGACTCCATCCGCGAGCAGGGCAAGCTGGACGCGGCGCTCGAGCGCACGATCATGGAGGCCGACACCAAGGCGCGGCTGGAGGACATCTATCTTCCCTTCAAGCCCAAGCGCCGCAGCAAGGCGCTGATCGCCATCGAGGCGGGCCTTGCGCCGCTCGCCGACGGGCTGCTGTCGAACCCCGAGCGCGACCCGCTGGAGCAGGCCGGCGCCTTTGTGAGCGCCGACAAGGGGATCGAGACCGTGCAGGCGGCGCTCGACGGCGCGCGCGCCATTCTGGTCGAGCGCTTCTCCGAAAAGGCCGAGCTGGTCGGCGCGCTGCGCGAACTCTACTGGACCAGCGGGCGCCTCGTCTCCGCCGTGCGGCCGGGCAAGGAGACCGAGGGCGTCAAATTCTCCGACTATTTCGACAGCTCCGAGCCCTTCACCAAGCTGCGGGCGCATCGCATCCTCGCCTTGTTCCGCGGCGAGAAGGAGGAGATCCTCGACCTCAAGCTTGAGCCCGAGGCCGCCGAGGCCGCCACACCGCCGGGAACGCCCGGTCCCTATGAGCGCAAGATCGCCCTTGACGTGGGCGTCAGCGACAAGGGCCGCCCCGGCGACAAATGGCTGATGGACACCGTGCGCTGGACCTGGCGCACGCGCCTGCTCGTGCATCTGGCGGTCGACCTGCGCATGCGCCTGTGGCAGCAGGCGGAGGAGGAGGGCGTGAAGGTCTTCGCCTCCAACCTGCGCGATCTCCTGCTCGCCGCCCCCGCCGGCGCGCGGGCGACCCTTGGCCTTGATCCGGGCTTCCGCACGGGCGTGAAGGTCGCGGTGGTCGACGCCACCGGCAAGGTCATGGCGACCTCCGTCATCTATCCCCATGAGCCACAGCGCCGCTGGGACGAGGCCATCGCCGAATGCGCGCGCCTGTGCCGGGTCCACAAGGTCGAGCTGATCGCCATCGGCAATGGCACGGCCTCGCGCGAGACCGACAAGCTCGCGGGCGAGATCATCCAGCGCAATCCCGAATTGAAGCTCACAAAGATCGTGGTCTCGGAGGCCGGCGCCTCGGTCTATTCGGCCTCCGCCTTCGCCAGCGCCGAACTGCCCGATCTCGACGTGACCCTGCGCGGCGCCGTCTCCATCGCCCGGCGCCTGCAAGATCCCCTCGCAGAACTCGTGAAGATCGACCCCAAGTCCATCGGCGTCGGCCAGTACCAGCACGATCTCGCCGAAGGCAAGCTCTCGCGCTCGCTCGATGCGGTGGTGGAGGATTGCGTGAACGCCGTCGGCGTCGATGTGAACACGGCCTCCGCGCCGCTGCTCGCGCGCGTGTCGGGCGTGGGGGAAAGCCTCGCCCAATCCATCGTCGCCCACCGCGACGCCAACGGCCCCTTCCGCAAGCGCGCCGCCTTGAAGGAGGTGCCGCGCCTCGGCCCCAAGGCCTTCGAGCAATGCGCGGGCTTCCTGCGCATCCAGGGCGGCGATGATCCGCTCGACGCCTCCGGCGTGCATCCCGAAGCCTATCCGGTGGTGCGCCGGATCATCGAGGCGACGAAGAGCGACATTCAGGTGCTCATCGGCAATGCGGGCGCGTTGCGGAAGGTGGACGCACGGCAGTTCACCGACGAACGCTTCGGCCTGCCCACGGTGACGGACATTCTGAAGGAGCTCGAAAAGCCCGGCCGCGACCCGCGCCCCGCCTTCAAGACGGCGGAGTTCAAGGAGGGCGTCGAGACCATCAACGATCTGCGTCCGGGCATGGTGCTCGAGGGCGTCGTGACCAATGTGGCGGCCTTCGGCGCCTTCGTGGACATCGGCGTGCATCAGGACGGGCTGGTGCATATCTCCGCCATGTCGAACACCTTCATCAAAGACCCCCGCGAGGCGGCGAAGCCCGGCGACATCGTGAAGGTGAAGGTGCTGGAGGTCGACAAGCCCCGCAAGCGGATCTCGCTCACCATGCGCATGTCCGACGAGCCCGGAAAGCCTCAGCAAAAAGGCGCCGACCGCGCGGCGACCCCCGCCCAGACGCAAAAGCATCTGGCGACCCAGAACCGGCCCGCGCAGGGCGGCGGCATGGGCGCGCTCGGGGGCGCGCTGGCGGACGCGATGCGCCGGGCGCAGCAGCCGCCGAAAAGGTGAGGGGGATTTTTGGATTATGATGTCTGGGGCCAGGGCGGTTCCCGGGCTTGTAGTTTCGCTTGTCTCAACCTTCGTCGCTCTAAAATTTGATAACGAATTCGCCATCACCCTCAGCATGCGGGTCGACGCAAGCGCTACCTTTAATTCAGCCACTGGCCTGATAAAATCGTCCGCGTTTTTTGCATTGCGGTTCGAATAGGCTGTTTTTGGAGAGCGGCTTGAAATGGCGCGAGGTGACCAGTTCATCAACGGCCGCTTCGGCTTTTTGTCGTTTACGAAAGCCTTCAGTGGCCTCGACCCACTTGTAGTCGTAACAAACCTGTTTGCCAAAAACGCCTCCACCCCGGTAGACTTGCCTCCCGGAGCGCAATCGTGGACGGCGATGTTCCAAGAAGGATGCGGCGGGATGGATGGCAAGATTGGCTTCGACCTTTTTGAGGATGGCGGTGTGTTCAGCGACAGTGATGATCTCTGCGCAGTCACCGCGGAACTCGACGACTTGCTCGATCAGCGCGATGAGGGGGCGATCACAGCGGCCAAATATCTCAAGACATTGAAGGCGATGGTCGAGCGCCATCCGTATTTCATCGATGGCCACGCGCATCTTGGCGGCGCGTTGCTTTCGGAAGGTAAATCGAAGCTTGCGCTTCAGGCGTACCTTTGCGGTCTCGACGTGGGCGAGCGCGCTATTCCCATAGGTTTCTCCGGGCTTATTCAATGGGGTTTTTTGGAAAACCGCCCTTTCCTGCGCTCCGCTTATGGCGCCGCGCTCTGTCATATCCGCCTCGGCAAGCACATTGATGCGCTGCACTTAATGGAAAAAATCCTCTCCTGGAACCCGAACGATAATCAGGGGGTCCGTTTCCTCATTGGTTCTGAGTATCTGCGCGCCGGTGAGGCGACAAAGGCTAAAAGCATCTTTAAGGTGCACGCTGCGGAATATCCACCCTATCACTATGAGCAAGCGCTGTTGTATCTGAAAGCTGGCGATTTCGTCTCTGCGGCTACACATTTGCGCTTTGGTTTCGTGGCCAATGGCTACATCGCCGAGATGCTTTCGGGGAATCCCGATCCGGCGCCTTTAGCGATCTGGCACGACTCCAACTTTGCCGAACCAGAGCTTGCGCGAGACTATCTTGCCCAATATGGCGATCTATGGCGGCGGACGCCAGGCGCTATCGCCTTCCTCCGTTGGTTGCACATGCATCCGAAAGTGCTGATCGAGCGCGCCGCTATCCTTGGGTGTCAGGAGGTCTTGCTTTGGGAAGAAGACTTCACGCGTCGAGGAGAGCTGATTGATCGCGTAGAGGCCGCACGGGCGCGGATCGACGACGCGCTTTCGCGGGAGATCGTTCAGAGCCGTATCGACCGTCGCGGTCGGTCAGTTGATCCGTGGCGGCATCTGGCGGGGTGAACCCAGAACGGATCGCTAGCATTTTGAGAAGATATTCCCTCGCCCCGCGCCCGTCTCCCCCCGCATTGCCCAGCCTGCGTCACCGCGCTACAGTCCCGCCCACCGGCGCGTCGGACCCTTCAGATCCGCAGCCGCCCCAAGGGATTCGCCCCAAGGAGACGCCAGCATGTTCACTCGTCGTTTCGCCCTCGCCGCGGCCTCTGTGGCCGCCATGATCTACGCTGGCGCCGCTGCGGCCCAGACGCCTGTCACCATCGGCGCCATCGAGATCCTCACCGGCCCCAACAACAAATATGGCGTCGCCATCAAGAACGGCTTCGATCTGGCCCTTGACGAGGTCAACAAGGCCGGCGGCGTGCTGGGGGCTCCGCTCGCCATCGCCTATGAGGACTCCGCCGGCAACAAGGATCAGGCGCTGAACGCCGCCCGCCAGCTCATCGGCGGCAAGAAGGTGCCGCTGATCCTCGGCCCCACGCTCTCCAACGAAATGTTCGCCGTCGGCCCCATCGCGGTCGAGCGCAAGATCCCCATCGTCGGCACCTCCACCACCGCCAACGGCATCACCGCCATCGGGCCTTACGTCTTCCGCACCTCGCTGCCCGAGGCCGACGTCGTGCCCGTGACCCTGCGCACCGCCAAGGAGAAGCTGGGCGTCAAGAAGGTCGCGGTGATGTATGGCAATGACGACGCCTTCACCAAGTCCGGCTATGACGTCATGAAGGATGCGCTCGCCAAGCTCGGCATCGAGACTGTGGCGACCGAGACCTTCGGCGGCAAGGATACGGACTTCTCCGCCCAGCTCACCAAGATCAAGAGCCTCAACCCCGACGCCATCGTGGTCTCGGCGCTGGTCGAGGCGGGCGCGGGCATCCTGCTCGCCAAGAAGGCGCTCGGCATTCCCGACAGCGTGCGCGTCATCGGCGGCAATGGCCTGAACTCGCCGCAGGTGCCCTCGGTCGCGCGCGAGGCGGCGGACGGCACGCTCGTCGGCTCGCCCTGGTTCATCGACAAGCCCGACGCCGTGAACCAGAAGTTCGTCGCGGCCTACAAGGCCAAATACAACATGGACCCCGACCAGTTCGCGGCGCAGGCCTATGACACGCTCTTCATCGTCGCGCAGGCGATCAGGGATGCGGGGGCGGCGAACCCTGAGAAGATCCGCGACGCCCTTGGCAAGGTGAAGCACAATGGCGTCATGGGGCCCTTCTCCTTCACCCCCGACCGCGATCCCGCCGACACGTCCGGCGTCGTCGTGATCGAGATGAAGGGCGGCAAGTTCCAGATCTTCAAATAAGCCTCAACGCCATTCACGCGCGCCGTTTCAAACAAGCGGCGCGCGTTTTTGCGGTGGTCCAATGCTCGCCCAGCAACTCTTCAACGGCCTCGTCGTCGGCTCGATCTATGCGCTTTTCGCGCTTGGATTCACGCTGATGTTCGGCGTGCTGGGCGTCGTCAACCTCACCCATGGATTTTATCTGTCCATCGGCGCCTTCGTCGCGCTCTACGCCACGCAGCATGGGGTCGCGATCTGGCTCGCCCTGCCGCTTGCGGCGCTCGCCAGCGGCGTCATCGCCATCGTCGTGGACGGCCTTTTGCTGACGCCTTTGCGCCGGGCCAAGGCGTCCGAACTCGCCTCGCTCATGGTGACGCTGGGGGCGACGCTGCTGCTTTATTCGATCGCCAACGCGGCGCTCAGCACGGACATTCGCCGCTTTCCGCCTGGCGTCATCGACGGGTCGGCGATCGACCTTGCGGGCGTGCGCGTCACGCTCACCCAATGCCTCATCGTGGCGTCCGCCGCGGGGCTGGTCGCGGCGCTGCTCTGGCTGATGAACGGCTCGCGCCTCGGCATGGGCCTGCGCGCCCTTGCGGAGCGGCCCGACACCGCCGCCCTCATGGGCGTGAACGCGGGCGCGCTGGTGCGGCTGGTCTCGCTGATCTCGGGCGGGCTCGCCGGCGCCTGCGGGGTGCTGATCGGCCTCAACTACAACGCCATCCAGCCCTATATGGGCGAGGTCATGATGCTCAAGGGCTTCGCCGTCATCATCCTTGGCGGGCTCGGCGACATCAGGGGCGCGCTGGTGGCGGGGCTGATCGTGGGCCTGCTGGAGACGCTGACGGCGGGCTATGTCGCCTCCAGCGTCAAGGATGGCGTGGGTTTCGCGCTGCTGGTGCTGACCCTGTGGATCCGCCCCTCGGGCCTCTTTGGCCGCATCGCCGTGAAGCGAGCCTGAGATGCCCGAATTCATCGACGATTTCCTCTTCACCTACCAGACCCTCGTCTATTCCCTGGGGATCAACGGCCTTCTGGCGCTGAGCATCTATGTGGTGCTGGCGCTCGGGCAATTGTCCATGGGGCAGGCCGCCTTCATGGGGATGGGCGCCTATGTCTCGGCCCTGCTGACGGTGAAGCTGGGCGTGGCCTTTCCGCTCGTGCTGCTGGCGGCGATGCTGCTGCCTGCGCTGGCCGCGCTCATCGTCGGGGCGCCCACGCTGCGGCTGTCGGGCGTCTATCTCGCGCTCGCCACCATCGGGCTTGGCGAGGTGCAGCGCATCTTCTTCCTCAATTCCGAACTGACCGGCGGCGCGCTGGGGCTTTCGGGCATTCCGATGAAGGGGGGGCTCGTGTCGATCTATGGCAGCCTCGGCCTCGCCCTCCTCGCCTGCATTTTTGTGGCCCGCTCCAGGATCGGCCGCGCCATGGAGGCCATGCGCGAGGATGAGCTGGCGGCTGGCGCGCTCGGCGTCGACCTGCCCGCCTACAAGCTCGCCGCCCTCGTCGTCTCGGCCATGCTGGCGGGGCTGGCGGGCGCGCTCAACGCCCATGTGACCTCTTTCATCTCGCCGGAGGATTACGGTTTCCACGCGGCGGTCTCGATCCTCTCCTATGCGCTGCTCGGCGGCATCGGCTCGCCCTTCGGCCCGGTGCTCGGCGCCTTCATCCTGACGCTGCTGCCCGAAGTGCTGCGCTCGCTGGCCGATTACCGGGGCGTGGTCAGCGGCGCCATCATCGTCCTCGTCGTCATCTTCATGCCGCGCGGGCTCCTGACCTGGCGCATGGGGCGCGTGGGCGCAGCGACGCGGAGGCCCTCATGAGCGCGCCGCGTCTTGAGATAGAGGCGCTGACCGTGCGCTTCGGGGGCCTTGCGGCGGTGGATGATGTGTCTTTTTCCGTGGCGCCGGGAACAGTGCATGGGCTCATCGGGCCCAATGGCGCGGGCAAGACGACCCTGTTCAACCTCATCTCCGGCCTTGTCGCGCCCAGCGGCGGCGCCATTCGCCTCGATGGTCAGCGGATCGACGATCTGCCGAGCTGGGGCAGGGCGCGGTCCCGCCTTGCGCGCACCTTCCAGAACATCCGCATGTTCCAGGACATGAGCGCGCTCGAGACGGTGATGACGGGCATGCACACGCGCCTTGGCGAGGGGCTCGCCGCCTCGCTCCTGCGCATGGGCGGCTTTCGCAAGGCCGAGACCGGCGCCGTCGCCAGAGCGTGGGAGCTGCTGGCCTTCGTCGGCCTCGCCGACGCCGCCCGGCGGCGCTCCGGCGATCTGCCCTATGGCGACCAGCGCCGCCTTGAAATCGCCCGCGCGCTGGCCCTCGAGCCGCGTCTGCTGCTGCTGGACGAGCCTGCGGCGGGCATGAACCCCTCCGAGACGCTCGCCCTCGAAGACCTGCTTGAAAAGCTGAAGGCGCAGGGGCTCACCATCCTTCTGGTCGAACACGACATGCACTTCGTCATGCGCCTGTGCGACCGCATCACCGTGCTGAACTTCGGCCGCAGGATCGCGCAAGGCGCGCCCCATGAGGTGCGGGCCGATCCGCGCGTGGTCGAGGCCTATCTCGGCGCCAGGGTCGCCCGCTCGCTGGAGGCGCCGCAATGAGCGAACCTCTGCTCAGCGTCAGCGGCCTCACGCTCGGCTATGACGCCGCGACGCAGGCCGTGACGGGCGTGTCGCTGGAGGTGCGCGAAGGGACGGTCGTGACGCTCATCGGCGCCAATGGCGCGGGCAAGACGACGATCCTGCGCGGCCTGTCGGGCCTCCTGCATCCACGCGCTGGCACGGTGCGTTTCAGGGGCCAGGACATCGCAGGCCTGCCCGCCCACCGCATCGCCGCTTTGGGCGTCGTGCAGGTTCCCGAGGGCCGGCAGGTCTTCGCCAATATGACCATCGCAGAAAATCTGCGCATGGGCGCGTGGCTGCTGAAGGACGCCGCCGAGGAGGCGCGCCGACGCGATCTGGTGCTGGCGCGCTTTCCGCGCCTGGCCGAGCGCCTTGGCCAGCAGGCGGGCCTGCTGTCAGGCGGCGAGCAGCAGATGCTCGCCATGGGCCGCGCCATGATGGCCAATCCCCGGATGCTGCTCCTCGATGAGCCCTCCATGGGCCTCGCGCCGCTCTTTGTGGAGGAGATCTTCCGCATCGTGGCGGAGCTCAAGAAAGAGGGACGCACCATTCTGCTCGTCGAGCAGAACGCGCAGGCCGCCCTCGACATCGCCGACCACGCCTATGTCCTGCAATCCGGACGGATCGAGCTTTCAGGGCCTGCGGGGGAGATCGCCCGCAACGAGAAGGTTGTCGCGGCCTATCTCGGCGGCTAGGACAGGCCGTGCATCGCAAGGAAACCATCCATGACTGAGCCCAAGGCGGGCCGCGCCGTATTCCGCTTCCGGAATTTTCGTTACTACGTCGCCGCGCGCTTCCTCTGGGGCCTCGCCATGCAGATGCAGACGGTGGCGGTCGCCTGGTATGTCTATGACATCACCCGCGACGCCTTCGCGCTCGGCCTGATCGGCCTCGCCACCTTCCTGCCCGCGGTTCCCCTGTCGCTCTTCACCGGCGCGGCGGCGGACCGGTATGACCGGCGCAGCATTCTTTACACGGGCTATGGCGTCGTCGCCCTCGGCGCGCTGGCCCTTTGCGTGCTGGTCTGGAACAAGCTGCTCTGGCCGGTCTATGCGGTCGTGATCTTTGTGGGCGCCGCGCGCTCCTTCGCCAATCCGGCGGGGCAGGCGCTGGTGGCGGCCACCGTGCCCGATGAGGAATACGCCAGCGCCACCGCCTGGACCAATTCCATCATCCAGACCTCGACCGTGGTGGGTCCAGCCCTTGGCGGCCTGCTCTTTCCCTTGGGGGCGAGCGTGCCCTTCGTGGTGGCGCTGGTCCTCTTCATCATCGCGACCTTCTGCGCCTGGCGCCTTGATCCCCCGACGAAGAAGCTCGCCAGCAAGCCGCCGGTCACCCTCTCGGTGCTGCTGGCGGGCTATCGCTTCATCTGGGCGAGCCCGGCCATCCTCGGCTCGATCTCCCTCGACCTCGCCGCCGTCCTGCTGGGCGGGGCGACGGCGCTGCTGCCGATCTTCGCCAGCGAGGTCTTCCACACGGGCTCCTGGGGCCTTGGCCTGCTGCGCTCCATGCCCGCCGTCGGCTCCATCGCGGCGGCGCTGTTTCTGGCCCATTACCCCCTGCGGCGGGGCGTCGGGCGCATCATGTTCTACAGTGTGTTGGTCTATGGGCTCGCCACCATCGGCTTTGGCCTTTCGACGAGCATCTGGCCCGCCATGGTCTGCCTGATGGTTCTGGGGGCGGCCGACGTCGTCAGCGTCGTCATCCGCCAGTCGATCATCCAGATCGACACGCCCGACGAGATGCGTGGCCGGGTCATCGCGGTCCATACGATCATGACGGGGACATCGAACAATCTGGGCGATTTCGAATCAGGCGTCCTTGCGTCCTTGATCGGCGCGGCGCCTGCGGTGGTCGTCGGCGGGGTCGGGGCGGCCGCAGCTTCCTTGATCTGGATGCGGCTATTCCCCCAATTATGGGCGCGGGAGACCTTCACCCAAGCAAAATGAGGGATTTAGACCCCTCAATAAGCCTTCGTTAAGGGTTGCGCGGGAGAGTGGTTACGCAAGGTTAACCATAATCCCCGAAAGCTCCCCATGGCCCCTCGCGCCCGCAAAGAGACTGTCGCCACGAAGAAAGCCAGCGGATCGACCCCGGCGAAAGCCGCCGCGCCGACCGCCCGCGCCATCGCTTCGCGGCTGAAGGCTGTGCAGAAAGCCGCCGCCGCCGCGCCGCCTCCGGTCATGCCGCGCCCCACGCCGACCGCGGCGGAGCTCATGGCCAGCCTGCGCGCAGCCATGACGCTGGGCGCCCTCGCCGCGAATGCCAGCAAGATCCGGGCGCAGGCCAATGTCCATGGCTTCAAGGTCTCCGGCGTGCTCGTCGCCATCGGCGTCGGCTGGATCATCGGCGCCAACAGCTTCGACGCCCATGCGCCTTCCCCGCAGGTCGTTCAGGCCATGACCGTCCTGGCGAACCGGCTCGATGAGGTCGAGGCCATCGCGCGGCGCGCCGAGAAAGAGGATGTGGCGGGCCTGCGCGCCTCGGTCGCCACGCTGCAAACCAATCTCGAGACCAACCGTTCGCAGACCAATACGGCGATCATCGAATTTTCCGCGCGGGTCGACGCCATCGACCGCGACAGCGCGGCGCGGATGGTCTTTGCGGCCCGCGACGCCACCTCGCGTTTCGAAAAGCTGGATCGCGACGTCGCCGCCCGCCTCGCCGAGGTCGATAAATTCGTGGCCCGCACCAGCGAGCGCGTCCAGAAGCTCGAACAGCGGTCCGAGCAGGAAATAGCCACGCAGGATCAGCGGTCCGCCACGCCGTCCCCGCGCGCGGCGTCCTTCGCGCCGCTGCCCCCGCCGCGTCCGGTCTTCGACGACCAGTTCGCGTCGCTTGAAACCACCCGCGTCGCGGCCGAACCACGCAGCCGCAACGCCCAGCGCATCCCGCCCAACGGCTATGTGCTGCGCGAGGCGCGCGATGGCTTCGCCCTGCTGCAGGGCCGCTCGGGCCTGCGCGCCGTCGCGCCCGGCGACGTCATTCCCGGCGCCGGCATTGTGCGCGCCATCGAGCGGCGCGGCGCCGAATGGGTGGTCGTGACCTCCGTCGGCCTCATCGACAGCAGGGACTACTGAGCCCCCGCCAGCTCTCCCGCTGACGCGGCCGACCTTTCCCGGTGGGGGAGGGTGAATGAGCGCGCGATTTGCGAGGTTTGCGCGGAATGATGGCCGCTCCCCTCCCCCTTGTGGGGATGGGTTCGGGGTGGCGGTCGTTGGGGCTTGCGAGGTGAGCGTCTTGCGCCACCTCGCTCCCGATCAGCATGCGCAGACCCCCACCCCGTCCGCTGGCGCGGCCGACCCTTGTAACTTGACCACGCGCGCATCTGGTATAGTCGCCGGCGCGGTGGCGGATGGGAGGCCGAGAGACCCTTGGGCGTTGGAGCCCGGTGGGG
>CANGFT010000056.1 GCA_947453205.1 Beijerinckiaceae bacterium | reverse complement strand
GTGTCGATCTTGAGATCGGCCTCGTTGATGTCGATGTCGACATCCTGGGCCTCGGGCAGCACCGCCACCGTCGCCGCCGACGTATGGATGCGCCCCTGGGTTTCCGTGTCGGGCACGCGCTGCACGCGGTGAACGCCTGACTCGAATTTCAAACGCGCGAAGACGCCGCGCCCTGAAACGCTGGCGATGACTTCCTTGAAGCCGCCAGCCGTTCCCTCGCTCGCGGAAAGCAGCTCGACCTTCCAGCCCCGCGACTGCGCGTAGCGTTCATACATGCGATAGAGATCGCCCGCGAAGATCGCCGCCTCGTCGCCGCCCGTGCCCGCGCGCAATTCAAGGATCGCGCCGCCTTCGTCGGCCGCATCTTTGGGCAGGAGCGCGATGCGGATCTGTTGTTCGAGGTCTTCGAGGCGCTTTTGCGCATCGTGCTTTTCCGCCTCGGCGAGTTCGCGCATCTCCGCGTCGAGCGCGGGATCGGCGAGCATGGCTTCGACATCCACCTGATCTTCCTGCGCCTGACGCCAGGCGCGGATGGTCTCGACGATGTCGTTGAGGTCTGCAAGCTCGCGCGAAAGAATCGCGAAATCCGGCCCGTTGACGCCCTCGGCGAGGCGCGCGGTGAGCTCCTCGTGGCGGCGCAGGATGAGGTTGAGTTTGTCGTCTGGCAGCATGCAGGGCTCGATGGGTCAGCGGCGGAACACAGAGGGGCGTCAGATGTCGCCGCAGCTAAAGCGGCACGCCCTTGGCCTCCGCATAGGCGCGAAGCTCCTCCCTGATCGAGGCTGCCCCATCCCTGCGCGCCAGCAATTCCTCCATGAGCGCGCGCAGCTCGCCTTCATGGACCGCCATCACCATGGCCTTCACCGGGCCTATCGAGGAGGGCGTCATGGAGAGGCCGCGATAGCCGACGCCGATGAGCGCCATGGCCTCAAGAGGATGGCCGCCGATCTCGCCGCACAGCGTCACGGGCGTCCTGGTGAGGGCGGCCTTGTCGGTGATGACCTTCAAGGCGCGCAGCACCGGCGCCGACAAGGCGTCGAAACGGCTCGACACGCGCTTGTTGTCGCGGTCGGCGGCGAAGAGATACTGGATCAGATCGTTCGAGCCCACGGAGATGAAATCGACGCGGGCCAGAATTTCATCAAGCTGCCAGAGGATCGCGGGCACCTCGAGCATCACGCCCAGCTTCAAGGCGCGCGGCAGGTCGTAGGAATGGCGGCTGAGATGGGCGATCTCGCGCTCCACGAGATCCTTCGCCGCATCGAATTCGGCGGCATGGGCGACCATGGGGAACATGATGCGCAGCTCGCGCCCTGCGCCCGCGCGCAACATGGCCCGCAACTGCGAGCGCAGCAGGCCCGGACGATCAAGGCCGATGCGGATGGCCCGCCAGCCCAGCGCCGGGTTTTCCTCCTCGAAGGTCTGCATATACGGCAGGATCTTGTCGCCGCCGATGTCGAGCGTGCGGAAGGTGACGGAGCGCTCGCCCGCCGCATCCATCACCGCGCGATAAAGGGCGAGCTGCGCGTTCATGCGCGGGAATTGCGAGGCGACCATGAACTGGAGTTCGGTGCGGAAGAGGCCGATGGAGGCTGCGCCCGCCTCCTCCACATGGGGCAGGTCGACGAGCAGGCCCGCGTTCATGTGCAGATCGATCTGCACGCCGTCGCGCGTGACCGAAGGCGCGTCGCGCAGCTTGCGATATTGCTCCTGCCGACGCGCGCGCAGGCGCGCCTTCTCGGCATAGGCGGCCTCGACATCGCCGGAGGGGCGCAGCTGCACCTCGCCCGTCGATCCATCGACGATGATCCCGTCACCCTTCTCCACGAGGTCGGTGACATTGGCGATCTCGCCGACAGCGGGAATGCCCAGCGCCCGCGCGACGATGGCCACATGGCTTGAGGGGCCGCCCTCCTCCAGCACGAGGCCGCGCAGCTTCTTGCGGTCGTAATCGAGCAGGGCCGCAGGGCCCATGGTGCGCGCGACGAGGATGGCGTTGTCAGGCAGATCCTCGTTGGCGGTGACGAAGGGCTCGCCGGTCAGCTGATGCAGCAGGCGGTTGGCGAGATCGTCAAGATCATGCAGACGCTCGCGCATATAGGGATCGGTGCGCCTTTGCAGCTTGGCGCGCGCGTCGTTCTGCACCCGCTCCACGGCGGCCTCCGCCGTGAGGCCTGTCATGACGGCCTCGCGCAGGCGCCGCAGCCAGCCCTGGTCATGGGCGAACATGCGGAAGGTTTCGAGCACCTCGCGATGCTCGCCGGGGCCAGCCTGATCGCCCCTGTCGATCAGCCGGTCGATGCTGTCGCGCACCGCGCTGATGGCGTCGGCGAGGCGGGCCTCTTCTTTCTTGAGGTCTTCGGCGACGATGTGCTTCACGACCACGCGGGGCTCATGCAGGATCACATGGCCAAGGCCCACGCCCTCGGCGATGGCCGAGCCCTTGAGCGCGATGGGACGGCGCAGCGCGATGTCCGAGCCCGGCCGCACGATGGACTGCAGCTCGCCCGAGGCGATCATCTCCGCGATGAGCATCGCGGTGGTCTGGAGAACCTCGATCTCTTCTTCAGAATAGGTGCGGCGGGCGCGGTTCTGCACCACAAGAACGCCCAGGGTGTTGCCGCCCCGCAGGATCGGCACGCCGAGGAAGGAATGGTAGATCTCTTCGCCCGTCTCCGGCTTGTAGGAGAAGGCGGGGTGGGACTGGGCGTCAGCGAGCGCCAGCGGCTCGGCGCTCTCGGCGATCAGGCCGACGAGGCCCTCGCCCGCGCGCATGGTGGTCAGATGGACCGCCTCGCGGTTGAGGCCCTCGGTGGCGAACAGCTCCAGCCGCCCGTCCGAGCGCAGCACATAGACCGAGCAGACCTCCGCGACCATGTTGGAGGCGATGTGGACCACGATCTTGTCCAGACGCGCCTGTGGATTGACCGGCTCCGCCATGACTTCGCGGAGTCGGCGCAACAACAGCCTTGGTCCGGCGAGTGCGCCACGCAATGGCATCGATCCCTCTCAGCGCCGCCGATCATGGGCGTTGGCGGCGCGGCAAACTCAGGGAGCGGCAGGCTGACGCGCCGCCATCCCCATGAGAGCCGTATAGGCAAGGGCCGACCGCCCGGCAAGCGTGACGGGAGCCTTACGGGGCCAATGGCGAGAAGAATCGGGGCGATCGGGCTTTCCAGCTCCCTGCGCGCCCCTTGCCCGCCCCATTCGGGCCCTCTGGCGCTCAGCGCACCGCGACCACGGAAGTCCCCACGGACACGCGGTCGAAAAGGTCGATAACATCCTCATTATACATGCGAATGCAGCCGAACGAGGCGGCCGAGCCGATGGAGGAGCGCATGGAGGCGGTGGTGCCGTGTATGGCGATCTCCTGACGGTCGAGGGTCAAGGCCCGCGCCCCCATGGGATTGCCGGGAGCGCCGCCCCGGATCAGGTTCGGCAGGCGCGGATTGGCCTGCTTGACCATGGCAGGAGGCGCCCAGTCCGGCTGGACATGCTTGCCATTGATTCGCGCCCAGCCCGACCAGGCCTTGCCCGCCTTGCCGACGGCGACCGGATAGGACAGCGCCATGCCGTCGCCCTGCAACAGGAAAAGACGCCGCTGGCTCTGGCTGATGACGACCGTTCCGGCGGGCAGGCGCGCTTCGGCGAAGGGCGCGGGCATGAGGGCGGGCCGGGCCTGCGCCGCCTCGGGCGCAAGGCATGGGAGGCAGAGGCTGGCGCCTGCGATGGCGAGCGGAAGGATCAGGCGTTGATGGCGCATGGACGACATGGCTGGGATCCCGGCTGGTTGGCTTGACGCAAGATCAATGGCCAAGCCAGACGCCGGTTCCGCAAGGCGGAGCCCTCCGCCCGCAAGCATGAGGCGCAGGGCGCCCCCCATGATCGAAAGCGGCGCCTCATGCCCCGAATGGGGAGCCGGGCCGCCGGAAGGCCCGTTGAGAGGCGGGCCATGTGGTGCTACAAGGCCCGGCGCGGTTCCGTAGCTCAGCAGGATAGAGCAGCGGTTTCCTAAACCGAAGGTCACAGGTTCGAATCCTGTCGGGACCGCCAGTTTCAGAAGACGCCGGCGACCCACCCTTGCCGCCCCTTGTCCTTTCCCAAAGCCGCGGGCACACTGCCGCCGGGGTCCGCACCGACAGGATCCGCCGGGAAAATCGGGAGGGGAACATGCGTCTTGGAGCGCTCGCCTTGGGGCTCATGGCTGTGATCGGGCTCGCGCGCCCCGCCGTGGCGCAGGACTATCCAGCCAAACCCATCACCGTGATCCTGCCGCTGGCCGCAGGCTCGGGCCTCGACCTTGTGGCGCGGCTCTATGGAGAGAAGCTGCAGGAGACGCTGGGCAAGCCGGTGGTGGTGGAGAACCGGCCGGGCGCGGCCATGATGATCGCCACCCAGGCGGTGGCGAGCGCGCCGCCTGACGGCTACAGCCTGCTGGTGGCGACCTCCTCGGCCATCGCCATCAATCCCGTGCTCTTCAAGCAGATCAACTATGACCATGTGAAGGGCTTCGCGCCGATCTCGCTCTATCTGAAATCGCCCTTCATCCTCGTGGTGAACCCCGACCTGCCCGTGAAGACCGTGCCGGAACTGATCGCGCTGGCCAAACAGCGCAAGGATCTGAGCTTCTCGTCGCCTGGCGCGGGCGTGGTTCCGCATCTGGCCATGGAATATGTGAATGGACGCTACGGGCTCGACATCGCCCATGTGCCCTATCGCAACACGCCCCAGTCCATCCTCGACATCGCCTCGGGCCATGTGCACATGGGCTTCGTGGAGGTGGGCGCCTCCCTGCCGCTCATTCAGGAAGGCAAGCTGCGGGTGCTCGCGGTCTCCTCCTCAAGCCGCCTGCCGATCCTGCCGGACGCGCCGACCTTCGCCGAAGCCGCCAACGCCCCGGATTTCGAGGCGGTCTCCTGGCACACGCTGCTCGCCCCCGCAGGCACGCCAAGGCCCATTCTCGACCGTCTTCACGCAGAAATGAAGCGGATCATGACCGACCCCGCGATCAAATCCCGGGTCGAAGCCCTGGGCCTCCTGCCCGTGGACACGCCCTCGCCCGAGGGAATCGAAGCCTATTTCGCCGGGGAGCGGGAGAAGTGGGGCGCGCTGGTGCGCAAACTGGGGCTGGAGGGGTCGCAGTAAGCCCGATTGCCATTCCCCCCAACCCGTAGCAAAATCCCAGTCAACCCCGCGCCAAGCAGGATCAGGAGGACGAGTTCATGCAGGCCTGGCACTTCACCGAGATGCCCTATCCCCATCTGCCCCCGTTTGATGAGCTCTCGACGATCCGCGTCACGCTTCCCAGCAAACATTTCGATCCCAAGATCGGCGCCGACCTCTACAACCGCTATCTCGACGAACATATGATCGCCGACGATCTCGGCCTCAACATGATGGTCAACGAGCACCATCAGACCGCGACCTGCCTTGACGTGGCCGCGCCCCTGTCGCTCGCCATTCTCGCGCGCCAGACCTCGAAGGGCCGCATCTGCATCCTCGGCAATCCCATCGTCAACCGGGGCGATCCCATCCGCATCGCCGAGGAGATGGCGATGATCGACTGCATCTCGCGCGGGCGCCTCAACGCAGGCTTCGTGCGCGGCGTGCCCTATGAGATCTTCGCCGCCAACACCAATCCCACCCATACGGTCGAGCGCCTGTGGGAGGGCATCGACATCTGCGTGAAGGCCTGGACCTCCCACGACGAGCCCTTCAACGTCGAGACGCGCTTCACCCATCGCCGCGCCGTGAACATCTGGCCGCGCCCCTATCAGGATCCCCATCCCCCGGTCTGGGTGACGGGTTCGAGCGATGTGGAGTCCGTGCGCCGGGCGGCGTCCAAGGGCTATGTCTTCGCCACCTTCCTGCAACCCTATACGAAGGTGCGCGAACTCTTCGACGCCTATCGCAGCAGCTATGTGGACAATGGCCAGCCCGGCGGCGGCGGCCTCGCCTTCATGCCCATCGTCTATGTCGGCGACACCGAGGCTGAGGCCGAGCGCGGCGCGAGGGAGCTGACCTGGTATCTCAAGGCCAAGGTGGAGCCGCAGTTCCGCAATCCCCCGGGCTATGTGCCGGTCTCCGCCACCGCCGCCGCGCTGAAGTCCAATGGCGACGCACGGGCCCGCAGCAACGACGGCTTGCGGCAGGTGACGATGGAGCAGCAGCGCGATCTGGGCGTCGTCATGTATGGCACGCCCGATCAGGTGGCCGCGCAGATCCGCCAGGAATATGAGCGTGTGGGCGGCTTCGACCATCTGCTCATGATGATGCAGGCAGGCTTCCTCGACCATAAGAGCACGGTGCGGAACATGACCCTCTTCGCCAAGGAGGTCTACCCGCAGATCCGCGATCTGCCGGGCACGCAGCAGATCATGGCCGCCGCTGCGGAGTAAGCGCGATCATGGCCAGCGGGAGCGCCCGCTGGTCATTCATTTCAAGTGACGGGCGAGGTGCTTGTTCATCTCGAACATGCTCACCTTGTCCTTGTTGTCGAAGATGGCCGCGAGCTTGGCGTCTGAAACGATCTCGCGCTTGTCGCTCTCATTCTGGAGCTTGTGCGCCTTGATATAGGCCCACATCCGGCTCACCGCCTCCGAGCGCGCCAGAGGCTCGGCGCCCACGACTGCTGCCAGCTCTTTGGAGGGATGCAGCGGCTTCATGAAGGCGCCGCCCGCCTTGGGGCCTGCGCTGGAATTCATCGCACTGCTCTTGCTCTGCGCCATGGCGACCTCCGCTCATCATCAGCGCGGCAACACCGGCGGGGCCAGGATTGTTCCCATGCCCCGCGTCAGGACGGGCTTTCAACGAAGGGATTGACGATCCGCAAAGGGCCGAAGCTGCGTTGATGCTGGAGGTCTTCGCTGAACAAGGTGTCGCAACCCGCCTCAAGCGCGGCGGCGACGATCAATGCGTCGTAGATGCTGAGGCCATGGTCGCGGGCGAGGCGGACGGCGGCGGCGTGGACTTCAACTGTAAGCAGAACTATTTTCGGAAATCTTGACCGGATGACGTCAAGAGCGGCTTCGATTTCGGGCCATGTCCGTTTCCGCTTATTCCGGGCGACATTGGTGAATTCGTTGAGAACCTGAACGCTTATGAGGCCGCCCTCGGATAAAACCTCAATTGCACGCTGACGCTTCGCTATGTCCAGAAAGGCATAGACGAGAATATTCGTGTCGAAGAACCGGGTCACCGCTCGTTCGCTTCTTCACGATCAAACTTGTAATCCGCCGGCGCAGGCCAACGAAACTGGTCCATCGCTTTCACGAACTCCGCCTTGGGGTCCGCCTTTTCGGAGATCCGGGTCGTCTTTCGCAAATCAACGAAGTCGACCTCGTCCCCTTCTGACAACCCCTTCTCCTTGACGAACTCGCTGGACAACAACACAGCCAAGCTGTCACCCCACTTGGCGATCTGCATGACGACCTCCATGGCAAGCGCTTGAAGGCTTATATCACGAAAGCCATGGTCAAATCCATCGGACCATGAACCCGGCGAAGCCGGCCCCTCACCCCTCCAGCTCGTACCGCCCCCGCGCGTCGCGCTTCAGCCCGCGCTTCGCCCGCAAGGCGTCCAGGGCACGGACCACTTCGCGTCCGTCCCGGCTGCCGACGGCGGCCATCAGATCCTCGAAGCTCTTGGGCCCATGCTCCAGCGCGGCTTCGATGCCCGGGAAGCGGTCGCCGGTGAAGCGCGGCGCTTCGGGCACCGAATTATCGAGCCGGTCGCCTGAGCCGAAGGGCCAGGTGAGGTCGAAGCCCGCCTTGCCCCCCACCCTCGCATCCCCAAGGGACGGGTCGAGCGGCAGGGTGCGCATGCCCGGGAGCACCATGATGTCGCGGTCCGCCTGGAAGCGCGTCGCCAGCGCCCAGTCGATCTGCTCGTCCGAGTAGATGTCGATGTCGGGATCGACCACGAAGACGTTCTTGATGTTGCCAAGGCACCCGAGCGCAGCGGCGATGGCGTTGCGCGCCTCGCCGGGCACGCGCTGGCGCAGGGAGATCCGCACATTGAACATGCCCCCGCTGGAGCCCGTTGCGTAGACGCCCAAAGGCTCGCGCACGGCTGTCTCCAGCGCCCGCCACACCATGACCTCCGTGCGGATGGCGTTGAGCTGGGCCGTGTCGGTGCGGCTCATGGCGCGTCCGCCGATGCTCATGCTCTGGAACAGCGCGTCCTTGCGGTGCGTGATCGCGGTGACATGAAAGACAGGGTTGCGCTTGAGCGCGCCGTAATAGCCAAGGAACTCGCCGAAGGGGCCTTCATGCTCCACATGGCCGCGCTCATCGAGATAGCCCTCGATGACATATTCGGCGTCGGCGGGCACGCGGATGTCATTGGTCACGCATTTGACGACCGGCAGCGGCGCCGCGCGCAGCGAGGACACAAGCCCCAGCTCGTCAACGGGCACGCGCATCATCGCGGCCATGTAGTCGATGGGGTGGGCGCCCACGACAAAGGCCACGGGGAATGGTCCGTTCTTCACATTGGCTTCGTAGATCGCCCGGAAATCGCTGGGCGAGACAAGATCGATGCCGGCCTCGCGAGGCCCGCGCAGCATGATGCGGCGTATGCCCGAATTGGTCATGCCCGTGCGGGGATCGACGACGAAATCCATGGCCGCCGAAATATAGGGCGCGCCATCCTCGCCATGCTGGAGATGGACGGGAAGCCGCGTCAGATCCGCGTCATCCCCAGTCAGCACCACCTGCTGCACGGGCGCGCGATCCCGCGCAAGCTCGACGATCTCCGGCGCGAGGCGCAGGCGCCTTTGCACCTCCTCGCGCACCTTGTCGGGCGCCACGCCGAAGGCGAGGGCGAGACGCGAGCGAGCGCCGCAGACATTGGCGACGACCTGCTGGGCCTGCGGCCCCACCGCCGTCGCCAGAACCGCATGGGGCTGATTGTCGATGAGCTCCGGGAGATCGACGAGGTCGCAGGGCGACGCATGGGTTTTCAGCTCCCCTGCGGCGGCGAGGGTCTCAACAAACCGGCGCAGACGGAAGCGTTCGAGATCGTCGCTGGAGATGGTAGAGGTCATGCCGAGCCCCAGACCTCACGCGCCGTCTCCACGATGAGCGCGAGCTTCTCGAACTGGCGCTCGACGGTCATGGTCTCGCCGCCGATGCCGCTGGAGAATCCGCACTGGGCGCTGAGCGCGAGCTGGTCGAGAGGCGCATATTTCGCGGCCTCCTCGATGCGGCGCTTGAGGGCGTCCTTCGTCTCCATCGCCGAGTTCTTCGTGGTGGCGAGGCCGAGCACCGCGACCTTGCCCTTGGGCAGGAAGCGCAGCGGCTCGAAGCCGCCCGCCCGCTCGCTGTCGAACTCCAGAAAATAGCCGGTGACGTTGACCTGATTGAAGAGCAGGTCGGCGACGGGCTCATAGCCGCCCTCGGCGATCCATGCGCCGGCGAAATTGCCGCGGCACAGATGCATGCAGATGGTCATGTCCGCAGGCAGGCCAGCGATGGATTCATTGATGAGCCTGGCGTAGGTCGCGGGCAGCTTGTCAGGGTCTTCGCCGAAGCCCACGGCCTGGCTGCGCAGCACGGGATCGCAGAGATAGGCGAGGTTCACCTCGTCGATCTGCGCGTAGCGGCAGCCCTTGGCGTAGAGCTCGGACAGCTCCTCGCGATAGACCTGGCTGAGGTCGGCGAAGAAACCGTCCATGTCGGGATAGGCCGCCTGATCGACCGAGCTGCGCCCGCCCCGGAAATGCAGGATCGTGGGCGAGGGCATGGTGACCTTGGGCGTCGCCTTGGCGATGGAAGCGAGATATTCGAAATCGCCCACGAACATGGGGCCGGGGCGGGAGATCTTGCCGCGCACCTCGAGGGTCGGCGGCTTGTGGTCGCGCGCGCCCTCCTTCGAATGAAAGCGCACGTTGAGCTTGGCCTCCGCCGGCGCCACATTCTTGATCTTCAGCAGGAAGTCACGCTGCCAGGAGAAGCGGTTGAATTCGCCGTCGGTGACGACCTTGAGGCCGATCTCCTCCTGCTTGCGCACCACCTCGCTGATGGCGTCGTGCTGGATCTTCAGCAATTCAGCCTGTGGCAGACGGCCCTGCTGGGCGGCCTCGCGCGCGTCGATGAGCGCCTGCGGGCGGATGAGGCTGCCAACCTGGTCGGCGCGGAAGGGCGGCGTTGCGCGAGCGGACATTTCAACTCCCTGAGGATTGCGGCTCCCCCATGGCTGGAGCCTGCGACGCTTTCTGCATAAACGAAGGCCGCGCGAACGAAAAGCCCGCGAGACGACAGGCTTTGCGGGAGGCCCCTTGCGCGAGGGGCCCCGAACGCGGAAAAGGGAATGGAAAGAGGCGCGGCGCAGGCATGCCCGCTTCAGCGGAGGATCGTCCATGCATCTTCGTCTCATCAAGCGCCTCGCGCCCGTCGCCCTGATCGGACTCGCCTGCCTCGCCTCTGCGGCGCAGGCCGCCGAAAAGGTGGTGATCGGCATCATCGGCGGCACGGGCGACACGCCCTTCTACCTCGCGGACGCCAAGGGCTGGTTCGCGCAGGACGGGCTTGCTGTGGAGATGATCACTTTTGATTCCGGCGCCCGCATGATCGCGCCCATGGCGAGCGGCGAGATGGACGTGGGCACCGGCGCCGTGGCGGCGGGGCTCTATAACGCTTTCGAGCGCGACATCCCCATCCGCATCGTCGCGGACAAGGGACGCAATGTGAAGGGCATGTCGTTCCAGGGGTTGATGGTGCGCAAGGATCTCGTCGAGTCCGGCGCCGTGCGCACGGTGGCGGACCTCAAGGGCCGGAAGATGGCCTTCACCGGACCCGGCGCCAACGATTCGGCCGTGATGGACGAAGCCATGCGCAAGGTGGGCGCCACCTTCAACGACATCGAGTCGGTCTATCTTGGCCTTGGCGCGCAGGTCACCGCCTATCAGAACCGCGCCATCGACGCGAGCATCATGCCCGAGCCCTTCCGCACCAATGTGCTGAAGACCGGGGCCGCGGTGGAGCTTCTGCCCGTGGCGGAGCTGCGCGACAACGACCAGACCGGCGCCGTCATGTATAGCGACACATTCATGCGCAAACGCCCGGAGATCGCGGCGAAGCTGACGAAGATTTATATCCGCGCAACCCGCTACTACAACGACTCCCTGAAGGACGGGAAGATCGTCGGCGCCAACGCCGATGAGATCATCGACGTCATGGCGAAATATTCCTCGCTCAAGGACAAGGAGGCCCTGCGCGCCATCGTGCCAAGCGCCATCGATCCTGATGGGCGCCCGAGCATCGAGAGCCTGAAGGCTGATCTTGCTTTCTACAAGGCGCAAGGCCTCGTGAAATCCGCCATCACCGTCGACCAGGCGATCGACCTGTCCTGGATCGAACGCGCCGTGAAGGAGCTCGGCCCCTACAAGGCGAAATGACAGAGCGCAGACCCAGCCGCGTTTCCAAGAGGATGAATGATGAAACCCACAGCACTCGGTTATCTCGGCGTCAACGCGAAAAGCGCCGCAGACTGGGCTGATTACGCCACCCGCCTCGTCGGCATGCAGGTCACGGAGAAGGCCGGCGGCGGCCTTGCCTTGCGCATGGACGACCGCAAGCAGCGGCTCGTCATCGAGGAGAACGGCGGCGAGGGCGTCGCCTATTTCGGATGGGAGATGGATGACGCCGACGCCCTCGGCGCCTTCTGCGCCACGCTCGACAAGGCGGGCGTGCGGGCCGACCATGGTTCGCGCGCCCTCGCCGACCAGCGCCGCGTGAAGGATCTCGTGGTCGTGACGGACCCGATCGGCTACCGGCTTGAGTTTTTTCATGGCGCGGAGATCAGCGACCGCCCCTTCGCGGGCGGGCGCGTCCATTCAGGCTTCCGCACGGGACCGCTGGGTCTGGGGCATGTGGTGACGACCGCCGAGCGCGTCGCCGACGCCGTGCCCTTCTACCGCGACATCATGGGCTTCGGCCTCAGCGATTATTACTACAAGCCCTTCGAGGCCTATTTCTTCCACGTCAATCCGCGCCACCATTCCTTCGCGCTGATCGAGACGGGCAAGCGTTCGATCCATCACATGATGATCGAACATTTCAGCCTCGATGACGTCGGCCAGGGCCTCGACCTCACGCTCAAGGAGGAGGGCCGCCTCGCGGTGACGCTGGGCCGCCACTGCGGCGACTACATGACCTCCTACTACACCCACACACCCTCAGGCTTCATGACCGAACATGGCTGGGGCGGACAGCTCATCGACCCCGCGACCTGGCAGGCGAGCCATCGCATGGAGGGGCCGAGCCTTTGGGGTCACGAGCGTTCGTGGATGTCGACGGAAGGCAAGGTCGCGGCGCGGGAGCTGTGCATCGAAAACGCCAACCGCGGATTGCGGCGGCCGGTGCAGGTGATGGAGGGCAACTTCAACCTCATGCCCGGCGCCTGCCCCTGGTGGGACGGCGTGCCCGGCAAGCAGCGCTGAGAGGGCCTGCGGCTGAGGCGCGGCTATCGCGCCTCGCCAAAGGCCGCCTCGTAGGCCTCGGCCTTGAAGCCCAGCACACGGCGGTCGCCGAGGTCGAGGAGGGGACGTTTGATCAGGGAGGGCTGACGCGCCATCAGGGCGACGGCCTTGGCCGCGTCGAGGTCTGCGCGGTCGTCTTCGGGCAGTTTGCGGAAGGTTGTCCCCGAGCGGTTCAGCACCTTCTCCCAGCCCAGCTCCGCCACCCATTGCGCGAGCTGCGCGGAATCGATCCCTTGCGTTTTGTAATCGTGAAACTCATAGGCGATGGCGTGGCCGCTCAGCCAGGCGCGCGCCTTGGCGACCGTGTCGCAATTCTTGATGCCGTACATTCTGGGGGTCATGGTCCCGTCCCTTGCAACCGTCGCCTGACCCTTACCCCAAAGCTCCCGTTTTCAGAAACGGCGCGATCCAGTCCATGCACTGCTCTGGCGCTTCGAGAATCGCGCTATGGCCGCAGCCCGGCAATGTCTTCAGCGTGGCCTTCGGCAGGTTCTGCGCATAGGCGCGGCCATTGGCGAGGGGCACGAAGCGGTCCTCTTCGCCCCAGATGAGCAGGGCGGGGCAGGCGACGCGGTGCAGGCGGCCGAGCAGCTTGCGGTTGTGCAGATAGGGGGGCTCCCAGCCGACGCGCCCGGCGAGGGTGAGGCTCTTGTAGCGGCGCACCTCGTCCGGGATGTTGGTGCGGCCATCGGGAACGATGCTGTTGGCGAGCGCGCCATCGGCGTCGCCAAAGAGCAGATTGCGCAGATCGCGCATCACGCCGCCATCGCGATGCTGGGAATACATGAAGATGTCCGCGACCTGCGCGCCGGGCATCTGCAGACCCGCCGCCCCCACGAGCGCAAGGCGCGACACGCGCTCGGGGTTGCGCACCGCGATTTCAACGCCAAGCCAGCCGCCAAGCCCCACACCCACGATGGCGGCGCTGGAGAGGTTCAGGGCGTCCAGCACATCGAGATAATGGAAGGCGAGATCGTCCATGTCGGCTATGGACTTGATGGAGTCGCTCTCGCCGCAGCCGGGATGGGCGGGCGCCATGAGTTTGAACTTCGCCGCGAGCTGTTCATGGAAGGGGAACATGCCGCCCTGCGCGGTGTGCAGATCCCACATGTCATGCAGATAGAGGACAGGCTCGCCGCTTCCGCTCTCCAGCAGCTCAACTTTCTTGCCCCGAACATCCACGATGCGCGTCGTCATATCATTCCTCCTGGCCGGGCGCGTCTGTCGCGCGCAGTCACGGCGTGGTTGGTCGTTCAGGCCGTCACGACGGCTTCGGCGTCGATCGTCTTCCTGCCGAATTTGCGCGTGAAGAGCTTCTTCGATTCGGCGCGCAGGCGCGGCAGAACCTTCTCGGCGAAGAGCTGCTGGCTCTTCAGCGTCTTCTCCTTGGAGAGATTGCCGATGTGGAACTGGATCAGGAGATTGCCGATGTCGGCCTCGCTGACGAACTCCCACAATTTGTCGAAGACCGTGTCGGGGCTGCCGACGAAGATGGAGCCCATCTCGTCGATGTCCTTCCAGTCCTCGGCGTCGCCGAGCATCTTGGCGCCGACGACCGAATTTTCCAGATAGAGCTGCCATGACGAGGGCGACAAGCCGCCCGGCGCCATGGTGAGGCGGCGACCCTTGCGGCGCTGGTGGCCCTTGAGGCAGTTGCGCGTGAAATAGAACACGGCCTCGCCGCTCTCCTCGCGCGCCGCCTCATCGGTCTCCGCCACATAGACGCTGAACAGCAGGCCCATCTGACGGGGATGGAAATCCTTGCCGATCTCGCCGACCACTTCGCCAAAACGTCTGGCGGAGCGTTTGGCGCCCGAGAGCTTGCCGCGCGTCGAAAGGAAATAACAGAAGTCGCGGCGCGCCACCTCATACATGGTCTCGACGCTGTTGGAGCCGGGAATCCAGATGGGCGGATGGGGCGTCTGCAGGGGCTGCGGCCAGGGGTTCACATAGCGCATGGAATAGTGCTTGCCCTCGAAGCTCGTCGGCCCCGGCTTCGTCCAGGCCTGCACGATGAGGTCCACGCCTTCCCAGAAGCGTTCGCGCGCAAGGGGCATGGAATAGGAATAGCTGTAGGATTCATGACCGCCGCCGGGCGCGAAGCCCGCCACGACGCGCCCGTTCGACATGCAGTCGAGCATGGCGTATTCCTCAGCCACGCGCAGGGGGCGGAAGTTCAGGGGCAAGAGATTGCCCAGCACCACCAGTTTGCATTTCTTGGTGGTCTGCGTCAGCGCGGCCGCGAGCAGATTGGGCGCGGGCATGATGCCGTAGATGTTCTGATGGTGCTCGTTGAGCACGACGCCGTCAAAGCCCAGATCGTCGGCCGCCGCCAGCTCGTCGAGATATTCCTGATAAAGGCCCACGGCCTTCTTGCGGTCGAACAAGGAATTGGGAACCGTGATCCAGCCGCTCTCGTGATCGCGATCAAAATTTTCATCGAGATAGGGCCATGGCATGAAATGCCAGGAAAAGACGGCGACCTGATCCATGTCCGACATGGTTTCTCCTCCCCGGGGCGCGACGACCTCTCAAGGTCCGCTCGCCATGATGTTTGAAGTCGATAGTAGGATCGGCGCCGCCCAAGTCAAGCGATGGGCGGAGATTGACAGCGCGCCGTCTTTGCTGTGACCTTGCCGCCAACGAACCAAACGGGAGGGCTTCATGCGTCTGTCCATCGCCTGCATGCTCACGGCGTCGGCCATTCTAACCTCGGGCGCGCAAGCCCAGGACGCCATCGCTGATTTTTATCGGGGCAAACAGCTCACCATGGTCGTCGGCTCCTCGTCCGGGGGCGGCTATGACCTTTACGCGCGTCTGGTTGCGCGCTTCATGAGCAAACACATTCCCGGCGCTCCCAATGTCATCGTGCAGAACATGCCAGGCGCGGGCGGCAACACCTCAGCCGCCTTCGTCGCCAATGTCGCGCCCAAGGATGGGACGATCATCGGCGCGCCGCAGGCCGGCTCGCTGGTCGATCAACTCGTCAGCGTCAATGCGGCGCAGGTGAAGCATGATGCGCGCACCCTCAATTATCTGGGCAGCGCCAATTCGGAAGTCTTCACCTGCCTCGTGAAATCCGATTCGCCGATCAAGAGCTTCGACGACATTTTCACCCGTGAGGTGATCTTCGGCTCCAGCGGCGGCACCACGCGCGACATGCCGATGGCGCTCAAGAATCTGCTCGGCGCCAAGATCCGTTTCGTGCAGGGCTATGCGGGAACGCGCGAGGTCGGCATGGCCATGGAGACCGGGGAGGTGCAGGGTCTGTGCGGCATGGGCTGGACCTCCATCCAGTCGCAAAGGCCCGACTGGTTCGAGAAGAAGATCGTGCGCGTGCTCGTGCAGGAATCCATGGCGGGCGATCCTGATCTGAACAAGCAGGGCGTGCCGCTCAGCGTGTCCTACACCAAAGACGCCGAGAAGCTCCAGATGTTTGAGCTGCTCTATTCGCAGGGCGTCTTCACGCGCCCCTTCTTCGTCGCCGCGGGCGTGCCCAAGGAGCGGGTCGAGGCCCTGCGGAGCGCCTTCATGAAGGCCATGTCGGACCCGCAGGCGATCGCCGAGGCCGAGCGTCAGCGCCTCGTCATCACCGCCATTTCCGGCGCGGATCTCGAAGCGCTTGTGCGCAAGCTCTACACGATCCCCAAGCCCGTCATCGACAAGCTGAAGGCGGCCCTCGAAGGAGACTGACGAAAGAGCCGGGCGCAAACCCGGCTCTTCTTTTTCAGGTCACTTCTTCTTGCGCTCGGCCGCCCGTTTGCGGTCGTAGTTTTCAAGGCCGGGACGGAAGACCTTTTCGTCGAGGAACTGCTTGAGCGATTCCTCGCGTCCGCCTTCCTGATCGACAAAGCGCAGCGCGTCGGATTTGGCGGCGAGATAGTCCTGCGCCTGCGCCTCGGTCATGCCGCGCACCGCCCGGATGCCATCCTTCGTATAGCGAAGCGTCGCGGGATTCTTCTGGGCGAGGCGACGCGCCAGCTTCAGGGTCTCCTCGCGCAGCTGATCCTTGGGAACCGAATAGTTCACAAGGCCCATCTTTGCGGCCTGCTTGCCGTCGAATGTGTCGCCGGTGATGGCGTAGAACATGGCGTCGCGCGTGTTCAGGGCGTTGACGACGTTCCAGCTCACGACGCCGCCGGGAATGATGCCCCAGTTGATCTCCGAAAGGCCGAAGGTCGCTTCATCTGCTGCGATGGCCAGATCGCAGGCGATGAGCTGGGTGAAGGCGCCGCCGAAGCAGAAGCCGTTGACCATGGCGATGGTGGCCTTGGGGAATTTCGACAGGCGCTGCCAGCGCCAGCTGTGGGAGTTCTCGCCCGCTTCAAAACGCGCGGCGGGATTGCTGTCGTTTTCGCGGAAGAAGAGCTTCAGATCCTGCCCCGCGCAGAAGGCCTCGCCCGCGCCAGTCACGATGAGCACGCGCGTCCTGGGGTCGGTGGCCAGATGCTTCAGCGCATCATTGCAATCGGCATGGAGCTGGGGGCTCATGGCGTTGCGTTTTTCGGGGCGGTTGAAGATCAGCCAGGTGACGCCGTCGTCTTCCTGCACGATCTTGATGGTTTCGTATTCCTTCATTTTTCTTTCCTCCTCTTTTGCGCCTGCTGGAGCTTTATGATCGCCCCTTGCGCAGGTTGTTTGCGGGGGCTTGCGGGCAAGACCTCGCGTTGATGGTCGATCAGCTTGCTGAGCAACCGTAACAGTTCGACGCGCTCATGAGGCGCGAAGCCATGCAGCATGGCGCCTTCAAGATCATTGGCCTCTTCGAGCACGGATCCGATCACGTCTTCGCCCTTCGCGGTCAGCGTGATCACGCTCTTGCGCGAGTCTGCGGCGCTCTGGACCACCGAAACCAAGCCTGCGGCCGAGAGGCTTTTCAGCACGGCTGTGCCGGCGGGTTTGGTGACTTCAAGGCGCGTCGTCAATTCGCCGGGCGACAGGGCGCCGTGGAAGTGAAGGAGATAAAGGGTCAGGAATTCAGGGTGGGACACGCCATGGCGCGCGAGACGTTCCTGCAGGCCCGCCACCAGCAGCCGATAGGCGCCGCGCAGCAGAAAGCCGAGGCTTGACCTGCGCCGCCTTGGGGCGCGGAGGGGCTTGGCGGCTTTTGATGCGACGTTGCGCAATTTTTCGAACCTGCGTTGACAAGTAGTTCACCTCGTGTACCAATCCATGTGCAAACCGACAAGAGCGTTCAAACGCCGGTCGCAAGGGAGGGACGCCGTGACGCGAACAGCGAAGCAGCGCGCGCCGTGGACGCCACTGGATTTCATCCTGTGGCGCTCCTGGCGTTTGGCGCACGTTTCAGCAGGGCGCGCGGCCTTTGTTCAACACTCCCGCCAGATGGACATCATTCGATCCTTGGAGGAGTAGATGCTGAGATCAGCCTTGGGCGCCGCCGCCTTTCTTCACTGCGTCGCGCTCGCCGCGCCTGCGCTGGCGGATGTCGCGGACCTCTATCGGGGCAAGACGATCTCCCTCGTGGTCAACTTCACCAGCGGCGGGCCGACCGATACGGAGGCGCGGATTCTGGCGCGTCATCTGGGGCGGCACATTCCGGGCGAGCCGACCATCGTGGTGCGCAACATGGGCGGCGCGGGCGGCATGATCGGGGCGAACTGGCTCGGGCAGGTCGCGCCGCGCGACGGCCTGACCATGGGTTATCTGACGGCCATCGCCGTGGGCGCCGCGCAGGGCAGTCCTGCGCTCAAGATCGACCTGACCACACTGCCCTTCATTTCGGGCGTCGAGAGCGTCAGCGTCTACTATGGGCGCACCGATACGGCTGGCGGACTTTCAAAGCCTGAGGACATCCTGGGCAAAAAGGACTTCTGGGTGGGCGGCCTGACGCCCGACAGTTCGAAGGACATCAACCTGCGCGCCGAAATGGAGCTGCTGGGGATCAGCCATAAATATATCAGCGGCTATCCCGGCGCGGCGGAGGTCCGCATGGCCCTCGAGAAGAACGAGGTGCAGGTGACATC
The DNA here is from genome assembly GCA_947453205.1 of Beijerinckiaceae bacterium. Classification (GTDB taxonomy): domain Bacteria; phylum Pseudomonadota; class Alphaproteobacteria; order Rhizobiales; family Beijerinckiaceae; genus Terripilifer. Next base: position 7,616 of record CANGFT010000056.1, on the reverse strand, counting down.
GGAGTCCCTGCCGACCTTCCGCATGTCCATCGACCCCGCGCTTGTGAAGACCGGCAAGGCCATTCCTATTTGGTACGACACATCGCAGAAATTCTGGGACAAGGGCCATCCCGACGCCATCGCCACCGGCGCCATGCCCTTCGCCATGTTCTACCGCAAGGTGAAGGGCGAGCCGCCGGATACGCCGCTGTGGCGCATGAATGCGCTGGTGGCGGAATTCTCGACCTCGCTTCTGCGCACCATCCATCTGCCGCCCAACCCGCCGCCGGGCACGCTGGAGGCCCTGCGCAAGGCGGTCGGGGCCATGGCGCAGGATCCTGAATACCGCGCCGAGGCCGAGCAGGTGCTGAAATATGTGCCGGGCTTCTCGCAGGGACCGGAGGTGGAGAAGATCTTCCTGTCCAGCGCCAAGGTCGATCCCGAAATGAGCGCCCTCATCCGCAGCTATGTGGAGAAGGGCTACGCCTTGATCGGCAAATAGGCCTCAATCCCTGCGCGGGGGGCGCAGCACCACGAGCGCGTCGAGCGCCACCCCGCCTTCCTCCAGCAGGAGGAACGGGTTGACGTCGACGGATTCAAGCACGTCTCCCAGATCCTGCGCCATGCGTCCCAGCGCGACGAGCGCCTTCGCATAGGCGTCGGCGTCGAGCGCGCCCGAGCCGCGATAGCCCTTCATGAGCTGGCCGGCCTTCGTGCGGGCGATCAGGTCATGGGCCTTGGCGCGATTGATCGGCGGCGCGGCGAAGGCCACGTCGCGCACAAGCTCCAGGAGGACGCCGCCGGCGCCCCCCATCACCACAGGGCCCATCTCGGGGTCGCGATGCACGCCCATGACGAGTTCCAGCCCGCCGGTCACCATCTGCGCGACCAGCATGCCTTCGAGCGCGTCCTCAAAGCCATGGGCGGCGAGATTGGCCTCGATCCGCGCCCAGGCCGCGCGCAAGGCGGCCTCGTCGCGCAGATTGAGCTGCACGGCGCCGACATCAGATTTATGGGTCAGGGTGGAGCAGACGGCCTTCAGAACCACGGGGTAGCCGATGCGCGCCGCAAGGCCGACGCCCTCCTCCACATTCTGCGCCAGCCCCTCGCGGGGCAGGGGCACGCCATATGCGGCGAGCAGGGTCTTGGAGCGGGCCTCGTCCAGCGCCATGGGCGCCAGCAGATGGGCGGCCTGCGCGCGCAATTCCTGCACAAGGGTCGGCATGGGCGCCGCAGCGGCGCCAGAGCCGCTGGCCAGAGCCTCCGCCTCGTCGCGCCTCGCCGCGCTGGCGATGGCGCGCAGGGCCTTGTTGGCCTCCTGCAGGAAGGAGACATGGGGCGCGCCATGGCGGATCGCCCGGCTATGGTCGCTCTGTCCATGGGAGGCGAGGGTGACGAAGGAAAGCGGCTTGTGGCCTCCTTCGGCCATATAGGCCTCGACCAGCCTGATGTAGGACTCGGCGCGGTTGGAGCCGGGCTCGCGCGGAATGGCCTCCTGCAGCAGGACCATGTCGATGTTGGGATCATCCTGCATGGCCTCGATGCAGGCCTTGTAGGCCTCCGGGCTCGACAAGACGCTGAAGCCGCCGTCGATGGGATTGGAGATGAGCGAGCCGACGCCCATCACCTTTTCGAGCCGCTCCACGGTCTGCGGCGCGAGGGTCGGGAAGGTCAGCCCATAGCGTTCGGCGGCGTCGAGCAGGAGCCCGCGATAGGCGCCCGAAAGCGTCACCGCGCCAAGCCGCCGCCCGGTGGGGGCGCCGGTATGAGCGAGGAGTTCGGCAAGCTCCACCGCATCATCCAGCGTATCGGCGCGGATCACCCCCGCGTCTGCGGCCACCGCATCGAAGGCCGCGACCGTGCCGGCCAGCGAGCCCGTATGGGCCAGAGCCGCCTTGCGGCCCTCCTCGGATTGGCCGAGCTTGAGGGCGATGACGGATTTGCCAGCGGCGCGCGCGAGCTTGCAGGCCTCGACGAAGCGGCCGAGATCGGCCACCGCCTCCACATAGACGATGATGACCTTGAGTTCGGATTCGCTTGCGAAATAGGCGATGTAGTCGGCGACCTGCAGGCCCGCCTCATTGCCTGAGGTGATGAGGTAGCGGGCGAACATGCCGCGCTCCTCCAGAGCCTGATTGACGAAGATCATCACGCCGCCGGACTGGCCGACGAGGGCGACCTCGCCTGCGTTCATGTTCAGCGGGCGGTCCTCGGTCAGGGTCACGAAGCCTGCGGGCTTGCAGATGTTGCCCATGCAGTTGGGTCCGGAGACGCCGAGCCCCGTGCGCGCGATGACCTCGCGCAGCCGCACGCCGAGCGCCGCGCCCGCCTCATCATAGGCCTCGCCGAATCCGGAGGAGAAGACCGTGGCGCTGCGCGCGCCCGCCGCCGCCCCCTGCTCCAGCACATCCGGCACGGCGGAGGCTGGCGTCACCACCAGGATATGGTCGGGCGCCTCAGGCAGGGCGGTGAAGTCGGGATAGCATTTCTCGCCGAGGATCTCGTCGCGCCTGGGGTTGATGAGGAAGATCTTGCCGGGGAATTTGTAGCGCTGCAGGTTGCGCCAGGCGCGCAGCGCCCAGTTGCCGGGGCGATCGCTCGCGCCCACGATGACGACATTGCGGGGGGCGACGAGCGCGCCGACCTTGGCGCGGGAAGCTTCAAAAGTCACAGTGTTGATCCTCGATCATTGCATGTCAGCGGAACAGATCCTTGTAGATCTGATCCCAGCGGTCGCCATCGCGTCCAAGAACGTCCGGCGGGAAATAGAGCGGCGTGAAGTCGCCCTTCTCGGGCTTCAGGCTCGGGGTCTTGGCCTCGACGGCGGGCATGGCGGGCAGATAGTCGGAGGCGGCCAGCACCTTCTGCCCCTGTTCGGAGGCGATGAAGTCGATGAGAAGCTTGCCCGCGTTGGGATGGGCGCAGTTCTTGACCAGACTCGTCACCTGCATGGGCGCGGCGATCGGGTTGAGCTTGATCCAGTCGACCGGCGCGCCCTTCTGGGCGCTCAGCACGGCGTGATGGTTGAAGATGGCGAGGGCGAGGGGATATTCGCCCGCGATCACCTGATCGAGCACGGCGCGGGCGGTGATATAGGCGTTGACGACCTGCTGTTTCGAGAACTTCTCGAGCCAGGCCATGCCCTTGTCCTCGCCCAGATGCTTCAGCACCGAGCCGACGAAGATCGGCCCGCCCGCGCTGCGCGCGTTGCTCCAGACGATCTTGCCCTTCCAGCGGGGATCGAGGAGATCGTCGAGGGTCCTGGGGGCCTCGGAGGGCTTCACCAGATTGGTGTTGTAGCCCGGCGTGAGGAAATAGAGATTGGTGGCGATCCAGAGCCCGTTGGGGTCGCGCAGGGCTGCGGGATAGCGCCCCGCATGGGCGCTCACATAGGGCGCCACGAAGCCCGCGGCGGCGACCGGCGGCTCGGTCTCGATGCCGTCGAAGACATCGGCCTGCGGGGAGCCCGCGCGGCTCTCGTCGATGATCTTGATGGCGGTCGGCACGCTGTCGGCGCGGTTGTAGCGCACCGTGATCCCCGGATATTTCGCCTGGAAGGCGTCGATGATCGGGCGCACGGCCTGATTGACGATGAGGGTCGTGTACCAGACGACCTCCTTTTCGGCCTTGGCGGCGGCGTAGAGGGCGGCTTCATCGGCCTGCGCCCGCGAGGGCGAGACGGCGAGGGCCGAGGCGGTGAGGGCGAGCGCTTCGCGGCGGGTGATGGTCATGGCGATCCTCCTCTCAGCGGAACAGGTCTTTGACGATGCGCTGCCAATTCGCCATCTGCGGGTCGACCACATCGGGCCGCATCCACGTGGCCTTGAAGCCGCCGTCCTGCGGGCGCAGCCCCGCCTTGATGGCGGGGATCTTCGCGTTGGCGGGCAGATAGTCCGCGTCCTTGAGCACGGTCTGGCCTTCGTCGGAAAGCAGGAACTCCACCAGCAGCCGCGCCGCGTTGGGATGGGGCGCGTCCTTCATGATCCCCAGCGAATCGAAGGCGACCGGCACGGGCTCCAGCGGGCTCCAGTCGGAGGGAGCGCCCTTGCGCGCGCTGATGACCGTATGGTTGTTGAACATCATGAGGCCCATCGGATATTCGCCCGCGATGACCTGATCCAGAATGGCGCGCGAGGAGGCCTCGACATTGACCACATTCTGTTTGGCGAGGGCTTTGAGATAATCCATGCCCTTTTCGGGCCCCATGCTCATCATGATGTTGCCGACGAAGCCGATGGCGCCGGCGCTGGAATTGGGGTTCCAGGCCATCTTGCCCTTCCATTTGGGGTCGAGCAGATCCTGATAGGTCTTGGGGGCGTCGGCTTTCGACACCATGGCGGTGTTGTAGCCGGGGCCGAAGACGAAGAGCAGCAGGGCGTGCCATGTCCCGTCCGCATCCTTCATTTCAGCCGGATAATCGGCGGCGTTGGGCACGTCGATGCGCGCCAGCAGTCCCTCGCGCTTCAGCGGCACATTGACGGTCAACCCGTCGAAGACGTCCGCCTGCACCCGCCCGGCCTTGGCCTCGTTCATGAGGCGGATGGCGGTCGGGCCCTCGTCATTGCGGGAATAGTCCAGGGTGACGCCGGGATATTTCTTCTCGAAGGCGGTCTTGAGGGGGATCACGACCTGGTTGACGATGAGGGTCGTGTACCAGACGACGCGGCCCTCTTTCTTCGCCGCCTCGATCACCGCAGAATCGGCGGCCCTGGCCGACGCGCAGCTCATCATGAAAGCCGCCGCAGTCGCCATGCGCAGCCATCTGGCCTTCGCGCTCATATGCCTCTCCCTTGTCCTGATCCCGGCGTCTTCGCGCACAGTGATCTTATGCTTTGATGTTAGCCTCCGGGGAGCCGGGCGCCTAGAGGGGCGCCCCGCCCCTCGCTAGGCCTGCGCGCCGCCCAGCGCGGAGATCAGCGGACCCTGCGTATTCATCTTCTGGCTGGACCGCAGCACGAAGGCCTCGGGCGGGGCGGGGGGGACATCGCCGAAGACGCCGGAGAGATTGGTCTTGGGGAAGGCCTCCTTGAGCCTTGGATAGACCTCGCGGGCGAACATGCGGATGCCCTTCACGGTGTCGTCATGCTCCAGAAATCCCGCCTGGCCCATGTTCAGGAGATGGCCGTAGCCGCCGACATATTCGTAGTGACGCTTGATCTGCTCATAGACCTGATCGGGCGTGCCTGCGAACATGAAGCCTGAGCGGATGGCGGCCTCGACCGAGGGGTTCTTGGAGAATTGCTTCAGGGGATGCTCCGCGCCGCGCTGCATCGCCACCTGCGCCGCCACGGGCGCATAGCCCGGCGGGTTGGCGAATTGCGGGGCGACCTTGTTCGCGGTCACATACCAGAGCAGCTTTTCGGCGCCGTCATGGGCCTCCTGCTCGGTTTCGCCGACATAGACCAGCGCCGCATAGGCGAGCCGGTGGTTCGGCACGTCCTGACCGCGCCCGGCTTTGCGCCAGGCGGCCCGGTAGGATTCATAAATCTTCCGCGTGTTTTCAAATCCCGTCAGGAAGGTGGCCTGGGTGAAGCCCTTGGCCCCGACTTCCGCCGCGCCCCCGGGGCTCGTGGTGGAGACCCAGACCGGGGGATGCGGGTTCTGATAGGCGCGCGGCCAGATGTTGATGTTGCGATGATGGAAGAAGCGGCCTTCGTGGCTGAAGGGTCCATCATGGCTGGTCCATGTCTTCACGATCAGGTCCAGCGCCTCCCAGAACCTGTCGCCCATGCGGACGGGATTGCTGTTGGCGGGGGAGATCTCATAGGGCACGCCGCGCACGAAGCCAGCCTCAAGGCGGCCATGGGAGAGCACGTCGCAGAGCGCCATTTCTTCGGCCACGCGCACGGGCTGGCGCCGGTTGGCGATGGGATTGCCCAGAATGAGAAGCCGCGCCTTCGTCGTGATGCGGGCGAGAGCCGCCAGCACCATGGGCGCCGCAGGATCGGCGCAGGTCGCGGTCTGGTGATGCTCGTTGAGCATGATCTCCAGACCCTCCTCCTCCGCGATCCGCCATTCCTCGAGATAGCGATCCCAGAGCGCGGCGCCCTTCACGGGATCGAAATGCTTGCTGGGGAGGCTGACGCGGATGGAGGGATAGGTCTCGGCCGGCGGCAGATAGGGATAGGCGGATTCGCTGAAATGCCAGGCTTGCATCGGAATGCTCCTTGCGAATGGAATTGAGAGCGCGGCGGCTCAACGGTCAGCCCAGAAAATCGAGCGCCATCTGCGCGAAGGCCTGGGGCTGTTCAAGCTGCGGCGCATGGCCGGCCTGCGGGATCATCGCGGTGGTCGCGCCGGGGATCAGCCCTGCATAGGATTCCAGATAGGCCGCGCTGATGAGCCCGTCGCTTGCGCCCCGCACAAAGAGCGTCGGCGAAGCCACGCGGTGCAGTCGACGCCTGAGCTTGGGGTTGTGCATATAGGGCTCCCAGACCAGCAGCGCGAGCGTCTCGCGGTTGCGCGCGGCGATGGCGAGCGCCTCATCGGACAGGGTCGCAGGATCGACCGCCATGGCGGCGGGGTCATGGAACAGCAGCTTCTGCACATCGGCCGGGGGCATGACATAGATGTCGGGAATGTCGAGCCTGTCGGTCGGGCCCGTCTTCACGCCGATGGGGCCGACCAGCATGACCTTGCCGAAGCGCTCGGGAACCTTGGTCAGCATCTCCGCTGCGATCCATCCGCCGATGGAGCAACCGATGAGATCGACCTTGTCGAGCCCCATCCGGTCCATCAGTTCGAGATAGATATGGGCGATGTCGTCCACATGGTCGATCCAGTCGGGCAATTGTGAGGCGCCGAAGCCCGGATGGGAGGGCGCGATGAGCCGCCGATGGGCGCTCAGAAGCCCGACATAGGGATCGCTGGCTTGAAAGCCGCTGGCAGGGTGGAGAAACAGCAATGGCGCACCCGCCCCGCCCTCATGGATCTCCAGTTCGCAATTGGCGATGGTGACAGCGCTGCGCTTCACATTTGGCTCCCTTGCGGCGTCCGCATTTTTGCGGATCGGTCTTGTCGGTTGCAGCAGGACGCAGCGATGATGCGGCGTCCCGTCTGTGCGTTCGAAGTCAGGCAGCCTTCAGGGCCACCTTGTAAGACGCCTGCGTCTTTTCGGCGATCTCCTCGAGGCTCACGCCATCGGCGAGCTCGACCAGCGTCATGCCGCCATCGCCAGACTTGTCGATGGTGAAGACGCCGAGGTCGGTGATGACCATGTCGACGACGCGCGCGCCGGTCAGCGGCAGGTCGCAGGCGTGCAGGAGCTTGGGCCCGTCCTTGGCCACATGCTCCATCACCACCACGACCTTCTTGACGCCCGCGACGAGATCCATCGCGCCGCCCATGCCCTTCACCATCTTGCCCGGAATCATCCAGTTGGCGAGATCGCCATTCTCCGCCACCTGCATGGCGCCGAGAATCGACAAGTCGATATGCCCGCCGCGGATCATCGCGAAGGAATCGGCTGACGAGAAGAAGCTTGTCGTGGGCAGTTCGGTGATCGTCTGCTTGCCTGCATTGATGAGGTCGGCGTCCTCATCGCCCGCATAGGGAAAGGGCCCCATGCCCAGCATGCCGTTCTCGCTTTGCAGCTGCACGTTCACGCCTTCGGGAATGAAGTTCGACACCAGCGTGGG
>CANGFT010000055.1 GCA_947453205.1 Beijerinckiaceae bacterium | reverse complement strand
TCGAAGCCGAAATCCTTGTAGATGGACATGATGAGGTCGTTGACCTTCATCGCCTCGTCCATGATCTGGTCTTCGGTGCAGAAGATATGCGCATCGTCCTGCGTGAAGGCGCGCACGCGCATCACCCCATGCAGCGCGCCCGAGGGCTCGTAGCGATGCACGACGCCGAATTCGGCGATCTTCATGGGCAGGTCGCGGTAGGACTTCAGCCCGTTCTTGAAGATCTGCACATGGCCGGGGCAGTTCATCGGCTTGAGCGCGAAGACGCGTTCATCTTCGGTCTGCGTGACGAACATGTTCTCGCGATAGGTCTGCCAGTGGCCCGAGGTCTCCCACAAGGCGCGGTCGAGCACCTGCGGCGTGTTCACCTCGATATAGCCCGCATCCTGCTGGCGCCGGCGCATGTAAGAGATGAGGCTCTGGAAGAGCGTCCAGCCCTTGGGGTGCCAGAAGACCGTGCCCGGACCTTCCTCCTGGAAATGGAAGAGATCCATTTCGCGGCCAAGGCGGCGATGATCGCGGCGCTCCGCCTCCTCGATCTGCTTGAGATAGGCGTCGAGATCTTCCTGCTTGGCGAAGGCGGTGCCGTAGATGCGGCTCAGCATGGGGCGCGTGCTGTCGCCGCGCCAATAGGCGCCGGCCACCTTCATGAGCTTGAAAGCCGCGCCGATCTTGCCCGTCGAGGTCATGTGCGGACCACGGCAAAGGTCCATCCACTCGCCCTGCCGGTACATCTTGAGGTCTTGATCCGCGGGGATGGCCTCGACCAGCTCCACCTTGAAGGCCTCGCCCTTCTTCTCGAAATGGGAGATGGCGTCGGCGCGCGACCAGACTTCTTTGGTGAAGGGCGCGTCGCGTGCGATGAGTTCGCGCATCTTCTTTTCGATCGCCTCGAAATCGTCGGGCGTGAAAGGGGTCTCGCGATAGAAATCGTAATAAAAGCCGTTCTCGATCACCGGGCCGATGGTGACCTGCGTGCCCGGATAAAGCGCCTGCACGGCTTCGGCCAGCACATGGGCGCAATCGTGCCGGATGAGTTCGAGCGCGCGGGGATCCTCGCGGCTGACGAATTCGATTTTTGCGTCCTGATGGATGGGATCGGCGAGATCGACCACCGCGCCATCCAGCGCCATGGCGACGGTGCGTTTGGCCAGCGAAGGGGAGATGGACCTGGCGATCTCGAAGCCGGAGACGCCGGGTGCGAACTGACGCTGCGCGCCGTCGGGAAAAGTCACGGAAATCATATGCGCTCCTGTGGCTCACTCGCCGATACGAGTCGGCGTAAGCGGATGAGAATCCTCTATAGCCCCGAGGCGCGGTGAGGGCAACGCGGGGGATCGGCTGGTTTTTCGATAGGCAAATCGGCCTTTTAGCCCCCATATGGGCGTCATGGTCGGCATCGTATCCCGCTGCGCCCGTCACGGCGCCCATCTCTTGCTGCGCTTCTACCAACTCACCCTCTCCTCGGTGATCGGGCGCTGGTGCCGCCACATGCCCTCCTGTTCGTCCTACATGGACGAGGCCATCCAGCGTCATGGCCTTTGGGCGGGCGGCTGGATGGGGACGGGGCGCCTGTGCCGCTGCCAGCCCTGGGGAACCTCGGGCTACGATCCCGTGCCCGACCGCCTGCCCGAAGGGGCCGGGCCGCTGACGCCGTGGCGCTATGGGAAGTGGCGGGGGCCGCTGGTTTGTGAGGGGATGGAGGACTCAAACAGGGGAGTAGACTTATCTTGAGCTTTGCTATATCGAATCTGGTCGATTGTTTCTTAGATTGGGATGTTCCGATGAAATTTGTTTTCGCTTCGCTCTTCTGCGCCGCTCTTGCGATCTCCTCCGCCGCGCCCGCCGCTGAAATCCGCGTGCTGTCCTCAGGCGCGGTCAAGGAGGCCTATCTTGAATTGACCCCGCAATTCGAGGCTGCGACCGGGCATAAGGTCGTCACCGTCTGGTCCAGCACCGTTTTGATGAAAAAGCAGATCGCCGATGGCGAGCAATTCGATCTCGTCATCGTCGGCGCGCCGGAAATTGATGATTTCATCGCCACCCAGAAGGCGCTGGCGGGCAGCCGCGTCGATCTCATGAAGGTGGGCGTCGGCATGGCGGTGAAGGAGGGCGCGCCCAAGCCGGACGTGAGCAGCGGCGCCAAGGTGAAGGAGGCCGTGCTGGCTGCGAAGGCGGTCGCTTATTCGTCCGGGCCCAGCGGGGTCTACATCCAGACCATGCTGGCGAAAATGGGCATCGCTGAGGAAGCCAAAGCCAAGACCGTTCAGACCAAACCCGGCGTTCCCGTCGCCGATTACCTTCGTCGCGGCGAGGTTGATTTCGGCTTCCAGCAGGTCAGCGAACTCGTGCACGAAGGCGGCATCGCCTATCTCGGCCCGCTGCCTGCGGAGATTCAGAACTACACGATCTTCTCAAGCGGCGTTCCCTCTGTGGCGAAAGAGCCGGCGGCCGCCAAGGCCTTTCAGACATGGTTGGCCGCCCCCGAGGCTGGGCCTGTGAAGAAGAAGCATGGCCTGGAGGGCGGGCCGTTCTAGCGCCCGCCTTGCGCCTCCCTCACGCCTTCCGCAAATGCGAGGCCGTGGGGGGCAGGCCCCAGCCTGAGGTCCAGACGCCGTGATCCCAGACCTTGGGGCGCTGGGGGCGGTCGATGTGCCAGGGGCGTGGCTCGAAATAGCCCAGCGCCTCGTTCTTCATCTGGTCGAGCTCGCAATAATATTCCACGACATGATCGTCGGGATTGCGATGGTAGGTCGCGAGGTTATGTCCCGGGCCATGGCGCATCGGGCCCCAGCCCAGGGGTATGCGCACCTGCGCCAGCCGCTCGCAGCTTTCCATCAGATGCACGCTGTCCTTCAGTTCGAAGGCGATATGATGAAGCTTGGGATTTTCGCCCCGGAAGAAGTTGATGGAGTGGTGGTCGGGGTTGCAGCGCATGAAGACGAAGAAATCGCCGAGCCAGTCGGACACGCGAAAGCCGAGGATCTTCTGGTAGAAGGCGCAGAGCCCCTGCACATCCGGCGTGAAGAAGGCGATATGGCCGACCTTCAAAGGCCCGACGCCCGCCACATTCTGATTGGGCGCAAGGAAGGACCAGCTTGAGTAGAGCTCGACCTGAGTGCCCTTGGGGTCGGTGAAGACCAGCGCCTTGGGCGTGCCGGGAAAGGGGTCGCTGCGGATTTCGCTGGCGATGCCTTCGCTGGCCAGAAACTGCTGCATTTCCGAAAAATCGCTGTCAGGCGCGACCTCGAAGGCGATGCGCGTGCAGTCGGAGCGATCCGGCGAGGCCACCAGCACGATGTTGAGCTGGCCGAGCTTGGAGGCGAGCCAGGCGCGGCCCTTCTCCTGGGCCACCACCACGAAACCGTTGAAGTCCACGAAATAATCGAGGCTCTTCTGGAAGTCCTGCGTCTCGATGGTCGCGTGGCCAAGGCGCTGCGCCTGAATCATGGGTTCCTCCGATGGTGATCTCTGCCGGCCCGACCGTCCGGCGAGCGGGCTGCAGGTTAGCCCCGCAGCCCGCGCTTGTCACCGCCGATGAGGCTGATACTCTTCGCCCCAACAGGTTTGGGGAGGATGACATGCGCGCGCTGGCTCTGGCGATGGCGTGGCTGGTTTGCGCTGCGGCGCCGCTGCGGGCGGCGGATTCGGTGCAGGTGGGCACGACCTATTCGATCACCGACCTCCCTTTCTTCATCGCGCAATCGCGCGGCTATTTCACGAACGAGAATCTCACCGTCAACTTCATCAATTTCGATTCGGCTGCGCGCATGATCGCGCCGCTGGCCTCGGGCGATCTGGATGTGGCGGCGGGCGGGCCCTCCGCCGCCCTCTACAATTCCATCGCCCGCAACATCGGGGTGCGGATCGTCGGAGACAAGTCCTCCACGCCCAAGGGGCGGCCCGGGCAGACTTTGCTGGTGCGCAAGGCTTTGATCGAAAGCGGGCGCGTGAAGACGCTCGCCGACTTCAAGGGGCTCAAGATCGCCAGCGCCGCGCCCGGCAGCTCCGCCATGGGCACGCTGAACCGCCTCTACAAGCTCGCGGGGCTGGGCCCTGCGGACATCGAACGCGTCTATCTCGGGTTCCCCCAGCAGATCGTCGCCTTGCAGAATGGCGCCATCGACGCCGCCCTGCCCACCGAGCCCTTCGCCAGCGAGGCGGTGCGGCAGGGCTATGCGGCGCCTTTCATGTCGGATGACGAGATCTATCCGGGCCATCAGATATCCGTCATCATCTATTCGGATCGCTTCCGCAGCCAGCGGCGCGACATCGCCTTGCGCTTCATGCGGGCCTATCTGCGGGGCGTGCGTGCGCAAAACGCCTCCATAGTGGATGGGCGGCTGACTGGGCCGGATGCGGAGGAGTTCATCTCCCTCATCACCGCGCAAACGCCGGTCAAGGACCGCGGCCTCCTGCGCAACCTGCGGCTCTCCGCCAATGATTCCGACGGCGCCCTGAATGTCGAGAGCCTTGAGGAGGATTTCGAGGTGTTCCGGGCGGAGGGGCTTCTGGAGGGCAAGATCGCCCTTTCTGACGCGCTTGATCTGAGCTTCGCCAGAGAGGCGGCGTCCTCGCTCGCGCGCTGACGCTCGCCGTATTTTGGCCTAACTGCGCGGTCAGTTTGGGGGGATGCGTTGCGCTCTCTTCATTGTCCTGATTCTCGGCGCGTCCGCCCTTGCGGACGAGGCTTGCGACGTCTGTCGCCCCGAGGATGAGGTTCAGGTCGGCGATTATGCGCCGCCTGTCGTGCCGACGCCGCGCATCGCAGCGCCTGTGGATCGTCGGGGCAGGGAGCTCAGCCTGGCTGTCGAGGGCTTGCCCACGATCCGCCATCGACCGGGAGCGGGCGTCTTCGTGGGCGAGGCGGGCGATGGCAACAATCTCTATGTCGACGCCAAGCGCAACAAGGCCACCTTCGGCTTGCGCCGCGATTTCTGACCCCTGAATCAGCTTCGCGCCCCTTTGCGAGGGCTGCGGGAGGTTGTAGGTTCCCCTCCACATCAAGGTGAGGGAAACGGTTCATGATCAACTTCCGCCATCCGTCGCGTCGTCTTGTGCTGGCCGGCCTCGCCGCCAGCGCCGCCGCGCCCGTCCGGGCGCAAACGGCCGCCGACTATCCCAAAGCGCCCATCAGGATCGTCTGCTCGGCGGCCGCTGGCGGCGGCAACGACCTCATCGCCCGTATTGTCGCCGAGCGGCTGCAGGCCAAATGGGGGCAGAACGTCATCGTCGAGAACCGCCCCGGCGCGGGCAACAATCTGGCGACGGAACAGGTCTATCGCGCTGCGCCCGATGGCTACACCCTTCTGGTGTCGCCGCCTGCGCCCCTTGTCGTCAATGCGGTGCTGTTCAAGGAGCTGCGCTTCGATCCCAAGAAGATCGAGCCCGTGGCGATCACCTCCTACATTCCCAATGTGCTGGTGGTCGGCGGCAAGTCACCTTTCAAGACGGCGCAGGAATTCATCGCTTTCGCCAAGGCCAATCCCAGCAAGCTGTCCTACGCCTCGCAGGGCAATGGCACCACGGGCCATCTGACCGGCGCGCTGTTTGAAGAGCTGATCCAGTCCAAACAGGCTCATGTGCCCTTTGGCGGCGCCGCGCCTGCGCTCAATGACGTTGCGGCAGGCCATGTGGATTTCATGTTCTCGGACATCGGCACCGCGCTGCCCCTCGCTCAGGGCGGTCTGTTGCGCATGCTGGCGACCCTGACCAAGGAGGCGCCGCCAGCCGCGCCCGATCTGCCCACAATCGCGGCGGTCGGCATGCCCGAGCTTCTGTCGGACACCTTCACCACCTTCACCGCGCCCCCCGGCACGCCTCTGGACATTCGCGAAAAGCTCGCGGCGGCCATGCGCGAGATCATCCTGGCGCCTGATGTGAAGGAGCGCCTCAACAAGATCGGCGTCGTGCCCTGGGGCCTGAATGTGCAGGAATCCGCCGCCCATATCGCTGCTGAAAGCGAACGCTGGACCGCCATCGTCAAGCGCGCCAACCTGCGCCCGGAATAGGAGAGCGACGCGTGACCCTCGTTAAAGGCATCCGCATTCATTCCCACGGCGGGCCAGACGTCATGTCCTGGGAGGACATCGAGCTGGCCCCGCCCGGTCCCGGCGAGGCGCGGGTGCGCCATACGGCGATCGCGCTGAATTTCTCCGACATCAATGTGCGCCGCGGCGGGTTCTATCAAAAGGATCCTCTGCCCATGCCCATCATTCTGGGCAATGAGGCGGCGGGCGTCGTCGAGAGCGTGGGCGAGGGCGTCACCGATGTGCGCGTGGGCGAGCGCGTGGGCTATGTCGGCGTCGGCTCCAATTTCTTCGCGAAGACTGGGGCCTATGCGCAGCAGCGCAACGTGCCCGCCGAGCGGCTCGTGAAGCTCCCCGACAACGTGTCGGACCTGCAGGCTGCGAGCGTGATGCTCAAGGGCCTGACCGCCTCCAACATCATCAACCGCATCTATCGCCCGGCGGCGGGCGACACGGTGCTGATCCATGCGGCGGCCTCGGGCGTCGGCCTGCTCCTGACACAATGGTGCAAGCACTATGGAGCCGCGGTGATCGGCACGGTCGGCAATGAGGCCAAGGCGCAGATCGCCCGCGACCATGGGCTCGATCACGCCGTGCTATACCGCCAGACCGATTTCGTGCAGGCGGTGAAGGCGATCATTCCCGGCGGCGTGCGGGCCGTGCTCGACGGCGTGGGCAAGGACACGTTCATTCCCTCGATGGATTGCACAGCGCCCTTCGGCACGCTGGTCAATTATGGCAACGCTTCGGGCCATGTGCCCCCGGTCGACATCATGCTGTTGTCGCTGAAGGGCACGCTCTCCATGTGGCGGCCGGGCGTGAGCCATTTTCTGGGAGACCCAGTGCGCTTCAAATCGCTCTGCGTGGAGCTGTTCGAACTCGTGGGGTCGGGCGTGCTGAAAACCGCCGCGACCCGCACCTACGCCCTTTCGGACGCCATGAAGGCGCACCGCGACGCAGAGGCCGCGCAGCACGCGGGGCCGGTCGTCCTGCTGCCCTGAGGCTCAGTAGCCGAACTGTTCGCGCAGGATGCGTTCATCAAGGGAATGGCCGGGGTCGTGCAGCAGCACGAGGCCCGCGCCATGGTCCATGGCGATCTCCACCCGCGTCACGTCGCGGGTTTCGAAATGATCCGCGACGGCGGCGACGGGGCGTTTGTCGTTCTCCAGAATCTCGATCGTGACCTTCGCCTTGTCCGGCAGGAGCGCGCCGCGCCAGCGCCGCGGCCGGAAGGCCGAAATGGGGGTCAGCGCCATCAGCGGCGCATCGAGGGGCAGGATCGGGCCATTGGCCGAGAGGTTGTAGGCTGTCGATCCCGCGGGGGTCGAGACCAGAATTCCGTCCGCCACCAACTCGTCCAGCCGCTCCACATCGTCGATGGAGATGCGCATCTTCGCCGCCTGATAGGATTGGCGCAGCAGCGAGACCTCGTTGATGGCCCGGGCGATCTCGATGCGGCCGTCGATGGTGGTCGCGCGCATGATGAGCGGATGGATGATCGAGGCGCGGGCGGCGTTGATGCGCTGGAGCAGCCCTTCCTCCTGATACTCGTTCATGAGGAAGCCGACCGAGCCCCGGTTCATGCCGTAGATCGGTTTTTGAGACCCCATGAAGCGATGAAGGGTCTGGAGCATGAGCCCGTCGCCCCCCAGCGCCACCACCACATCGGCCTCGTCGGGCGCCGCATCCCCATAGGCCGCGCGCAGCCGCTCGAGCGCCATATCCGCCTCAGGCGTGCCTGAGGATAGGAAGGCGATCTTGTCGCAAGGACTTTTCAGCAGGGGTTTGGCACCGTTGGTGGCGGGCATGGGGACATCCGAAGGCGGCAGTGCGCCGTCGCGCTTTCATATCCCGTTCATTCGTCAGGCGAAAGAGCTTGTCCAGAATTGGCTGACGGAAGGCCGGAGGCGCTCCGCGCGTTCACCCAGATCAACAAGGGTGTTCGGAGCCTTTGGAAGATGGTAAGAACCAGCTGTTGATCGAAGCAGACTCAAAGGCCTATCCATGCTTGACGCTCAAGGCTCGGACGCCCCCCTCACGATCTGCCCCAATGGGAACCCCGGCACGGAATGCTCTCATTGCAAGGTTCGTGCGCTCAGCGTCTGCTCCGCCCTTGAAGGCGACGAGTTGCAGGCCCTCGACAAGATCACTCGTCATGTCAGCTTCTCCAAGCATGAGACCCTGTTCGCTCAGGGGGATCTGTCCGACGCCGTCTACAACATCACCTCCGGCTCCGTGCGTCTTGTCAAGCTATTGCCCGATGGGCGCCGCCAGATCGTGGGCTTCGCTCTGCCGGGGGACTTTCTCGGCCTGTCCATGAGCGAGCGCAACGGCTTTTCCGCCGAGGCCCTGAGCGCCACGGCGACTTGCATGTTCGCACGCAAGGACTTCTCCGCCCTGCTCGATTCCAAGCCCCATCTGCTGCGCCGCCTGCACGCCATGGCGAGCCACGAACTCAGCCTCGCGCAGGACCAGATGGTGATCCTGGGACGCCGGACTGCGGAGGAGAAGGTCGCCGCCTTCCTGCTTGGCCTTCGCAAGCGCTGGGCGCGAATCGATGGCTCGACCGTGCGCGCGCCCCTGCCCATGAGCCGGCAGGACATCGGCGACTTTCTCGGCCTGACGGTCGAGACCGTCAGCCGCATGATGACCAAACTGGCGCGCGACAAGGTCATCGTGATCGTCCCGGACGGGGTGCGCCTGCTTGATCCCGCGCGGCTTGAGGCGCTTGCCGAGACCTGAGACAGGAAGGGGTTTGATCCGGCGGGCCTATGCCTTATTCTGGGCTCGACCTCTTCCTCTGCGCCGGACGCTCCCATGACCTTTCGCTCTGACGACGAACACCTCGCGACCCTCAAGTTTGGCGTGGGACAGCCTGTCCTGCGCAATGAGGATCCCAGGCTTGTGCAGGGACGGGGAACCTATACGGACGATGTGAACGCTCCCGGTCAGGTCCATCTGGCCATGGTGCGCTCCACCCAGGCCCACGGCTATATCCGCAGCATCGATCTTGACGCCGCCCGCGCCATGCCGGGGGTTCTCGCCATCTATACCGCCGCCGATTTCGAGGCGGCGGGCTATGGCGTCTATCCCCATCGCGTCGCCCTCAACAATCGCGACGGCTCGCCCCTCATCAAGCCCAAGCGTTACGCGCTTGCGACCGGAAAGGTGACCTATGTCGGCGACCCCGTGGCCTGCGTGATCGCCCAGACCGCAGCGCAGGCGCAGGACGCCGCCGAGGCGGTGATCGTGGACATCGACTCGCTGCCCGTCGTCGTCGAGATGCGCGACGCCGTGAAGCCGGACGCCCCGCAGATCCTTGACGATGTGCCCGGCAATGTGGCGCTCGACTATCATTTCGGCGACAGCGCGGCGGTGGAGGCTGCCTTCGCCAGCGCCGCCCATGTGACGAAGCTGCGCCTGCTCGACAGCCGCATCGTCGTCAACGCCATGGAGCCGCGCGCCTGCCTCGCCGAATATGACGCGGCCGAGGGCAAGTTCACGCTTCATGCGCCGACCCAGGGCGTCAATGGATCGCAGGCCAATGTGGCCGAGATGATGAAGCTCCCTCCCGAGAAGGTCCGCTTCGTCTCCATCAATGTGGGCGGCTCCTTCGGGCTCAAGGGCTCCATGTTCCCCGAATATCTCTGCGCCCTGCATGGCGCGCGCGAACTTGGGCGCCCCGTGAAGTGGAACGACACCCGCTCCGCCTCCTTCCTGTCGGACCACCATGGCCGCGCGCAGGAGTTCGACTGCGAACTCGCCCTCGACAAGGACGGTCATTTCCTCGCGGTGCGCTGTAACGGCTTTGGCGACCTTGGCGCCTATATGACGCCCATCGGGCCGCTCTTCGCCTCCTTCAACATCGTCAAGCATGTGAACGGGCCCTACCGCACCCCGCTCATCGAGGTGAACACGCGCTGCGTCATCACCAACACGGTGCCGATCACCGCCTATCGCGGCGCCGGCCGTCCCGAGGGCAACTATTACATGGAGCGGCTGATCGACACGGCCGCGCGCGAGATGGGCATCGACCCCGTGGAGATGCGCCGCCGCAACCACATACAGCCCGACCAGATCCCCTATAAGGCGCCCTCGGGCTCAACCTACGATTCCGGCGATTTTCCGGCCATTCTCGACCGTGCGCTCGAGATCTCGGACTGGGCGGGCTATGGCGCGCGCAAGGCTGAGAGCGCGAAGCGCGGCAAGGTCCGCGGGCGCGGCGTCGGCCAGTTCCTCGAGGTCACAGCTCCGGTCATGGGCGAGCTGGGCAAGATAACCTTTGATGAAGACGGCGGAGTGACCCTGTTCACCGGCTCGCATGACCATGGCCAGGGCCATTGGACGACCTTCGCGCAGGTTCTCTCCACCCAGCTCGGCATCCCCTTTGAGAGCATCCGCCTCATGCAGACGGATTCTGACGCGTTGCGCCTTGGCACAGGCACGGGCGGCTCGAAGTCGCTGATGTGCAGCGGCACGGCCATTGTGGAGGCGAGCGAGCTCATCATCGAGAAGGGCCGCATCATCGCCTCTCATCTGCTGGAAGCGGGATTGTCCGACATCGTGTTCGAGGCGGGCGCTTTTTCGGTGGCTGGCACCGACCGTAAACTTTCGGTGATGGAGATTGCAGACAAGCTGCGCGCTGGCGTCGCGCTGCCCGATGACGCCCCCAAGAGCCTCGACGTCGACCACAAGTCGAGCGCCAAGCCCGCCACCTTCCCCAATGGCTGCCACATCTGCGAGGTGGAGATCGACCCGGAGACCGGCGTCACCGAGATCGTGCGCTATTTCATGGTGGGCGATTTCGGCACCGTAGTGAATCCGCTGATCGTGCGCGGTCAGGTCATTGGCGGCGTGATGCAGGGCATCGGCCAGTGCCTCACCGAACATACGGTCTATGACTCCGAGGGCCAGCTCGCGACGGGCTCCTTCATGGACTACGCCATGCCGCGCGCCGATGATGCGCCCATGTTCCATCAGGAGTTCCTCTCCTTCCCCGCGACCACCAATCCGCTGGGCGTCAAGGGCTGCGGCGAGGCGGGCTGCGCGGGTTCGCTCACCTCGATCATGAACGCCATCTGCGATGCGCTCGCGCCCTTCGGCGTGACGCATATCGACATGCCCGCCACATCGCTGGCGGTATGGGAGGCCATTCAGAAGGGCAGGGCGGCGAAGGCCGCCTGACGGCAGATCAAATTGAGTTGATCTCCTGCCGGGTTGAACAGCTGGAACGCCGCCACCACCTCCAGCGAAGGCCGCGACCGTCGGGGCCGGGTCCGGGCCCCTCTGGCCGCCGAGGCGTCGGCAGGCGATGTCGGACTCTCCGTCTGCAGGCGCTGACGCCGCGCGATCGCATCCGGGACAAACAAAGCATGTCGCGTCCTGGCCGGGGGATGAATTATGACAGCATGGTTGCTCGACCCCGAGATCTGGGCGAGCCTTCTCACGCTCACGGTTCTCGAAATCGTTCTGGGCATCGACAACATCATCTTCATCGCGATAGTTGCAGGGCGCCTTCCGGCGCATTTGCAGGCGCGCGCGCGGTCTGTGGGCCTTTCGCTCGCGCTCTTCATGCGTCTTGCTCTCCTCGCCTCGATTTCATGGCTGGTGGGACTCACGGCAACGATTTTCTCGGTTGGAGGGCACGGCTTTTCCTGGCGTGACCTGATCCTGGCCGGTGGCGGCCTCTTTCTGCTCTACAAGGGCACAAAGGAGATTCATGAACTGGTCGAAGGCGGCGCCGAGGAGACTGGCGAAACGGGTGGCGCGCCCCCTCGCAAGGTCAGCTTCGCCAGCGTCATCGGCCAGATCATCGTTCTCGACATCGTCTTCTCGCTTGATAGCGTGATCACCGCTGTCGGCATGGCGGATAACCTGTGGGTCATGTCGGCTGCGGTGCTGATCGCCGTTCTGATCATGCTCGTCGCGTCGGGGCCGGTGGCGAATTTCGTCACGCGGCACCCCTCGGTGAAGATGCTGGCCCTCGCCTTCCTGCTGCTCATCGGCATGGTTCTGGTGGCCGATGGCATAGGCTTCCATGTGCCCAAGGGCTTCATCTACGCCGCCATGGGCTTCTCGGTGGCGGTTGAGTCCCTCAACCTGCTGGCGCGCCGCAAACGCCAGCTCAAGAGCTGACAGGTCTGAAACGGGGGCGGCGCCGCAAGGCGTTGCCCCCATCGTCTGAGCCGTATAAGCGTGGATCCCATAGAGGCGCGTTCGGGCGCGCAGCAGGGAGAAGACACCGTGGGGCAGAAGACGATCGAAGGAACTGTGGCGGACGCCTATCTGGCCTTGCTGGCCGATCGCGGCGTGGATTACCTCTTCGCCAATGCGGGGACGGATTTCGCGCCGCTGATCGAGGCCTATTCCAAGGCCGAGGCGAATGGGACCAAGGTTCCCAAGCCCGTCACCGTGCCCCATGAGAACGTCGCGGTCTCCATGGCCATGGGCTACTACCTCAAGACAGGCAAGCCGCAGCTCGTCATGGTGCATGTGAACGTCGGCACGGCCAATGCGGTCTGCGGCGTCATGAACGCCTGGCGCGGCAACATCCCGGTGCTTTTCAGCGCGGGCCGCACGCCCTTCGCCGAGGAGAGCGGCGAGCTTGGCCAGCGCTCCGGCGAAATCCATTGGCCGCAGGAAATGCGCGATCAGGGCGCGATGGTGCGCGAATTCGTGAAATGGGACTACCAGCTTCCCAACGGCCATGTGCTCGAAAACACCGTCGACCGCGCCTTGAACCTCGCCATGAGCGAGCCCAAGGGCCCGATCTATCTGACCCTGCCGCGCGAGGTTCTGGCCGCGCCCGCGCCCAACTTCACCTATCAGTCGCCTTCGCGCCACAACGCTGCAGCGCCGCCCTATCCCGACACCCGCGCCATCGACCAGGCGGCGGAGATGATCGCCCGCGCCGAGCGTCCGCTCATCATCACGTCAAGCGCCGGCCGCGATGAGGCGGATGTGGCCAAGCTCGCCGCCCTGGCGGAGGCTTTCGCCATTCCCGTCACCCAGCGCAAGCCCCGCTATGTGGCGCTGCCGACCGACCATCCCATGCATCTGGGCTTCAACCCCGACGCCTATGTGAAGGACGCCGACTGCATCATCGTCATCGAATGCGATGTGCCGTGGATTCCCTCCAAGCGCAATCCGAAGGCGGACGCCAAGATCATCCATATCGGCGTCGATCCGCTTTTCTCTCAATATCCCATGCGCAGCTTCCCCTGCGACCTCGCCATCAGCGGCGTCATCGGCGCGACCTTGCCGGCCCTCACCGAGGCGCTTGCGACCCGCCACGCCCATGCGCATGACCGGGTTGAGGCCCGCCGCGCCCGCCTCGCCACCGAACGCGCCGCCCAGCGCGAGCAATGGGCGGGCATGATCGCCAAGGCCCGTGACGCCAAGCCCATGTCGCCCGCGTGGATCACCCATTGCCTCGACGAGGCCAAGGGCGAAGACGCCATCGTCATCAAGGAATCGCCGATCACCTTCGAGCATATGCGCTTCACCAAGCCTGGGACCATGTTCTCCATCGGCGCCGCTGGCGGCCTTGGCTGGGGGCTGGGCACGGCGCTTGGCGTGAAGGCGGCTGTGGGCGACAAGCTGGTGATCTGCACCTGCGGCGACGGCGCCTATATGTTCGGCAATCCGATCCCCGCCCATTATGTCTCGGCGGCGGAAAAGCTGCCCATGTTGACGGTCGTCTTCAACAACCAGATGTGGGGCGCGGTGAAGCGCAACACCCATGAGGTCTATCCTGATGGATATGCCTCGAAGAGCAACCGCGAAGCTCTGACCTATTTCGATCCTCAGTTGCAGTTCAACAAGGCGGTCGAGGTTGCGGGCGGCTATGGCGAGACGGTGGAGGACCCCGCCGACATGCCCAAGGCCATCGAGCGCGCGCTCAAGGCCGTGCAGGTCGAGGGGCGTCAGGCGCTTCTCAACGTCATCTGTCGCGGGGTCTGACAACGGTCCGATCATGTCAAAGCCGGAACCAGATGCGCCCATCCAGAAGACGCTGACACATCGCGAGACGATGTGGATCGTGGCGGGCGCTCTGCTTCCGGTTTTTATGGGCTCGATGGACCAGACGGTCGTATCGAGCGCCCTGCCGACCATCGGCGCCTCGCTTGGCGGGGTGTCGCATCTCTTCTGGGTCGTGGCGGTGAATCTGCTCACCGCCACCGCCATGACGCCGCTCTATGGCAAGATCAGCGACATCCATGGTCGGCGCGTGTCCCTGCTGCTGTCCATCGGGCTGTTTGTCTGCGGATCTCTGGTTGCGGCCTTGGCGGTCAACCTGCCCATGCTGATCGCAGGCCGCGCCATTCAGGGGCTTGGCGGGGGCGGACTGACCTCCGTGCCCATGACGATCCTTGGCGACATCGTCGCCCCCAAGCAGCGCGCGCGCTACTACACCTATTTCTCGATCACTTATATCACTGCGGGCATGTTGGGGCCGATCTATGGCGGCTTCATCTCCCAACATCTTCATTGGTCGTTGATCTTCTGGTTCAACGTGCCGATCGGCATCGCCGCGCTGCTGGCGACCAGCATTCTCCTGCGCCGCCTGCCGCGCTATGAGCGCAAGCACAAGCTCGATTTTCTGGGCGCCGCGCTGATCGTCGGCGCGAGCTCCACCGCCATGTTCGTTCTGAACGCGGGCGGGCGCGCCTATGCCTGGGGCTCGCCGGAGATCATGGGCCTCGCCGTGCTTTCCGCCCTGTTGTGGATTGGCTTCGTGAGGCGCCTCCTCACCGCGCCCGAGCCGCTCGTGCCGCTCAAGATCCTGCGCAACCCCATCGTGCTCTGCGCCAACATATCGAATGGCGTCGGCTGGGCCTCGGTGGTGAGCCTCAACATCTATCTGCCGATGTTCCTGCAGGCTGTCCATGGGATGAGCCCTGCGGTCGCGGGGCTGCATCTCGCCAGTCTGATGATGACGGTGAACGCAAGCGCCCTCGTCAGCGCGCAGATCACCGCGCGGATCACCAACTACAAGTATCCCCCGCTCTTCACGCTCGCCTTGTGCATCGGCGCCTGTCTTTATCTGGCGGTGCATACGCAGGACATCAGCATGTTCGAATTCGAGGTCGTGCTGATTCTGATCGGCATAGGCTTCGGACCAGTGGCGCCGGTGACGACCGTGGCCATGCAGAATGCGGTGGAGCTGCACCAGATGGGCATCGCTGTCGGCGTCTCAAGCTTCGGCCGCAGCCTCATCGCCACCGGGCTGACGGCGGTCTATGGCGTGATCGTGCTGGGCGATCTGCAGGGCGCGGATCTGCGCAGCGCCGCAGCCATCGCCGCCGATCTCTTCGGCGACAAGGGGCAGGCGGCCGACCATTTCCGCACGGTCTTCCTTGCGGCGACCGGGGCGTTCACAGTGTCCTTCCTGGGTCTTGCGCTGATGAAGCAGAAGCCGCTGCTGACCGAGCGACGGTGATCAGGCTGGTCATTGATTGTTGATCCAGTTTTCGACGACGAGTCCGAATATGCCCCGAAAATCAGCTTCGTTATTAGTGACGAGCGTCACGCCCAAGGATAATGCGTGTGATGCGATGAGCTTGTCGAGCGCGTCCTTGTTTCGTTCGCGGTTGGCGGCGCGTAGTGGGCCGTAGGCGCGCGCCGCGCTCGTGTCAAACGGCGCCACAGGGATATCTTCCAGCAGGCTATCCAGCGCTGCTTGATTTCGCGATTGAGAGTCACCTGAACACACGACGCCAAATTCGAGTTCGGCCAGAGTAATGGTCGAGATCACCACTTCCCCCACGAAGCACTCTGCAAATCGTTCTCTGACCTGCGGGGGCTGGTGCTTCATCAGGTAGATGCAGATGTTGGTGTCGAGCATGTACCTTGGCTTCATAGAGGTTCGCGCTCGCCTTCGCTGTTGAGGCCGCGGCCTTCATTCATGAAGCCCGGAGAGAACCGGGCGAACTTGTCCAGCACATCGCCAATTCGGCGCGACGCCGGACGGATACGCAACTCATCCCCATGCCGTTCGATGACAAGTTCGATGTCCCAGCTGCTATAGGCAAGCTCGACCGGGATGCGGACCGCCTGAGAGTTGCCGTTTTTGAATAGTCTGGTTTTGGTCATGCTTCAGCTCGCAAAAAGCAACAGATGTACATGTACATTAAAATTGGGTATCTGTAAATCTATGGATGTATGTCAGCCCCCCGATACCCATCACAGCCTCAGCAGCTTGGCCGCATTCCCATAGAAGATCGCCTCGCGCGTCTCCGCATCCAGATCCATCGCCGCGATGCCGTCATAGGTCTTACGGATGGGGCCGAGCGGGGCGTCGGTGGCGAAAACGATCTTGCTGGGGCCGAAGAAGTCGAGGCCGCATTTGACGCCTGTGGTGGCGCCGAACATGGCGGTGTCCCCGTAGAACTTCTTGAAATAGTCCATGTGCGGCAGCTTCAGGGACGACAGCACCTGCGAATAATCTTCATCCGAGGTGCGTGCGCCCAGCACTTCGAGGCCCGGCCCGACGCGCCCGTCAAAGAAGGGGATCATGCCGCCGCAATGGTGGGTGATGATTTCAAGATCTGGATGGCGATCGAATAGCCCGTCAAAGACGAGCCGCGTCATGGCCACCGAGGTGTCATAGGGCCAGCCGAAGCACCACCACATTTCAAAACGCGACTTCGCCTCGCTGGCGTAATCGCTCATATTGGCCTGACGGCTTGGATGCATCCAGATCGGCCGCTTCCATTGCGCCATGGCCGCGAAGAAGGGGCGGAACCGCTCCTCGTCCAGCGGATGGCCCGCCACATGATTGTAGATCAGCACGCCCTTGGCGCCGAGTTGATGGATGGCGCGGTCCGCCTCTCTGATCGCGCTGTCGACATCGTCGAGATAGACGGAAGCGGCGAAGCCCACGAAGCGGTCAGGATGTTTGGCGCAGAGTTCGGCCAGTTCGTCGTTTGCGATGCGCGCCAGTTCGCAGCCCGTGTCGGCGGGGCCGATCTCCTCCAGCGAAGGATTGGGCAGACTGATGAGCTGGCGATAGTCCGGCACCGTGTCCATGTCGCGGAAGCGCACATCAAGATCCGACAGCGGCTTCACCGCGAGGAGGCGGTTGACGATATTGCCGAGCTTAGGCGCCAGAACCACCATGCGGTCGAGAAAGCTGCGGGGCGCAAGGTGGGTGTAGATGTCGATGATCATGGAGGGCCTTCCTCGGGTGAACGTCAGGCTGCCGCCGCCATCGCGGGCGGTTTGCCCGCCAGTCGCGCCGCGCGATGCAGTATCGCGAAGAGCCCTATAACAACGGCGGCGGCGGCATATTGCAGTCGTGCGTCTGGATAGATCATCACGAGCCCCGCGACAACGAAGACGGCGATGAACGCCGGATGTATGCGTTGCTGGATCATGTAGCCATGCAGGGCGATGGCTGACGCCAGGGTCAGGACCGCGCCGATGAAGGTGTCGGAGAGGATGTTCATCCAGCTTCCCTGAAACAGGATTCCGGTGTTGAACAGGAAGAAGAAGGGGAGGACGAAGCCCCCGACCGCCAATTTGCAGGCATAAGGCGCGAGCTTGAACGGATTGGCCTGCGCGATCGCCGCCGCCGCGAAGGCCGCCACCGCCACTGGCGGGGTGATGGCCGACATGCAGGCGTAGAACAGCAGGAACATATGCACGGGCATGGTCGGCAGATTGAACTTGCCGATGAAGACCGGCGCCAGCAGGGCCACGCCCATGATGTAGACGCCAGTCGTCGGCATGCCCATGCCCAGCAGCACCAGAATGGCCGCTGCGATGATGAGCGAGGGGACCAGCGCGCCGCCGGAGAGCTCGAACAGCAACAGTGTGAACTTGCCCGAAAGGCCAGTCAGCTCGATGCAGCCGATGATGATGCCCGCCGCCGCGACGGCGGCCGTGAGGGAGACTGTGCTGAGGCAGGTCTCGGCGCAGGCCTCCACGAATTTGCTTGGGCCGATGGCGCCGTCCTTCGACAGCCAGCTTGCGATCACGACCGAAACGGTCGAGCCTGCCGCCACATAGGCTGCTGAATAGCCCGCCACCAGCAGCCAAATCAGGGCGCCGAGGGGGATGAGCGCGGTCCAGTTTTCGGTTATGGCGCGCCGCAGCCCAACGATCTCTTCCTCGGGCAGGCGTGCAAGATCGAAACGCATGGCGTCGAAATGCACCAGCAGGAAAATGCCGAGGTAATAGCCCAGGGCCGGAAGCGCCGCATATTGGCAGATCAGATTATAGGGAATGCCCGTGAAGTTGGACATGATGAAGGCCACCGCGCCCATCACCGGAGGCAGCATGGAGCCGCCAGTGGAGGCGGAGGCTTCGATGGCGCCCGCGCGTTCGGCCGACATGCCGATGCGCTTCATGATGGGGATGCTGATCGGTCCCGTAGTCGCCACATCCGCGACAGGGCTGCCGGAGATCGACCCATAGAGGCCGCTGGAGAAGACGCAGGCCTTGGCGGGCCCGCCCTTCATGCGGCCGGTGATGGCTGCGGCGAGGTCGAAGAACAGCTTGCCGCCGCCGCTCATCACATAGAAGTTGCCAAAGAGCACGAACAGGAAGGCGTAGCTGGCGGCCACATAGAGGGGCGAACCAAAAATGCCGTCGATGCCGATGACCTGCATCTCAAGGAAATAGAGATATTCAACCTTGCCATGGCGAAAGGCGCCGCTCAGCAAATGGCCGAAGGCTGAATAGGCGAGCAGAGCAAGGAGGATCGCCGTCAGGCCGAAGCCCACGGTCCGGCGGCAAAGCTCGACGCATAGAAACAGCAGGCCCGTGCCGAAGACGATATCGCCGAGATCCGGTTCGGAAAAGCCGGTCATCCAGTTGGCGTAACGAGGCTCGTTCCATGCAAACCAGATTGAGGCGGCGAAGGAGAACAGGGCGAAGAAGTAGTCGATCAACGTGAGGTGATCGACTTTATTGCTGACGGTCGTCGTCAGAAAGCAGATGGGCAGAAGCAGCACCAGAAAAAGCGAGATTTGCAGGTGCTGCGTGGCGATGCCGTAGAGCGCCATATAGGTGACGAGGAACGCGGCGATGACCGAAACCAGGCCCACATAGGCCTTCAGGGCGCCCTTGGGCGGCACGCGCCGCGTTTCGCCCAGCACGTCGAAAACGCGCCCGATGATGGAGAATACGGTCATTGCGATGTTTCCTGAGTCTCTTCTCAGCGAGGGCGTTACTTCAGAAGGCCGGCCTCACGATAGTAGCGCGCTGCGCCCGGGTGCATGTCCATGGGCGTGGTGTTCTTGAAGGCCTCTGAAGGCGTCCATGCCTCCATCGTCGGGTGAATGCGGCGCATCCGGTCGGCGCTCTCGAACAGCGCCTTGGTGAATTTGTAGACCGTCTCATCGGAGACATGGGCGCCCACCATGACGCAGTTCCAGATCGTGTTGGTGTATTCATCCTGCGTCACGAAGGGATAGGCGCCCTTGGGCACCTTGTAGGCGCTGATGCCCCAGCGCTTGGCGGCGGCCTCCATCTTTTCTTTCGAGCCCGAGATCCAGAGCAGTTCACGGCCGCGGGCCACATCGGTGATTTCCGCCGTGGGGACGAAGCCGCCGTTGATGAAGACGTCGATCTTGCCGTCGCGAAGGGCGTCGAGCCCGGTCGCCGTATTGGCCCGGATCGTCCCCACGCCATTGTTCGTGACCTGCTTCTCGTCGATGCCGAACTCCTGGAACAGGTTCTGGTACATGGTGACGGTGGACTGCAGATTGGCGGGCTGGTTCACCGCGAGCCGCATATAGGGCTTCTTGGCGGCGATATCCTCAAAGGATTTGATCCCGTTCTTGTCGGCCCATTCCTTCGTCATCATGTTGTGCACGACAAGATCATTGTGCAGCGTCATGACAAACAGAAACTTGCCCTTGAGCGAGGAGGTGAAGGGCGCCTTGCCTTCATGGGCGTAGACGATTTCAGCCGGGGCGCCGTTGAAGGCGAAGTCCGACTTGCCTGTGCCCATGTTGAGGATGCCGCCTGCGGGGCTGCCGGGCTTATAGGTGGCGTCCGTTCCGGGATAGGCTTCGCGCACGATGCCATTGATGGATTCGGTGACCACTTTCATATAGCCGGTGGCGGTGCCGCCATCGACGCTGTAGCTGATCGGCTTCTTGTCGTTGAAATCGGCGCGCGCGGCGCTTGTGAGCCAGGCCGCGCCCAGCGCGAGGGCCAGCGCCGCTGTCGTCGTCTTTCTCTGTCCGGCACGGATCATGATAGGCTCCTGTCGTTTCCTCGCGACCGTCGGCGTCTGTGCGCGCGACCGTGGAGGCAAGCTAGGCGCCGGGGCCGGGCGAGTCAAACGGCGCGATGTGGTGAACCGGGTGGTTTTGCTGGGCGTATGCTGAACCAGTCGGGTGTGCGAGGAGGCTGTAACATGGACCGTCGTTCATTCCTTGGCGCAGGTTTGGGGCTCGTCGCGGGGCCTGCGCTGGCGCAGGCGCCGGCGGTGAGCGGGCGCACCTGCTACACCATGTCTTTCGCCAGCCTCGACAAGGGCGAGATCAAGCTGAGCGATTTTGAGGGTCGGCCGATCATGGTCGTCAACACCGCCTCGCTCTGCGGCTTCGTGGGCCAGTTTGCCGGACTGCAGACGCTGTGGGAGCGGTTTTCGGCCAGGGGATTGATGATCATCGCCGTGCCTTCCAATGATTTTGGCGGTCAGGAGCCCGGCGGGTCTGAGGAGATCCATCACGCAGCCTCCGGTTACGGCGTCCGCTTTCCCATGGCCGCCAAGGCAAAGGTCGTGGGCGCCGAGGCCCACCCCTTCTACCGCTGGGCGGCGCTTGAGCGTCCGCGCGATCTGCCCCGCTGGAATTTCCACAAATATCTCGTGGGCAGGGACGGCCGCATCGCTGATGTCTTCAGCACCATCACCGATCCGACCAGCCCTGCGGTGGTTCGCGCGGTCGAGCGCGAGTTCCGCTCGTCCGCGACCTAGGCTGATCTGATCGGGATCAGCGACGCTGGCGCGAAAGGCGGGTAGGATGCGCTCGTCATGAGCCCAGACCCCGAGCCCGAACAGCAGGAGACCCTCGCCTTTCTGGAGGCCCTGCGCCCTTGTCGGCGCATCACGACCCATGCCTCGCATGTATTTCTGTTCGCCGATCATGCGCTGAAGCTCAAGCGCGCCCTGCGGTACGCCTATCTCGATTTCTCAACGCCGCAGCGCAGGCTCGCCGATTGCGAGCGGGAGCTTGCGGTCAACCGTCGTTTCACCCCGCGCCTCTACCTTGGCCTTCGCCGCATCACCCGCGAGGCCAATGGCGCCCTGCACTTCGACGGCGAGGGCGAGTTGGTGGATGCTGTGGTGGAGATGCGCCGTTTCGCCGATGAGGATCTGTTTTCGCGTGTGCTGGCGGAGGGGCGCGCCACGCCCGCGCTCATCACGCAGCTTGCACGCGTGATCGCAGCCTCCCATGAGCGGGCCGAGGTGGCCTCTCCATCTGGCGGCGCAGAGGCTTTCGCCCGTGTGCTGGCGCTCAACGAGACGGCCCTGCGCGGCGCCTTGCCCGTCGACCCCCAACGAATCGACGCGCTCACGGCCCGGCTGCGCGCGCTTCTCGCCCGCCACGCCGCGCTGCTGGATGCGCGCCGGGCGCGCGGCTGCGTGCGGCGCTGCCATGGCGACCTGACCCTGCGCAACATCTGCCTTTTCGAGGGCGAGCCGGTCCTCTTTGATGCGCTCGAGTTCGACGAGGAGCTTGCGACCGTCGACGTGCTTTATGACCTTGCGTTCCTGTTGATGGACCTGTGGTTGTTCGGAGCGCGAAGCTTGGCCAATGTCCTTTTCAACCGCTACCTCGACGCGCGCGATGAAAGCGATGGGCTGGCTTTGCTGCCCCTGTTCATGGCGACCCGCGCCGTGGTGCGCGCCCATGTGGCGGGGGCGCCTGGCGCTGAGCGGCTTGCGGAGGCGCGGGCCTATTTCGACCTTGCCGAGACGCTGGTCGAGCAACGCGCGCCGCTGCTTGTGGCGCTCGGCGGCTTCAGCGGTTCCGGCAAGTCGACCCTGGCGGCGCGCATCGCCAGCGACATCGGCCCGGCCCCCGGCGCGCGAATCCTCGCCAGCGACCGTATCCGAAAGGCGATGTTCGGCGTGGCGGCGACGGACAGGCTGCCGCCCGCCGCCTATGCGCCCGAGGTGTCGGCGCGCGTCTACGCGCGCGCCCGCGAGGCTTGCGCCGCGACGCTCGCCCAAGGTCATGGCTGCATCGCCGAGGCTGTTTTCGACCGCGTGGAAGACCTCGCCGCCATCGAGGCGGCGGCGCGCGAGGCGGGCGTTCCGTTCATAGGCGTCTGGCTCGACGCCCCTGTGGAGGCGCTGGCCCGGCGCATCGCCGCCCGCCGCGATGATCCCTCGGACGCAGACGAGGCGGTGATGCGGGCGCAGGCGGCTCGGGGCCATGGGGATGTCGGCTGGACGCGGCTTGACGCCACGCAGGGCGCGGAGGCGCTGGCGCGGGAGGCGCTCAGCAGGCTGGAACGGCCCCAAGCCTTGCTTTCCGCCGGGCCGCCCTAGTTGAGGTTTATCGCCAGCACGGGGTCGACCATGGTTCACCGCTTCCTGTCATGCCTGATGATGATGCTCTGCGCGTCCGCCGCGATGGCGCAGCAGATCGATCCTGGACCCGGGCGGCGACTGGCGGAGCGATATTGCACCGCTTGCCATGAGATCAGGCCCGGAGAGACGGGAGCCGGGCCCATGGCCACGGCGCCGCCATTCCAGCTCGTGGCGCGCATGCCCTCCACGACCCGGCTGGCGCTGCATGTGTTTCTGCGCACCAGCCATGCGGGCATGCCGAACATCGTACTGACCGAGCAGGAGCTCGATGAACTCGCGGCCTATATCGTTTCCCTCGGCCCGTCCGACAAATAGCTCACGCCTTCAGAACGATCAGCCCGTCAAGCGCGAGCGCGCCCGTGGGCGTCGCCACGAGCGGATTGACGTCGATGCTCTCAAGCCGCTCGCCCAGATCCTGCGCGAGGTGCGACAGGCCGACGAGGGCGTTGACGACCGCCGCGCGGTCGAGCTTAGAGCTGCCGCGATAGCCATCAAGCAAGCGTCCCGCCATGGTGTGGTCGACCATGTCCTGCGCCTGTGCTGGAGAGAGCGGCACAGGGCCGAAGGCGACGTCCTTCACCAGCTCCAGCAGCACGCCGCCAGCGCCGAACATGGTGACGAGCCCCACCTCAGGGTCGCGGTGGACGCCCAGCACCAGCTCCGTCCCGCCGCTCACCTGCTGCACCACGAGCACGCCGCCGAAATGCGCGCCGGGCCTGGCGGCGGCAAGCGATGAAGCGATGCGCGCGAAGCCTTCGCGCACAGCCTGCGCGCTGTTGAGGCCGATGAGCACGCCGCCCACATCAGACTTGTGCTGCACATCGTCCGAAACGAGCTTCAGGACCACGGGATAGCCGATGGCGTCAGCGGCGCGCGCTGCGGCTTCCGCGTCGGTGGCGAAAGCCTCGGCGGGAGCCGCCACGCCATAGGCGCCCAGCAACTGCTTCGACGCCGCCTCGCCCATGACCTTGCGTCCATCCGCCGCGGGCGCCGCCTGCCCGAGCAGCGCTGCGGCGGTTTCGCTCAGCTTTTGCTTGGCGCGCGGGGCGGGCGCGGTCTTGCCCATGGCGCCATAGCGGCCCGCATGGGCGGCGGCCTTGAGCGCCTTGTCCACCTCGTGGAGCACCGGCAGATGGGGGAAATCGGCGCGGAAGGCGCGCGTATAGTCGCTGAACATATAGGAGGCCATGGAGACGACCGCCACGGGCTTGCGCTTGCCCTCGACGACCATCTTGTCGACTGTGCGCAGATTGCCCGCCTTGGCGTTCTGCCCTTCCATCAGCGGCAATTCCTCCTGCACCAGGAGGGCGTCGATGTTGGGATCATCGAGCATAATGTCGATGCACTTGAAATAGACCTCCGCGCTCGACAGGGCCGCAAAGCCCGCGTCGAGCGGATTGCCCAGGGAGGTGCCGACGCCCAGTTGCTCTTTCAGCCTCGCGGTCGTCTCAGCCGTCAGCGCGGGGAAGGAGACGTCGTGGCGTTCGGCGCCTTCCAGCAGCAGGCCTTTCAGTCCCCCCGAGAAGGTGATGGCGCCGAGGCGCGCCCCCGCAGGGATCTCGGCATGGGTCAGATATTCGGCTGTCTCGACCATTTCATCGATGGTGGAGACGCGCAGCACGCCAAGAGGCCGCGTCACCGCATCGAAGCAGGCGAGCGAGCCCGCCAGCGATCCTGTATGGGCGAGGGCTGCGGCGCGGCTGGCTTCCGAGCCGCCGATCTTCATGGCGACGATGGGCTTCCTCGCTGCGAACGCATCCGCGCAGGCCGAGAGGAAATCATCGGCGTCGCGAATGGCCTCGATGAAGCAGCAGATCACCTTCACGTTGGGCTCCGCCACCATATAGCGGATGTAATCGGCGGTGGTGAGGCCGACCTCATTGCCGTTGGTGACGGCGTAGGCAGGCGTCATGCCGCGGCTTTTCATGGCGCGGTAGATCGCCATGACGATGCCGCCGCTCTGGCCGAAGAGGCCGACGCCGCCCACCGTGAAATCGGTGATCCGGTCGTCGGGAATGGTGCAGAAACCGAAGGGCGAGGCGAGGTTGCCCATGCAGTTGGGGCCTGACACCGCCAGCCCGCTCTCCACCACGGCGGCGCGCAATTGCTCGCCGAGCGCGCGGCCCTCGGGATCGCCGCCTTCGCCAAAACCGCTCGAGAAAACAGTCGCGCTGCGGGCGCCCGCTTTTCCCGCCGCGCGAATGGCGTCGATGGCGCCGGCGCCGGGAACCAGCACCA
Source organism: Beijerinckiaceae bacterium (assembly GCA_947453205.1). Classification (GTDB taxonomy): domain Bacteria; phylum Pseudomonadota; class Alphaproteobacteria; order Rhizobiales; family Beijerinckiaceae; genus Terripilifer. Next base: position 1,456 of record CANGFT010000055.1, on the reverse strand, counting down.
CCACATGATCGGGCTTGCCGGGCAGGGAGGCGAGATCGGGGTAGCATTTCTGATCCCATACGGTCTCGCTGCGCGGGTTCACCGGATAGATCGCGCCCTTGTAGCCGCCGCGCTTGAGGGTGCGGTACACGCGCTTGGCCCAGCTTCCATTCCGGTCGCTTGCACCGATGATGGCGATGCTCGCGGGGTCGAGCAGGGCCTTCACCTGCGCGATGCTGTCATTCTGCGTCATGTTCAAAATCTCCCGGCGCGTCTTAGCGGAACATCTGCTGGTAAAGCGCAGCCCATTTTTCATAGTCGCGCGCAATGTCGTCCGGGCTCATCACAACCGCCTTGAAGCCGCCGGTCGAGGGGGCGAGCTCCGGCATGGAGGCGGCGACGTCGGACCGCGTGGGGAAATAATCCGCCTTCTGGAAGATGGTCTGGCCCTCCTTGGAAATCATATATTCAAGGAACAGTTTTGCAGCGTTGGGATGGGGCGCCGCCGCCATGATCGCATGTAACTCAGTCTGAACCATCACCGGCTCGAGCTTCAGCCATTGCGAGGGCGCCCCCTTCTTGGCGCTGAGCGCCGAATGGTGGTTGAAGATCTGCAGGACGATCGGATATTCGCCTGCGATGACCTGATCGAGCACCGCGCGCGCGCTGGCGTTGACCGACTTGATGCGCTGCTCCTTCAGCTTGCCCAGATAGGCCATGCCCTTGTCTTCGCCCATCACGCGCAGCACATGGCCGATGAAGCCGGGCCCGCCGGATGTGTCGTTGGGCTTCCAGACGATCTTGTCGGTCCACTTTTTGTCGAGCAGATCCTCATAGGTCCTGGGGCGATCCTTTTCGGGCACGAGGTCCGTGTTCACCGCAGGCGTCATCACATAATAATTCGCCGCGACCCAGTAGCCGTTCGGATCCTTGAAGTCGGCGGGCAGGGCTTTAGCGCCTTCAAGGTCGATCTTCATGACGGCGTTCGCTTCGAGCAGGGGCTTGAGGCCGCTCGTCATGGCGAAGACGTCGGCCTGCACATTGCTCGCCTTCTGCTCGTTCATCAGCTTCAGCAGATTTGCTTGGCTGTCGGCGCGGGCATATTCGACCTTCACGCCATATTTGGCTTCAAAACCGGCGACGAGCGGGCGCACGATCTGGTCGACGATGAGGTCGGTGTAATAGACGACCTTGCCTTCCTGTTTCGCCCTGGCGATCAGATCAGGGCTCACATCCTGCGCCCATGCCGCCCCCGAGACGATCAGCGCTGCGGCGAGCGTCGCCGCCTTCACCATCGAACCCTTCATCTGCGTTCTCCCGTTTTTGTTCATAGCATTGGGCGGGGACGCTTCTGCGTCCCCGCGAAGCCTCACTTTTTCTTCTTGTATTCCAGCAGGTGGCCGCAGCCCGCCTTGTTGGCCCAATAGGCGATGGCGCGGAAGAGATCCTTGCCGCCGGGCCCGTCTGCGTCGCGCAC
>CANGFT010000054.1 GCA_947453205.1 Beijerinckiaceae bacterium | reverse complement strand
CGGCCAGCGTATCGCCTAAGCCTATGAAATCGCGCGCCTCTTTACCCTCCCCCCTGTGGGGAGGGTCGGCCGCTTTAGCGGACGGGGTGGGGGTCTGCGCATGCTGGGCGGGAGCGCCGTTGTAAAAGCGCCAATGATCGAAGGCCTCACGACCCCCACCCCGAACCCCTCCCCACTGTTTAGACCGGACACATGGTGGACATGCGTTCGGAGACATAGTGGACACTTTTCCGATCTCAGAAGGAGGAGATCGGGATGCCGTTTCAGGGGGTGTCTGCGATGGATTTGAAGATCGAGTTCGTTTGTCTGGCGGGGGCTGAAGGGGCGAATGTGCGCAGCTTGTGCCGGCGTTTCGGCATCAGCCCGACGACGGGCTACAAGTGGCTTGAACGCTACCGCATGCTGGGGCGAGGCGGGCTGGCGGAGGCCTCGCGGCGGCCTTTGTCGAGCCCGCGGCGTTGCGACGCCGAGGTCGAGCAGGCGGTTTTGACGTTGCGCGAGCGCCATCCCGTCTGGGGCGGCCGCAAGATCGCCGCCGTGCTGGAGCGTAAGGGCCTTGAGGCGCCCGCGCCCTCGACGATCACCGCCATCCTGCGCCGCCACGGCGTCGAGATCGGCGCCCATGGCGGCGGCGCCAGGCCCTTCGTGCGCTTCGAGCACGCCGCGCCCAACGACCTCTGGCAGATGGACTTCAAGGGCCATGTGGCCATGGCGGACGGGCGGCGGCTGCATCCGCTGACCATCCTCGACGACCACTCGCGCTATTGCCTGACGCTGGGCGCTGGCGAGAACCAGAAAACCGCGACGGTTCAGGGCTTTCTGACCGCAGCCTTCCGCCGCTACGGATTGCCGCGCACGCTCATCACCGACAATGGCGCGCCTTGGGGCGATGGCCCGGGATCGCCCTATACGCCGCTCGGCGTCTTCCTGATCGACCAGGGAATCGCGATCTCCCATTCGCGTCCTTACCATCCCCAGACCATGGGCAAGGATGAGCGGTTCCATCGCAGTCTGAAAGCCGAGGCGCTGAGCGGCCCGCCCTTCGCGGACTTCGAGGCGGCGCGCCGCAAGCTCGGGGTCTGGCGCGAGGTCTACAACCGCGAACGCCCGCACGAGGGCATCGGCATGGCGGTCCCGGCTGACCGCTACGCCGCCAGCCCCCGCGAATATCGCGAAAAGGTCGAGCCTTTCGACTACGCTCCTGGCGACGCTCTGCGCAGGGTGCAGCCGGGCGGAAGGTTCAGCTTCGCCGGTCGCCAACTGCGCGTGCCCAAAGCCTTCGCCCGCCGCGAAATCGCCTTGCGGGCCACCAATCAGGACGGCCTCTACGAGGTCTTCTACCGCCACCAACGCATCGCAAGCCTCGACTTCCGAACCGAGAAAAGCGATGCTCAACCTGTCCACCATGTCTGCGAACAGGTGTCCACCATCTCTCCGGTCTGAACAGTGGGGAGGGGTGCGGGGTGGGGGTCGTGAGGCGCGGATCGTGAGCGTCCTTCGCAACCGCTGCTTCCGCCAAAGATGCGCAGACCCCCACCACGTCCGCTGACGCGGCCGACCCTCCCCACAGGGGGGAGGGTTATTTATGCACGCAATTTCAGACTTTTAGGTGAAAGACCCATCACGCCGACGGCTGGGGCTCCAGGCCGCCCGAATCAGGGTCGGGACGGCGGCTCTTGCCGGCGGTGGGGACCACCGTCGAGGAGCGCGGGGCGCTCGGGGGCTCGGAGGAGTCGCGCACGGGCTGGCGGCCCGCCAACAGGCCGATGATCTCGTCGCCCGTCAGCGTCTCATATTCGAGCAGCGCCTTGGCGACGGTCTCGAGGCCGTCGCGCTTCTCCGTGAGGATCTTGCGCGCATCCTCCTGGCCATTCTGCACGAGGCGCCGGACCTCCGAGTCGATGGTCTGGGCCGTCGATTCCGAGACGGTGCGCTGGCGGCCCATGGACATGCCGAGGAAGACCTCGTCATTGTTGTCCCCATAGGCGACCGTGCCCAGCTCATCCGAATAGCCAAGACGGGTGACCATGGCGCGGGCCATGCGGGTCGCCTGCTCGATGTCGCTTGAGGCGCCGGAGGTTATGTTCTCCTTGCCGAAGACCAGCTCCTCGGCCACGCGCCCGCCCATGGCGACCGCGAGGTCGGAGGTGAACTCGATGAACCGCTTGGACAGACGATCCCCTTCCGGCAGGCGCATCACCAGACCCAGCGCGCGGCCGCGCGGAATGATCGTGGCCTTGTGGACAGGATCGCTCGCGGGCACCGACAGGGCGACGATGGCGTGGCCCGCCTCGTGGTAGGCGGTGAGGCGCTTCTCGTCCTCGGACATGACCATGGAGCGACGCTCGGCGCCCATCATCACCTTGTCCTTGGCGTCCTCGAACTCGGTCATGGTGACGATGCGCTTGCCGCGCCGCGCCGCCATGAGGGCCGCTTCATTGACGAGGTTCATGAGATCGGCGCCCGAAAAGCCCGGCGTGCCCCGCGCCACCGTGCGCAGATCGACGTCCGGCGACAGCGGCACCTTGCGGACATGCACCTTGAGGATCTTCTCGCGGCCGACCACGTCGGGAAGAGGCACGACGATCTGGCGGTCGAAACGGCCCGGACGCAGCAAGGCGGGATCAAGCACGTCGGGACGGTTGGTCGCGGCGATGATGATGATGCCCTCGTTGGCCTCAAAGCCGTCCATCTCCACCAGCAACTGGTTGAGGGTCTGTTCGCGCTCGTCATTGCCGCCGCCCAGGCCCGCCCCGCGATGGCGGCCGACCGCGTCGATTTCGTCAATGAAGATGATGCAGGGCGCATTCTTCTTGGCCTGTTCGAACATGTCGCGCACGCGGCTCGCGCCGACGCCCACGAACATTTCGACGAAGTCGGAGCCCGAGATGGTGAAGAAGGGCACATTGGCCTCGCCCGCGACCGCGCGGGCGGTCAGGGTCTTGCCGGTGCCGGGGGGGCCGACCAGCAGCACGCCACGCGGAATGCGCCCGCCAAGCCGCTGGAACTTCTGGGGATCGCGCAGGAATTCGACGATCTCCTGCAGATCCTCCTTGGCCTCGTCGACGCCGGCCACCTCCTCGAAGGTTATTCGGCCATGCGCCTCCGTCAGCAATTTCGCTTTCGATTTGCCAAAGCCCATGGCCTTGCCGCCCGCCCCCTGCATTTGCCGGGACAGGAAGATCCACACGCCCAGAAAGGCGATGAGGGGCAGGCCGTTGATGAGCAGGGTCACCAGCCAGGAATTGCCGTCAGACGGCGGGCGCGCGGTGATCGCGACGTTTTTCTTGTAGAGGGTCTGCACCAGCGACGGGTCATTGGGCGCATAGGTGGTGAAGGCGCGGTTGTCGTTGAAGTGGCCTGAGACTTCATTGCCCGCGATCGTCACCTCCCGCACCCGGCCCTGATCGACCTCGGTGAGAAGCTGACTGAAGCTGATTTCTGTCGTCTGGGTGCGCTGTCCGGGGTTCTGGAACAGCATGACGAGGGCCACAACCAGCAGGAAGATGATGACCCAGAGGGCGAAATTCCGGAAATTCGGATTCATATTCGATCCTTGTGCGGTCCCAGCGGGCTTCAAACGCGCCCACGATGGCCGCTTCTTGCAATTTAGGCGTCCGGGCAAGGCTTGCCAAGGGAAGCGCTCATCTTTCCCGCCATTGGCATCAGGAAGTCACGGGAATGTCAGGAAATCAACCCGCGCCTTGGCATGGGGGGGCGCATGGGGGCGCACGGCGGGGCGGCGCCGGGGCCACCGTGAGCCGCCCCCGCCGCGTCACCCGCACCAGCGCCCCCGCCAAAGTTCCCGCAAAAACCCCCTCGCCCGCAATGGCCGCGCTGACCCCGGCCGCAAGACGCTCAAGCCTGTCGAGCCGGGGGGCGCCATCGCCAAGGCGTGAAATCTCGGCCTCCAGCAGGCGCAGCAGGATCTCCATGGGCGCTGTGCGCAGCAGCGCCGCCTCGCATTCGAATCGGGTTTCTGAGACGGCCGGTGCGAGGCGCCGGCGCCAATCCGCGAGGCTGGCCCGCAGGGCCTCCTCAGCGCGGGCGGCGCGGCGCCCAAGGCGCAGCAGCGCATCGGTTCCCAGGCCTTCGGGCTCAAGAAGGGCCAGAAGCCGCTTGAGGTCGGTGCGGGCGAAGCGCGGGTCACGGTTGGAGGGATCCTCCACATAGGCCTGCCCCACCGACCCGCAGAAGGCGATGAGATCGGCCTTGGCGTGATGGAGCAAGGGGCGCACGAGCCGATAGCCGCCGCGCTGCGAAACCTGCGCCATGGCCGCAAGCCCCCCCACCCCGCTGCCGCGCAACAGCCGGAACAGGATCGTCTCGGCCTGATCGTCCGCGTGATGGCCGGTCAAAAGAACCTCGGCGCCGATCTCCCGGGCGAATCCTTCCAGCAGACGATAGCGCGCGGCGCGGGCCCGTTCCTGCAGCTTCGTCTTCGGTCGTTCGCCGGTCCAGGTGAGGATGGCGTGGGGAATGTCGAGCGCCTGCGCCCAGAGCGCGGCCTGCTCGGCCTCGGCGCGGGAGCCCGGCCGCAGGTCGTGGTCGACCGTGGCGGCATGGACCTTCGGGCCGCCAAGATCGCGCCAGCGCGCCGCCAGATGCAGGAGGGCCATGGAATCGGGCCCGCCCGAGACCGCCACAAGCACGCGCGCGGGCGCCCCAGCGCAGGCGAAGAGCTGCATGGGATCAAGCGGGAGCGGCGCATCCCCGCTCAAAAAGGCGGCCTCAGCACTGGACGCGCTTGCTCTCGCGCTCGGCGCTGACGCGCACGGCCGAGGAGGCGGCGGGATATTTGCGCGCGACCTCGCCAAAGGCGGCGCAGGCCTGCTCCTTCGCGCCGAGCTTTTCGAGTGAAAGCCCAAGCTTCACAAGGGCTTCTGGCGCCCGGGCCGCACGGGGGAAGTCTACGGTGATCTTCAGATATTGCTCGGCGGCGTCGCGGGCGCGGGCGCGGCGGAGATAGGTCTCGCCCAGCAGGAAGGTCGCCTCCGGCGTCAGCCGATCCTTGGGGTGCTGGTCGAGATAGCTGCGCAAGCGCTCCTCCGCGACGTCATATCGGCCTTCGCGAAAGGCGACGGTTCCCAGATCATAGTCGCTGGCGGGGACGGCGGGGGGAAGCGAAGCCGCTTGCGGGGCGGCCTCTGGCGCCGCGATGACGCGGGGCGCGGGCTGGACCTGCAGGCTGGCCGTCGCATCGACCCCTGCGGCGGGTTTGCGCAGTTCGAGCGGGGCCTCCGCCCCGGCCTCCTCGCCTGCCGAGAGCGGGCCTGCGGGCAGGGAAGGCGCGAGCGCGGACGACTTTGCGCGCGCGGGCGGCGGCGCGGCGTTCTCGCCGGGCGCCATGGCCGCCAGATCGCGCGGGGCGCCGGGGGCTGTGGGGTCAAGCGCGGGATCGAAGGCGTCGCTGCGGCGGGCGGTGGAGGCGGGAGCGCCGGGCTCGCGCAGGTCGGTGCGGCGGGGCGTCGCCGCAGGCGCGGCGGGCGCGGGCTTGCCGCCGGGCTTCGCCCCCTTCTGCTCATCGAAGCGGAAATCCACATCCTGCTGGAATTTCCGCAACTGTTCCTCAAGCCGCCGGATCTGGAACTGCAGCTCCTCGATCTGGCCGGTCATGCTGCGGATCTGGTTCTCCAGACGGTCGATGCGCAGTTGCGCGGCGGCGGCGTCGCTCGCCTGCGCGGGCTCGACCACGGCCTCCGGCATGTCGATGGGCGGGCGCAGGAGCTGCGCGCGGGCGCCGCCTCCCTCAAACCCCGGCAGGGGCGAGAAGGCGAAAAGCGCAAGCGCGCTGGCGGCCAGAAGCTTGGAAGACGTCATCACGGAAATCCGGGCGGGGCGAAAGCGGTCTTTACCATACTGGCGCAACTGGGGCCAAAGTTTGGTGACGCTGCGCCAAAGCCGCACCCCGGCCATTCCCGCGCCCAAAAGCAAACGGCGCCCCGCTAGGAGCGCCGTTCGTCATGTCAGTGCGCAAGGCTTCAGGAATTGCCGCCGCTGAGCACGGTGACCGCGCGGCGGTTCTGCGACCAGCAGGAAATGTCGTCGCAGACCGCGACGGGGCGCTCCTTGCCATAGCTGATGGTGCGGATGCGCGAGGCCGCGACGCCCTTGGCGATGAGATAGTTCTTCGCAGTCTCCGCGCGGCGGGCGCCGAGGGCGAAGTTATATTCGCGGGTGCCGCGCTCATCCGCATGGCCTTCCATGGTGAAGGCGTAACGCGAATATTGCTGGAGCCAGCGCGCCTGCTTTTCGAGCGTCGCCTGACCCACCGAGGTCAGCTCGGAGGAATCGGTCTCGAAGAGAACGCGATCACCAACATTGCTGATGAAATCCTGCTGGCTGCCAGGGGTCGCCATTCCCGCGCCTGCGCCGCCAAGACCACCGCCGAGGCCGCCGCCGACCCCGTTGGCGTCGTCAGGATTCTTCGAGCAAGCGGCCATCGACAAGGCGGCCGTCAGGGCGAAAACCAGTTTGAGGCCGCGGCCGCTTGAGAGAAACATCATCCCGGTACTCCTTCTCGATCCGGATACAGACCCCTGTCCTATGCCCGCGATGGTTAATGGAAGGTTCCGTCAACCTTGCGCGCGCTTTTTAAAACCGCGCGTGGATGACCGTTCCGCACTTATGGTTAAGGCATGGTTAACGGCGCCATTGTGTCAGCATCGCGACGCAGGGCCGCGCGAAAGGCCGCAAAGCCGGGGCGACCGTCCCTTAATGCTTATGGTTAACCGACAATTAACATCTTTCGCCCAAGGTTTGGTCCGATGAAGCGGCGCATGGCGTCGACATGCGGATGGAGCCGTGGTGTCCAAAGCAGCGATCATGGCCGTCCTTGCGGCTCTCCTCGCCCATGGCGCGCCGCAACTGGCGGGGTCGGCATGGGCGGCCGATCTTCTGCCGCCTGCGCCCTCCCTCGATTCCCCCGCCCTGCGCGGAAGGTTCGCCCCGGAGTCCGGCCCCTATCTGCGCGCCGACGCCGGCTACGGCATGCTGCAGACCCGCAGCGCCACGTCGACTTTCTCCGCGCCGGTGATGGGCTTTCGATATGAGGCGACGGACATGGGCCAGTCAGGCCTGCTGGGCCTTGGAGCGGGCTATCGGTTCAACGACTATCTGCGCTTCGACCTGAGCGGCGAATATCGGGGCTCCGCCAGCTATGGGGCGCGGACCTCCCATGTCGACCTCGCCAGTTGCGCCACGCGCTGCGCCGAGGCCTATGCGGCCTCGATCAGGAGCGGCGCCGTGATGGCCAATGTCTATGGCGAGATCGGCTCCTGGTTCGATGTGACCCCCTTCGTCGGCTTTGGCGCAGGCGTCGCGCAAACGACCATCGCGCCGATGACCATCGCCGCCGGCAACGGACATGGCGCGGGCGAGGCGCCGCGCGCTTCGCAGGTCCGCCCCTCCTTCGCCCTCATGGCCGGCGCCTCGTGGGATCTGTCGTCGAAGATCAAGATCGAGGCGGGCTATCGTTACATGACTCTGGGGACCGCCCGCAGCGGCGCCATGGCCTGCGCGCCTGCGACGGGGCCCTGCGCCGCGCAGGTCCAGCAGATCGGCCTCGCCTCCCATGACCTGCGCATCGGCCTTCGCTACGGCCTCTCCAGCGACGCGCCCTGAGGCCCGGGCGGCGCGACATTTTATTTTTATGGTTACGAAAGATTAAACTTTCACAGCCAAGCTTGCGTCATTGGAGGTCCATTTCGCCTCCGACGCAGGATTTCGACCATGACCTCTTTTCTGGCTCGCACAGGATTCATCGGAATCGTCGCCTCCCTCGCCCTGGGCGCTGCGCCAACGCTCGGCGCGGACTTCAAATTCCCGGTGGAGAGCGCGCCGGAATATGTCAGCAACCCAGTCGAACTCGGCTCAGGCTGGTATCTGCGCGGGGATCTGGCCTGGGCCAACAACAAAGGCCCGCTGCTCGCCCCCGAAAGTCCGGATGTGCGCAAGGGAACCTGGGCCGTAGACCTTGGCGCGGGCTACAAATTCAACAACTGGCTGCGCAGCGATGCGACGATCGGCTGGAACAAGGAGCGCGATCAGACAAGGGTGGGCGCTGCGGTGGTGTGTCCATACAGGCTGGATTTGGTTCCGAGCCCAATAAACAGCCAAGTTGTGGTTGGCTACCGGTGGAATACAAGCGAGACTTGCAATCCCACCAACACATCGCGGCTGAACAAGCTCGATCTCATGTGGAACGCTTATCTTGATATGGGGACATGGGGAGGCTTCACCCCCTTTGTCGGCGCGGGCGCCGGCGTCTCGGTGCTGCGCACAAGCACGACCCTGAAATATCTGAAGACGTCCGACGGCACGGAATATGCGGCCGACCTTACGCCCGCAGCTGGAGACAATTATCCAAAGGACTGGGTCTATGCCGACGGACAGAAGGTCACAACCTGGACCGACGCCAATGGCCTCGTGAAGACGGGCACGCCCGATCACGTTAAATTCGCCAAAAATATCTGGACCCGCCAGGCCATCAGAACATCCTATAATCTCGCCTGGTCGCTGATGGGCGGCGTCGCCTATGACATCACGCCCCAACTCAAGGGCGAGCTCAGCTACCGCTATCTGAACTCAGGCTCCTTCAAGAGCCTGTCGAGTCCGCTCGTCGGCTCGGTCAGGAGCAGCATCGACTCCCATCAGCTGCGCCTCGGCTTCCGCTACATGATGGATTGAGCGCGCCGCCCTTTGCCTGACAAAACAAGGCCGAACGGCGGGCGTCCTCCGCCGTTTTGCTTTGCCTGCGCTCTTGACGGGCGTGGCGCCAAGGGCGTATCGCGGCTGCGGGACACTTCCCCCCAACGGGAAGCGCCCATCTGAAAGGATGGTCAAAAATGACGATAGCTGCGCCGACCGTTCGCCCTGCGAACCCCAATTTCTCGTCCGGCCCCTGCGCCAAGCGCCCCGGCTATGCTCTCCAGAACCTCAGCGATGCGCCGCTCGGCCGCTCGCACCGCGCCAAGGTCGGAAAGGCGAAGCTGAAGCTCGCCATCGACCTCACGCGCGAAGTCCTCGGCGTTCCCGCCGACTATCTCATCGGCATCGTGCCCGCCTCCGACACCGGCGCCGTCGAAATGGCCATGTGGTCGCTGCTGGGCGCGCGCGGCGTCGACATGCTGGCCTGGGAAAGCTTCGGCGAAGGCTGGGTCACGGACGTCGTCAAGCAGCTCAAGCTGAAGGACGCCCGCGTCATCACCTCCGGCTATGGCCAGATCCCCGACCTTTCCTCGGTGAATTTCGACCATGACGTGGTCTTCACCTGGAACGGCACGACCTCCGGCGTGAAGGTGCCGAACGGCGACTGGATCCCCGCAGACCGGCAGGGCCTGACCATCTGCGACGCCACCTCGGCGGCCTTCGCCCAGCGTCTCGACTGGGCCAAGCTCGATGTCGTCACCTTCTCCTGGCAGAAGGTGCTCGGCGGCGAGGCGGCCCATGGCATGCTCATCATCTCGCCCCGCGCCGTCGCGCGCCTTGAGAGCTATCAGCCCGCATGGCCCATGCCGAAGATCTTCCGCATGACCAATGGCGGCAAGCTCATCAAGGGCATCTTTGAAGGCGACACGATCAACACGCCCTCCATGCTCTGCGTGGAGGATTACATCGACGCGCTCCAGTGGTCGAAGTCGCTCGGCGGCCTTGACGGGCTGATCGGCCGCGCCGACGCCAATCTGAAGGTCATGGCCGACTGGGTGGCGAAGACCGCCTGGGTGGACTTCCTCGCCGCGAACGAGTCGATCCGCTCCAACACCAGCGTCTGCCTCAAGATCGTCGATCCCGCGATCACCGCCCTCTCAGCCGAACAGCAGGCCGCTTTCGTCAAGCAGCTGCCCGCGTTGCTCGACAAGGAGAAGGTCGCCTATGACATCGACGGCTACCGCGACGCCCCTCCCGGCCTGCGCATCTGGTGCGGCGCGACCGTCGAGGCCAGCGATGTCGAGGTCCTGACCCATTGGCTCGACTGGGCCTTCGCCAAGGCGAAAGCCGACCTCGCCTGATCTGAGCGCCCTCTCGCCTGTCGAGGGGGCGTTCGCCCGAACCAATCCCACTCATCGCGCGCAGATGAGCGCGCCCATCACAGAAGCGCAAACAAATGGCTCCTCGCGTTCTCATTTCCGACGCCCTGTCGCCCGCCGCCGTGCAGATCTTCAGAGATCGCGGCGTCGAGGTCGACTTCCAGCCCAACCTCGGCAAGGACAAGGACAAACTCGCCGAGATCATCGGAAATTACGATGGCCTTGCGATCCGCTCGGCGACCAAGGTCACCGCGAAGCTGCTTGAAAAGGCTGACCGCCTGAAGGTCATCGGCCGCGCGGGCATCGGCGTCGACAATGTCGACATTCCCGCCGCGACCGCCAAGGGCATCATCGTGATGAACACGCCCTTCGGCAATTCCATCACGACGGCCGAACACGCCATCGCCATGATGTTCGCCGTGGCCCGCGAGATCCCCGCCGCCGACGCCTCCACCCAGGCCGGCAAATGGGAGAAGAACCGCTTCATGGGCGTCGAGATCACCGCCAAGGTGCTGGGCGTCATCGGCTGCGGCAACATCGGCTCCATCGTCGCCGACCGCGCGCTTGGCCTCAAGATGCGCGTCATCGCCTTCGACCCCTTCCTCTCGCCCGAGCGCGCCCGCGATCTTGGCGTCGAGAAGGTCGAGCTCGACGACCTCCTGCGCCGCGCCGACTTCATCACGCTGCACACGCCCCTCACCCCGCAGACGCGCGGCATCATGAACGCCGAGAATCTCGCCAAGACCAAGAAGGGCGTGCGCATCATCAACTGCGCGCGCGGCGAGCTTGTCGATGAGGCCGCCATGCGCGATGCGCTCCTGTCGGGCCAGGTCGGCGGCGGCGCCTTCGACGTGTTCTCCGATGAGCCCGCCACCGAGAACGCGCTCTTCGGCCTGCCGAACGTGGTCTGCACGCCGCACCTCGGCGCCTCCACCACCGAGGCGCAGGAGAATGTGGCCCTTCAGGTCGCCGAGCAGATGTCGGACTATCTGATGCGCGGCGCCATCTCCAATGCGGTGAACTTCCCCTCGATCACCGCCGAGGAGGCGCCGAAGCTCAAGCCCTTCATCGCGCTCGCTGAAAAGCTCGGCTCCTTCGCGGGCCAGCTCACCGAGACCGGCATCACAAAGGTGACCATCACCTATGAAGGCGCCGTGGCCGACCTCAAGGTGAAGGCGCTGACCGCCTCCGCCATCGCCGGCCTGCTGCGTCCGGCTCTGTCGGATGTGAATGTGGTCTCGGCGCCGATCGTGGCCAAGGAGCGGGGCATCGTGATCGACGAGGTCTCGCGCGCCGCAGAGGGCGATTATGAATCGCTCATCACGCTGGCGGTGACGACGCAGACGCAGGAGCGCGCGGTCGCAGGCACGGTGTTCCAGGATGGCAAGCCGCGCATTCTCGCGATCAAGGGCATCAAGGTCGATGCGGAGTTCGCGCCCTCCATGGTCTATGTGACCAATGAAGACAAGCCCGGCTTCATCGGCCGCTTCGCCAGCATGCTCGGCGACGCCGGCGTCAACATCGCGACCTTCGCGCTTGGCCGCGACCGCGAGGGCGGCTCGGCCATCGCACTGGTGGAGGTGGATGGCGCCGTGCCCGATCAGGTGCTGGCCAAGGTGCAGCAGATTCCCGGCGTGAAGCAGGCCAAGGCGCTGAAGTTCTGATCGCGCCGCATCCCTCTGAAAAGAGGCGTCGGAGCGATCCGGCGCCTTTTTTAATTGCGCCTGCCGAGTTCGGAGATGAAAAGCCCCGTCAGCACGAGGCCCAGCGAAGCCGCGTGATGCCAGTGGAAGGCCTCGCGCAGCACCGCCACCGAGAGAATCGCGCCAAAGACCGGCACGAGATTCTGGAAGACGCCTGCGCGCCCCGGTCCGATGATCTCGACCGCGCGGATCCAGCAGATCTGGCCGATGATCGAGGTGAAGACGGCCACATAGAGCAGCACCATGAGCCCCTGAAAGCCCGGCCAGACGGCGCCGCCAAGCCAAGCCTCCACCAGCATCGCGGGCATGGAGGAAACGAGCGCCGCCAGCGCCACGCCCATGAAGAAGGCCATGGCCGACATGGGCGGCTTCTTGCGCAGGGCGAGGGTGAAGGCGGCGTAGATCGCCGCGCCCAGAAAGGCGAAGGCGTCGCCCTTGTTGATCTGCAAGTCGAGGATGCGCTGCGGCTCGCCCTCGGTCGCGATCAGCACAATGCCCGCCATGGTGATGGCGACGCCGATCCAGCGCACGAAGCCCGCCCGGACCCCATAAACGATGCGCGCCCCCGCCAGCACCAGCACCGGCAGCACGCCCTGGATGATAGCGACATTGACGCCGCTGGTGAACCGCGCGCCCTCATAGAGCATGGCGTTGGAGATGGTGAAGCCCAGCACTCCCATGGGCAGGAGATAGGCCCAATGGGGCTGCAGCGAACGCAATGTCGCCATCAGGCGCCCGCGCATCATCACAGCGACGATGGCGCTGACCACGATCCAGCGCAGGCCCACCAGAACCATTGGGGAGATTTCCCCCACCGCCCAACGCGCCGCCACCACATTGCCGCCCCACACCAGCGAGCTGAAGGTCAGCAGCAGCCATGGGTTGCCCATGATGCGTGAAGGCAGGGGCCGCCGGGCAGCCGCCTCGCTCACGGACGCTTGCCCAGACGTTCGGCGATGATGACGCCGCCGATGACGAAGACGAGCGCCAGCGCCTGATGCAGTTCAAAAGGCTCGCTCAGCACGACGACGGCGAAGATCGCGCCCATGACCGGCGTGACATTGTAGAACAGCGCGACCCGGCTCGGACCGATGAGTTCGACAGAGCGGATGAAGCAGAGCTGCGCCAGCAGGGAGGGGAAGATCGCCGCATAGATCAGCACCATCCAGCCCTTGAACGTGGGCGCGAAGGCGTAGCCCGCCAGCGCCTCCCAGATGAACAGGGGCAGCGAGGTGAAGAAGCCCGCAAAGACCATGATGACGAAGAAACCCATGGCGGGCGCCTTCGGCCGATCGCGCAGGGAGAGCGCATAGCCTGCATAGACGATGGCGGAGCCAAGGACGCCAAGATCGCCGATCCGGAAATTGAAGTCGCGCAGAGCCAGAAGATCCCCATGGGTGGCCACAAGCGCCACGCCCACCATGGTCAGCGAGAACCCGCCGATCTGCATGAGGCTGATGCGCGCCCCCCAGAGCGCCCAGGCGCCCACAAGCATGAGCACCGGGCTCACGCCCTGAATGATCGCGAGATTGACGCCGGTCGTGTAATGGGCCGAGAGGTAATAAAGCTGCTGGAAGACGGTGAAGCCGAAGAAGCCCATGACGGCGATCTTCTTCCAGTGCGGCGACAGGACGGGCCAGGCTTCGACGAGCTGGCGCCGGCCGACGGCGAGAAGCAGCAGACAGGAGAGCGCCCAGCGTCCCGTCACCATCGCCATGGGGGAGATCTCGCCGATGGCCATGCGCGCGGCGATGGTGTTGCCCGCCCAGAACACACAGCTCATCGCGATCAGAAGCCACGGATTGTCATAGGCGCGGCGAAAGGCGGTCTGGAGAAAGGACAAGCGAAATCCCGCGAAGGAGACAGGTGACGCTCCTTCTAATGCAAAAAGCGGGGCCGCGCACCTCGCCGCCAGCGCAGGTCAGGGCTGCGCCTCACGCTCGTGATAGACGTCATAATAAAGATGCGCGCGCCGCACGCAGGCCCGCTGGGCTGAGCCGCTCGACCAGATCGGCCCCCGCGCGAAGAGATCGGCGCTGACATCCGCCAGAAATGCCTGCAGGCGGTCGTCGTAACGCAGGGCGGCCCAGGGTATCGGCCGCAGACGCCGGAGGGTCCGTCCCCGCCCGACGAGCAGGCACAGGGATTGGCCGCTCGCCTGATCGATCGCCAGCGCGCGCCCATAGCCAAGCCGTATCCCGTCATAGCCCCAGACCGGCGCCTGCGGGGTCATGTCCGCCAGAAGGATGGAGGCCTGCTCGCCGCCAGACGGGCGCATGCGGCGGATGACGGAAGGGTTTTGCATGGGGCGGCCTCCACCCACAGCAACGCCTCATCCGCTCGCGCGTTCCCGGAGGGTCGAGCGAAGACAGGCCCTATGGTTTTTCCCAGGCCTGCAAGACCTGCGTGAGCGCGCGGTCGCCCGAAGCGCCCTTCTCGAAGGTCAGCTTGGCGTTGCGGCCATTGCTGAGGACCATGGGAATGTCGAACCAGCCGCGCTCGCGCATCAGGTCCATGTTCCGGATCGCCAGCTTGTCCCCATTCGAGAGGCCCACCAGGAAATAATTGGGCGTGATCGCGGCGGCGACGCCCGCAAGCGGCGCGCCATTGGCCGTATCCTCAATGCGCATCTGCGGCGTGTCGATCTCGGCGATGCCCGTGGGCTCGGCGCCCGGCGTCGGAGAGAAGCGCAACTCGATCGTATGGCTGGCGGGAAGTCTGGGGTCCGTATTGCGCGACATGCGCATGGAGACCGCAAGATTCGCCTCGGGCAGGACGATGTCGGCGACCAGAACGGGGCCGTCGGCGGAGGTTTGGACTCCCCAGAGGCTCGTGCCGATGAAAGTCTTCACGCGCTGTGGATCGTCCGGCGCCTCGATCAGGATCGCCGCGCGCTGGGCGACCGGCAGGCTGGGCTGGGGCGCAGGCGCGGGAACCGCAGCAGGCCGTCCGCCGGGAGCCGATGTGGGCGCGCGGCCGGTCTGGTCCGAGCCCACGCGGTCGATCAGCTTGCCCAGCGGAGCCTCCGCCTCCTGCTCCTCCGCAGCGATGGGCGAGCGGGAGCGGGCGTAATCCTGCGGATTGTCCTTGAGGCGAATGGCCAGGGCCGCGACCGCGATCATCGCCAACAGCAGGATCACGCCGAGAATGGCGACCCGCTTCATGGGATGGGGAGGCGCCTTGGGCGGGGCTATGGCGACCGGGCGGCGGTTTTCGAGCCGCTCGTCCGAACCATTCAGGGCTGCGTCGGCATCGCCTTCATCGCGGGTCTCGCCCTGAACGGGCGGCGCTGGCGATTTCTGGTCGGCGGCGGCGTCGGCCCTGATGTCGGCCATGCGCGGCGCCATCTGGGCGGGGGCGGCAGGCGCTGGTCTGATGGGCTTGGGGGCGACCGGGCGACCAGAGGGCGGCGCATTGTCAGCGCGCGCCAGCGCGGCCTCGAGCTGGGCGATGGACAGGTTGAGGGCCTGATTCTCCCGATTGATGTAGCTTTCGGGAACCGGCGGCTGGACGTTGCGAAGCTGGTTCAGCAAAGCCTTGCGCGCACGCTCATAAATGGCGCGCCGAGCCTCCGGCGTCGATTCCGGGAGGCTCGCGACCGCTCGCTCAAGCAACGGGTAGTAATCAGCCATCGCCGCTTTTCAGATCAGGGTTACAGGACCGCAGACCCGTGCACGCAGATTGAGCCAGAAGGAAGGCGTCAGTCCTGAAACGGGTTGTGAACCAGTATCGTATCGCCTCGCTCGGGGCTCGTCGACAGCAAAGCCACGGGGGCGCCGATCAGCTCCTCGATTCTGCGCACATATTTGATGGCCTGCGCCGGCAAGTCCGCCCAGGAGCGGGCGCCAGCCGTGGCGCCGGACCAGCCCTCGATGGTCTCATAAATCGGCTGGACGCGGGCCTGCGCCGCCTGGCTCGCTGGCAGACGGTCGATCTCCTGACCATCCAGAAGGTAGCGCACGCAGACCTTGATCTCGTCGAAGCCGTCGAGAATGTCGAGCTTTGTCAAAGCGATGCCGTCGATTCCGGAGGTCTTCACGGTCTGGCGCACGAGAACGGCGTCAAACCAGCCGCAGCGCCGGGCGCGGCCGGTCACGGTGCCAAATTCATGGCCGCGCTCGCCGATGGTGCGGCCGATCTCGTCTTCGAGCTCCGTCGGGAAGGGGCCGCCGCCGACGCGGGTGGTGTAGGCCTTGGCGATCCCCAGGACATAACCGATGGCCTTGGGCCCCAGGCCCGAGCCGGTTGCGGCGTTGGCGGCCACGGTGTTGGAGGAGGTCACGAAGGGATAGGTGCCATGGTCGACGTCGAGCAAGGCGCCCTGCGCGCCCTCGAACAAGATGCGCTTGCCCTGACGACGCAGGCCGTCGAGCAGATCCCAGGTCGCGTCCATGAAGGGCAGAACCTTGGGGGCGACGGCCATCAGTTCGGCGCGGAGCGTCTCGACCTTGATCTCCTCGAGGCCAAGGCCCCGGCGCAGGGGGTTGTGATGGGCCAGCAGGCGCTCGATCTTGGCGTCGAGCGTGTTGGGCTCCGCGAGGTCCATGACGCGGATCGAGCGCCGTCCTGCCTTGTCCTCATAGGCCGGGCCGATGCCGCGCATGGTGGTCCCGATCTTGACGCCGCCGGAGGTGGATTGCTCGCGGTGCGCGTCAAGCTCGCGGTGGAGGGACAGGATCAGCGGCGCGTTTTCCGCCAGCTTGAGATTGTCCGGGGTGACGGCGATCCCCTGCGCCTCGATGGCGGCGATCTCCTTGACGAGATGATGGGGGTCGACCACCACCCCATTGCCGATGATCGACAGCTTGCCGCCGCGCACGATGCCCGAGGGCAAAAGGGACAGCTTGTAGACCTTGCCGTCGATGACGAGCGTATGGCCGGCATTGTGGCCGCCCTGGAAACGCACGACCACATCCGCCTCGATCGACAGCCAGTCGACGATCTTGCCCTTACCTTCATCGCCCCACTGGGCGCCGACGACGACGACGTTTGCCATGGCGGAATATCGCTTCAATTCGAGAGCCGCAGGCGGCCGTCCGGCGGGACGGTCCCCACAAGAAAAAGCCCGGCGCAAGGCCGGGGCTCATTGCGTCATTCGATTAGCGGATCGGGCGCAGGGAGTAAAGCTTCAGGGCGCGGGATCGGCCCGGCGCCGCATGCGGATGAGGGTGAAAAGGCCGATATTGTCGAGGGGGCGGCGCTCGATGAACTCGATGTCCGGACGCCGGTCCAGCCAGTTCTGCACAATCGACCAGGGGAATTGCGGCCGCCAGCCGAGGGAGGCGCTGCGCTTGCCGAGCCAGCTTTCGAAGAGGGCGACAGGCCCGCTTTCCGCGCCAATATGGTTGGACAGGATGATCTCGCCGCCGGGCTTCACCACGCGGGCCATTTCATCGAGGGTGCGCTCGGGTTCGGGCACGACGGTCAGGACATAGGGGCCGATCACCGCATCGAAGCTGGCGTCGGGGAATTTGATGTCCATGGCGTCCATGACCAGGAGATCCTCAACATTGCCAAGCTTATGATCTTCGATCCGCTTGCGGGCGATCTTGAGCATGGGCTCGCAGAGGTCGATCCCGACGGTGCGCACATTCGGCCCGAACATGGGCAGCTCGAGGCCGGTGCCGACCCCGACATCCAGCACGCGGCCCCCCGTCTTGTTGAGCAGTTCGGCGGTGGCGACCCGGCCCGGGCGCATCACCCAGGCGAAGGCGGCGTCATAAAAGGGCGCCCAGCGCGAATAGGCGTCATTCACGTCGTCATGGCTCAGAACGGGAGCTGTCATGTCAGGCGCTCGCGGCTGCGGGGGAAATCGTCGAAGAAATGGATGGGACGACCGCTTCGGTCGCGACAATGAAGCCGCCGCCCAGCACGCGGGCCAGAGGTTCGGCGGATTCGTAGAAAACACAGGCCTGGCCAGGGGAGACGCCTGCTTCCTGGGCGGCGAGCTCGACCATGGCGCGGCCGTCAGCGTCGCAGCGCAGGATGGCGGGCGCGGGCGGGCGGGTGGAGCGGAGGCGCACAGCGATCTCGACGCCCTCGCGCGGCAGGTCGGCAAGTTCGCCCGCGCCGATCCAGTTCACATCGCGCAGATGGACGGCGCTGGTGGCGAGCGCCTCCCGGGGGCCGACGACCACTTCATTGCGGCGCGGATCAAGGCGCACGACATAGAGCGGCTCGCCGCCGGTGACATGGGTCTGGCTGAGCCCGAGCCCGCGACGCTGGCCAACTGTGTAGCGCATGACTCCTGTGTGCGCGCCCATGACCCGCCCATCCACATGAACGATCTCGCCCGGCTGCACCGATTCGGGCGCAAGGCGGGCGATCACATCGGTGTAACGCCCGGCGGGCACGAAACAGATGTCCTGACTGTCCGGCTTGTCCGC
This sequence comes from Beijerinckiaceae bacterium, assembly GCA_947453205.1. Lineage (GTDB taxonomy): Bacteria > Pseudomonadota > Alphaproteobacteria > Rhizobiales > Beijerinckiaceae > Terripilifer. The sequence continues at coordinate 8,206 of CANGFT010000054.1, read as the reverse complement.
CACGGCGAGGCCGAACTCGCGGGCGAGATCGCGCACCGCGCTTTTGGGACTGTCGCCAAGGGGGAAGCGCAGAAGCTCCAGCTGTTCGCGCGTGGTGGCGAAGAGGAAATAGCTCTGGTCGCGGTCAGGATCAGCGGCGCGGTAGAGGGCGCGCCCGCCATGGCCGTCGTCGCGCGAGCTGATGTAATGACCTGTCGCCAGCACATGGGCGCCAAGGTCGCGCGCGGTTTCGAAGAGATCGGCGAATTTGATGTGCTGGTTGCAGGCGACGCAGGGGATGGGGGTCTCGCCCGCCACATAGCTGCGCGCGAAAGGCTCAATCACCTTCTCCCGGAAGCGGGACTCGTAATCGAGCACATAATGGGGAATGCCCAGCCGCTCGGCGACGCGCCTTGCGTCGGCGATGTCCTGACCCGCGCAGCACGCGCCCTTGCGCTTGGTCGCCTCGCCGTGGTCGTAGAGCTGGAGCGTGACTCCCACGACATCATAGCCCTCGCGCTTCAGCAGGGCCGCGACGACGGACGAATCCACCCCGCCGGACATGGCCACGACCACGCGCGTCTGCGCGGGCTCGCGGGCGAGGCCGAGCGAGTTGAGGGCGGGGGCGGCTGGCGATGGGCTGGAGGACATGGACAAGGTCGTGCTTTTCTCTCAGGTCTGGAGAAAGACCCAACTGGCGGCCAAATGCAACCTTGAGCTGGCCCTTCTCACACGCTCTTGCGCCAGGCGGCGTTCACAAAGCGTCGATCAGACGTCATTGGCGCGATGGTTAAGGCATGATTTGCATTTGTCCCGAACGGATACGGAAAATCGGTTTTGCTAACGAATTGGCAAGAAATCGACCGTTTTTCGGCCTTTTTCGAAGAAGATCCGAAAGAGCCTGCTTCAGCAAATCTTAAAAGAAGCAGGTCTATGCTCAGGGCGTAGTAATTGGTTAGTCGAGTAGCGAGTGCGTACCATGACTGATGCCCACCGGCCGAGGGTCAAATATGTTATTGGACCCGACGGGAGTCCTCTGACAGTCGCAGATCTGCCCCCCACGGGCACGAAGCGGTGGGTCATTCGCCGCAAGGCGGAGGTTGTCGCTGCGGTGCGTGGCGGCCTGCTCTCGCTCGAGGAGGCCTGCAGCCGCTATACGCTGACGGTCGATGAATTCCTGAGCTGGCAGATGTCCATCGACCAGCACGGGCTCGCGGGCCTTCGCACCACGCGCATCCAGCAATACCGCCAGTAAGCAAGGCCATCTTCCGTGAAAAGCGCGCCGGTCCGCCCGGCGCGTTTTCTTTTGCCCGGCCTGCAGACTGCGGGTCAGCCCTCGCCTGACGGGGGCTTCAGGCTCAGGCCCTTGGTCGCCTTGCCGATCTGTGAGCGCTCGAAAAGAATGATCGCCGGGATCGCCATGGCGAGCGGCAGCAGCAGATAGAAGAGCCGCCAGACCAGAAGCGCCGCCACGACCGCCGTCGCCGGAACGCCCGGCATGACCGCCAGAAACACCGCCTCCATCACCCCCACCCCGCCGGGCACCTGCGACAGGAGCCCCGCCGAGAAGGAGAGGAGGAAGGCGCCGAGCACGACATGATAGCCGGGATTGCCTTCGGCCGGCAGGGCGAAATAGATGATGCCCGCCGCGCCGATCAGCTCCAGCGGCGCCGCCAGACATTGCCGCGCCACGATGGGCATGCGGGGATAGACCACCTTGAAGCCGCCGATCTCGAGGGGGCGCAGCTTGAGCCAGGCGCCGATCACATAGACCACGCAGAAAGCCAGCAGACCGACGCCCACAAGCTGCGCTGCGCCGTCGCCGATGGCGAAATGGCGCGAGAGGGACGTGAGCGGCTGGATGATCTGCGGCTCGGTCACCAGCACGACGCCAAGGAGCATCAGCGTGCCATAAGCGAACGTGAAGGAGCAGAGCGCCACCAGCACCGCGATTTCGGGGGCGCTGAGCCCCTTCGCCGTATAGGCGCGCAGGCGCACCATGCCGCCCGACACGACGGACGCCCCGATATTATGGGACAGGGCGTAGGTCACGAAGGAGCAGACGGCGATATAGAAGAAGGAGATGCCCTGCTGGCGGCCAAGATGGATGAGCGCGATGCGGTCGTACCAGGCGAGCGCCGCATAGGCGACCAGCGTCGAGGCGAAGGCCAGAAGATAGGAATGGGGCGGGATGACCGCGAGCTTGGCGCCAATGACGCTGGCGATCACCTGGAGATGCGACCACAGGTCGCCGGTCTCGAGCAGGGCCCGCACGGCAAGGTCGCTCGCCGCCTCAGCTTTCAGCTTCGTATAGAGAAGCTTGACGGACCAGACGACGGCCACAAGGCCCAGAATCGGCCAGACATAATCGAGGTAACGCTTCATCCCGTCCGCTGCCCGCCGGTTGAACCTCGCCGACGAAAGGCCGACAGGTCCATCCCTGCACGAGCGCGGGCCAGCTTGCAAGACGGCGCAAGCCCGGTTCACGCCGACGTGTGAAGCCCGCGATCAGAGGCGCGGCGCGCTCAGGCCGATCAGATCGGGGTCGGCGCGCTCACGCAGCGGCTCCGGGCGCTCGCCCCTTTCGCGGCCATCCAGGCTCTGGACCTTGGCGAGTTCTTCGAGCGCCGCGTCGTGATGGGCCTTGGCCTCCACGAGCTGGGGACGCAGATCATCGGCTGACTGGGTGAGGTTGTCGCGCCGCACCCGCGCCGAGCGCGCATAGGTGGGATAGGCGAAGTGGTTGACGTCGGTCACGCCGCTGCGCTGTTCCTCCAGCGCGATCTCGCGATCAAGATCGGCGGCCATCCGCGCGAATTCAGCGATCATCGCCTCGATCTGCGACACCCGGCGACGCTTTTCCTCAGCCTGAAATCGTTTCAGGCGGATCAGTGTATCCCGCGACTTCATACGCATACTCCAGGACGCATTTATTGACAGCCGGAGGTCCGAAAACCCCAGGAGAACGATTGGACCGCGAGACAGATTCACCATGCCGCATGGAAGTTGACCGTTTCTTACCTTCAGAGAGCGCGGCACGAGTTTTTTGAGGCGCAGACCATGGCGTCGGCCAGCGCGCCTGACCAGGTGATTCTCAAAAGCGTTAACGCGATGCTAACCGCGAGCGCCGATTGTGGCGGCCAGGCGTCGCGCGGGGTTTTCAGGGGCCGCTGGGGCGGTTTTGGCCGGAGCGTGATTCGCAAGAATCTGTTAGCCAACATTGTTAAAGCATTTTCTGAAGAAAATAATTTCAGCGATCTCTCCATAATCCGCGCATTTTCCATCATTTTCATTCTTTTTGCGTTCGCGCTTGCGTCAGGGAATCAGATTTTGTTAACCATTCACTGTTAATTTTATTAACGGCGGAATTCGGCGGGCCGGTCGCCCGTCTCTTGGAACCGCCTCGCCGGATGATCGTGTCGGTCTGGCTTGTAGACGCGTTCCATAGGGCAATGGTGGGGACTGATATGCGCGTATTATTGATCGAGGACGACAGCGCTACGGCCCAGAGCATCGAATTGATGCTCAAGTCGGAGAATTTCAATGTCTATACGACGGACCTTGGCGAAGAGGGCATCGACCTCGGCAAGCTCTATGACTACGACATCATTCTCCTCGACCTGAATCTCCCGGACATGTCGGGTTACGAGGTTCTGCGCACCCTGCGCGTGGCCAAGGTGAAGACGCCCATCCTGATTCTCTCGGGCCTCGCGGGCATCGAGGACAAGGTGAAGGGTCTTGGCTTCGGCGCCGACGACTATCTCACCAAGCCCTTCCACAAGGATGAGCTGGTCGCCCGCATCCACGCCATCGTCCGCCGCTCGAAGGGCCATGCCCAGTCGGTGATCGCGACCGGCGACCTCGTCGTGAATCTCGACCAGAAGACTGTAGAGGTCAGCGGCATGCGCGTGCATCTGACCGGCAAGGAATATCAGATGCTGGAGCTGCTCTCGCTGCGCAAGGGCACCACGCTGACCAAGGAAATGTTCCTCAACCACCTCTATGGCGGCATGGACGAGCCGGAGCTGAAGATCATCGACGTCTTCATCTGCAAGCTCCGCAAGAAGCTCGCCAACGCCAGCCAGGGCCGCAACTATATCGAAACCGTCTGGGGCCGCGGCTATGTGCTGCGCGAGCCCAACGACGCCGAAGAGCGCATCATGGCCTGAGCCGCCGCTTCATTCAGACAAAAAACCCGCCTCGTGCGGGTTTTTTCATTTATGCCGACAAGAAAAAGCCGCCGGGAATCCACGGCGGCTCAGGCGCTTGGTCATGCGGACCGCTGGATCACTCGGCCGCCGCCTGCGAGCGCCCTTCGAGGGAGCGCGAGGAGATCTCGATGCAATCGGGCAGAACGGCCAGATGGATGTCCATGGCGCATTCGCGCGCGATGAGGCCAGTATAGAAAGCCTGGACGCCATGGGCGTCCACATGATCGGTGCGCGGTTCGCCTGCGACAAGCGAGGTCACATGGTCGGCCAGACGCAGATGCGGACCGCGTGTGTTCACCGCCAATTCCGTGCGGCCATCCGCGTCGGAGATGGTGACGGCGATGACGCCGCCGCGCGGGATCGTCGCAGCCGCGATGAGGCACATGTTGAGGACAAGCTTCACCTTGTTCTTGGGCATGAGCACGCGCGGCGCGTTCCATTCGAGCTTGGTGCGTTCGTCAACGAAGAGATTGCGTGCGACCTTTTCAGCGTCGCCGGTGTCGATGGAGGCGCCGGCCGATCCAGCCGCGCCAAAGGCGAGGCGGCAAAACTGCAGCCGGGCGGAGGCGGTGTTGGCGCTCTTCTTGATGAGATCGAGCGCGAAATTGCGCATCTCCTCATCTTTCTCGTCTTCGAGAACCTCAAGCCCGTTCACAATGGCGCCGACAGGGCTGATGACGTCGTGGCAGACGCGCGAGCAAAGCAGCGCGGCCAGATCAAGAGGGTCCAGTGCTAATACCGACATGAGCGTCATCCGTATGAAGGGCGCGTCAGCGCCTCAGCCTCAAGACAGGGAACTGCGACCACATGACAAGGCCGAAGGGCACGCCACAAACGCCACTGGACAAGCATGGGCGCCGATCAGGACTGATTCGACTCAAGAAACTCCCATATAACAGATGGGTAATCGACTGATTCGCCCTTGTGAAGCGCTTTGTGCGCCGAAAGGCGCCAGGATGTCGATTTTGAACAAGGCACGGGGAAATCCGGGCTTTTCGAGGGATCGCCAATGCCGGGCCGCCATGCTCGCTGAAACAGACGACCAGCCCGTCGCGATGAGGAAGCCATGAGCATCGGCCATGATCTCGACAGCCTGGCCTTCGAATTCGCGCGCATAGCCCTGCTCGCCAGCGAGCCTGTGATGCGGCTTTATGCGCGAGGCCCAACCGCGCGGCTCAAGGCGGACTTCAGCCCCGTCACGCTCGCCGATGAAGAGGCCGAGGCGATCATCATGGCGGAGCTGGCACGGAGCCTCCCCGGCGTCGCCGTGCTCGCAGAAGAGTCCTGCGCCCGCGACGGCCTTCCCGATGCAGCGCCGCGCGAGGCGATCTTCGTCGATCCGCTCGACGGGACGCGCGAGTTTCTTGCTGGCAATGGCGAATTCACCATCAACCTTGGGCTTGTGCGCGATGGCGCGCCTGTCGCGGGCGCCGTCTATGCCCCGGCCTTCGGGCGTCTGTGGTGGGGCGCAGCCAGGGCCTATGGCGCGCATGTCGCGCAGGGGCAGCCCATGCCCGCGCCCGCACAAGCAACAAGTTTGCGCACACGCGCTGCGACCTCCCCGCTCGCCGCGCTGGAGAGCCGCTCGCATATGACGCCGCAGACCGCCGGGGCCATGGCGCGGCTTGCGCCGGTCCTTGGCAGGCCTGTCGGCTCGTCCGTGAAATTCTGCCTGATCGCCAGCGGCGAGGCGGACCTGTGCCTGCGGCTTGGCCCCACGATGGAATGGGACACGGCCGCCGGGGACGCGGTGCTGCGCGCAGCCGGCGGCATGACGACCTCGGCCGATGGCGCCGCCCTCGTTTATGGCAAGGCTGACTTGGGCTTTCGCAACGCCGACTACATCGCCTGGGGCGATCCTTCGATCATCCGGGATCTCAGCGAATTTGCGGCGTCCTGAGCGGCGGCAAGGATCTGTTAACCAAAAACCGCCAAAATAAAAGGCGGTCCGCGAAAGCTGGCGGCGCTGCGCCTCAGAGCCGCAAGCGTCGCCTTGCTGGCGTCAAGATCAAGGCGCAGGACACGCCCGTATTGCTTCGGATAGGAAACCAGATGACGACTCTCTCGCGCAGACAAGTTGTTTCCGGTCTTGCGGGCTCCACCCTCGCGACCGGCCTTCCCGCCCTCTCCGGCGAGGCGCTGGCGCAATCGGGCCGCCCGCAGAAGTTCCAGACCCGCGAGCTCGTCGACAGCGGGCACCAGTTCTTCGGCACGATCTCCCGCGGCCTTGCGCAGGTCGTGGAGACCGCCGTGCGCCGCTGGGGCCAGCCCAACGCCTATATCCTCGGCCAGGAAGCCTCGGGCGCGTTTTTCGCCGGCGTGCGCTTCGGCGAGGGCAAGATGTACACCCGCAACGCCGGCGACCGGGCGGTCTACTGGCAGGGCCCGTCGCTTGGCTTCGACGCCGGCGCCGATGGCGACCGCACGATGATGCTGGTCTATAATCTGCCCTCCACGGACGCGCTGTTCCGCCGCTATGGCGGGGTCGACGGCTCGGCCTATCTTGTGGGCGGCTTCGGCTTCACCGCGCTGACGGCGGACGAGATCGTCGTGGTGCCGATCCGCGCGGGCCTTGGAGCGCGGCTCGGGGTCAATCTGGGCTATCTTAAATTCACCCCGGAAACGACCTGGAACCCCTTCTGATCCCCAGACGTTGCCGTCTGCGGCCAAGCTCGGGACTCACCTGCCTCGCTCTGGCCGTGGCGTGAGCCCGTTTTGATTTGAACGGGCGAGCGTGTCATCCTTCGCAAGATCGAACACGCGGTGGCCGTCTTGATCGAACAGGCCTTGATATTCGCGCTTGGGTTCCTGCTCTGCGCGCTCCTGTCGCTGCTGATCCTGCCAGCCTTCTGGCGGCGGGCCATGCGCCTGTCGATGCGTCGCCTCGAAATGCTGACGCCCCTGTCCATGGCGGAGGTCATGGCCCAGCGGGATCAACTGCGGGCTCAGGCGGCGGTCGAACAAAGGCGCATCGAGCAAAGGCTCGAAGCCATGACCCGCGACCGCGCCCGGCACATGAGCGAAATTGGACGCAACGCCGCCGTCATCGCCAGGCTCGAAGCCGAGATCAAGAGCCTCACCGCAGCGATGGGCGAGCGCGAAGCGGAGCTGCGCGCGGCCTGGACCGAGCTTGGCGGCCTGCACATAGCCTTCCATGACCTCGCCAGCCGCCTGCGCGAGGCGAAGGATGCCCGCGCGCAGGCCGAAACCCTGCGCCAGAGCTTTGACGTCCTGCGCGCCGAAAAGGCCGCGCTCGAGCTGCAAGTCAGCGCGCTCAAGGCGCAGGAGCGGCGCGGTCATGAGCTGGCGCCGGCCGCGATCATCGCAGCCAATGAAGCGGGCCGCCCGAAAAGGGATCTACACGCCGCCCTTGACGCAACCCTTGACGCGCCCCTGGACGCCCCCCTTGACGTCCCCCTCGCGGCGCGGCGCGCCCAACCCGACCATCCACCCATCGTGAACTGAGGGGCGGAGGGTTTTTTGCGTTCTCGTTGTTTCTTGACGCTGGCGGCGCGCGCGCCCTTGCGCAGACGGCGACCCACGGCTATAGAACCAGCGTCCGCGCGACAAGCGCAGCCGCTCCGTTCGTCTATCGGTTCAGGACAGCCGCCTCTCACGCGGCAAAGGCGGGTTCGATTCCCGCACGGAGCGCCAAATTGCCGCACTCAACTAGCTGAATTTGCCCATCTTTCTGCAGCCTCGCAGAGCGATGGGGAACAAATTGGCAAACAAAAGAGCATCGTACTTCTTTGAGAAAAACGGCGTCTATTATTTCTGTAGGCGTGTTCCATCCGATCTTAAGCGTCACTATAAAACGGCTAGAATTTCTTTTTCTCTGAAAACAAGGGCGAAAAACGTCGCATTGCTTCGTTCAAGAGAATTAGCTGCTCGTTTGGATGAACAGTGGTTTCATCTGCAAATGCGGGATGACGCAGTTTTTGGGAGATTTCTCAAACAGCCCAACTTCACCCCGCTGAAAGAGAATGCGGTGAATGTTCCTGAAGCTGTGGGGCAAT
>CANGFT010000053.1 GCA_947453205.1 Beijerinckiaceae bacterium | reverse complement strand
GGCCAGAAAACTGAAAAGTAGGCGCAGTTGTGGTGCCAGCTACCGCCACATCACTAATTTCAGTGAAGGTCTGCAGATTTCCGAGCGACGCGCTGATGGTCTGGCGGGAATTGGCGCCCACCTGGAAGGCGAACTTGCCGTCCGAGTTGATGCCGCCCGTGCCGTCGAGGATGTTCGCGCCGTTCCACTGGGTGTTCTGGCCGATGCGGTTGATTTCCGCCTTGAGCTGCTGGAACTCACCATCGAGGAAGCCGCGGTCCATCGTGTTGTTCGTGTCGTTCGACGCCTGAACCGCCAGTTCACGCATGCGCTGCAGCATGTTGGTGACCTGCTCGGTCGCGCCTTCGGCGGTCTGGATCAGAGAAATGCCGTCGTTCGCGTTGCGCACGGCCTGGTTGAGGCCGCGGATCTGCGAGGTCAGGCGCGTGCTGATGGCCAGGCCCGCGACGTCGTCGACGGCGCTGTTGATGCGCTTGCCGGTCGACAACTGCTGCATGACCGTAGAGAGGGAACGCGCATTGGTGTTCAGGGACTGCTGCGCATAGAGCGATCCGGTGTTGGTGTTGATGACAGCCATAGTAACACTCCGCTTCTAACTAAGACAATCAACGACCCTTCGCCGTTGAGCCCGGTGCAACAACCGTCGCCCGTTATGTCAGAGAACGGATTCCCCCCGGGGACATTTAGCCCCCGGAGCCCTTTTCGGGATTCGTGAAGAAAATGGTAAAGATCAGCGTCGGGAAGACATTAATTCGCCAAAACGACCCAGGATCTCTTCAAAAACACGACCTTTGCAACAAAAGCTCCAATTCCTTCCTACACCTCAGATCAAACCGAAGGGCGGGGGATCTCCCCGCCCTCCCTGCGATCCAGATCCAGACTTATTTCAGAAGCTGGAGCACGAGCTGGGGCGCCTGGTTGGCCTGGGCCAACATGGCCTGCGCAGCCTGCTGGATGATGTTGCGCTTGGCGAGTTCGGTGGTCGCCGAGGAATAATCGGTGTCCTCGATTCGGCTGCGCGATTCCGTCGCCTTGGTCATGACGCTGAAGAGATTGTCCGAGGCGAACTGCAGGCGGCTGATGATGGCGCCCATATTTGAGCGGGCGGCGTTGACCGTCTGAAGCACGCTGTCGATATCCTCCAACGCGTGGTAGGCAAGTGTCGCCGTCGTGATGTTGGAGTTGGCGATTTGATAGAGATCACCTTTGACCGTCTTGACGGAGGCGGTGGTGTCCTCGACAAGTTTGGGCTGCCCGGATTTAGGCGCAACAACCAGTTTATAATGCCCGGTTGTTGCGGCGCTGACAGATAGATCATAGTTGTCATTCCATAATGGAACGTTCAGCCGCGCATATAATCCCTCAGCCACAGTTTTCGAAAGAGGTTGCGACGCGCCGGATTTGGTGGCGACAGTGACGCGATCAAGATCATCCTGCGTAATTTTGTACTGAACCGCCTTGCCAGCAAAGGTGACCTGGATCACGACGCCAAGCTTGTCAGCATCTGGGGTGCCAGTGTTATCCAACGCTGTTAGATCCAGCGTCGCGACCCCAGAATTGCTGATCGCAAGATTGTTCGACGCCGCCGCCGCATCGAAGTCCGTGAATGCGTTCCCCTTAGCCTCAGGCGCAGTCTGCATGTTCGGCAGATAGATCTTGATGGTCTGGTTGGTGTTAGCGCCGACCTGGAACGCGTAGGTGCCATCAAGGCCGTTGCCGCCTGTGCCATCCAGAATGTTCGCGCCGTTCCACTGGGTGTTCTGGCCGATGCGGTCGATTTCCGCCTTGAGTTGCTGAAACTCCCCATCAAGGAAGCCGCGGTCACGATCATTGTTCGTGTCGTTGGAGGACTGAACGGCCAGTTCGCGCATGCGCTGCAGCATGTTGGTGATCTGCTCGGTGGCCCCCTCGGCGGTCTGGATCAGGGAGATGCCGTCGTTGGCGTTGCGGACGGCCTGGTTGAGGCCGCGGATCTGGGAGGTGAGGCGGGTGCTGATGGCCATGCCGGCGACATCATCGACCGCATTGTTGATGCGCTTGCCCGTGGACAGCTGCTGCATGACCGTCGCCAGAGCGCGAGAGTTCGTGCTCATCGCCTGCTGCGCGTAGAGCGAACCAGTGTTCGTGTTAATCGCCGTCATCTGTCTAACTCCTACTTCGCGGTATGGATATCAGCGACCCTGGGCCGTTGAGTCCGGTTCACCAACGTCAACCGTTGAGCTAGATAACGGCTGACACGCGTTAACCTATATTATTGACTCCGATTTTTAAGCATAGACCTCTGTTGTGGTGAATAGAGATTTAAAAACATCAAGAAAAGATCGAAATTAAAGAGTGTTTTTTACTCCTAATTAACGAATGAGGCGAGCATGATTACTAAATTATGAATGACGCCATGACATGCCTAACGTCCAAAACGAAATAAGGGCGGGGTAAGCCCCCGCCCTCATGTCCGTCTTAAGGTTAAAAGACCGACTTATTTCAGCAACTGGAGCACCATTTGGGGGGCCTGGTTCGCCTGAGCCAACATGGCCTGCGCAGCCTGCTGGATGATGTTGCGCTTGGCGAGCTCCGTTGTAGCCTGGGAGTAATCGGTATCCTCGATGCGGCTGCGCGACTCCGTCGCCTTGGCCGACACGTTGAAAAGATTATCCGCGGCGAATTGCAACCGGCTGACGACAGCGCCCATCTTGGACCGCGCCTCATTGATGACCTGCAAGGCGGAGTCGATACGAGCCAGACCGTCAGCTGCGCGGGCCCCATCCTTGATGTTGGCGCTGGGGTCAATGTAATTCAGGTCACCCGTGACCGTATACACCGCAGCGCCGCCCGGAGACGTATCCGTATCATAATAACCAAAGGACTCAAGGCCCGTAGCCTCCACCTTCAACTGACCACCAGAGGTGACCGACGCAGCGAAGGGCAGACCAACATACTGATCGTTCAGCTTATCTTTCAGATGCCCCGCGACAGTTTTCGCCAGCGACTGACCATTAGAAGAGTTGGCGTGATAGTCCTTGGCAGCGTCGACATCAGCCTGCGTGATCTTATACTGGACAGCCTTACCCGCAATAGTCGCCTGAACAACCACGCCAAGCTGAGGCTGAGGACCGGGCGCAGTTGTATCATTATAGACTGCAGTCGCACTAGTGACGCCATCCAGGGAGGAGAAGTCGAAGTACACGTCAGCGCCAAATGGAGCGCTCGTCGACTGCGGAGCTTGCGAAGCGCCGGGCGCATCAAGCACCTTGAAAGTCGTGACGCCGCCACCATTCGCCGCCGTCGGCGCAGGGAGCGTCGTGAAATTTGCGCTCACAAGACCAGCCTTGATCATCGACTTTGGCGCAGACTGCAGATTGGGCAACTGAAGCTCAATCGTCTGATTGGCGTTGGCGCCGATCTGGAAGGTGAACTTGCCGTCATTGAGCTTGCCAGCAGTGCCATCAAGGATGTTCTTGCCGTTCCACTGGGTGTTCATGCCGATACGGTCAATTTCGTCCTTGAGCTGCTGGAATTCGAGATCCAGAAAGCCGCGGTCCTTGTCATTGTTCGTATCGTTGGAGGCCTGGATGGACAATTCACGCATGCGCTGCAGCATGTTCGTGACCTGCTCGGTGGCGCCTTCAGCCGTCTGAATGAGCGAGATCGCATCATTCGCGTTGCGGACCGCCTGATTCAGGCCTTTGATCTGCGACGTTAGACGCGTGCTGATTGCGAGACCCGCGACGTCATCCACCGCATTGTTGATGCGCTTGCCCGTCGACAGCTGCTGCATGACTGTCGCCAACCCGCGCGAGTTGGTGTTCATCGCCTGCTGGGCGTAAAGCGAGCCTGTGTTTGTGTTGATGACAGTCATGTCATTCTCCGACAACTAAGAAGATAAGCCACTCATTTGTGTTGAGTCTGTCCCAACATGTTTCGATGATTGGACTTGAAAGGTTAACGCCCCCTTGACGTTGCGCGACGTCAGGCGAAAAAACGAAGGTTTTTTTAATTATTAACGATTTATTACTGTCTAGTTACTGTTGAATATTTTCAAAAAACAGTATTTCCACGTCTAAATGACGGCTTTGAACTAGCTAGCTTTAGTGAGCGGAGGGGATTCCGCTGCGCAACGCGCGCCGCAAGAATAAAAAAGCGCCCCCGAGAGGGCGCTATTACATAGAGAGAAAATGGGTAGACGGCGGCGTCAGTTCAGAATCAGCCTTACGAGGTCCGGGGAGACATTCCCATGCGCCACGACCACGCTGCGCAGATTGGTCATGATGGCCTCGCAGGCGGATGAGGCGAGGCTGGCCATCACCTTGTCATCACTCAACTGCATGCGGGCCATGTTGAGGCCGGAAACCGAGGCGTTGATGTTCAGAAGGTCTTCATGAGCGGAGTTATGATCAAGGGCCAGCTTGTTTCGCAACACATTGACCTTCATCAGGGCAGCTTCGATGCGCGCGAGCGTCCGCTCGCGTTCGGAGCTTGCCTGGATCTCCACAACAGGCGCATCCGCCTTCAGGGCCACATCCGAGGCGGCCTTCCTCCTGAAAAAAACATCCACTTCCTCAGCCGCCTGCGCCGCCGCACGAATGGCGACTGGCGATTCCATCTTGTCCTTAAGCGCCTTGTAGCCTGGAAGCAGCCTCTCATAGAGACGGTCAAGCTCCTGCATGTCGGCCTCTGTCCGCTGCAGACTGTCAAGACCGTCCCGCACTTTGTAGAGAGCGCGTTGCGACACGGCGACCACGTCGACCTCGAAGGTCGACCGCTGCCCGAGGGATACGGGGGCGACGGCTTTCTCGCGAAGCTCCACTGACTGAGGCGCAGGAGCCGCGACCAGATCCGCACGGTTCGCCGTCACGGCGGGGCCAGACGACCTTGGAAGCGTAGCGTCAGATTGAATGCGTTCGAACATGGCTGTGATCCACACATTGCGGGCCGTTCTCAAGAAAACGGCCGCACGCAGGAAAATTTTAACCATACTCGTCATCATATTGATGACAATGACCCATTTTGGTTTCTTTACCTTCACGGAAAAGTAAAACCTCTGGGTCAAGCTCACATTGTCATCGGTCGATCCGGCGACCATATTGAATCCGTCGACCCCTGAGTCGGCTGCAACAGAAAGTTCGCCGTGCGCGTGTCCCGCCCACTTCTCGCTGCAATGACCGCCGTCGGCGTCTGGCTCGCCAGCGCGGCAGGCCCGGTTGTGGCGGAAGAAACCAAGACCATCTCTCAAGGGCTTGATGAGGCGTTGCGCAACGGCGACTTGACCGGGGCTTTCCGCCAGATGCTGATCCTCGCCGAGGCGAATGAGGTGGAGGCGCAGCACAACCTCTCTTTATTCTATTGGCACGGGGTCGGTTCGCCACAAAATTTTGACGAGGCGATCCGCTGGAGCACCCTGGCCGCTGTCCGCGGCCACAAGAAAGCGGTCGCCGCCCGCAAAGCCATGGTTGAGACGATAGATCCGCAGGTCGTCAAGAAAGCCATGGATTGGGTGCGCAGTCGCTTGAATGGTTATGCGGAGGCGGGCGACGACAGCGCGCTCATGCCGCTCTCCACAAGCTTCCTGCCCGCATTCGGCGCCCCCAACCCCGCCGAATCCTATTTCTGGGCCGCCCTGTCCGTTTCAACGGGCAAGGCGGAGGCCAAGCGTCAACGTGACGCCATCGTGTCGACTATGAACCAGAGCGACGTATTGAAAGCCCAGCAACGCGCCAATGATTGGTTGAAGCGTTGGCGCAAGGCTCAAAGCTGATCGAGGATCGCCGTGGCCGCCCAAAGCAAGGACAACTGTCCCCCGCAATTCGTCTTCGAGATCATGGTCGCGCAGGCTGCGCGCCGTTTTCTGACCGAAGACAAGCCTGCGGAAGAGATCGTGGCTGAAATCTCGGCCACATTCGAAGAACTCTACAGCAATGATGCGCTCGAGACCGACATGATCGATGGGCTTGAGCGGCTCTTCGGCTTCATCCAATCCGTCGAGATCAGCGATGTGGACCTGCTGCTTTTGTCCTTCATCTGGTTCTGCGCGAATTACGAAAGCCTTCGCGTCGAGCGCAAGAAGAAGTTTCTGTTCGGCAATCCGCTGAAGGGCAAGCCGCGCCTTCTTGCGCGGGTCTATACGATGATCACCAATTTCCGCACCTACGCCACCGCCGTGGGCCAGGGCCATGCGCCGCTCAACCCGGACAGCTGGAAGCCTGAAGACGAGGTCGAGTTCCAATCGGTCTTCTCCCTGCTCTTCCCAAAACCCGAGGAAGAGAAGAAGAATTAGCCGTCAGCGCGTCCGGTCGAGGGCCAGCGGCAGCTGCCGCGAAATAGCGAACCAGCGCGTAGCATCGCTCACCACGACGCCATGCTTGTTTTCGACGAGGCCCATGGCTATCAGCCGCTTGATCTTGCGGCGCGCGGTCTCCTTGGGAATCTTCATGAAGTCCGCGACCGAGGAAATGTTGGTAGAGGAAATATAGCCATTGGCGCCGACCTGCTGAATCCGCTCGGTGTTCAGGTAGCCGATGCACAGATATAGAAGCAGTTCCTCCACATCGAGATTCAATGTCGAACGGATGTTCTCGATTGATCCGAAAAGACTGCGAAGCGCCTGAAGATGCGACGCTTCATAGGGGCTGTCTTTGAGGGGGAGGCTGACAACGCTGGATTGCACGACTGGTCCACCGATGACGAATCAATGCCTTATCGTAGCGGCAGATTTGGCGCCCGCTCTGTTAAAAACATTAACGCCATGTTAACAATTCAGCTGGCCGCAAGGTGAATCTGCGCAGCAGCGCCTCCTCTCATGCGAAAGGCGCAATGACACGAAGGCGCCTTGCGACTTATGCAATTTACGGTTTGATTGAACCACAGGCGACGGGCCTCCAGAGGGACGGGTCATGACCAGCAGCAATACGGATCCAGATCCCAAAAGCCCCGCCCGGAAGGCCTCTGCGCCGAAACCTCCCGGCAAAACCGCCAAGCGGGCCCCGGCAAAGGCAGCGAAGGGCAAGAAGCCATCGGGCAAGGCTGCATCCGCCAAGGCTCCAGCAGCCAGGGCGCCGGCTTTGGCCCAAGCCCCCCTCTTGGCCCAAGCCCCCCTGCCCCACCCCCCTCTGGCGGAAAGGCCCGCCGCGCCCAAAGCGCCGCCCCCACAAGCCGCGCCCGAAACGCCCCTGCCGGACTTCGAGGCCCTCTCCATGAATGCGGCCCGCCTCGTCGAGGTCGGCGGCAAGGCGCTCGCCGCCTATCTGAAGCCGCTTGAGGAAGGCCGCACCAACGCCGACCTCGCCGACAGCGTCGGCGACGCCGTCAAGACCTTCGGCAAGGTCGCGGAATACTGGCTCGCCGATCCCCAGCGCAGCCTGCAAGCCCAGAGCGCCATCACCACCGGCTTCATCGACCTGTGGTCCCATACCCTGCGCCGCCTTGGCGGCGAAGCGGTGGGGGATGTCGTGCCCACTGAACCCGGCGACAAGCGGTTCTCCGATCCGCAGTGGCGGGAGAACCCGGTCTTCGACTTTCTGCGTCAGGCCTATTCGCTCACCAACAACTGGGCCAATGAGCTCGTCAATCATGCCGACAGCGTCGATCCCGCCACGCGCGAACGCGCCCAGTTCTATCTGCGGCAGATCGCCGGCGCCGTGTCGCCCTCGAATTTCATCGCCACCAATCCTGAACTGATCCGCGAAACGCTGCGCGAGAGCGGCGACAATCTCGTGCGGGGGATGCAGATGTTCGCGGAGGATGTGGAGGCGGGCAAGGGCCAGTTGAAGATCCGGCAGAGCGACCCGTCCAAATTCGCGCTGGGCGTGAACATGGCGACGACGCCGGGCAAGGTCATCTTCCGCAACGACCTCTTCGAACTCATCCAATATGCGCCCACGACGGAGATGGTCTACAAGCGCCCGCTGCTGATCGTGCCGCCCTGGATCAACAAATTCTATGTGCTCGACCTCAACGCGGAGAAGAGCTTCGTGCGGTGGGCGGTCGCGCAGGGGCTGACGGTCTTCATCATGTCCTGGGTCAATCCCGATGAGCGGCAGGCCGAGAAGAGCTTTGAAGATTATATGCACGAAGGCGTCCTGACCGCCGTCGACGCCATCCGCCGCGCGACCGGGGAGCGTCAGGTCTCGGCCATGGGCTATTGCGTGGGCGGCACCCTGCTCTCCATGACCCTCGCCTGGATGGCGGCGGTGAAGGATGACCGGATCGCCAGCGCCACCCTGCTCACCACGCAGGTGGATTTCACCGACCCCGGAGACCTCAAGCACTTCGTGGACGAGCAGCGCATCAAATCCATCGAGGAGAAGATGGACGAGGCCGGCTTCCTTGAAGGCGCACGCATGGCCTCCGCCTTCAACATGCTGCGGCCCAATGAGCTGATCTGGAGCTATTTCGTCAATAACTACCTGAAGGGTAAGGAGCCCCCGCCCTTCGACCTGCTGGTGTGGAACTCCGACTCCACGCGCATGCCCAAGGCGAACCACTCTTTTTATCTGCGCAACTGCTACCTTGAGAATAATCTCACGCGGGGCAAGATAACGCTCTCCAATGTGCGGCTCGACCTCAAGAAAGTGTCGATCCCCATCTACAATCTCGCCGCGAAGGAGGATCACATCGCGCCAGCGAAATCCGTCTTCAACGGCGCGAAATTCTTTGGCGGGGACATGCGCTATGTGCTGTCTGGCTCAGGCCATATCGCAGGCGTGGTCAATCCCGCCGACAAGCCGAAGTATCAATACTGGACCGGCCCGCGCCCCAGCGGGCAGTTTGAAGACTGGCTGACGAAGACCACCGAGCACCCCGGGAGCTGGTGGATCGACTGGATCGCCTGGATGAAGGATCAGGCGCCGGAAATGGTTCCCGCTCGCCAGCCCGGCGATGGCGAACTCAAGCCGATCTGCGATGCGCCCGGCGAATATGTACGCGTGAAAGCGTGATCGCAGCGGCCCATTGAGCCAAGCCCGCTCCATCTGTTATCTGCAACGAACGATTCCCCGGCTTGCGGCCGGGCGCGCAGGCTTTTGAGGGTCACTCCCATGCATGACATCCGCTGGATCCGCGACAATGCCGAAGCCCTCAAGACGGGCCTGCTTCGGCGCGGCTGGGATGGCCTCAAGGTCGAGGAGACCGTGGCGGAGCTGTTCCGCCTTGATGACGCGCGCCGCGACATCATCGCAGTGACCCAGCGCGGCCAGGAGGAGCGTAACCGTCTCTCCAAGGAGATCGGTCAGGCCATGGGCAAGAAGGACTTCGCCCGCGCCGAGGAGTTGAAGGCGCGCGTCGCCGAAATCAAGAGCGAGACCGAGGGCGCCGCCGCCGCCGAGACCGCCGCCGTGCGCGCGCTGGACGCCGCCCTGCTCGAACTCCCCAACCTTCCCCTCGAAGACGTGCCGCAGGGCGCCGACGAGCATGACAATGTGGAGGCCCGCACGGTCGGAACACGCCCGGTCTTCGGAGACGGCTTCAAGCCGAAGGAGCATTTCGAGATCGGCGAGGCCCTCGGCCTCATGGATTTCGAGCGGGCGGCGAAAATGTCCGGGGCGCGCTTCGTCATCCTGCGCGGGGCGCTGGCGCGTCTGGAGCGGGCGCTCGGCCAGTTCATGCTGGACCTTCATGCGGGCGAGCATGGCTATGAGGAAGTGAACCCGCCGGTGCTGGTGCGCGACGACGCCATGTATGGCACCGCGCAGCTGCCGAAATTCCGCGACGACCAGTTCCGCGCGGGGGAAGACTTCTGGCTGATCCCCACCGCCGAAGTGCCGCTCACCAATATGGTGCGCGAGGAGATCCTCGACGAGAAGGCCCTGCCCATCCGCGTCACCGCCCTGACCCATTGTTTCCGCGCCGAGGCGGGCGCTGCTGGCCGCGACACGCGCGGCATGATCCGCCAGCACCAGTTCGCCAAGGTGGAGATGGTGTCCATCACCACGCCCGAGCAATCGCTGGCCGAACATGAGCGCATGACCGCCTGCGCGGAAGAAGTGCTCAAGCGCCTCGGCCTTCATTATCGCGTCATGACGCTCTGCACCGGCGACATGGGCTTCGCCTCCCGCAAGACCTATGACATCGAGGTCTGGCTTCCTGGCCAGGACCGCTTCCGCGAGATTTCCTCCTGCTCGGTCTGCGGCGACTTCCAGGCGCGGCGCATGAACGCGCGCTATCGCGACCTCGAGAGCAAGACAAACCGTTTCGTCCACACGCTCAATGGCTCGGGCGTCGCGGTCGGCCGCGCGCTCATCGCGGTTCTGGAGAACTACCAGAACGCCGACGGCAGCGTGACCGTGCCCGATGCGCTGCGCCCCTATATGGGCGGGCTGGAGAAAATCGTGGCGGGCTGAAGGTCACGGGAGCCCGTTGCAACAGTTTCCCACCATTCTCGCCCAAACTGTTGCAACCCGCTTTTGGCCAAGGGTTAACAACCCCGCGCGAAAGTGCTCTAAATGCGCGCAGAGATTCCGGAGCACTCCGCCAGATGCGCATTCTCATCACCAACGACGACGGCGTTCACGCCCATGGCATCAAGGTGCTGGAGGACATTGCGCGGCAAATCTCCGACGACGTCACCATCGTGGCGCCGGAGATGGATCAATCCGGCGTCGCCCACTCCCTGTCGCTGAATGACCCGCTGCGCCTGCGCGAGATCTCGCCCCGGCATTTCGCGGTGAAGGGCACGCCGACGGACTGCGTCATCATGGGCGTCCACCGCATCATGGCGGACCGCAAACCTGACCTCGTGCTCTCCGGCGTCAATGTCGGGCACAACATGGCCGAGGACGTCATCTATTCCGGCACGGTGGCCGGCGCCATGGAGGGGACCATCCTGGGCGTTCCCTCCATCGCCCTGTCGCAGGGCTATGCGCCCGGCGGCAAGAACGCCATCGACTGGAGCGCGGCCCAGACCCACGGCCCCAAGGTCATCCGCGACATCCTCGCCCTCGGCATGCCCCGCGACGTGCTGGTGAACGTGAACTTCCCCGCGCGGCCCGCCCACGAGATCGCCGGCGTCAGCGTCACCGTGCAGGGGCGGCGCGACGCCAATCTTGCGGGACTGGAAGAGCGTTTCGACGGGCGCGGCAATCCCTATTACTGGATCCGCTACGCCCGCACGAAATCGACGCCGCCCCATGGCACCGATCTCGAAGCCATCGCCAACGGGCGCATCTCCATCACGCCCCTGCGGATCGACCTGACGGATGAGCCGACCCTCACCCGTTTCGCCCTCGCCTTGAGCTGAAAGGAAAAGGGAGAGCCATGAAGCAGATGGATCTTCCTCTCCCCATGCCGGGGGAAGCCGAGGCGAAAGCGGCCCAGGCCCTGATGGCCTTCCTCCTGCGGCTGCGGGCGCGCGGCATTTCCGATGTCGCGGTGCTGCGGGCCATCGAGACCACCCCCCGCGAGCTCTTCGTGCCCCATCGCTACCGCGACCTTGCGCTGCGCGACATCGCCCTGCCCATTCCCTGCGGCCAGACCATGCCGGAGGCATGGCTCGTCGCACGGATGATGGAGGCGCTCGATCTGAGGCCCAGCCACCGCCTGCTGGAGATCGGCGCGGGCTCGGGCTATGCGACCGCCATTGCAGCGCGGCTGGCGGGAGAGGTCGTCTCCTGTGAAATCTTCGCGCCGCTGGCGCTGGAATGCAGGGAGCGCCTGACCCGTCTCGGCGTCTCGAATGTGAAGATCCTGCAGGGCGACGCTTTCGACCTCCTGCCCGATCTCGGCCTCTTCGACCGGGTGCTGGTCCACGGGGGCATCGAGGGCCTGCCCGCCGCCCTCATGGAATGTCTGGCGCAGGATGGCGTCATCGTTCTCGCGCGCCCGGGCGAGCGACGGGCCGCCACGCTGACCCGCATCGCCCACCAGCCCTCCGGGGATTTCGTCGAAAGCGCCATCTGCCCCTGCCGTCTTGGGAGCCTGATCGGCAAAGCATCCGGGCAGGGCTGACTTTTCAACGCGATTTCACGGCTTTCGGTAAAAAATCCGTTCAGCATAAACCATGCCTTAACCACCGCGGCGTTTAATGAGCCTGTCATTCATTCGCTTGTGGGTTGCGTTATGCGTCACAGCTTCGGTCAGACTTCCTCCTCCACGGTGATCCGCCTCGCCCTTGCGGGCGCCACGACTGTCATGCTCGCGGGTTGCTCCGGCGATGTGACGCGCTTCGCGTCCAATCCTTTCTCGATGGATCCGGCGCCGACCGCCTCCATCCGTCCGGCTGGCCCCGCGCAGCAGCCGGGTTTCGAGCCTGCCTCCGTCGGCGCAGTCTCCTCCACGCCGCTCGCTCCGGTGGCCTCGACGCCGCTGGCCCCGCCCTCCGGCGCCTATGGCTCTGCGCAGGCTCTGCCGCCCGCCCCTGCCCTCGCCCAGCCGGCTCCTGTCGTGACCCCCAGGGTCATTGCGGCCCCGCCGCAGGCTCAGGCGCAGATCCGGGTGCAGACGCCCGCCCCCGCGCCCGCGAAGGCGACGGAGAAGCTGACCTTCGTTCAGGGCGCCCAGCCCGCTGGCGCGGCCCCCGCGAAGCCTGCGGAGGCCCCCAAGGCCGCGACCGCCGCCGCCGTCGCCAAACCGGCGGACAAGCCCACAGACAAGCCCGCCGAGAAGCTCGCCGCCAAGCCTGCGGAAGCCCCGGTGAAGCCCGCCGCCGAGGCGCCCAAGCAGGCTGAAAAGCCTGCCGCCGAGAAGCCCAAGCAGGTCGCCAAGCTCGAAACGGGCGTGCAGCCCGCCCAGCCCGCCGTTCCCGCCGCCGCGCCCCAGCAGGCCGCCGCCGCCCCCGCCCATGCCGCCGAGCCCGAGAGCGACAAGCCCGAGTTCCGCTGGCCCGCGCGCGGCCGTGTCATTCAGGGCTTCAAGGCAGGCTCGAATGAAGGCATCAACATCGCCGTTCCCGAAGGCACCGCCGTCAAGGCCGCCGAGGCTGGCGTCGTCGCCTATGCGGGCAATGAGCTCAAGGGCTATGGCAATCTCGTGCTGATCCGCCACCCCAACGGCTTCGTCTCGGCCTACGCCAACAATGGCGAGATCATGGTCAAGCGCGGCGAGACCGTGAAGCGCGGCCAGCAGGTCGCCAAGTCCGGCCAGAGCGGCAACGTCACCTCGCCCCAGCTTCACTTCGAGCTGCGCAAGGGCTCCACGCCCGTCGATCCCACCGAGTTCCTCGCGGGCCTCTAAGGCTGCGCGCATGAAAGCCGCCTTCGGCTTCCGCGAGACACGGGCTGGAGGCGAATGATGGCGGCAGGCTCCAAAAGGGCCTGCCGCCTTTTTATGCCTCACCAGCTTTTGGGCGTCAGATCGAGCCCGCCATGGAACATGCGCGTCCCCTTCTCGGCCTCGCTCAAAGCCTCGCCCGAGCCTGACGCCAGACGGGGATGGGCGACCCTGTAGCGGGGCGGATAGGGCAAGGGCTGCTGGAAATAGGTCGCGGCCGTCCAGGCCCAGTGCGGGTTGGACATGAATTTGCGCCCGAGCGCGATCATATCCGCCTTGCCCGCCTGCAGAACGTCCTCCGCCTGCTGCGGCTCCCAGATCTGCCCGACCGCCATGGTGGCGATGGCCCCCTCGCGCCGCACCGCCTCGGCGAAGGGCGTCTGGTAGCCGGGGCCGGGCGTGATCTTCTGGTCGAGCGTCACCCCGCCGCTGGAGCAGCAGATGTAATCGCAGCCCCGCGCTTTGAGCTCACGCGCCAGCACGCAGCTGTCCTCCAGCGTCCATCCGCCCTCGACCCAGTCCACCGCCGATATGCGCACCCCGATGGGCCGCTCATCGGGGAAGGCCGCGCGGCATTGCTCGAAGATTTCGAGGCCGAAGCGCATGCGGTTTTCGAGGCTGCCGCCATACTGGTCCTCGCGCCTGTTGATGAGCGGCGAGAGGAAGGAGTTGATGAGATAGCCATGGGCGAAATGCAGCTCGATGAGATCGACGCCGATGGCCGCCGCCCGCCGCACCGCCTGCACGAAGTCGCGCTGGGCCTGCGCGATGTCAGCCAGCGTCATGACCTGCGGGCGGGGATGGGACTTGTCCTCGTAAGCGGAGGGGCTCAGGGGCGTCCAGCCGCCCTCCTCGGGGGGAATGGGCTTGCGGGCGAGGAATGACGCGGGGGTGGAGGACTTGCGCCCGGCATGGGCGAGCTGCACCCCGAATTTCGAGCGCCCATATTCCTTGCAGAAGCGCACCACCCGCGCCAGCGCCGCCTGGTTCTCGTCGCTGTAGAGGCCGAGGCACTGGGGCGAGATGCGCCCGCGCGGCTCAACCCCCGTCGCCTCGGTGATGATGAGCCCCACATTGGCGCAGGCGAACTGGCCCAGATGCATCAGATGCCAGTCAGAGGCGTTCCCCTCGCTCGCCGCATACTGGCACATGGGCGAGAGCACGATGCGGTTTTCGAGCGTCAGCCCGCGCATCTCGTAAGGCGTGAAAAGAAGCGCCGTCAAAACATCCTCCCTGCATCTGGCCGCAGTATAGGACGGCGCGGCGCCGGGGGGAACGCATTAACCCCTTGCGAACGACTCATTGTCATGATTGTGTTGAAGGGCATTTCAGCATCGAGCCATTTCCATGAGCGAGTCACGCGCGCCGCGCTCCGTCGAGCAGTTCATTCAGCGCTGGCAGGGGCGCCATGGCGGGCAGGAGCGGGCCAACTACGCCATGTTCCTGTGCGAGCTCTGCGACATCCTCGGCGTCGCCCAGCCCGACCCCGCGGGCCATCCCGGCCAGAACGACTATGTCTTCGAGCGCGCGGTCAAGGAGACCCGGCGCGATGGCTCCACCAGCCCCCGGCGCATCGATCTCTACAAGCGCGATTGCTTCGTGCTGGAGGCCAAGCAGTCCCGCCAGATCGAGGGAGGCCCGAAGCAGATTAAGGTGAAGTCTGAACACTCCACGAAACAACCCGAGCAATTGGGCAAAAGTCCCTCTAAAGCCTCATGGGACATTCTCATGAATAGCGCACGGGCGCAGGGCGAGCACTACACCCGGCTGCTGCCGGCAGACCATAAGCCACCGCCCTTCCTCGTGGTCTGCGATGTCGGCCATTGCTTCGAGATCTACGCCAACTTCCGCCGCGACGGCAAAGCCTACGACCAGTTCCCCGACCGCCGCGCCTTCCGCATCTATCTCGAAGACCTGCGCAAAGAGCCCATCCGCCAAATGCTCGGCGCCATCTGGTCCGATCCGCTCTCCCTTGACCCCGCCCGCAGGTCGGCCCGCGTCACCCGCGAGATCGCCGAGCGGCTGGCGGCCGTGTCACGGGCGCTGGAGACCAAGGGCTGCGACGCCGAGGATGTCGCCATGTTCCTCATGCGCTGCCTCTTCACCATGTTCGCGGAGGATGTCGGGCTCCTGCCGCCGCAGAGCTTCAAGCAGGTGCTGGAGCGCTGCGAAGAGACTCCGCAGACCCTGCCCCATGACGTCGGCCAGCTCTGGGAGGCCATGGACAAGGGCGGCTACGCCCACGCCATCCGCAAGGTGGTCGTGCAGTTCAACGGCGCCTTCTTCAAGCAGCGCAAGGTTCTGCCGCTCGGGCGCGAGGAGATCAGGGAATTGCGCGAGGCCGCCGGCTATGACTGGCGCGAGGTGGACCCTTCCATCTTCGGAACCCTGCTCGAACAGGCGCTCAACCCTTATGAGCGGCGCAGGCTTGGCGCCCATTACACGCCGCGCGTCTATGTGGAGCGGCTGGTCATAGCTACCGTCATTGAGCCGCTGCGCGCGCAATGGCTGCCAATTTTGACGACCATAGGCGATCTTAACGAGGAGATTGCGGCGCTCGGGACTCAAGACCCAAGGCGCGATGAGCTTATGCGAAAAGCACGCGCGCGCGCCATGAAGTTCCACGCCCAGCTCTGCCTGACCCGCGTGCTTGATCCGGCCTGCGGCACGGGCAATTTTCTTTATGTCGCCCTCGAACTCATGAAGCGCCTAGAGGGCGAGGTGGTGGATTTGGTGGAGGCTCTGGGCGGGCAGGAGGAGCACGCCTGGCTCGACCGGCAGAATGTCGATCCCCATCAGTTCCTGGGGCTCGAGGTCAATCCGCGCGCGGGGGCCATCGCGGAGCTGGTGCTGTGGATCGGCTTCCTGCAATGGCATTTCCGCACGAGGTCCGATTCCCCGCTCCCGCCGATCCTGCGGGCCTTCAACAATATCCGCGTGATGGACGCCGTGCTGGAGGCGGACAAGACGCTGGCGGTGGACGCGCGCGGCAGGCCCCTGTCGCGGCCGGGGCCGCATGGAAAGCCAATGGAGGTCCATCTCTACGGCAGGCCGCGCCGTCCGCAATGGCCGGAGGCCGATTATATCGTGGGCAATCCGCCCTTCATCGGCGGCAAGGATTTGCGCGCGCGCTTTGGCGACGACTATGCGCAGGCGCTCTGGGCCGCCCATGGGCATATGAACGAAAGCGCCGATTTCGTCATGTATTGGTGGGACCGCGCGGCGGAGATTTTGACGCGCAAGGACACGCCGCTGCGGCGCTTCGGCTTCGTCACCACGAACTCCATTTCGCAGGTGTTCCAGCGCCGGGTGATGGAGCGGCGTCTGAAGGGCAAGACGCCCGCGCATCTCGTCATGGCCGTGCCCGACCATCCCTGGACCAAGGCGACGCCTGACGCCGCAGCCGTGCGCATCGCCATGACCGTAGTCGAGGCGGGCGCCGGCGAGGGGCGCTTGTTGCAGGTGACGCGCGAAGCGGGGCTTGAGACCGATGCGCCCGTGATTGAATTTTCCGAGCGGATCGGGGTCATCAATTCGGATTTGACGGTGGGGGTGGATTTTTCTCAGGCGACGCCATTGAAAGCGAATGATGGGCTATCGTCACGCGGCATGTCCTTGCATGGCGCAGGCTTTATCGTGACGCCGCAAGACGCCGTGAACTTGGGGCTGGGCAAACGCGCCGGGCTTGAAAAACATATTCGCGCATATCGCAATGGACGCGATCTTACGTCGCGTCCGCGTGGCGTGATGGTGATCGACCTTTTCGGCCTCGGCGTCGATGAGGTGCGGCGCCAATATCCTGAAGTCTATCAACATCTCGCGCAAACGGTGAAGCCGGAGCGGGATGGCAACAATCGCGAGGCTTACAGGGAGAACTGGTGGATCTTTGGCGAACCTCGCCGCGAGCTTCGCCCAGCATTGGCGCATCTCCCCCGCTACATCGCGACGGTGGAGACCGCGAGGCATCGCGCCTTCCAATTCCTCGACGCTTCGATCTTGCCGGACAACATGCTCGTCGCGATCGCGGCGGATGACGCTTTTGCGCTGGGCGTTCTCTCGTCAAAAATTCACATCGCCTGGACCTTGGCGCAAGGCGGAACACTTGAGGATCGGCCTCGTTACACCAAAACGCAGTGCTTCGACCCCTTCCCCTTCCCCCTCGCCACGCCCGCGCAAAAGAAACGCATCGGCGCCGTGGCCGAGGAGCTGGACGCGCATCGCAAGCGCGTGCTCGCAGATCACGCCCATCTCACCCTGACCGGCCTCTACAATGTTCTGGAGCGCCTGCGCGGCGGCGCTTCGGCCCCTGACCTCGACGCCAGCGAGAGGCGCATCTTCGACGATGGCCTCGTGCTGATCTTGCGGGAGCTGCACGACGAGCTCGATCAGGCCGTGGCGCAGGCCTATGGCTGGCCCGCCGACCTTGCCGCTGAGGACATGCTCGCCCGCCTCGTCGCCCTGAACAAACAACGAGCGCAGGAGGAGGCGCGCGGCCTCGTCCACTGGCTGCGGCCGGACTATCAGATCCCCCGGTTCGACCAAACGAAACAGTGGGACTTGCCAAATGTGGAGGGGGGGCCAATGGCGCCCGCGCTCGCTGTTTCTGCAAGGTCGAAGGTCAGTTTTCCATCTGACGACGTGGCCCGGATTGCGGCCGTCGTGGCGACCCTCGCCGCCGCCCCGCACCCCCTCGACGCCATCATGCTGTCGAGCGCCTTCAAACAGGGCCGCCGCATCGCCCCCAAGGTCGACGCCACCCTCGCCGCGCTGGTGCGCGCAGGCTTTGCCTCCCGCGTCGCGACGGGCGG
The DNA here is from genome assembly GCA_947453205.1 of Beijerinckiaceae bacterium. GTDB lineage: Bacteria > Pseudomonadota > Alphaproteobacteria > Rhizobiales > Beijerinckiaceae > Terripilifer. The sequence goes on along the minus strand of CANGFT010000053.1, from coordinate 9,247 downwards.
CTTCGTGCTGGACCGCTAGGTACAGGCCGGGCTCACCAGCGCCTTGCCGCCAGCCACAGGCGCCACTGGCGCCGCCACTGCGCGGCCTCGATCACGGTCTTGAAGGGGTCGCAGCCCGGCTTCTCCATGGCCTTGAGATAGGGCTCCACCAGCGCCAGCGGCAGGAAGGCCGGGCGGGCGGCGGGCTCGACCGTCCTGATCCCCTCCAGCGCCGCTGCAAGGTGCTTGCGGGCGATGGCGCGCATTTGGGCGAGGGCCTTCGTCACGCCCTCGGTGGCCCGCCCGGCGATGAGGTCATCGCGGCTGGCGCCCGCCTCCTTCAGCACATCGGCGGGCACATAGACCTGCCCCCGCGCCCCGTGCCAGGGCAAGGCCCGCAGCAGGCCGGTGATGGCGAAGGCGAGGCCCCCGTGGCCGGCGGCGTCCGCCCCGCCGGGATCGCGCCCGTCCACAAGGATCAGGCTGGCCATGCGGATGAGGGCCGAGGAGGTCTCCCCGCCATAGCCCTCAAGCTGGCGCAGGCCCGGCATGGGGTCGTCGTAGAGGTCGAAGGTGCGGGCGTCCACGAGGTTCGTCAGGGCCGCGCGGGGCAGCTTGAACCGCTTCACCGTATCAAGCAGGGCCGAGGCGACGGGATGGGCCGCGATGTCGCCCCGCGCCTCATTCTCCAGCGCATCGCGCCACCACTGGTAGCGGATCTCGCCGGGCATGGGATCGGAGACGATCTCGCGCACGCGCGCCACCTCCAGGCTGAAGGCGTAGAGGGCGTGCAGGTGCTTGCGATGGCTCCAGGGGGCGAAGAGGCAGGCCAGCCAGCGGTCGGGGTCATGGGCGCGCAGCAGTGTCTCGCAGTGAAGATAGGCCTCGCCGAGACGGGGGTCTTCGACATCGTCGATCACGGGGCGGCCAGCAGGGCTGCGGCGACGCGGCGGCGCTCGCCAAGAAGGATGTTGTAGGTCGATATGGCCGCGCCCGTGGCCATGCTGTCCACCCGCACGCCCGCCTCCCGCAGGACCGCGCGCAGCTCCGGCGTCGGCGGGACAAGCTCGCGCCCCGTGCCGATCAGCAGAAGCTCGACCGAGCCCTTGGGCGCGTCAAAAAGCGCCTGCAGGCTGCCCGGCGTGATCTCCTGCGCGCTTAGGGGCGACCAGGCGAGGATCCCCGTGGGCAGCGCGAGGATGGAGCCGCGATGGGACATGTCGGCGAAGCGGAAGCCCCCGGCGCCATAGCCGTCGATGACGTGGGATCCCGGAATGAAACCTTCATAGCGCGTGTTCGACATCAAGGCCTCGCCTGCGGGGCAATGCGGGAGCGCGGCCGCGCGTTCCCGCCCGGCGATTCAGACTGCGGGATTGGCGGTGGTCTTGGTCTTGCCGCCCTTGGGCGCAGGCTCCGCCTCGGCCTCGGCCTCGTTCAGGCGCGGGTTGAGATAGATCAGCACGGGCGAGCAGATGAAGATGGACGAATACATCGCCACGATCACGCCCCACATCATCGCCAGCGAGAAGGAGCGGATCACATGACCGCCGAAGAAGACCAGCGCGAGAAGGGCGATCAGGGTCGTCGTCGAGGTCATGATCGTGCGCGAGAGCACCGCGTTGATGGAGAGGTCGATGATCTCGGCCATCGGGGTCTTCTTGTATTTGCGCATGACCTCGCGGATGCGGTCCAGCACCACCACGGTCTCGTTCAGCGACAGGCCGACGATGGTGAGGATGGCCGCGATGGAGGTCAGGTTGAACTCAAGCTGGGTCACCGCGAAGAAGCCCACGGTGAGCAGGAGATCGTGCATGGTGGCGATGACGGCGGCGACCGCCAGCGGCCATTCGTAGCGGAACCACAGATAGGTCAGCACCGCGATGATCGAAAGCACCACGCCAAGGGTGCCGGACTGCACAAGCTCGCCCGAGACGCGCGGGCCGACGACCTCGACGCGGCGCACCTCGTAATCATTGTTGATGACGGCGCGCACCTTCTCCACGACGACCTGCTGGGCCGCATCGCCGCCGGGCTGCAGACGCACGCGCATGGTGGCGTCCACGCCCCCGCCGAAGGCCTGCACCTCCACCTCGCCAAGCCCCAGCTTGTCGCCGAGCGCGCGCAGCGAGGTCAGATCCGCCTGCCCCTGCTTGGCGCGCACCTCAAAGAGCGTGCCGCCCGAAAAGTCGATGCCGAAGTTGAGGCCGACCGTCAGGAACAGCACCACCGAGACGACGGAGAGGATGGCCGAGAAAGGATAGCTCACGCGCCGGAAGCGCATGAAGCCGAACTTCACATTGTCGGGGGCGAGGCGAAAACGCAGCATCGAATGGCTCCCGTCAGATCGGCAGGGTCGTCGGCTTGCGCCAGCGATACCAGAGGGCGATCATCATGCGCGTCATGGTGACGGCCGTGACGATGGTGGTGAGAATCCCGAGCCCCAGCGAAACGGCGAAGCCGCGCACGGGGCCGGTGCCCAGGAAGTAGAGGATCACGGCGGCGACCATCATGGTCGACTGGGAGTCGACGATGGTGGCGAAAGCGCGGGTGAAGCCTGCGTCCAGCGCCGAGATGACCGAACGGCCCGCGCGCGACTCCTCGCGGATGCGCTCATAGATCAGCACGTTGGAGTCCACGGCCATGCCGATGGTGAGCACGATGCCCGCAATGCCCGGCAGCGTCAGCGTCGCCTGCAGGAGGATCAGCGAGGCGAAGATCATGGCGATATGGATGGCGAGGGCCACATTGGCGAAGACGCCGAAGACGCCATAGGTCGTGAGCATGTAGCAGACGACCAGCACCCCCGCCACATAGGCGGCGAGCTTGCCCGCGTCGATGGAGTCCTGCCCCAGGCCCGGCCCGACGGTGCGCTCCTCCACGATGTTCATCTTGGCGGGCAGCGCGCCCGCGCGCATCAGGATTGCGAGATTGTTCGCCTGCTCCACCGTGAAGCGACCGGAAATCTGACCTTTGCCGCCGGTAATAGGACCTAGAATGCGCGGAGCTGAGATAACCTTGTTATCGAGCACAATGGCGAAGGCCTTGTTAACATTGGCTGATGTCACTTCCCCAAACCGCTGACCACCCCTGATATTAAAGGTAAATTCGACGACCGGCTCGGAGGTCCTCTGATCGAACCCGGGCGTCGCGATCTGAAGGTCCTCGCCCTGCACCATGACCTGCTTCTCAACCGGCAGCGCGCCGGGCTGGTCGACCTGCGGGAGCATCTCGACATCGCCGGGATTGTAGCCGGCGTCCGCGACGAGGCGGAATTCGAGCTTGGCGGTCGTGCCCAGCAGCTCCTTCAGACGCCCCGTGTCCTGCAGGCCCGGCACCTGAACCAGCACGCGGTCATTGCCCTGGCGTTGGATGTTGGGCTCGGTCGTGCCAAGCGCGTCCACGCGCCGGCGGATGACCTCGATGCCCTGCTCCACCGCGCGGCGGGTCTTGTCGATGAGGCCCGCGTCCGAAACGGTCATGCGGATGACGCCGTCCTCGGAGACGGCGACGTCGATGTTCGCCGCGCCTGCGGTCCCCATGGCGGAGGCGGCGCCTGCGCCAAGCTGGCGCAGCTTCGGCAGGATCTTGTTGCGGTCATTGGCGTCGGCGATGCGGAATTGCAGGGTGCGGCCCTGCACGCCGTAGCCGCCGGTGAGGCTGCGCACATTCTCCTCGCGCACGATGCGCCGGGCGTCGTCGCGCAGGTTGCCGACCATGGTGCGGATCACATCGTTTTGATCGACCTCGAGCAGGATATGGGCCCCGCCCTGCAGATCGAGCCCGAGCACCACCTGTTCGAAGGGAATCCACTTCGGCAGCTTGGCCTTGACCTGATCGAAGGCGCCCTTCGACAGGAAGCTCGGCGCGATGATGAGGAAGGCCGCAAGAGTCATCGCGACGATCGAGGCGATCTTCCAGCGCGGAAAACGGAACATGGATCAGTGTCTCTCGGGCTTTGGCCATCCGTCCTGCGGATCGCCTGAACGGGGTCGCGGGGGCGCGTCAGTCCTTGACCGGCTCGCCCTTGCTGCGCACGTCGGAAACCATGGCGCGCAGCAGGCGGGCCTTGACCCCCGGAGCGATTTCGACCTCGACCTCGCTGTCGTCAACCGTGCGCGACACCTTGGCGATGATGCCGCCCGCCGTCACCACCGTATCGCCCCGGCGGATGTTGGAGATCATCTCCTGATGCGCCTTGGCGCGCTTCTGCTGGGGCCGCATGATCATGAAATACATGATGAGAAGGATGACCGCGAAGGGCACCAGCTGCATGACGAATTCGGTCGGGCCGCCGGCTCCGACAGCCTGGGCGTAGGCGGGGGTGATGAAGTTCATGGTCGTCGCAAGCTCCAGCAGGAAAGCGCCCGGCGCAAAGCGGCCAGACGCCCAATTCGGCGCGGACTATAACCGCCGCGGCCCGTAAAGCAATGGAGAGGGGGGCCTCAATTCCGCAGCATCCAGCCGATGTGGCTCGCGATCAGCATGCGCAGACCCCCACCCCGTCCGCTGGCGCGGCCGACCCTCCCCACAAGGGGGAGGGTATGCTGACTAACCATCTGTATTATTGAGCCGAAATGCTTGCAGATCCCCTCCCCCCTGTGGGGAGGGGCAGGGGTGGGGGTCTGCGCATGCTGATCGGGAGCGTCTTCGCCGCGCCGACGCCGTCGCCATTCCCGCAGGCCCAAGCTATACCCGCGCCATGCAGATTCTCGGCATTCTCTTCGATGTGGTCATGCCCGTGTTCCTCGTGGCCGCCATGGGCTATGGCTGGGCGCGGGCGAAGAAGCCCTTCGATCCGGCCTTCGTTTCGCTGATGGTGACGGTGGTGGGCACGCCCTGCCTCGTGATCGACAGCCTCTCGGGGGCGGGCCTGCAGCTCGGCGCCCTCGGGCAGATCGCCCTCGCCTCGGCCCTGTGCCATGGGCTGGCCATGGGGCTGGGCTATGGGCTGGTGAAGGCCATGGGCCAGTCCGTGCCGACCTACCTGCCCTCCCTGACCTTCTCCAACACCGGCAACATGGGCCTGCCGCTGACGCTCTTCGCCTTCGGCCCGGCGGGCTTCGCCCTCTCCATCGCCTATTTCACCATCGCGTCGCTGGCGAACTTCACCCTGGGGCAGGCCATCGCCGCGCGGGGGATCACCTTCCGCGAATTGCTGCGCATGCCCCTCGTTTGGGCCATCGGGCTGGCCATAGGCCTCGCCCTCACCGGCCTCACCCTGCCCGCCGCCGTCGCGCGGGCGCTGCATATCACGGGCGGGCTGACGGTGCCCCTGATGCTGCTGTCGCTCGGCTATTCGCTGGCGCAGCTCAAGATCCAGTCGCTGGGGCGGGGGATCATCTTTTCGCTGGCGCGGCTGGTCGGGGGCTTTTGCATCGGCTGGCTGGTCGCGACCCTGCTGGGCCTCGAGGGCGTCGCCCGCGGCGTCGTCGTGATCCAGAGCTCCATGCCCTCGGCGGTCTATAATTACATGTTCGCCGCCCGCTATGGAAACCGCGAGGATGAGGTGGCCGGGCTGGTGGTGCTGTCGACGCTGATGTCGCTGGCCTTGCTGCCGTGGTTTCTGGCGACCGTGATGTGAGTGGCTCAAAAAACGCCTTCCTAAGCCCGCCGTTTTAAGTTATGATCAAGCTCGGCCCAAGGCAGTCCGCAGATGATCATAAGCGCTTTCACCCGGGAACAGGCTTCGCACCTGACAGGCGTCAGCCAAAGGCAGCTCAAGCTTTGGGACGCCAATGGTTTTTTCGCGCCAAGCCTGAAGCTGGGCGATGGCGGCCTCGCCAGCCTCTACAGCTTTCGAGACCTCCTGTGCCTGAAGGTCATCCATGCGATTCGCAACGAGGCGCAGATCCCGTTCTCGGAATTGCGGAGCGCCAAGCAAAAGCTGACCCATCTGGGCGACGATCTCTGGGCGAAAACAACGCTTCATATTCTGGGCAAGCGCGTCGTCTTCGAAGACCCTGAGACCGGCGGCAGGCAAGAGGCCTCCAGCGGACAGGGCGTGCTGCACATTCCGCTGCGTGTCGTTACGGGAACGCTCGAAGGCGCGGTGCGCGCCATGCGCGAGCGCAAGCCCGGCCTCGTCGGCGCCATCGAGCGCAAGCGCAGCGTGGCGCAAAATCAACCCGTCATCGCAGGCACCCGGATCCCCGTGCGCAGCATTCAGGCCTTCGCCCAGGCTGGCTATTCGGTGGCGGAGATCAACAAGCAATATCCGGCCATAACCCGGCAGGATATTGAAGCGGCTTTGAATTACAAAGACGTAGCGTGAGCGAGCCGCGCCCGCCGCTGAAAGTGCTGCTGGATGAGGGCGCGCCAAGGCTGGCGGGCGATCCCTTTCAAAGGCGCGGCCATCAGGTGATCCATCACAGCGAGGTCTGCGAGGGTGGGGCGAGCGATGAAGTCGTCGCCGCGATATCCATCCACAACGCAGCGATCCTGATCGCCATCGACAATGACATGAAACGTCTGGTCCGGCGGTTCGGAAACCCCAACAACACCGGGAAATTTCATCCCCTCAATCTCATCTCAATCGGCTGCGACGAGGTTCTGGCGGCGAAACGCGTCGAATACGCTATGTCCTTCATTGAACATGAATGGGACATCTGCCGCCAGAAAAAGGCGCGTCGGCTCTGGATCGACATCAGGCCCCACAGCCTGATCAGCCATCGCTGAAAGCTGCCAAAAAAATCAGCGGGATCGACGATGCCGACCCCGCTGTCATTGGTGTGACTTGTCACCATTCACTCAACGCAACGCCACGTGAACGCACGCAACTCAACGCAACAAACACGCACTCAACTCACGCAACCCCGATCAAGAGCAACCCGTCGTCGAGCCGCAGGTGTCGCACTTCAGGCAGGTGCCGTTGCGCACCAGCGTGAAGTTCGCGCATTCCGGGCAGGCTTCGCCCACATAACCCTTCATCCGCGCTTCCGCGCGCTTGTCGGCCATGGTGTCGCGCGCCGGGGCGGCTTTCGTGGCTGTGGCGGGGGCCTGCCAGTCGAGCGTCGCCAGCTCGCCATGCAGCTCCGTCACCGAGGTCGACTGCCCGCTGGAGAAGGCGGTCGGCGCCATGGCGGGGCCATGGGTGCCTGTGCCCTGCACCAGCATCAGCTTCTCATGCTTGCCGCGCACGAAGCCCGAGGAGACCAGCGTCGTCTGCGAAGCCGGCGGGCGGCTCTGGTCGTCGCCCTTGCCGATCACCGTGCCGCCGATGTCGCTCACATCCACATGGGCGAGATCGTTGCGCGAGAGATAGGAGATGGCGAGTTCGCGGAAGACATAGTCGAGGATCGAGGTCGCGTTCTTGATCGCCTCATTGCCCTGCACGAAGCCCGCAGGTTCAAAGCGGGTGAAGGTGAAGGCGTCGACATATTCCTCCAGCGGCACGCCATACTGAAGACCGACCGAGATCGCGATGGCGAAATTGTTCATCAGCGAGCGGAAGGCGGCGCCCTCCTTGTGCATGTCGATGAAGATTTCGCCGATGCGGCCATCCTCATATTCGCCGGTGCGCAGATAGACCTTGTGGCCGCCGACCACCGCCTTCTGGGTGTAGCCCTTGCGGCGATCAGGAAGACGCTCGCGCTCACGGGTGCGCTCGACCTGCACGCGCTCGACGATCTTCTCGACGACGCGCTCGGACAAATGCGCCGCGCGCGCGGCCGCCGGCATGGCGACCAGAGCCTCGGCTGCATCCTCCTCATCCTCGCCATCATCTTCGATGAGCTGGGAGTTGAGGGGCTGCGAGAGCTTCGAGCCGTCGCGATAGAGCGCGTTGGCCTTCAGGCCCAGGCGCCAGGACAACATATAGGCGTCCTTGCAATCCTCGACGGTGGCGTCGTTGGGCATGTTGATCGTCTTGGAGATCGCGCCGGTGATGAAGGGCTGCGCCGCCGCGAGCATGCGGATATGGCTCTCGACCGACAGGTAACGCTTGCCGGTGCGCCCGCAGGGATTGGCGCAGTCGAACACTGCGTAGTGCTCGACCCTGAGGTGGGGCGCACCTTCGAGCGTCATGGCGCCGCAGACGTGAATGTTGGCGGCCTCGATCTCGGCCTTGGAGAAGCCGAGGAAGGGCAGCAGCTCGAAGCTGGGATCGTCAAGCTTCTCGGCAGGCACCTTCAGCGCGCCCGTCAGGAAGTCCGCGCCCAGCGACCACTTGTTGAACACAAACTTGATGTCGAAGGCGCTGGCGAGCGTGCCTTCCAGCGCTTCGAGCTTCTCGTCGGTGAAGCCGCGGGCGCGCAGGCTCGAGTGGTTGACGCCAGGCGACTGACGCATGGAGGCATGGCCCACCGCGAAAGCCTCGATCTCCGCGATCTCATGCGGGCGGTAGCCCAGCACGCGGAGCGCTTCGGGCACGGCGCGGTTGATGATCTTGAAATAGCCGCCGCCCGCGAGCTTCTTGAACTTCACCAGCGCGAAGTCCGGCTCGATGCCCGTGGTGTCGCAATCCATGACAAGGCCGATCGTGCCCGTGGGGGCGACGACGGAGACCTGCGCATTGCGATAGCCGTGCTGCTCGCCGAGCGAGAGCGCGCGATCCCAGGCGCGCTGGGCGGCCTGCGCCAAAGCCTCGTCCTTCAGCGAAGCGATGTCGAGCGGCACGGGATTGACCGAGATCTTCTCGTATCCGGTCGTCTCGCCATAGGCGGCGCGGCGATGGTTGCGGATGACGCGCAGCATGTGCTGGGCGTTCGGCTTGTGGCCGGGGAAGGGCCCAAGCTCCTTCGCCATTTCGGCGGAGGTGGCGTAGCACACGCCCGTCATGATCGCGGTGAGCGCGGCGGTGATGGCGCGGCCCTCGTCGGAGTCATAGGACATGCCCGAAGACATCAGGAGGCCGCCGACATTGGCGTAGCCAAGGCCCAGCGTGCGGTAGTCATAAGAGAGGCGCGCGATCTCCTTCGAGGGGAACTGCGCCATCATGACGGAGATTTCGAGCACCATGGTCCACAGACGCACCGCATGCTCATAGGCGGCGATGTCGATCTTGCCCGTCTGCGCGTCGCGGAACTGAAGCAGGTTCAGCGAGGCGAGATTGCATGCGGTGTCGTCCAGGAACATATATTCCGAGCACGGGTTCGAGGCGTTGATCGGCCCCGACGCCGGGCAGGTGTGCCAGTCGTTGATGGTGGTGTGATACTGGATGCCCGGATCAGCCGAGGCCCAGGCGGCGTAGCCGATCTTGTCCCAGAGGTCGCGGGCCTGCAGGGTCTTGTGCAGCTTGCCATCGGTGCGGCGGATCAGGTTCCACTCCGCG
>CANGFT010000052.1 GCA_947453205.1 Beijerinckiaceae bacterium | reverse complement strand
TCGACACAACTCAAGCGTCCCGCCCGATGCGAACTGATCGCATCCAAAACACGCGCCATCCGAACCTCCGGCAACATGCGGCCCTCCGATCAAAAAACCGGACAAACCACGTGCTACCTAAACCGGACATATCATGTGCTCGCGACAGGAGATCCACTGAGCCGTGGACGGCGCCGCCCCCTTTGGTTAGCATCGCGCCAACAGGGGGGACCATCATGGATCGTCGCAGCTTCTCGGCCAGCCTCGCCGCAAGCCTCATGCTTCCCGCCATGGCGCGGGGCCAGACCGCATGGCCGCAGGGGCGCAACATCAGGCTCATCGTGCCCTTCGCGGCGGGCGGCGCCACCGACATCATCGCGCGCATCATGGCCGACAAGCTCGGGCAGATGTGGAATTGCAGCATCGTCGTCGACAACAAGGGCGGCGCGGGCGGCAATATCGGCACGGAGGCGGCGGCGCGCGCCGAGCCCAATGGCGAGACCTTCCTGCTGGTCTCCGTGGGCCTCGCCACCAATCCCTATCTCTATCCCAAGCTCGGCTACGATCCCGTGGGCGATTTCGCTCCGGTGTCGCTGGTGGCCATGGTGCCCAACATGCTCATCGCGGGCCAGCATCTGCCCGTGAAGAACGTGGCGGAGCTGATCGCCTATGGAAAGGCGAATCCCGGCAAGCTCACCTACGCCTCCTCGGGGGTGGGCACGTCGATCCATCTGTCCGGCGAATTGTTCAAGAAGCTGACCGGCGTCGAGATGACCCATGTGCCCTACCGCGGCAGCGCGCCCGCCATTGCGGACATCATGGGCGGGCGCGTCGACATCATGTTCGACAACATCACCTCATCGCTCCAGCAGGTGCGCGGGGGAACGCTGAAGGGCCTCGCCATCACCACGGCGAAGCGCTCGCCCTTCGCGCCGGAATTGCCGCCTGTGGCGGACGCCGTGCCCGGCTATGACGTCTCCTCCTGGTTCGCGCTCTTCGCCCCCAGAAAGACCCCGCCCGAAATGGTGGCGCGCATGGCGGCGGACACCAAAGCCGCGCTCGCCGATCCCGGCGTGAAGGGGCGCCTCGACGCGCTCGCGGCGGAGTCCGTGGGCTCGACGCAGGCCGAACTCGCCGCCTTTCTCGCCAAAGAGAGCGAGACCTGGGGCAAGCTGATCAAGGATCAGGGCATCCGGGCGGAGTAGAGCGCCCCTTCAGCTTCCCGCGAGAAGGGACCAGAAGCCGTCGAAAGAGGTTTTGTTCGGCAGATCGCTGATAAAAGCGAAGACGCGCCGTGCTTCGGCCTCCTTCCTGGTCAGGAGAGCGCAGTCCATGAATTTTGCTTCGACTTGTGCGGGCGTCATTGGATTTTCCGGCGATCCGCTGGCGTACCAGACCTTTTGTTCGAGAACCTAGCCGTTGGCGAGGGTCACGCGCACGCGGCCGGGCGCCTCCTCCACTTCATCCGCAAATTCCGCGTCCACCTGATGAAAGATTTTCGTGGATAGCGATTTCACCTGCGCATCGGCGATCGCCTCCATGGTGAAGGTCCGCAGCGAAGGCGGTCCATTCAGGATCGTCCAGGCGCCAATATAGGGCATGCTGAATTTGGCGCTTTCGATCGTATCGGGATATGAGCCCTTGATGCGCTGGGCGGCGTTCTTCGTAATGCCGGCGTCCACGCGCGTGATCTCCCCGACGCGGTTCTCAAGCTGCTGACGCAAGAGCAAGGTCGCGTCGATGGCGGTATGCGACAGGCCTCCGCAGGGATAGCGCTTCAGTTTATAGCCGCGGGTCAACAGATCATACCTTGCTCCAAGGTCGCCAAAAGCGCCCGTCGTCTGCGGCAGCGCGCGATTGAACGTATCGAAATAGCCGCTCTTGCCCTCCAGCGCCGTCCTGCTGGCTGTGAAGCCCTTGGCCGCCAGTTGCGCCGCCATGACGCCGTTGCGCGCCGCAACGCCCGAATGAAGCGGTTTGGTCATAGTGCCGAAATTCGCCGACACGCCCCCGGACAGCGATGCGGCGATCCCAACGGCGTCGATGACGGCTGGCGCGGGAAGCTTCATCAGTCGGCAACAGGCCGCAGCCGTCGCAATCGGTCCGACCATGCCCACCGCATGCCACCCGCCCAGCGCGGAAATCTTGGGCATCGTGCGCACCAGCCGGCCTGCGACCTCCGCGCCGATCACGAAAGCCGCCATTACCTCAAGCGGGGAGGAGCCCAGGCTCTCGGCCATGGGCAGCAAGGCCGGGATGACGGGGGAAATCGCCTGACCGCTCGCATAGCTGAAATCATAGTCCATCGCATGGGCCGCCACGCCATTGGCCAGCGCCGCAAGCTGGGGCGAGGCGCGCAGCGTGCTGCTGGCGACAGAGGCGCGAGGCGCGCTCTCCTCCGCCAAGATCATGTTGCGCGCGAGAGCCGCCACATCCTCGTGGGCGCCGCCCAGCATCACGCCAAGGGTGTCGATGAAGGCGATCCGCGATCTTTCGAGGAGCTCGGGCGGCGCCTTCTTCAGATCGAAATCCAAGGTGAATTGCGCAATGATCTCCGCGAGGGCGCGGGTTCCGCCCGGCGCCGCCCCCTTCTGTTCCTGGGCCAGCGACAGATCGCTGGATGCGGCGACAAGGCTCGTCGCCGCGCTCGCCAGGAAGATCCGTCTGTCCAACCCGGAGATTCCAGTCGACTTGGGCATGATGTCCTCCGGGTTTGAAGGGGTCTTGCGCCCCTTGTCCGCCAGAATCATAGGCAGGGCGGGCCTTCAACGCCAGAGGATTTGATCCCTCATGTCTCTCGCTGCGTCCGTCCCGCCACCCAGGCGAGGCGACGCCCGGGTGAATAATTTATAATTTGATCTGGAATAGCGTGATCCTGCGGCCTAACATGCGCTGGACGTCTGAATGGCGGGACAGGTCGGCGCAGCGGCCCATCGAGGCCGGCGCAAGGGAGGAACAATGTCGGGAGCCCTAGACGGGATTCGCGTCGTCGAATTCGCCAATTATGTTTCCGGGCCCTATGCGGGCATGTTGCTGGGCGACATGGGCGCCGAGATCATCAAGGTCGAGGAGCCCACGAAGGGCGATCCGTTCCGCGGCTGGGGCCGCGTCGAATATTCGGCGACCTTCGGCTCCGTCAACCGCAACAAGAAGAGCGTAACGATCGACCTCAAGAGCGAGCAGGGCAAGGCCGATGCGCGCGCCCTGATCCTCACCGCAGATGTGGTGATCGAGAATTTTCGCGTGGGCACCATGGACCGGCTGGGGCTGGGCTTCGACCAGTTCACCGGCGCCAATCCCGGCCTCATCTGGTGCTCGATCACCGGCTATGGCTCGGATGGGCCTTACGCGATGCGGCCGGGCTATGACACGGTGGGGCAGGCCTCCAGCGGCTTGCTGAGCCTGCTGACCGACATCGCCGACCCCAAGCCCATGGGCATTTCGCTCTCCGACCATCTGGGCGGCATGAACGCCGCCAACGGGATCCTCGCCGCCATCATCGCGCGCGGGCGCACCGGCAGAGGGCAAAGGGTCGAGACCTCGCTGCTTGAATCCACCCTTTCCTTCTGCGGCGAGAATGCGGCGCGTTTCTTCGAGAACGGCAAGGTTCCCGGCCGCGCCACGCGCACCCATCAGGCGCAGGTCTACGCCTTCACCGCGAGCGACGGAAAGGCCTTTGTGGTGCATCTGTCCTCGCCCACGAAATTCTGGGTGGCGCTGACGGAGGTCGTCGGCCATCCCGAATGGGTCGACGATCCCCGCTTCAAGACCAAGGAGACGCGCGGCAAGAATTACGAGGCGCTGAACAAGGCCCTTGGCGACATCTTCCGCACCAACACCCGCGCCCATTGGCTTGATCTGCTCCTGCAGAAGGACGTGCCTTCAGCGCCGCTCAACACGCTCGACGACGTCTTCACCGATCCGCAGGTGCAGCACCTCAAGATGCGCGTCGACGTGCCTCATCCCAAGCTCGGCATGGTCGGTTATGTGCGCAACGGCGTGCGCATGTCCGACACGCCCAATTCCGTGCGCTTCTGCTCGCCGGAGCTTGGCGAACACAATGATGAAATCCTCGCGCCCCTGCGGCCGAAATAGAGGCTGATAGAGCCATGGCCAAACGATCATTCCTCGCCGCCCTCGCCCTGTGCCTGCCCTTCGCCGCGCAGGCCCAACCAGCGGCGGAGTTCTTCAAGAACCGCAAGATGACGCTCGTCACCTCCGCTTCCGCAGGCGGCGGCTATGACCAGTATGCGCGTCTACTGGCGCGGCACATGCCCAAATATCTGCCGGGCGCTCCCACCATGGTCGTGCAGAACATGCCGGGGGCGGAGGGCATCAAGGCCGCGAACTATCTCTACACGGTCGCGGCGCGCGATGGGTCCGTGATCGGCGGCCTGCAGCGCAACACCGGGCTTGTGAAGTTCTATTACCCCGACAACACCGCCGTGCAGTTCGACGCGCGCAAATTCATCTGGCTGGGGTCCACCCAGCAGGAGATCGGCTTCTTTCTCCTGCGCACATCCACGGGTGTGAAGGGCGTCGAGGGCTTGCGCACGAAGGAGGTCACGATCTCATCTTCTGCGCGCACATCGCCCAGCTCGATTTACGCCCGCATCCTGACCGAACTTGTCGCGGCGAAGATTCGGGTCATCGAAGGTTATGACGGATCGCAAGCGACCCTAATGGCGGTGGAGCGCGCCGAGGTCGACGGCCATATTTCTGGCGGCACGTCAGCCGCCTTCCGGGCGCGCTATCGTCCCTGGGAGAAGGCGGGCGAGGTCGCGGTCATCCTGCAGCTCGGCATGGAGCGCGACAAGGAATATCCGGATGTGCCCACGGCGCTGGAGATTGCGCCCAATCCCACGGCCCGGTCCATTCTGGAGATCGCCTTCGTGGAGCAGGTGATGGGGCGGCCCTTCGTGCTGCCGCCGGAGGTGCCGAAGGACCGCGCGGACATGCTGCGAAGGGCGTTCGACGAGTCCATGAAAGACGCCGCGCTGCTCGAAGACGCCGCCAAGCTTGGCGCGGAGATCGACCCCGTATCGGGCGAGCGCATCAATGAACTTCTGGACAAGGTCTATTCGGCGTCGCCCGACCTGACCAAACGTGTCCGTGATCTCGTGCAATAGAGGCCGCAATGAACGCATTCAACATAGAGCCATCGCGCGAATTGCGCGACACATGCGCGATCGTCGGCACGGCGACGAGCCGCCTCGGCAAGGTGCCGGGCACATCGAGCCTCGACCTCATGGTGGAGGCGATCCGCAACGCTTTGGATGACGCAGGGCTCAAGGCCAGCGATGTCGACGGCGTGCTGTGCCGCGGGCCGGACGATTCTTATTCGCACCATCAGCTTGTCGCCGAACGCCTCGGCGTCAACGCGCGTTTCTCCACCACGCTTACCAATGGCGGCGCGAGCCAGATCATGTCGGTGGCGCTCGCGGTCATGGCGATCCGCTTCGGCATGGCCAACACCATCGTCTGCGGCTTTGCGCGCGACACCTGGTCGCGCACCCACGCCAATGAGGAAGTGCGCGTGCGCAACGAGACGCGGCCCGAGGCCATGCTGGCGCGCGAATTCGGCCCCGAATATGGCTACTATGGCGCCACCGCCGCCCATGCCTTCGGCGCCACGCGGCACATGCATCTTTACGGCACGACGCGCGATCATTTCGGCGAAATCGCCGTCGCCTTCCGCGAGCATGCCCTGCGCAACCCCGACGCGCAGATGAAGAAGCCGCTGACCATCGAGGATTATCACGCGGGTCGGCTGATCGTGGCGCCCTTCGGCATCTATGATTGCAGCCTGCGGTCTGACGCGGCGGGCGCCGTGATCGTGACGAGCGCGGCGCGGGCGAAGGATCTGCGCCAGCCCCCTGTCCTCATCAAGGGCTTTGGAACCCATAACAACACACGCGGCTGGTTCGCCGATGACAATATGGTGGTCACGGCGGCCAAGCAGGCGGGCGAGGCCGCCTATCGCATGGCGGGGCTGGGTCCGCAGGACATCGACACCGCGCAGATCTACGACTGCTTCACCTATATGGTCCTCACCCAGCTTGAGGACTATGGCTTCTGCAAGAAGGGCGAGGGCGGGCCCTTCGTCGCCTCGGGCGCGCTGCGTCTTGGCGGCGCCTTGCCCTGCAACACCTCGGGCGGCCAGCTCTCGGAAAGCCATTGCGAGGGCATGCTGCAGATCGTGGAAGGCGTGCGCCAGATGCGCCACATCTATCCCGAGCATCGCCAGGTCAGGGATGCCGAAGTGGCGCTGATCTCAGGCCATGGCGGCAATCAGGTCTGTCATTCCACTCTGATTTTGGGACGCGCGTGATGAGCCAGACACCAGCCAAGCCAAAGCCCCGCCCCGCGCCCGAGTCTCTGCCCTATTGGCAGGCCGCGAAAGAGCATCGCCTCGCCTTGCCTCGCTGTGAGGACTGCGAGAAGTTCTGGCATCCCCCGTCGCGCACCTGCCCGCATTGCCTGTCGGCGAATTTCACCTTCAGGGATGTGTCGGGGCGCGGCAAGGTCTTCAGCTTCGTCACTTTCCACCGGGTCTATCGTCCGGCCTTCGCCGAAGAAGTGCCCTATGTGGTCGCGCTGGTCGAGTTGGAGGAGGGGCCGCGCCTGCTCACCAACATCCTCGGCGTCTCCCACGAAGAGGTGCGCTGCGAGATGCCTGTGGAAGTCGTCTTTGACGATTATGACGAGGACATATCGATTCCGAAATTCAGGCCGGTAGGCCGATAAGGGAGCGCCGGGCGCATGTTGAAAAAGAGACTGCTTCCTGCGCTCTGCGCTCTCGCCTTCTGCCTGCCTGCGGCGGCGCAGGAGGATGGCAAGGCCTATTATGCGGGCAAGACGGTGCGCATGGTCGTGGGCTCCGGGCCGGGCGGGGGCTACGACACATTCTCGCGCATGATCGCCCCCTATCTCACGAAGGTTCTGGGAACCAATGTCATCGTGGAGAACCGCCCGGGCGCGGGCGGCATCGCCTCCATGAACTTCCTCTATCAGGCCCCGCCTGATGGGCTTGCCCTCTCGCTCGCCAATGGATCGGGCGCCGCCTTCGCGCAGATCACGGGCCAATCGGGCGTGCGCTACGACCTCACGAAATTCGGCTATCTCGCCACCGTGGGCGCGCCGCCGTCGATCTGGCTCGTCGAGCCGAAATCCACTGTCCGGTCGGTTCAGCAGGCGGTGGACCGGAAGCAGAAATGGCGCTGGGCGGCCTCGGGCGCGACTTCGGGCCTCGCCATCGGCGCGGCCTTCACCTGCGAGGCCCTGAAGATGGATTGCCAGGTGGTGGCAGGCTATACAGGCAGCAACGACGCCGCGCTGGCGCTCACGCGCGGCGAGATGGACGCCATGTTTCAGGCGGAGTCCTCCGCCACCCATTATGTGCATCAGGGCGAGGCGATCGGCATCGCCACCATGTCGCGGGTGCGCTCGCGCTTCTTCCCCAATGATCCCACCATCTTCGAAGCCTTGACGCTCGACGCCGAGGCGGCCTGGTATTTTGATTTCTACGACAAGATCAGCAATCTCGGCCGCATCCTGATCGTGCCGCCGGGCATGCCCGCAGGGCGGCTCGCCTATCTGCAGGCGGCGATCAAGGAGACCCTGAGCAATCCCCAGCTCATCGCCGATGGCGAGAAGTCCGAACGGATCATCGAATATCTCGATCCCGACAGCACCTTGAAGAACGCGCGCTCCGTCATCACGGATCCGACCCCCGAACAGAAGAAGCGCGTGCAGGACATCATCGCCCGCATGCAGGGCGAAGAGGGCAAGTGACGGGATGAGGATCTGTCGTTTCAATCAGGACCGCCTCGGCCTTGTGGAGGGCGCGGCCATCATCGACGTGACGGCGGCCCTTGAGGCCATGCCCGCCCTGCGCTGGCCATTGCCGCCGGGCGATCCGCTCATCCAGCATTGGCCTGTCATCAAGGCGCGCATTGACGAATTGAAGGGGCGCGCGCCACGCATCGCCCTCGCCGACGCCGCGCTCAATAGCCCGATCAGCACGCCTTCGAAGGTGATCGGCATCGCGCGCAACCGGCGCGGCCTCGCGCAGGAGAAGATCGACATCGGCGGCGGCGCCGACGCCCGGCAGGATGGCGATCCCATCCAGATGTTCATCAAGGCGCCGAGCGCCATCGCCGGGCCGTCAGAGGGTGTGGCGCTGCGGTTTCCGGACAGGCGCAGCGACCCTGAGGCGGAGCTTTCCATCATCATCGGCAAGCCCGGCACGGACATATCGCAAGATGACGCGATGGATCATGTGTTCGGCTATTGCATCGGCCTCGACATGACCCTGCGCGGCAAGGAGAGCCCGAGCTCACGAAAGTCCATCGACACCTATGCGCTGCTTGGGCCATGGATCGTGACCGCTGACGAACTGGTCGACCCCGATAATGTCGACACGTTGCTTGAGGTGAACGGCGCGGTGATCCAGCGGTCGAACACCCGAGACCTCGCCTTCAACATGCGCGAGATCATCGCCCATGCCTCAAGCTTTTATACGCTGCTGCCAGGCGACGTCATCATGGTCGGCACGCCCGTGGGCTTTGCGCCTGTGAAGGTCGGCGACAGGGTTGTGGCGGATTTCGCCGGTCTTGGCCGCATGGAGGTTTTGATGCGGGCGCATGGCTGAGCCCGCACGCGTCATGCCCCCGCGAGCAGCCGCACCGTGCGGATGACGGCTTCGGGGTCCGCGATTCCCTGACCGGCGATGTCGAAGGCGCTGCCATGGCCGACGCTTGAAAAGAGCACGTCCGAGCCGATGGAGAGAGCGGAGGCGTGGCGGCCCGCCAGGAGCTTCACGGGGATGTGTCCCTGATCGTGGATCATGGCGATATAGGCGTCGCAGCCGCCATTGCCGAGCATCACATCGGCGCCGACGGGGCCGATGACGTCGATCCCCTGCGCCTGCAATCGCGCCACGGCCGGGACATTGATGCGCTCGTCATCATCGCCGAAGAGGCCGCCTTCGCCCGCATGGGGATTGATGCCGAAGACCCCGATGCGCGGCTTGTCGACGCCCAGCGTCGCCAGCGCCTTGACGCAGGCGTGGACGCCGGCCTCCACGAGGTCGGGCGTGATGCGCGCCAGCGCATCGGCGAGACGTTCATGCAGTGTCACATGCAGGATGCGCAGGCCCCCGCCCACCAGCATCATGAAGACGCTTTCTTCAGGGACATTCGTCAGGCGTGCGACGAGGCCGGGATAGCCGCTGAAGGGAATGCCCGCGCTGTTCACGGCGGTTTCATTGTGCGGGCAGCCCACGACGGCATGGGCCTTGCCAGCGCGCGCGAAATCAAGCGCTGCAGCGGCATAGGCCACCATGGCCGCCCCTGCCACGGCGTCGATGCGGCCGGGCTGGAATTGCGCGGGCGTCATGGCCTCGACCGGCAGATAGTGGATGGCGCCAGCGGCGGCGCCCGCCGCGCGCACATCATGGAGCGCGAGGCTAGGCGCGTGGCGCTGGGCGTAATGCGCGATGATGAAGAGGTCGCCGACGAGCACCACGCGCGGCCCGCCGCCTTGCAGAAAAGCCGCCGCCGCCTTCACGGCGATCTCCGGGCCGATGCCATGGGGATCGCCGATGGTCACGGCGATCGGCAGGTTGGTCTGCGTCATCGTCTGTCTCGCGCCCGCTCAGTCCACCGGCATGTGTTCGAGCAACTGGCCATAGCCCGTCACGCGCTGGCGGATGGAGAGGCGGCGCTGGATCTCCCAGGCGCGCGCGGGGATCGGGTGGATCACCGGCACGCCGCAATCCTGCTCCAGCTCCTCGATCATCTCCATCACGCGCCATCCCGAGCCCAGCAGATAGATGGCTTCAGCCTTGGGCTGGCGCAGGAAGGCGCGCTTCACATGGGCGTAGACTTCATAGGGCGAAAGCTGGCCCACGTCCTGGAAGGGCACGTCGAGCCCCTCCATGCCCTTCACGTCAAAGCCCGCCTCGACGAAATATTTCGCGAAGACATCGTTGATGGCGCCGTTGAAATAGGTGGCGCCGACGAAGCTCTTGACGCCGAGCGCGCGCATGGCGCGCACATGGTTGCTGCCGGAGGTGAAGACGGGGATGTTATATTTATCCTCCCAGCGCGCGATGACCTCGCACTCGCCCTTGTAGCCGAGCAGCATGAAGGGCGGCGCGCCTTCGGGGTGCAGGAGATCGACCTTGGCTTCGGCGAGCTTCTCCAGCATGGGCTCATAGGGGTCGACCGCGCGCTTGAATTCATCGACGGTGCCTTTGCGGATGTCGAGGAACAGGGGCAGCAGGCACACGCCGTCTGGCAGGATGCGGATCAGTTCTTCGAGGCCGCCCGGGCGCAGCGTCGGCTTGATGCAGCCGACGACGCCTCTCCAGCTTGTATAGGCCATGTCATTCTCTCCCTTTGAAGCTTCGTATGAGCCTACTCGCCGCCCTTGCGCACGATGTCAACATAGCGGCGCACGACCTCTGGCGGCGTCTTGCTCATCTTCTCGACGATGGCGCGCGTCGCTGGCCCGTCGATCGGGCTCAATTCGAAATTGGAGCGCGCGGCGTCTTCAAGAAAAACCTTGTCGCGGGTCATGTCCATGAAGGCCTTCTGCAACGCGGCGACGCGGTCAGGCGGCACATTCTGGGGCGCGACGAACGGCAGGGCGATGAAGAAGGACAGTTCGGCGAACTCCAGAAGCGCGAGATCGGCCGGGTCCGAGAGCAGTTCGCGGCCGATGGGAATGTCGCCCAGTTCAGCCAGACGCGTCGTGCGGCCAAATTGCAGGAGGGGCCGGACTTTCTTGCCGTTCCATAGGGCGGGCTGCGCGCCGCGCACCGAGCCAAGGCCGATCATCTGACCGTCGAGCTCGCCCCCCTGCATGGCGATGAACATGGGCGCAGCGCCCGGATAGCCGCGGACGAGCTTGACGTTGAGCTTGAAGAGATCGCGCGCCAGAACCGCGAAGGTGAGGTTCGTGGAGCCGGGCATGTCGCCGCCCAGGCGAAGGACGATGTCCTGCTTGCGCAGATCCTCGACGCTTTTCGCCGGATGGGACTCATTGACCAGCATCAGATAGGCGTCATTGGCATAAGAGGACAGCGAACCGATCCAGTTGAACTTCAGCGGATCGAACCGCACGTTCGGATTGCCTTCATATGCGAGCTGCGGCGTGCCGCGCTCCATGATGGCGATGGTCGTTCCATCCTGTTCGCGGGTGTTGACGAACTGGTTGGCGACAAGCATGCCGCCCGCGCCCGGCATGTTGCGCACGAGCACGGTGGGTTGACCGGGAATGGAGCGGCCGAGGTGCCGTGACACAAGGCGCGCGTTGAGGTCGAAATTGCCGCCGGGCGATGTCGGGACCACGATGCTGACTGTCTTGCCAGCATAGAATTGCTCGGGCGTTTGCGCAGCGGCGGGGCTGGCGAAGGAGAGCGCCAGCGTGATGGCGAGGCCTGTGTACGTTGATCGCAGCACGGTCAGGTCCTCCCTCATGGCAAGGGCGGGAGGGTGGCGAGCAACTGGCCGTAGCCCTGCCGCGGCTCGTTCACATGCAGCCTTTTCTGGAACTCCCAGACGCGCGCAGGCACGGGATGGATCACCGGCACGCCGAGGTCGCGCTCAAGGAGATCGACGATATGCAGGGTGCGCCAGCCCGAGCCCAGCATATAGATGGCGTCGGCGCCGCCGCTCTTGATGAAGTGATGCTTGATGAAGGCGTAGACCTGTTCGCCTGAAAGCTCCTGCGCCTTGTTGAAGGGCGTCTCGATGCCCTCCATGCAGCGCACTTCGAAACCCGCATCCGTGAAATATTGCGCGAAGGTGTTGTTGATCTCGCCGGGGAAATAGCTCGCGCCCACGATGCTTTTCACCTTAAGGGCGCGCAGGGCGGTGATGTGGTTCTGACCGGCTGTGAAGATCGGCGTTTTATACTTCTTCTCCCAGCCCGAGACGATCTCCGCCTCGCCTTTCAGGCCGTGCACCATGAAGGGCGGGGCGCCGTTGGGGTGGATGGCGTCGCAGCCCTGTTCGGCCAGAAGCGCGATCTGCGCTTCATAGGCGCCCATGACGGTGGCGAATTCAGCGCGCGTGCCCTCGCGGATGTTGGTGAAGAGCGGCAATACGCCGATGCCTTCGGGCAAGAGGCGGATGAACTCCTCCAGCGCGCCGGGGCGCAGTGTGGGGTGGATGATGCCGGCGATGCCGCGCCATGCTGAGAAGGCCATGTCAGAATTCCCTGTGGTTGGTTGTGAAAGATCGGCGCAGCGGCGCGCCCTCGTTGCTGTTCAGTGCGCCTTCACGTTCGCGAGATCGCGCAATTTCTGCGTTATCGCAGATGGCGCGCCATAGGCTTTCTTCAGCATCGCCTGAATGGTCGCTGCGTCCAGCATATAGATCGGCGCGTTTTCGTTCCGCGCTTCCTCAAGGAAATCTGCGTCTCTGGCCGTCTCGATGAAGGCCTTTTCAAGAATCTGCATCTGCGCCGCCGCAACCTTGGGGCCAAGGACATAGGGACTGCCGATCTCCTGCTCGGTGAAGGCGAGTTCGAACACCGCGCGGCCTTCGGCTTCGGGGATCAGGTCAAGCACCGTCGGCGCATCCGGATAGTCCATGTCGCGGTTCATGCCGAATTGCACGAGCACCTTGCCGGTTCCTGCATTGATCCATCCGGCGAGTTTATTTTTGAGCGGCGCCGTCGTGCCTCCGCTCAGGTGGCCATCGACCTCGAATCGCTCCACGGCGAGCATGCCTGCGGTCGAGCCCTCGTAGCCTTCGATCGGTTTCAGCTTCGCGCCATAGAGCGCGTTGAACATGCGCGCATACATGGAATTGGGCGAATTGGAGGCCTGCGAGCTCAAGGTCACCTCGCGCTTTCTCAGGTCTTCGGGCGCCGTGAGCCCCGACTTCGTGTTCACCGCCAGCACGCCAGTGTCGCGCTTCAGCGAGCCGAGCCACTGGAAATTGAAGGGATCGAACATGAGGGATTGCTCATGATGGCCGTAGAGCTTCGACAGGCTCAGGGAGCGGGGCAGGGCGCCGATGTAGGTTCCGTCCTGGGGCGCGAGATTGTAGATGTAATTTGCGGCCTTGACCCCCTCTGCGCCCGGCATGTTCTGCACGATGACCGTGGGCGCGCCGGGGATGCGCTTGCCGATGTGGCGCGCCAGAAGCCGCGCATATTGGTCATAGCCGCCGCCGGCCGAAGAGGCGCTCACGATGAAGATCTTCTTGCCGCGGTAGTAATCTTCCGCCGCCGCCACATGGGCGTCGGCGAGGGCTGCGCTGATAGCGAAGGCGCTGATGACCAGCGCGCGTATCATGCCATGGGATTTCATCATCATCGCCAGTTCAGGTCACGAATGGTTGGAAGAAAGGCGAAGGCCGCCGTTCGGGCGGCCCTCCCATGGTCAATCCGCAGGCGGGTCGTAGAGCTTCTGCTCCATGCGCACCGGCACGCCCTGCTGCTTCATATATTCCTCGAACTCCTTGCGCAGGAACGGGTCCTCCGCATGGTAGGGAATGGCGACGCCGCCCTTCTTGATGTCGATGGCCCATTTGTCCGTCATGGCCTCGCCGGGCAGGCCGGGCTTGCGGGCGGGATGGTTGTTGGGGCCGAACCAGGCGGTCACGCGCAGCGGATCCTTCGACACGCCGAAATGCTGGTGGTTCCAGTCGCCGGTCATGGGCGCGGCCGAGACCATGCCGCCCGCCTCGTAGTCCTGCCGCAGCACCTTGTCCGCATGGCCGTCCTTCCAGGGCGTCGAGCCATAGATCGCGGGCCAGGTGTAGGTGTAGCCCTTGCCCTTGACGCAGATCAGCACCGCACAGCTCTCATGGGCGTGGGCCTTGGAATAGCGGCCCGTCTCGTGCTGGCCGATCCACAGATGGAACCGCTGTCCCGCCATCTCCGGCTCGATGCGGCGATAGCCGGGCGATCTGCGGTTGTCGAGAGGCATTTCGCAGTTGATGATGTCCGGCATGAAATTGGTGCGGCGCATGGCGAGGCCGCGCACCGGATCGGGCTCAAGATCATCGCGGCTCTTGAAGTAATCGTCTTCGCCGGAATAACGGTCGGTGAAGTTATAGGCGCATTCGAAGACGAATCGCGGGTTGTCGAAGAGGTTCATGATGTTGGGCGCCGATGTGCCGCAGATCATGACGGCCGGCGAATTGGTGGCGTTGACGAAGCGGTGATAGGCGTTCAGCGGAATCGAGAAGAGCGAGCCCTTCTGCCATTCGAAGGTCTGCTTCTTCGTCTGGCCTTCCTGCCACACTTCCGTCGACCCGCGCCCCTCAATGATGTAGCATTGCTTCTCGAAGAGGTGGTGCTCGACATTCAGCGCGCCGCCCGCCGGAATCTCCACGACATAGGAGCCCCACAGGCCTTCGGTGCCGTAAAGCTGGATATAGGAGCCCTTGCCGCCAAGTCGCTTCCACGGCGCCATGGGCAGATCCTGCGCGCGATGGACGCCGATGCCGCGATAGACCGGAATGCCTTCGGCCTCCATGAAGCGGTCATAGGGCATGGCGGGGCGCCCGAATTTGCCGAAGCCCGCGTTTTCACCCGCCTTGGGTTCGTGCCAATGTTTGGAAAGTTCGTCATGCGGCATGGGTCGTCCTCTTTGTGTTGAATTCAGTGATGGGCGGGATCGTCAGTCGCCGGCCTTCGCGCGTTCATGAAGCTTGCGGAAATAGTCGAGCGCCTCTGGCGGCGCCTGGGCGAGCTGCTCCACGCGCTCCAGCATCTGGGCGCTGTCGAGGGGGCTCACATCGACGCGCATGCGGGCTGCGTCGGCGAGGAAGTCGGGATCCCTGACCATGGCGTTGAACGCCGCCTGCAGCGCCTTCGCCCGGTCGGCGGGAATGCCCGGCGGCGCTGCGAAGGGGCGCGCCAGCGTGTTGGAGACGTCGGCGACCTCGATCATGCGGCGGGCTTTTTCATCTCGCGCAAGCTCGGCCGCCACTGGCGTGTCAGGAAAATCGGGATGGCGGACCGCGCGGCCGAATTGCAGCATGGCGTACATGCCCGACTCCGGCTTCATCCAGCCGGGCCGCGATGAGCGCAGCGCCGAATAATCGAGCGCGCGGCTGTCAATCTCCTTGCGCTCGACCGCCAGAAACAGGGCGCCGCTGTCGGGATAGCCGCTGACCAGCTTGATGTTGAACCCCAGGAGATCGCGCAGCAGCACCATCCAGTCATTGGCGCCGCCCCCTTCCCCCGTCACGCCCACCATGAGGGGCGCGCCGCCGCTCTTGCGCAGGTCATCGACGCCTTTGATCGCGGCGTCACGGCGCGCGAAGAGGAGATAGGCGTCATCGGCGGAGCTTGCGACCGAGCCCAGCCAGGTGAATTTGCGCGGATCAAACTGCACATTGGCGTTGTGTCCGAGCACGCCGAGGAAGGGCATGTCGCGCGAAAAGCCGCCGATGGCGAGGCCATCCTTGGGGGCGGTGGCGTAGAGGTAGTTGGTGGCGCGCAGCGACCCCGCGCCGGGCATGTGCTGCAGCACCATGGCTGGCGCGCCGGGGATGTGTTTGCCCATGTGCTGGGTGACGAGGCGGGCATAGGCGTCATAGCCGCCGCCGGGCCCGTAGCCAAGCACCAGTTGCACTGTGCGGCCGCGATAGAAATCGGCGGGCGTCTGCGCCTGCGCCCGGGCGGGACTGGCGCTCCAGGCGAGGGCAAGGGTCAGACCAAGCTGGAACAGCCTACTCCTCATCGCCTTGCGCATGCGCTTTCCCCCCAAGTGTTCGGCCAAATCTAGGCCCTGCCGCCCGCCTTCGCAACCGCCCTGCTCAAATCCGCGTGGGCGCGACGAAGGTGCTGGAAACTGGCGCGCGCCTGAGCGATAAAGCGGGGTCATTCACGGGGGAGAAACGAATGCGCAACCTCATGTCCGCCGCCGTAGCCGCGGCCGCCCTGATCGCGGGCTCACCAGCCATGGCGCAGACGCGCACGCTGGAAGTGATCGTTTTTGCGGGGGCGAGCGCGCTGCCGATCTATGTGGCGCAGGACAAGGGGTTCTTTGCGAAGGAAGGCCTGACGGTGAACGTCACGGCGACGCCCAGCTCCGGCTTCCAGATGAGCAATCTCATCAATGGCAAGTTCCACATCGCCGGAACCGCCGCCGACAATCTGATCGCCTATCAGGAAGGGCAGGGGACGGCGGCGGTCGAAGGGCCGGTCGATCTCGTCATCGTCATGGGCGGCTCCTCGACCGAGCTCGCCCTCATGGCGCAGCCCTCGATCAAGACCATCGGCGAACTGAAGGGCAAGCAATTCGCCCTTGATTCGCTTTCGACGGGCTATGCCTTCGTGCTGCGCAAAATGCTTCAGAAGAACGGGTTGCAGCCGGCTGACTACGAATTCGTCGCCGTCGGCGGCACGCGCGAGCGGCTCGAATCCCTGAAAGAGGGCAAGATGTCCGCCGCGCTCGTCAGCGAGCCCTTCACCACGCAGGCCAAGAATGCGGGCTACACCTTCCTTGGCGAGGCTGTCTCGGCCGTCGGGCCCTATCTGGCGAGCGTGCAGATCACCAACCGCGCCTGGGCGAAGCAGAACGAGGCGGCCATGGTCGGCTATATCCGCGGCCTCGTGAACGCCGTCGACTGGCTCTATGACAGCGCCAACACCGATGAGGCCGTCAAGATTCTCGCCGCCAAGGTGAACACCTCCGAGGCGGTGGCGCGTCCCTCCACCATCGGCGTGACCAAGGGGCAGGCCGCGCTGGCGCCCAAGGGCGCGCTTGATGTCGCGGGCCTGCGCACGGTGCTGGAGGTGCGCGAGCAATTCGCCGAGCCGAAGAAGGCGATGGGCCCGCCCGAGAAATATTACGATCTGAGCTACTACAACAAGGCGGTGGGCAAATAACGCTGCTTTCGGCAGGTTTTGAACGTCCGGAATGTGTCGGCCGCCTTGAGGCGGCGTCTTCAAGGTGATGGGGAAATCATGATGCGAATGTCCAAATTTGCGGCGCTGGCCGGCGCCGCCGTGCTGGGTCTCATGGCGAGCATGGCTCAGGCCCAGACGGCCTGGCCGACCAAGACCGTCAAATTCATCGTGCCTTTCGCGCCGGGCGCGGGCGCCGACATTGGCGCGCGCCTCGCCGCTGATGTGCTGACCCGCAAATGGGGGCAGCCTGTGGTGGTCGAGAACCGCCCCGGCGGCGACAGCCTCATCGCCATCCGCGCTGTGGTGGGGGATAATAACGATCACCAGTTCCTGTTCACGCCCACGGGCAATTTCACGCCCCATCCCTATCGCCATGAAAAGCTGGGCTATGTCCGCGAGCGCGATCTTCTGCCCGTGGCGCGGTTCTCCAACACCATTCTCGTCGTCGGCGTCTCCGAAATGCTTGGCGTCAAGACGCTTGGCGAATTCGTCGACCTCGCGAAGAAGAAGCCCGGCGAGATGAACGTCATGGTGGTGCCGGGCATCACTGAACTCGTGTGGGACAATTTCACCACCACGCTCAATCTGCAGATCACCAAGGTGCCCTTCACCAATCTGACGGCGGGCGCAGCCGAGATGACCACGAACCGCATTCAGGCGGCCATGACGGCCCTCGCCATCCAGCAGCCAGTCCTGCAGAGCAAGGGTGCGCGCCTCGTGGCGGTGACGAGCCGCAACCGCGTAGAGATCATGAAGGATGTTCCCACCGTGATCGAAGCGGGCGTGCCCTCGCTTGAGCTCGAAGGGCTCGTCGGCGTGTTTTCCGCCCCGAGCGTGAGCGCAGACCTGCGCAAGCGCAT
Source organism: Beijerinckiaceae bacterium (assembly GCA_947453205.1). Taxonomy (GTDB): domain Bacteria; phylum Pseudomonadota; class Alphaproteobacteria; order Rhizobiales; family Beijerinckiaceae; genus Terripilifer. The sequence continues at coordinate 9,573 of CANGFT010000052.1, read as the reverse complement.
CGGCGAGGACATCGCCGCCGTCGCGCGCGACCCCGAGATCGCCGCCAAGCTGATAGCCAGCGGCCAGGCGCCGAACCCCGGCGGCGCGGAGGACTTCTCCACGGACATCCTGCGTCAGGAGAAGCAGGTCGAGGCCATGGCGAAGGTCGTGGGCCTGAAGAAGATGGATTGAGGGCTGACCGCTCGCAAGAACGGAAAAGGCGGGGGCTGATCCCCGCCTTTTTTCGTCAGTCCTTGATCGCCAGCGTGACCTTGTAGCGGGCGATGTCGCCCTCCACGAGCTTGCGCACATGGGGGCCCGTCATTTCCGCCTCATCGGCAGGCGTCGACCCCAGTTCATTGAAGCGCTTGCGCACCGAGGGGTCAGCGACGGAGGCGCGCAAGGCCGCGTTCAGTTTGGCGAGGACGTCATCGGGCGCCCTGGCCGGGGTGAAGATGGCGTTCCACCCTTCCGCCAGAAACTCCGGCAGCCCGCCTTCGGCCGAGGTCGGCAAGTTCGGCAGGATCTCCAGCCGCTTGGCGGCGGCGACCGCGAGGCCCAGCACCTTTTCGGCCTGAATGGAGGGCGCGATGGAGGCGGCGTTGTCGCAGACGCCATCGACATGGCCGCCAAGCAGATCGCCAAGGGCCGGGCCGGCGCCGCGATAGCTGACCAGCGTCACCTCCACCTTCGCGGCTGCGACGAAATTCTTGCAGATGAGGTAATTCGACGAGCCGATGCCGGCATGCGCCAGGTTGACCTGACCGGGATTGGCGCGGGCGTAGGCCACGAAGTCGGCCAGAGTCTTCGCCGGAAAATCCTTCCTCACCGCCAGCACCGGCGCAGTCTTGGCGATGAGCCCGACGGGGACGAAGGAGTCCGGCGTGACCTTCAGCTCCGTCGACAGAACATAAGAGGCCGCGTTGGTGCCGGTGTTGCCGATGAGGATCGTATAGCCGTCCGGCTTGGCCGCGGCGACGCGGTTGAGCGCGATGACCCCGCCTGCGCCCGCCACATTCTCATTCACGATGGTCTGTCCCAACGCCTGCCCCATGCGCTCGCCGATGATGCGGGCGATGACGTCAGACGCGCCGCCTGCGGCGAAGGGCACGATCATGGTGATGGGCCGCTCGGGCCAGGTCTGCGCGGCGGCGGATGTGACGAGGGCGGTGAAAGCGACGCCCGAGAGGATCAGAGATCGGATGGTCATGAAACAAGCCTCCAGCAAATTCCCTGAAGATTAGCTGGAGGCCTGCGAGATGCAAGTTTCGGCCGTTCAGCCGAAGATCTTCATCGCCGCCTTGGCGACCAGTTCGCCCTGATGGCGGGCGCCGTCGAGGTCGATGGCGCTCGGCTGGCGCGCGCCGTCGCCACCTGCGATGGTCGAGGCCCCATAGGGTGAGCCGCCGACGATCTCGGCCATGCTCATCTGGCCCTGATGGCTATAGGGCAGCCCGACTACCATCATGCCGAAATGCAGGAGGTTGGCGATGATGGAGAAGAGCGTCATCTCCTGCCCGCCATGCTGCGTCGCCGTGCTGGTGAAGGCCGCGCCGATCTTGCCGTTGAGCGCGCCGCGCGCCCAAAGGCCGCCCGCCTGATCGAGAAAGGCGGCCATCTGCGAGGACATGCGGCCAAAGCGCGTGCCTGTGCCGATGATGATCGCGTCATAATGTTCGAGGTCGCCGACGCTCGCTGCAGGCGCCGCCTGATCGAGCTTGAAATGGGACTTCCGGGCGATCTCCAGCGGAACCGTTTCAGGAACGCGCTTGACGTCGACCTCGGCGCCCGCCTTGCGCGCGCCTTCAGCGATGGCGCCCGCCATCGTTTCGATATGTCCATAGGTTGAATAGTAGAGCACGAGCACCTTGGCCATGGTGTGTTCCTTTGTCTGTTTCGGGGAATATGCAGAGGGGCGGTTTTGGTTTCAGCAGGACTTGCGGCGTCCATCAGGGGAGCCCCGGCCCCTCAGCCTGCAGTTCTGGCGCGCTGCAGGATGAGGCGGTCGAGCGAGTGACGCCCGCCGCCGCTGAGCACGAAGGACAGGGCGGCGAGGCCCCAGAAGAGCGGATATTCATAACCGCCATTGGTCCAGAAGAAGCCGAGCGACAGGTGGACGTGGAGAGTGGCCACCGCCATCATCCCGAAGATCAGCAGCGCGACCGCGCGGGTGGCGAGGCCCGCCGCCAGCATGAGGCCGCCGAAGACTTCGATAAGGCCTGCGGCCAGAGCGAGCCCTGCGGGGAGGCCGAGCTTGGCCGCAAAAAATTGGCCGGTCGCCTCCAGCCCATAGCCCCCGAACCAGCCAAAGAGCTTTTGCGCGCCATGGGGGACGAGAAGCAGGCCTGTGGTGATGCGCATCAGCGGCTCCCCGAGGGGGCGGATGGCGCCGGTGAGCTTCTCCAAGGCGGGAGCGAGGGAGGTGGTGGCGGAGGTGGGAACGAAGGTCATGAGAAGGCTCCAGGTCAGGGGCGATGACCGCATCGCCGATGTCGTGGACCTTAGATCTGGTCGTTTTGACGAACAATCTCTATAAATAGCACCTATCTGTTCCTTTTTGGGCAACAATATGGATCGTCTCTCCGCCATCGAAGCTTTCGTGAAAGTGGCCGAACTGAAATCCTTTTCAGCCGCGGCGGCGCGTCTGGGCACATCGAAGTCCGTGGTGAGCCGCAACGTCAGCGCCCTTGAGGCGCAGCTTGGGCTGCGTCTGTTCCAGCGCACCACGCGCGCCCTCACCCTGACCGAGGCGGGGCGCAGCTATCTGGAGCGCGTGTCGCAGATCCTGCTCGATCTTCAGGAGGCCGACGAGGCTGTCAGCCAGTTGCAGGCTGCGCCGCGAGGCCGTCTGAAGATCAGCGCGCCCATGAGCTTCGGCTTTCTGCATCTGGCGCCCGCGCTCGCCGATTTCCTGGCGCAATATCCGGGCCTCGAAGTCGACATGGCCATGAGCGACCGATTTGTCGATCTTATCGAGGAGGGATTCGATCTGGCGGTGCGGATTGGCGCCCTTCCGGATTCAAGCCTCATCGCGAAGAAGATCGCGCCCATCCGCAGGGTCATTTCCGCAAGCCCGCACTATCTGAAGACCCATGGCGCGCCGGATGTCCCGCAGGATCTGCAGCGTCATCAATGCCTGTGCAACAGCAACCAGCCAGAGGGAACCGAATGGCGATTCGTCACCCCTGAGGGCAAGGCGCTTACCGTCCCCGTCAAGGGCAGGCTTGCGCTCAACAATGGCGACGCCCTGCGCGTGGCGGCGCTGAACCACATGGGTTTCATCGACATTCCCACCTTCCTCATCGGCGAGGATCTTCGCGCAGGAACCCTCGTCAGCGTGCTCGACGACTATATGCCCCAGACGCTCGCGCTCCATGTGGTCTATCCCCATGCGCGGCATCTCACCCCCAAGGTGCGCGCCTTCATCGACTTTGTGTCCAGCCGCTTCGGCCCGCGCCCCTATTGGGACGCATGAAAAAGGCGGGACTTCCATCGGAAATCCCGCCATCTCGAATTCAGGCTATGGAAGTCGGGTCAGAACACGTCGCCCATGCCCTTGCCGTCCTCGACCGGGCCTTCGTAAAGCTCGGGCTCCATGCGGGTCTTGGCGCCTTCGCGGGCGAGCGTCTCTTCGAATTCGCGGCGCAGGGCCGGGTCTTCCTCGTGGTAGGGAATGGCTGAGCCGCCCTTCTTCAGGTCGATCGCGCCATAGTCCATCAGGGCTTCGCCGGGCACGCCGGGCTTGCGCGAGCGCTGGTTGTTGGCGCCGAACCAGGCTGTCAGGCGCAGCGGATCTTTCGACACGCCGAAATGCTGGTGGAACCAGTCGCCCGACATGGGGGCGGCGCTGACCATGCCGCCGAATTCATAATCCTGCCGCATGACCTTGTCGGCCTTGCCGTCCTTCCAGGGCTGGGTGCCCAGACCCTCGGGCCAGGTATAGGTGTAGCCCTTGCCCTTCAGGCAGATCAGCACGGCGGCCGAGGCGTGTTTGTGGGCCTTCGAATAGCGCCCCGTCTCGTGCTGGCCGACCCATGAATAGAAGCGCTGGCCCGCCATGGAGGGCTCCATGCGCCGGTAGCCGGGCGAGCGGCGGTTGTCGAGGGGCAGTTCGGCGGCGACCACATCGGGAATGAAGTTGGTGCGCTTCATGGCGAGGCCGCGGACCGGATCGGGCTCGATGTCTTCGCCGGGCTTGAAATAGTCCTCATTGCCCGCATAGCGGTCGGTGAAATTGAAGGGGCAATCGAAGACGAAGCGCGGATTGTCGATGAGGTTCATCACATTCGGCGCCGTGGTGCCGCACAGGATGATGGCGGGCGAATTGGTCGCGTTCACGAAGCGATGGAAGGCGTTGAGCGGGATCGAGAAGAGCGAGCCCTTTTGCCATTCGAAGGTCTGCTTCTTGGCGTGGCCTTCCTGCCAGACCTCCGTCGAGCCGCGCCCTTCCACCACGAGGCAGATCTTTTCATAGAGATGGCGCTCGATGTTCAGAGCGCCGCCGGCGGGCACCTCCACGACATATTTGCCCCAGAGCCCTTCGGTGCCGAAAAGCTGGATATAGGTGCCGCGTCCGCCAAGCCGCTTCCACGGCGCCATGGGCAGGTCGAGGACCGTGCGGCAGCCGATGCTGCGATAGACCGGGATGCCCTCCGCCTCCATGAAGCGGTCATAGGGCATGGCGGGGCGGCTGAATTTACCGTGGCCAGCGTTTTCTCCGGCTTTCGGCTCGTGCCAATGTTTTGCAAATTCGTCATGCGGCATGGAATCCTCCCTAGGTTGGCGTCACTTTAGGCGAGCCCGCGAGGCCTCACAAGCCGCGAGGCGCGGCGGCGCGGGCGAGCCGGTCGTTGATGGCCTCCCCAAGCCCCTCTTCGGGCACGGGCGCCGCGAGAATCCGGGCGGCGCCGCTCTCGTCGAGCCGCCGCAGGGCGCTGAACAAGCGGGCGGCGGCTTCGATGAGATCCCCCGCGGGCGACAGGTCGATGCGCGCGAGGCAGGGCTCATGCGCGAGCTGGCCGTGAAAATCGAGAATCGCCGCGTCCGCCGCGCCCTTCTGCGCGGCGAGGGCGAGGGGGCGAGAGGGCGCGTAGTGGGACTGCATCATGCCCGGCGCGATGATGGCCTCGGCGCCCTGCGAATCGGGCAGGGACCGGCCCAGCGCCGCCTCGATGGCCTGCCGCGTCACGCCGCCCGGACGCAGGATGCGCGGGGTCTCGTCAAGGCAGGCGACGATGGTGGATTCGACGCCGACCTCGGTCGGGCCGCCGTCAAGAATGGCTTCCACCCGACCCGCCAGATCGCCCGCCACATGGGCGGCCTCGGTCGGGCTCACCCGGCCCGAGCGATTGGCCGACGGGGCGGCCACGGGCTTGCCGAAGGCTCTGAGCAATGCGAGCGCGACGGGATGGGCGGGGACGCGCAGCCCCACGCTCTCCAGCCCTGCGCGGGCGAGCGGCGAGACGGCGCCTGTGGGCGCGACAGGGACCACAAGGGTCAGCGGTCCCGGCCAGAAGGCCAGCGCCAGCGCCCGCGCCTGCGCGTTGAAGATGCCCTCGCGCTCCGCCGCCGCAAGGTCGGGCACATGGGCGATCAGGGGGTTGAAGGAGGGCCTGCCCTTGGCCGCATAGATGCGCGCCACGGCCTCGCCGTCGGTCGCATCGGCCCCGAGCCCATAGACCGTCTCGGTCGGAAAGGCGACGAGCCCGCCCGCTGCGAGGATCCGCGCGGCCTCGGGCAGGCCTTGCGGCGCGGTCAGGCGGCGGGTTTCGATGTTAGACGGCAGTTGCATTGCGGCGCGGCGGCCTTTGGCTGAAAATCGGGACGACTGAGTTCAGGGCCTTCATAGCCGCAAGCGAGGGGCCGGGCCAACCATCTCCCGCGCGCCCGCCCATTTTGGAGTTCGAGATGACGTTTCGCGCGCCTGTCGATGATCTGCTCTTCGTGATGACCCATGGGGCGGGCCTTGGAAAGGGCCTTGCCGAGGGCCTTTATCCCGATCTCGACGACGGCATGGCCGCGGCCTTGCTGGGTGAGGCGGGCAAATTCGCGGAATCCGTCCTCGCCCCCCTCAACCGGGGCGGCGACAAGGAGGGCGCCCGGCTCGAAAATGGCGTCGTGATGACCTCGCCCGGCTGGATCGAGGCCTATGGCCGCTGGCGAGAGGGCGGCTGGAACGGCGTCTGCGCCCCCGTGGAGCATGGCGGCATGGGCCTGCCCCACCTTCTGCAGGCCGCCTGCCTCGACATGTGGAACGCCGCCAACATGGCCTTCACGCTGGCGCCTCTGCTCACCTTCGGCGCCATCGATGCGCTGGTCGAGCATGGCTCGCCGGAGCTGCAGGAGCGCTGGCTCGGCAAGCTCGTCAGCGGTGAATGGACCGCGACCATGAACCTCACCGAGCCGCAGGCGGGCTCGGACCTCGCGGCCCTGCGCGCCCGCGCCGAGCCTGCGGGGGATGGGACTTACCGCATCTTCGGCCAGAAGATCTACATCACCTATGGCGATCACGACATGACCGACAACATCGTTCATCTCGTGCTCGCCCGCCTGCCGGACGCGCCTGCGGGCACGCGCGGCATTTCGCTGTTTCTCGCGCCGAAGATCCTCCCCGACGGCGCCCGCAACGACCTGCGCTGCACGGCGCTTGAGCACAAGATGGGCATCCACGGCTCGCCCACGGCCTCCATGTCCTTCGGCGACCATGGGGGCGCGGTCGGCTGGCTCGTGGGCGAGGAGAATCGCGGCCTCGCCTGCATGTTCACCATGATGAACGCGGCGCGGCTCGCCGTGGCCCTGCAGGGGGTGGGGATCGGCGAGCGCGCCTTCCAGCAGGCCCTCGCCTTCGCTGTGGAGCGCAAGCAGGGAAGGTCCGCGCGCCACAGGGGCGCGGGCATGTCGCCCATCGTGCATCATCCGGATGTGCGGCGCATGCTCATGACCATGAAGGCGCTGACGCAGGCCGCCCGCGTCATCTGCTACATGACGGCGGAGTCCCTCGACCGCGCCCATCGTCTTGAAGACGCGCAGGCTCGGCAGGCCGCCAGCGAACGGGCGGGCCTGCTGACGCCGCTCGCCAAGGCCTTCGCCACGGACATCGGCAGCGAGGTCGCCTCGCTGGGCGTGCAGGTGCATGGGGGCATGGGCTATGTCGAGGAGACCGGCGCGGCCCAGCATCTGCGCGACGCGCGCATCGCGGCCATCTACGAGGGCACGAACGGCATCCAGGCCATGGATCTCGTCACCCGCAAGCTGGGCCTCTCAGGCGGCGCCGCCATGCGCCGCGAGATCGCGGACATGCGCGGGGTGATCGCGGCGGCGCGCGCGGCGGGGGCGGATTTCGCCCCCATGGCCGCGCGGCTTGGCGAGGCGGTGGATGCGCTGGAGCGTTCGGTCGCGGTCCTTGGCGCGGCTTCGCCTGAGGCCGCCGGGGCGGGCGCCACGCCCTTCCTGCGGCTCTTCGCTCTGGCGCGCGGCGGCGCGGGGCTTGCCGCGCTCGCGTTGGCGGCGCGGCAGGAGGATCCCGCCGATCCCGCCGGGCGCGTCGCGCTCGCCCAATTCTTCGCGCAGAACCTCGCGCCGGGGTCGGCGGCGCTGGAAACCGCTATTGTTCAAGGCTATGAGTCCGTTCTTAATTCAGACGCCGCGCTGGGGATCTCGCAGACATTTCCCTGAGGGCTGCGCTGCGCTGCTGAGGGGACTGGTTGATGAGCGAGACTGAAAGCGGCGAGCCTGCGGTCGAGACCCTGAGCGGCAAGACCATCTTCGTCACCGGCGCCTCGCGCGGGATCGGCCTCGCCATCGCCCTGCGCGCCGCGCAGGACGGCGCCAATGTGGTCATCGCCGCGCGCAGCATCGAGCATAACCCCAGGCTCCCCGGCACCATCTTCACCGCTGCGGCTGAAGTGGAGGCGGCGGGAGGCGTCGCCTTGCCCCTGCGCGTCGATCTGCGCGATGAGGCGCAGGTGCGCGCGGCCCTGGCCGAGACCGCCAAGCGCTTCGGCGGCATCGACATCGTCGTGAACAACGCCGCCGCCATGGCCCTCGCCGACACGCGCCACATCGACATGGCGCGCTTCGACATGATGCATCAGGTGAATGTGCGCGGCGCCTTCATGGTGTCCAAATTCGCGCTGCCGTTCCTTGAGCGCGCCCCCAATCCGCATATCCTCATGATCGCGCCGCCGCTCGATCTGCGCGAGAAGTTCTTCGCGGCCCATGCGGCCTTCACCCTCTCGAAATTCGGCATGAGCCTGATGGCGATGGGGCTGACGGCGGAATTGCGCTCGAAAGGCGTGGCGGTGAACACGCTTTGGCCGCGCAGCCTCATCTCCACGAGCGGCATGCCCGACATTCCCGAGGGACATGACAATCTGCGCGGCGCCCGCAAGCCCGAGATCATGGCCGACGCGGCCCATCTCATCCTCACGAAGCCCGCGAGCTTCACCGGGCGCTTCCTCATCGACGAGCTTGTGCTCGCAGAACATGGCGAGACCGATTTCGCCCGCTACGCCATCGACGAGGACACGCCGCCTTCGCTCGGATTCCTGTCGACGTCGCGCGCGCCCCGGCCTGCGGCCCCTGTCGAAGCGGCCGTCTAGCGCCTATATCGCCAGCATGTGTGGACGCCTCGCCATCACCTTGCCGCCGCAGGCCATGCGCGCCTTCTTCGCCTATGCGGAGCAGCCGAATTTCCCGCCGCGCCACAATGTCGCCCCGACCCAGCCTGTGCCTGTGGTGCGGCTGGAGCGCGAGCCCGGCGGCGAGCGCAAGCAGCGGCGCTTCGTGCTGGTGCGCTGGGGCTTCCTGCCGGGCTTCGTGAAGGATCCGAAGGATTATCCGCTTGTGGTGAACGCCCGCTCTGAGACGCTGGCGCAGAAGCCGAGCTTCCGCAACGCGCTCAAGCGCCGCCGCTGCATCTTCATCGCCGACGCCTTCTATGAATGGCGCAGGCCTGCTGAGGGCAAGCGCAAGGGCGCGCCGCCCGCCCAGCCCTTCCTCATCCGCCGCCGCGACGGCGCGCCCATGGCCATCGCGGGCCTGTGGGAGACCTGGTGCGGGCCTGATGGCGAGGAGATCGACACCGCCTGCATCGTCACCACGCAGGCCAATGGCCCGATCTCAGCCATCCACGACCGGATGCCCGTGATCCTTGAGCCCGAGGATTTCGACACCTGGCTCGATTGCGAGGCCCACGACGTCAAGGAGGCCTCGCCCCTCATGCGCCCCGCCCCTGACGATGTGCTGGAGTTCTGGCCGATCTCGACCGCCGTCAACAAGGTGGCGAATGATGGGCCCGAGCTGATGGAGCGGGTGGCGGAGATGGAGCCCGCGCCGCCCCCGCCACAAAAGGCGGCGTCCGTCCCGGCGCAGGGCGATCTCTTCAGCTAGAGGCGCCTGCTGATCTGTCGGTCTGTGCAAGCCTCTGAAATTGCGCGCCTCTTTACCCTCCCCCCTGTGGGGAGCGACTGTCTTGCGGGTCAAGCTTCTTTTAGCTGCCATGGCTTTTTATCTCGCATGATGGCGTTGAGCATGACGATGAGGCGGCGGGCGATGGCGATGAGGGCGACCATTTTTGGTTTGCCCTTGTTCAC
>CANGFT010000051.1 GCA_947453205.1 Beijerinckiaceae bacterium | reverse complement strand
TGCCGGACGGACGGGTGACTGGGCATGCGCCAAGGGAGGAACCCCATAGGCTCGCTCGGGGCAGCCAGCGCCGAACCATGCCTTTTGCAATGTATCGCCCGAGAGAATGGCTCCGGTAGCCACCCCGCAGGAACCGCTCCCCGCCCACCTGAAAACGACCGCTCGCGTCCAGTCCCTCATGGGGCGGGGATGACGAAAATATGGGTTATTTTAGGGAAAAAGTCAAGGATTATTTTCTTTTTAAGTGGACTCAGTGTTTGATGTTCGGGGGTCGGGACGCTCTGCCTGTTGACTTTCCCGGCCATAGCGCAAGAAATCCAGGGATGATGGATGAGGTGCAGACCCTTGCGCAGAGAAAGCTGGCGCGCGTGGAGGAAATCCGCGACGGCGTCGCGCGTCTTCGCGCCGAACTGGCTGCTTATGGCGAGGCCCATGGCGGCCGGTTTTTGATCTATGGATCGGTCGTCACCGGCCGTCTGCACTATGACAGCGACGTGGATCTTCTGGTGGATTTCCCCGCAACCGCCGTCAGCGATGCGGTCGATTTCGTGGAGGAGGCCTGCGCGCGCCTCAAGCTCAAGGTGGATGTGCAGCCCAAGGCCTGGTGCAAGGAGGCTTTCCTCTCACGCATCATGCCGCAGACGCAGGCGATCCCATGAGCGACGCCCGTTGGTTCGAAGTTGAAGCAGACATCGCCGCCGCCATCAGCCATTTTGAAAAGTCGGTCGCCCTCTATGACAAGGGTGGCTTCGATGATCCCGGCATCAATGGCTATCAGGCCGAAATGGCGCTGATGCATGCGCTGCAATCCGCCCACACCTCGTTGGAGGCGGGACTGGTGCGGATCATGGAGATTCTTGGCGAGGAACGACCTGTCGGCGAAAGCTGGCATTCCGACCTCATCAGGCGAGCAGGCTCGACATTGCCAGGCAAACGCCCCGCCATTCTCGGGCCGGCGATCACCAGAGCCGCCAACGAAACGCGCCGGTTCCGCCATCGCGCGACCCATAATTATGATAGTTTTGAAGTGCAGGAAACATCAGGGACCATCGAGGCCGCGAAGGCGCTGGCGCATGGTCTTGCTGCGGAGATTGCGGCTTTCAAGGCGGCGATAGACCCCGGCGGATGAGCCCTCGCTCCGACTGCCGACCGCCCACTGCCCCAATCATGCCTCCAGAACAATATAATCCTCCTCGACCCTCACCTCGAAGCTCTCGGCCACATAGGGGCCTTTGACGAGGTCGGCGCCGTGTTCGACGGCCGCGTGGAAGGTGCGCAGGCGGGTGTTTTTGGGGTCGCAGTAGGATTGGCCCGTGGCGATCTCGAATTCCCAGCCATGCAGGGGGCAGCGCAGGAATTCGCCTGCGCGGATCAGGTCATACTGGCCCGGACGGGGCGCGACCGACAGGCCCGTGATGAAGCCCTCGCAGAGCGAGCCGCCGCCATGCGGGCAGATGTTGGCGAGGGCGTAATAGGCGCCATGCACATTGAAGACGCCGATCTCGCGGCCGCCCGCCTTCACCAGTTTGCGCCCGCCGGGGGGAAGGTCGGCGGCGCGGCCGACCACATGCCTTGTCAGGGTCCGGCTCATGGCAGGCCATAGAGGGTGCGGGCGTTGTCCCTGAAGAGCATGGCGCGCTGGGCCTCGGTCATGCGGAAGCGGATGCAGTGGCGGGGGTCGTCATAATCCCAGTGCGGATAGTCCGTGGAGAAGAGCAGGCGGTCCCAGCCGATCCAATCGATGATCTCGGGCAGATGGGCGGGGTTTTCGGGCTCCTCGAGGGGCTGGGTGGCGAACCAGAAGTGCTCGCGGATGGTGTCGGAGGGGCGGCGCTTGAGGTGGGGAACCTCCTTGCGCATGCGCTCGAAGGCGGCGTCCATGCGCCAGGCCATGGCGGGCATCCAGGTGAAGCCGGATTCGATGAGGGCGATCTTGAGCCTGGGGAATCGTTCGAAGACGCCTTCGAAGATCATGCTGACGATATTGCCCTGCATGCCCGTGCAGAAGCCGTAATGCTCCTGCATGTAATAGGTGGGCCAGCCCGCGCTGGTCGAGGGCGCGCCGCCGCTGAAGGCGGCGGGGTGCAGGCCGATGGGCAGGCCGCATTCCTGCGCCGCCGCATAGATCGGCCAGTAGCGGCGCCGTCCCAGAGGCTCGGCGGAGCGGGGGGAGATGATGACCTGCTTGAAGGCCTTGTCCTGCGCGCGCAGCTGGATCTCCTGCACGCAGAAATCCGCATCCTCCTGCGGCACGACGACGCCAGCCAGCAGGCGCGGCTCCTTCGCCACCCAGTCATGGCGCTGCCACTCGTTCACCGCGTGGGACAGCACGGTGGCGTAATCGGGATTGCGCTCCTCCATGCCCCCCTTGCTCAGGGCGACGAGCATGCCCCATTCGACGCCGACGGCGTCGAGATGCTGGGCGCGCATCATGTCGAGGTCCGAGCCGGGCGGCCCGCCCCCTGCAGGATAGGCATCCGCCCGCTGGCCCGCCGCCATCATGCGCGGATAGACCTGCATGCCCGTGAGGCCCTGGCGGATATGCGGGCCGAACATCTCGCTGTGCTCGCGCCAGCGCTGGCTCATATAGGGATAGAGATCGGCGGCCGAGCGTTGCACGGGATGGATGTCGCAATCGACGATGCCGATCTTCTGGGCGCCGGTGACCGAAGGAAGAGGTGCGTTCATGACCTTTGCTCCGCGGTCACAGGTTGAAGGGTCCTGGCGAGCCTTGGATAGGACGCGAGCGGATTGTCGCGGGCGATCTTTCTGATGAGGGCTTCAGAGATGCCGTCGGGCAGCGCCTCCTCGCCCTCGAAATGGGCGTGGGGATAGTCGGTCGAGAAGAGCAGCAGCTCATCCGAGCCGATATGTTCGAGGGTCCGCTCGATGAGCGCGGCGGTGGGAACCTCCACCGGCTGCAGGGTGAAGCGGAAGCGTTCGCGCAGGATGTCGCCGGGCGGGCGGGTGATCCACGGCACTTCCTGACGAATGCCGCGCCATTCCTTGTTGAGCCGCCAGATCAGGGTCGGCAGCCAGCCAAAGCCGCTTTCAAGGCAGATGACCCGCAGGTCCGGACATTCGCTGAAGACGCCTTCCGAGATGAGGCTGACGATGGCGTTCTCGAAGGCCGCGCTATTGGCGACATAGTCCTCCACCTGAAAGGAGGGCCAGCCCGAGGCGGTCGTGGGAAAGCGGTAGGTGCCGCCCGCGTGGAGCGCGAGGCCGAGGCCATGCTTTTCACAGGCGCGGTGGATCGGCCACATCTGCCGCTTGCCCGGCAGCATGTCGCCCATCACGGGAAGGATCACCTGCACGAAGCGCCGGTCATGGGCGAGGCGCTCGATCTCGGCCACCGCATGGTCCGGGTTCTGGCCGGTGATGAGGATGGAGCCGCGCAGGCGCGGTTCGGGATCGAGCCATTCATGGGCGACGAAATCATTCACCGCCGAACAGAGCGCCGCCGCCATGTCCTCGTTGAAGAGGGCGATGGCGCCATGGAGCAGGGAGCAGACGGCGATCTCGACGCCAAAGGGGTCGAGCGCCTGGCGGCGCAGCTGGTCGAGCGGGCGCTCGCCCTTGTTCGGGCGCCAGTCCTCCCGGCAGGTGAGGGGGGAGCCCGGCGGATAGCTCGTGAGCTGGAAGCCCATCTTGTGGATGAACCTTGTCTCCAGCTGATCGCGCCAATAGGCGGGCAGATAGGGCAGGAGGGCTGTGGTGGGCGGGGAGGGCAGGTGCAGGTCGCAATCGACGGCGCCTTTGAAGGGCGGCTTCATGGGCGGCTCCAATCCTGAGGGTTCAGCATGGCAAGGCCCATCCCGCCCTCCCGTCGGCTTCGATGGTGACGCGTTCGCCGGGCGCCGGCGCGGAAAGTCCCGCGTGGTCGACAAGAAGAACGCCCGAGCCCGTGCGCACCTTGCAGGAGCGATAGGGGCCGCGGAAGATCGTCTCAATGACCTCGCCGCTCCAGCGCAGGCCGCTCGCCGCGCCCGCATCGCTGGTGAAGTGCATCTGCTCGGGGCGCACGATGATGGAGACATCCGCGCCTTCGTGAAGCTCAAAAGCCGCCCGGCAGGTTCCCGCAAAGCCCTCGCCCGCGACGTCGATCTGCACCTCGCCATCGCCAAGGCGCCGGGCGGCGCGCACTTGTGCCGCGAGCACATTGGGCGCGCCGAAGAACTTCGCGACCGCGAGGGACTCGGGGTGGTGGTAGATGCTTTCGGGCGCGCCGATCTGCAGGATCCTGCCGCCCTGCATGACCACGATGCGGTCGGAGAGCGACATGGCCTCGCTCTGGTCATGGGTCACATAGATCGAGGTGATGCCGAGGCGCTTCTGCAGGGCGCGGAATTCGTCGCCGGTCTGCATGCGCAGGCGCGCGTCGAGGTTCGACAGGGGCTCGTCGAGCAGCAGCACGCGCGGCTCGAAGACGAGGGCGCGGGCGATGGCGACGCGCTGCTGCTGCCCCCCTGACAGGGCCGGGGCGGGGCGCTCGGCGTAAGACTCCATCTCGACGAGGCGCAGCGCCCGCGTCACGCTCTCCTTGATCTCGGCGGCGGGGCGTCGGCGGATGCGCAGGGGATAGGCCACATTGTCGAAGACCGTCATATGCGGCCAGATGGCGTAGGACTGGAAGACCATGCCGAGCCTGCGCCGTTCGGGCGCCATGAAGAAGCCGCGCGCCGCGTCGCTCACCACCTCGCCGGCGATGCTGATGCGCCCGCCGCTATTCTGTTGCAGGCCTGCGATCATACGCAGCGTCGTCGTCTTGCCGCAGCCTGATGGGCCCAGCAGGGTCAGGAACTCGCCCGCCTCCACGGAAAGGTCGATGGCGTCGACCGCGGTGGAGGCGCCGAACTGGCAACTCAGGCCCTCTAGGAGGATTTCAGACATTCGACATTTCCTAAGCCTGACCAAACCGGCTGTTCAAGAATTTCAGCTGCACCCAGCGGAAGAGGATGACGAGCAGCATCATGAAGAGGCCGATGACGCTGACCTGCTCGGCCTGCCCATTGGCCCAGAGCTTCATCAGCACGACTGAAAGCACCTCCGAACCCACGGCGTAAAGCAGCACGGAGGCGCTGAGCTCGCGCATGATGCCGAAGAAGGCGAGCACCCAGCCGACCGCGAAGCTGGGCCAGGCCAGCGCCACCAGAATCCGCCAGAGCGTCTGCATGAAGGTCGCGCCATGAACGCGCGAACATTCCTCCAGGTCATAGGAGAGCTGCGCATAGGCGCTCGACATGACGCGCACCGAGACCGGCGTGCCCAGCGCCACATAGGCCAGCAGCAGCGCCCAGATGGTGCCGTAGATCGGGATCGGCCCCGGCAGCATGGCGAAGGCCCAGAGGAAGCCGATGCCCAGCACCATGCCCGGCATCATCCACGGCAGCCAGGCCAGCGCGTCGATGAGGCGCCGTCCCCGCCAATGGGTGCGCGTGGAGATATAGGCGACGATGGAGCCCAGAGCCATGGTCGCGCTGGCGCCCATCAGGCCAAGCCACATGGTGTTGGTGAAGCCGCGCCAGATCTCGCTGGAGCTCCAGACGGACTCGTAATGCTCAAGCGTCAGCATGTCCGCCTGATAGAAGCCGAAGAATTTGAAGAAGGAGCCGATGAAAAGCTGCGCCACCGGCAGGACGACGGTCACGATGAAGAACAGGATGCAGAAGCCGAAGGTCACCCAGCGCCAGCGGCCGAGCTTGATGACCGAGGGCGAATAGCCCTTGCCCGTCACCGTCTGGAAGCTGCGCCCGCGCAGGATGCGCCATTGCACGAAGACCATCAGGAACATCAGCATCATCACAAGGAAGCTGATGGCGGTGGCGTATTGATAGTCGGGCGTCGCGTGGTGATGGATGGAGTTATAGATCTCCGTCGTCACCACCGTGATCTTGGCGGGCGTGCCGAAGAAGAGCGGCGACTCGAAATTCTCCATGCCCCGGATGAAGCTGAGGATGAAGGCGTTGGTGAGCGCAGGCGTCATCAGCAGCAGCGTGATGGAGCGGAAGGTGCGCCAGGGCGAGGCGCCGCACATGCGGCTCGATTCCTCCAGCGCCGGGTCCATGGCGCGGAAGATGTCGACGATGAAGAGGAAGAGGAAGGGCGTCGAATACTGGATCATGTGCCAGACCACGCCGCCGAAGGAGTAGACGTTGATGGGCGAGGCCGTCGCCCCCGTCATCGCCTTCCACGCGGTGTTCAGCAGCCCCACCTGCGGATTGCCCAGCATGGCCCAGGCCATGGCGGTGAGGATCGGCGGGATGAAGAAGGGCAGGGAGATCAGCACCTCCAGCTTGCCGCGCCAGGGCGTGTCCGTGCGCGCCACGATCCAGGCGAGCAGCACCGCGAGCAGCAGCGAGGGTACGGTCTTGGCGAGGGCGATCTCGATCGTGACGAAGAGGATCTTCAGGTTCGCCGTATTGAAGGCCTCTTTGTAGCCATTGAGGTTGAACTCGCCGGCCATGCCGGGCGGCGTGGAGTGCAGGCTGCCATAAAGCAGCATGCCGAAGGGATAGACGGTCAGGAAACCCAGAAACAGAATGAGCGCGGTCACGCCGAGCGCGCGCGCGGAGGGCATGCGCGCAGAGGGCATGCGTGAGCTTGGCCCAGCCTTCGCCTGCGCGCTCATGACGCCGACCTGCGGTCAGATTTCGACGACGACATAATTCTCTTCAACGGACACCTTGAATGTTTCGGCCACATAGGGGCCTTCGACGAGATCAGAGCCGGATGTCACGCCGGTCTGATAGGCGCGCACGCGGGACTTTTCCGGGTCGCACCAGGATTTGCCCGTGCGGATGTCGAATTCCCAGCCATGCCAGGGGCAGCGCACGAATTCGCCATCGCGCACGAGCCGGTATTTGCCGGGCTCGTCAGCCTCGGCGAAGCCCACGATCTTGCCCGCGCAGAGCGAGCCGCTCTCATGGGGGCAGCGGTCGCCCAGCGCGAAAAAGGCGCCGGCGATGTTGAACAGGGCGATGTCGCGCCCCCCTGCGTTGACGCGCAGCGATGTTCCGGGCGCCACATCGGAGGTTCTGGCGACGACGAAGCGGGATTTGCTCATGTGAGGCCGTAGAGCTCCCTTGCGTTGCCGCTCATGATGGCGCGCAGCTTCTCCGGTCCGATCCGCAGCTTCGCCGCGACGAAGCTCGGCTCGTCGAAATCCCAGTGGGGATAGTCGGTCGAGAACATGATGCGGTCGAGGCCGACCTGTTCGAAGGTCTCCAGAAGGTCGCTGTCCTCCGGCGGCTCGTCGAGGGGCTGGGTCGTGAACCAGAAGTGGTCGTGGATATATTCGGAGGGCAGGCGCTTGAGGTGGGGCGCCTCGCTCTTCAGGCGCTTCCAGTGCTTGTCGAGCCGCCATTTAAGCGGCGGCGCCCAGGCCACGCCGCCCTCGACCAGCACGATCCGCAGCCCCGGGAACTGTTCGAAGACGCCTTCGACCACCATGCTGGTGATGAGCCCCTGCATGCCCTGCACATTGGTGTGCTGTTCTTCGATGTAATAGGACGGCCAGCCGCTCCCCGTCGCCGGATAGCCGTTGATGCCGCCCACATGCAGAGCGATGGGCAGGTCGAAAGCCTCAGCCGCCTCGAAAATGGGCCAGTAGCGGCGCCGCCCCAGAGGTTCGAGGCTCTTGGGCGGCAGCATGATCTGCGAGAAGCGCGGGTCTTTCGCGCAACGCTCGATCTCGGCGATGGCGAAGGGCGGATGTTCCTGCGTGCAGACGATGGAGGCGTGCAGGCGCGCATCGCGCTCCACCCAGCAGGCGATCTGCCAGTCGTTGACGGCGGTGGCCAGCGCCGCGCCATATTCGAGGTTGCGCTGGTTGCCCGGCCCGCGGTTGAGCGGCATCAGCATGCCATGGTCGACGTTGTTCGCGTCGAGATGCTGGCGCTGCATGAAGGCGAGGTCGCCGCCGGGGGGCGCGCCGCCAGGCGGCCATGAATCAGCGCGCGCCACATCCGGCGCCATGCGCGGATGGGAGAGCGTGTCCGCGAGCGGCTGGCGATAGAAGCCCCCGTAGGTCCGCACATAGTCGCGCCAGCGTTCGGGCAGGAAGGTGAGGATTTCGCCGGGGGTGGCGAACTGGGGATGGATGTCGCAATCGACCACGCCAAGCCCTTGCAGGGCGCCGCCGGGCTTGCGCTTTTCGCGGGGCTCCAGAAGATCCATGCTCATGCCAAAACCTCCGGGGCGAGGGCCTTCAGGCGGGGATAGGTGGCGCGCGGATTGTCCCACAGAATCTTGCGCGCAAGGGCGGTCTCGGCGCCGATGGGCAGGACGTCTTCGTCCTCGTAATGCCAGTGCGGGAAATCCGTGGAGAAGAGCACCATCTCGTCCGACTTCATCTGCTCGCAGAAACGCTCCAGCCGTCCCGCGCCTTCGGGCTCGTCGAAGGGCTGCAAGGTGAGGCGGATGTGGTCGCGCACGATCTGCGAAGGCGGCGTCTTGACCCAGGGGATCTCCGCGCGCACGCCGCGCCAGGTCTTGTCGAAGCGCCAGAGGGCGGGAGCCAGCCAGGTGACGCCCGACTCCATGAAGACGAACTTCAATTCTGGGAATTTGGCGAAGACGCCTTCCGAGACGAGGCTCAGCACGCAGCTTTCAAAGCCGAAGGCCTGCGCCACATAATCCTCGAGGAAATAGGAGCCGTAGCCGCCGGCCAGCGGCGGCTGCTGATAGAGGCTGCCCGCATGGACGCCGATGGGCAGGCCATGGCGGCTGGCGGCGGCGAAGATCGGCCAATGCGCGCGCTTGCCGAGGGGCTGTTCGCCCATGGCCAGCATGAGCACCTGCACGAAGCGCGGATCGCCCGCGCGCCGCTCGATCTCTTCGGCGGCGAGATCCGCGTTATTGAGGGGCACGACGATGGAGGCCCGCAGGCGCGGATCGCGATCCAGCCATTCGGCGGCGAGCCAGTCGTTGACGGCGGTGCAGACCACGGCAGCCATATCCTCGCTATGCAGGGCCATTCCGCCATAGATGCAGTTGGCGATGGCGGCCGAGGGGCCGAAGAGGTCGAGGCACTTGTCTTTCAGGATGGAATAGTCGCTGCCCGGACGCCCATTTGTGGGACGCCGGTCGGGGCGGATCATGATGGGGGCGTTGGGCGGATCGCTGGTCATGTTCCAGCTGAGTCGGTCAATGCCGCGTGTGACGAATTGCTGACGCCAGTAGGCGTCGAGATAGGGCAGGAGCGCCTTCACCGAGGGCACGGATACATGCACGTCGCAATCGACCGCCGCGCCCCCGAAAAGCCCGGCCGCCGCGCCCTTTGCGGGGATTGAATGATCCGTGCGGTCCTGCATGCGTCCTCCTCGCGCGGGCCCGGATATTTTGCTTTCCGGCCCGGGCTGCGCTTGCTACGATCACCTCAATCCATCTCGTTCCTCCCGTCAAGCGCGGCTCGCGGCCGCCAGTCGGTGGGACGAGTGACAAAGACGTCCCCGAGCGGGAGTGGGAGGACAGCATGCGTTTTGGCTTTGCGGCGACGATGATCTCGCTTGGACTTGCGGCGACGCAGCCCGTCTGCGCGCAGGAGCAGGACTGGGACAAGGTGGTGGCCGCCGCCAAGAAGGAAGGAAGCGTCACCGTCTATCACGCCCAGCTCGGCGCCCCCCACTGGAAGGCGGTGGTCCAGAATTTCGAGAAGGCCTACGGCATCAAGGTGCAGGAGTTCGACGCCCGCGCGAGCGAACTCACCGAGCGCATCCGCACCGAGCAGACTTCGCAGCGCTATGTGGCGGACGTCGAGTTCCATGGCGACGCCTCGATCCTCCTGCAGCGGCAGACCGATTTCGTCGCGGAACATGGCGGCGTGCCGAACATGAAGAATCTGCGGGCGCCCTTCAAGGCGAACAGCCATTCGGTGCCGGCCTGGGTGCAGGTGATCTGCACGCTGATCAACACCAATCAGGTCAAGCCGGCCGACGAGCCCAAGGTCTGGAAGGATCTGCTCGACCCCAAGTGGAAGGGCAAGATGCTGACCGACGACATGCGCGCGGTCGGCAGCGGGGCGACGGTCTTCGGCGTTCTCTATCGGAAATATGGCGCTGAATATTTCGAGAAGCTGAAGACGCAGGACATGGGCATCGGCCGCGACCTGCAGGAAAATTCACGCCGCATCGCGCGTGGGGAATATCCCATCTTCATCAACCAGATCATCGCCTTCGCCTCGCCCCTCAAGGGCCTGCCGGTCAAGGTCGTGCCCATGGAGGACGGCTGCCCCTATACGCCCATCGAGGGCGCCATCCTGAAGGGGGCGCCGCATCCGAACGCCGCGCGGCTCTTCATCAACCATCTCGTCAGCAAGGAATCGCAGACCATCTACGCCAAGGCCTGGATGGGCATCGTGACCAGCGGCGTCGAGGAGGAGCTGACCGACCCCGAGGCCAAGCGCATCGCGCAGGTCAAGCTCATGGGCTCGATCCCCCTCGAGGATCGCGAGCCCCTGCTGAAGGTCGCGACCGAATTGTTCAAATAACCCGCTGGCGCCAGCCTTCATCACTCAAACAAACCGGAGGAGACGCCCATGGCGTTCGCAAAAATCAACCATGTCGCCATAGTCAGCGACAACTACGGGCAACTCGCCGAGTTCTACAAGGCCGCCTTCGGCATGGTCACCAGCGCCAAGACGCGCAACGGCCGCGCGGTCACCGTGGGCGACGGCTATGTGGGCCTCAACATCAATCCGCGCCGCGCGGGCCGCTCCGCCGGGCTCGATCATTTCGGCATCCAGGTCGAGGATTGCGCCGCCGCCTTCGACCGCATGAAGAAATATCCGAGCGTGAAATGGCTGCAGCGTCCCTCGACGCGGCCATTCGCGGGCATCTCCACCCATGATCCCGATGGCAACATGTTCGACATCTCCCAGAAGGACATGAAGAACCGCACCTCGGTCTATGTCGACAACGACGGCAACGCCAATCCGCGGCATATCAACCATGTCGCCTTGCGCACCATGAACCCCGAGGCCATGGCGGAGTTCTACGCCACGGTTTTCGAGCTGACGCTGCGCAACAAGGCCGAGGGCGATCCCAATTATTACCTGAGCGACGGCCACATGACCCTCGTCGTCATGCCCTGGGACATCATGGACTATGACGGCACGGGCATCATCACTCAAGGGATGGATCATATCGGCTTCAAGGTCGAGGATCTCGAGGTCTTCAAGGCCGACATCGCCTCCATGGCGGCGAACAATCCGCGCATCGCGCCAGCCTCCTTCTCGGGGCCGGAGGGCGAGGCCCTGCTGGCGCTGGTCGAGCGGTCCTGCCCGCTGGGCCAATATGTGATGGCCGATTGCGATGGCATCCTGATCGACGTGGCGGCTTGACCATGGCGCGCGCCGCATTTTTGAAAGGCGCGCTGCTGGCGGCGAGCGTCGCCCTCAGCGGCGCCGCCCATGCCGCCGAGGGCGACTTTTACAGCGGCAAGCAGATCAACTGGATCCTGAGCGCGGGGGCGGGCGGGGGCTACTCCACCTATGCGCAGGCCTTCGCGCCCTATCTCACGAAATATCTGCCGGGCAATCCCAAGGTCGTCGTGCAGAACATGCCCGGCGCCGGCGGCATGCGGGCCATGCAGCATCTCTCGGCCAATGCGCCGAAGGATGGCACGGTGATCGGCCTTGTTCATTCGAGCGTGCCCTTCGCGCCGCTCTTCGGCCTGCCGGGCTCGAATTTCGATCCGCGCAAGTTCGGCTGGATCGGCAGCCTCAACGCGGCGGGCGAACTCTGCGTGGCCTGGCATGCGTCCGGCATCAAGAACTGGCAGGACCTCAAGGACAAGACCTTCATCGTCGGGGGCACGGGCGGCGGCTCGCAGATGGAGACCCTGCCCGATGCGATCAACCGGCTCTTCGGCACGAAGATCAAGATCGTCTCGGGCTATAGCGGGGGCAGCGAGGTCAATCTCGCCATCGAGCGCGGGGAGATTCAGGGACGCTGCAGCGTGAGCGTCAGCTCGATCAATTCGACGCGGCCGGATTGGTTCGCGAGCCAGAAGGTGACGGTGCCTATCCAGATCGCCTTGCGCCGCGCGCATCAGTTTCCTGACGTGCCGGCCCTGCTCGAACTCGCGCCGGACAAGCGCACCCACGACATTCTCGAGGTGCTGCTGGCCTATCAGGACATGGACCGGCCCATGCTGGCGCCGCCGGGCATGCCCGCCGAGCGTCTGGAGCAACTGCGCACGGCCTTTCATGCGGGCGTCACGGACCCTGCCTTTCTCAGCGAAGCCCAGCGCCTCGGCCTCGAAATCGAGGAGGTCAGCGGCAAAAGGCTCGAAGAGATCGTTATCAACGCCTATGCTCTGCCGCCCGACATCTTGCAGGCCGCGCGCGACGCGATGAGCATGGGCGGACAAACGAAATAAGGGCGAAGGCCCACCTGAGGAGGAAACGGAACAATGCGTGCGTCGGCCCTATGTTGCGGCGTCTTGAGCGCAGCCCTCGCATCAGCGTCACCAGCGCTGAGCGATCCCATCGCCGACTTTTATCGCGGCAAGCAGATCTCGCTTGTGCTCAGCACAGGCGCCGGGGGCGGCTACGCGAGCTATGGCCACGCCTTCGCGCCCTTCTTCTCCAAGCACATTCCCGGAAATCCCAACATCGTCGTCCAGAACATGCCTGGCGCTGGCGGCATCAGGGCCATGCAGTATTTCGCCACCGTCGCGCCCCGCGATGGCGCCACCCTCGGCCTCGTTCATTCCAGCGTGCCTTTCGCCCCGCTCTACGGCATCAAGGGCGCGACTTTCGATCCGCGCACCATGAACTGGATCGGCAGCATCAACTCCTCCGAGGCGATCTGCGTGTCCTGGACGGCGTCCGGCGTCACGCAATGGCAGGATCTCTACGACAAGACCTATATCGTCGGCGGCACGGGCGCTGGCTCCCAGATGGAGACCATGCCTGCGATGATCAACAAGCTCTTCGGCACGAAGATCAAGATCATCTCCGGCTATACCGGCGGCAACGACGTCTATCTCGCCATGGAGCGCGGCGAGGTGCATGGCCGCTGCGGCGGGCTCGTGTCGTCGATCGCCTCGACGCGGCCTGACTGGTTCCCGAAAAAGAAAGTGGTGGTGCCCATCGCCGTGTCGATGGAGCGCAATCCGCTGTTTCCGGACTCGCCCGCCATTTCCGAATTCGCCAAAGATGACCGCACCCGCCAGATCCTGAAGCTGATCCTCTATCCCCTGCAGATGGACCGCCCCGTGCTTGCGCCCGCGGGCGTGCCGCAGGAGCGGGTGTCCGCGCTGCGCAAGGCCTTCCACGCCGCCATGACCGACCCCGCCTTCATCGCGGAGGCCGAGCGGCTCAGCATCGAGATCGGCGAGGTCAGCGGCGAGAAGCTGCAGGCCATTCTCGCCGACGCCTTCTCCACGCCGCCTGACGTCGTGAAGGCGGCCAATGAAGCCATGAACCTCACGGGCACGCCAGCAGGCGACTGAAAGGACCAAGACCATGTTCGCCAAGATCAACCATGTGGCCATCGTGAGCCAGCAATATGCGCTGCTCGCCAATTTCTATCAGTCGCTGTTCGGCATGCGCACGTCGAAGACGGTGGAGCGCACCGTGCGCGCCATCACGGTGGGCGATGGCTATGTCGGCCTCAACATCAATCCCCGCAAGGCTGGCCGTCCTGCGGCGCTCGATCATTTCGGCGTCGAGGTCGAGGATGTCGCGACCGTGCTCGACCGCATGAAGACGCGCTATCCCGCCGCCGACTATATCGAGCGGCCCTCGACGCGCCCCTTCGCAGGCATCACGGCCAATGACCCCGATGGCAATGTGTTCGATCTCTCCCAGCGCAAGATGGAGAACCGTGCGGGCGTCTATGTGGAGAACACCGGCGAGCAGAACGAGCGTTTCATCAGCCATGTCGCGATGCGCACCATGCGCCCTGATGAAATGGCGCGCTTCTACTGCGACGTGTTCGAGCTTGAGGAGCGCAACGCGCCGGCGGGCGACCCCAACCACTATCTCACCGATGGCAAGGTGACGCTGGTCATCATGCCCTGGCGCATCCGCAATTTCGCGGGCCAGAGCATCCTGCCCACCGGCATGGACCATGTGGGCTTCACGGTCGAAAATCTCGATGCGTTCAAGCAGGATCTTGAAGACGCCATCGGCGCCAATCCCATCATGAATCCGATTCCGCTGGGCCGCGGCAAGGAAGGCGCGGCGCGTCTGGAGCTCGCCTATCAGCAGGCGCCCTATGCGCAGCACTTCATTTCGGATCCGGACTTCACGCTCATCAGCGTCTGCGCCCGCAGCTGAGCGGACGCCGCAGCGAAGCGGGGACAGTCAGTCGTTCCCGCGCCAGCGCGAGAAGCGCCGCTCGACCGTACGCATGAATTCGTTGAGCGCGATGGCCATGGCCGCCAGGATCGAGATGAGGCCGAGCAGGCGCGTTGGGTCGAAGTTCTGGGTGAACAGGCCCGTGAAATAGCCGATGCCTGCGGTGGAGACATAAAGCTCCGCCAGCAGCACCCCGAGCAGCACGCCGGTCATGCCCAGCCGCAGCCCCGAAAAGAAGCTCGGCATCATATGGGGCAGGACGACGTAGCGCAGGACATGCCAGCGGTTTGCGCCCATGGAGCGGGCGCTGGTGAGAAGCACAGGCTTCAGGTTCTGCACGCCCGCCACGATGGCGAGGATGATCGGGAAGATCCCGTGGGTGACGCCGAAGGCGATCTTGGATGGCGGGCCTATGCCGAGCCCCAGAATGAAGAGGGGCAGGATGACGATCTGCGGAATGCCGTAGAGCAAGAGAATGATCGGCATGAAGCAACGGCGCGCGAATGCGTTGAGGCCCACAGACAGGCCGATGGCCATGCCTATGGCGACGGCGATCACAAAAGCCGCCGACAGCTCGTAGAGCGTGAGGGTCAGCGCCTGCATGAGGCCCTTGGTGTTCAGCACCCGGTCGATTTCGCTATAGACGCGGCTCGGGGGCGACAGGAACATCTTGTCGACGAAGAAACGGGCGGTGATCTCCCAGACCAGCAGGAACAGCGCGATGGTGGCAAGCTGCGACAGGCGGGGATGGCGCGCCATGAAGCCGGTAATGGGAGCGCGCGCCCTCATGGGTCGAGGCTCCGCCGCGCTTCAAGCCGCGACACCACGGCGTTGAGCGAGGCCGCGATCACCACCACGAAAACGATATAGGCGAACATGCGGCCGATCTCGAGGGATTCCGCGAGATTGACGATGCGATGGCCAAGGCCCGCGAGGGAGGCGATGGTCTCGCTGCCGATGATCGAGAGAAGCGCCACCGTGAAGCCCATGCGCAGGCCTGACAGGATGATCGGCAGGGCGCCGGGAATCAGCACATGGCGCAGCAGGATGGTGGGCGAGGCGCCCATGGATTTCGCGGCGGTGACATAGAGCTTGTCGATGCTGGTGAAGCCCGCGATCGTGTTGAGCACGATGGGGAAGAAGCTGATGGTCGCGCCCAGCGCGATCTTGGAGGAGGCGCCGAGACCGAAGAAGAGGACATAGAGCGGCAGGAACAGAATGATCGGCACGGCATAGACGCCCGCCAGAAGCGGCTCGAAAACGCGCACATAGGTCGGCGATTGGCTGACCAGAAAGCCGATGGTCACGCCAAGCGTCATGGATATGGCGAAGGCGCCCGCCAGTTCGCCGAGCGTCAGGAGCAGATCCGGCCAGAACTCTCCGGACCCCAGAATGTCCAGAAGCTCGCTGAAGGCGTTCTGCGGTTTTGGCAGGAGGATGGGGCTCATGCCCCAGACATTGGTGGCGAGCCACCAGAGCGCGCCGAGGGCGGCGATGAAGCTGATCTGCACGAGGCGGGTGATGCGGGCCTCAGAACGGTCGCCGGGGGGCGCAGGTCTCACGTCGCCCGCCATCAAAAGCCCCCGGTGGAGCCGGAGCGCAGGTTCACGGTCTTGCGGATCTCGTCATGCAGCAATTCGAACAGGCGATTGCGCAGCCCGTTGAACTTGTCGGACGTCATGAAGCTCGCCTTGCGTGGATGGGGCTCGTCCACGGGGATCACTTCCTTGATCCGTCCGGGCCGGGCGGTGAAGACGGCGATGCGGTCGGCGAGGAACACAGCCTCCCCCAGGCTGTGGGTGACGAAGATGATCGTCTTGCCCGTCCGCGAGAGCAGTTCGGAGAGATCCTCGCCCAGCACCATGCGGGTCTGCTCATCGAGGGCGCCGAAGGGCTCGTCCATGAGGACCACTGGCGTATCAAGGCTCAGCGCGCGGGCGAGCGCGGCGCGCTGCCTCATGCCGCCCGAGAGCTGGCCCGGATAATGGTCGGCGAATTCGCTGAGGCCCACGGCCTTGAGGGCCGCGCGCGCGCGCCCCTCGTGGTCGGCTTTGGGCACGCCCTGAAACAACATGCCAAGGCGGATGTTTTCGATGATCGTGTTCCAGGGGAACAGCGCGTTTTCCTGAAAGACATAGGCGATGTCATGGGGCATGGGCCCGTTGACCGGCTTGCCATTGACGCTGGCCCCGCCTGTCGTCGGCGACAGAATGCCGCCGATGACGTTCAACAGCGTGCTCTTGCCGCAGCCCGAGGGGCCTATGAGCGCCAGCAGCTCGCCGCGATGAATGTCCATGGTCGTGTCGAGCAGGGCGCGCACATGCTTCGCATGGCCCTCGACGCCGAAGCTATGCGAGACATTCTGGATCTGAACGGAAATGTCTTGCTTTTGCATCGGCCTGACAGTCAACGAGGGACGGGCGCCTACTTCGGCAGGAAAGTTTCCGTATAGAGCTTCGACATGTCGGTTTCGGCCTTGAGGATGTCGAGCTCCACGAGAGACTTCGACAAAAGCGCCAGCGCCTTGGCGTCGAAGCGGCCGTCGTCGGAGAACATGGGCATCAGTTCGTCATAGACGCGGCCGGTGATCTCCTCGTCCTTCTCCGTGACCTCCGCCGCGATCTTCACGGTCTGGGCCTTGTTGGCGCGCATGAAGCGGATGGATTCGAACCAGCCTTCAAGGAAGGCGCTGGCCGCCTTCGGATTTTCCGCGATCACCTTGTCGGTGCCGAAGATGACGTGGATGTGGAAATCCTTGATGTCGAGGAAGCGCACGAGAATCTTGCCTTCGCCCATCTTTTCAAGGTTGAGGGCGTTGCCGATGTCCATGATGGCGCCGTCGATGTCGCCGCGCTTCATGGCCGCGATCTGGCCGGGCATGGCGCCCATGGGCTTGATGTCGATGCCCTTGGGCCCCCAGCCCTGACGGCGGGCGGTTTCGCTGACAAGGAAATAGGTGAGCGAGCCCGCAGTGGAGACGCTGACCTTCTTGCCCTTGAGGTCCGCCACGGTCTTCGCCCCGTTGGGGGGCACGACGATGGCCAGCAGAAGGGGCGGGCCCGCCATGGCGGCGATGCCTTTCACTGGCGCGCCTTTGGCGATATAGCCGAGAGCTGGTCCCGAGCCGAGCAGGAATTCGATGCTGCCAGCGGCCGCGGCCTGCTGCATCTTGGCGTCGCCCGCGAAGGCGACCGATTCCACATCAAGCCCGCGCTTCTTGAAGAAGCCCTGGCGGATGCCGATGTCGAGCGGCACGAAGGAGAAGGCTTCCGGAACGGCCTTGCCGACGCGGATGGGCTCAGCCTGCGCAGGTGAGAGCCCGCAGACGCTTGCGATCAGCGCCATGGCGGCAAGCGTCTTGACCATCGACTTCAACATGGCGTCTCTCCGGAGGTTTGTTTTTTCATTTCGGCAGCAGGGCTTCAGTATAAAGCTTGGCCATATCCGGCTCAATGGGCAAAGTCTTCAACTCGACAAAGGACTTGGCCAGCACATCCAGGGCCTTCGGGTTGAACTTCCCGTCATTGGCGAACATGGGCATGAGCTCGTCATAGATGGAGCCCGCCAGCTCCTGGTCGGTGCCCATGACTTCGGCGGCGATCTCCACGCTTTTCGCCTTGTTGGCGCGCATGAAGGCGATGGTCTCGAACCAGCCGTCGATGAAGGCGCGGATCGCTTCGGGCTTTTGCGCGATGGCCTTGTCGGTGGCGAACATCACATGGACATGAAAGTCGCTGGCGGCGTTGGCGAAGCGGTTCAGGATTCGTCCTTCGCCCGATTTCGCGTAGAGCAAGGCTGAAGCGATGTCGACTACGCCGCCGTCGATGCTGTTCGCCTTCACCGCCGCCACGCGAGCGGCGTTTTCGCCGATGCCGACGACCTTGATGGCGCCAAGCCCCCAGCCCTGCTTGACGGCGATCTGGTTGACGAGCCACTGGGTGACCGAGCCGACGCCCGAGACGCCGATGGTCTTGCCGTTGAGGTCCGCCTCGCTCTGGAGGGGCGACTGTCTGGACACGACCAGCGCGAAGAGCAGCGGCGGCCCCGCGAAGGCTGCGACCGCCTTCACCGGAGCGCCTTTCACGACAAAGGCCATCCCCGGACCTGAGCCCAGCGACATGTCCAGCGCATCGGCGGCCATGGCCTGCTGCAGACGCGCATCCCCGGCGAAATTGGAGATTTCGACCTTCAGATTGCGCTTTTTGAAAAAGCCCATGTGGTCGCCGATGTCCACCGGCACGAAGGAGAAGGCCTCGCGGCCCGCCTTGCCGACGCGGATCAGCTCCTCGGCCTGCGCCGGCGCTGGTTGTGCGCAGAACAAGGACGCCGCCAGCGCCAAGGCTGTTTTCGCATATTGCCTGAACATGAAACCCTCCCCTTATGGTTTCGCCGCATTGGGCCCGCGCGGATGTTTCCGTCGCGGCGGCGCTATCCTGCCTTCATGGCGCTCCTGCGCTTGTTGGTGGCTTCGACATCGAGTTCATGCGCCGCGTTCAGCACCACGCCATAGTCGCGCAGCGCGGCCTCGGCGGAGATGAATTCTTCGATGACGTCATGCTGCACGGCCCTGGGGTCGCGCTCCAGCGGATCGCCCCAGCCGCCGCCCCCGCCGGTGCGCACGATGGCTTCCGAGCCCACGGGCACGGCCACATGGGCGCCGCGCATGGGCGTGAAGGCCTCCTCGCCCGGCAGGCGCATCAGATAGCCGCCGAATTCGCCGGGCTTGCCGTTCCAAAGGCCCCAGGGCGGGCACTTCTGACGCTTGGTGTGCTCGAAGTTCCAGCGGCCCTCGACGAGGTTGCGCACGCGCACGTCAAGGCCGAGGCCGCCGCGATATTTGCCGGCGCCGCAGGAGTCGGCGCGCATGGCCCGCGCCTCCACAAGCACGGGGCATTTGAGTTCGATGCCCTCGATGGAGCCATTGCGCACATCGCCCTGACAGACGGAGACCGTGCCGGACTCGCCATCCTCCATGGGACGCCCGCCCCAGCCGCCGCCCTCGAGGCTCTGCACCACGAAACGCTTGCCGGTCTGGGGATGATTGCCGAAGAAGACCATGGCGCCGCCAAGCAGGCCGTGATGGCCTGCGGGCACGCGGTCGGGCATGGCGGGCGCCAGCGCGGCCACGATCGTGTCGACGACGGTCGGCACGACGGCGCTCCAGCCTGACATGGGCGCAGGGAAGCGCGCCATCATGATGTTGCCCTCGGGAATGATGACGTCGAGCGCGCGGAACGAGCCTTCGTTGACCGGCTCCAGGGGAGCGGTCAGCGCCTTGTAGGCGACGCGCGCGCCAGCGAGCGTGCGCGAATTGATGGCGGCCTTGCGCTCGCCCGAGCAGCCCGAGAGGTCGATGACCATATGGCCGTCCTTGACGGTGACCTTGGCGTGAAGCTTGACCGGGTCATCCTTGATGAGGCCGTCATCGTCGAGCGAACCGCTGGCCTCATAGACGCCGTCGGGCAGGCGCGCGACGACGTTGCGGCACTTCTGTTCCGTCTCGTCGAAAATATGGGCGATGCCGTTCAGCACGGTGTCCTTGCCATATTTCGTCAGGAGTTCATCAAGGCGGCGCGTTCCCAGACGGCAGGCCGCCATCTGGGACTTCATGTCGCCGAGGGAGGACTCGGGGAAGCGTATGTTGTCCTTGAGGACGCGATACATCTTCTCGTCGAGCTTGCCTTCCTCGTAGATCTTGATCTGGTCGAGCTGCAGGCCCTCCTGCCAGGGGTCAGCCACGGTGGGGCCGGCGCCGAAGCCTGTGCTCATGCCGCCGATGTCGATCCAGTGGGCGCGCACCATGGCGAACATCACCAGCTCGCCCCGGAAGAAATAGGGCATGTAGATGACGATGTTGTTGAGATGCTGGCCCGCGACGGCCTGATGATTGGTGATGATGACGTCGCCGGGTTTGAAGCCCTCGGCGCCATAACGCTTCATGCCATCCACGACGATGACGCCAAGATCAGCCACGAAATGCGACACGCCGCCCACATTCTGGCTCACCAGATCCCCATTGGGCGCAAGCAGGGCGGTGCAGAAATCGCGCACCTCATAGATCATCATGTTGTAGGAGGTGCGCTGCAGATCCGCCGCCATTTCATTGGCGATGGCGGGCAGCGCGTTGCGGATCACCTCGAGGGTGACGGGATCAAGCTTGGCGCTCATGCTACGCCTCCAACGGTGATGATCAATTCGCCGGTCGCCGCCACGGTGCAGGAATCGCCTGCGAACATGACGGTCGTCGTTCCATGCTCCTGCACGATGGCGGGGCCATCGAAGCGCGCCCCCGCAGGCAGTTGCTCGCGTTCGTAGACTGGGCACAGGACGGGCTTCGTCGTATCGTCGAGATAGACCTCGCGCATGCGCGCAGGCTTCGCCGCCGCCCCCGCCGTCACCTTTGGGAAGGCGAGCGGAGCGCGTTTGCCCACGGCGGCCACGCGGATGCTCACCACCTCCACCGGCTCGTCGGGCGAGGAATGGGAGTAGCGATGCTCATAGAGCGCGTCGAAGGCTTTGCGGATCTGCATGCGGTCGCCCGCGTCAAGCAGGGCGCGGTCCACGGGCACGGAGAGGGTGAACTCCTGTCCGACATAGCGGATGTCGAGCTGGGTCTGCAGCTCCGCATCCCCCTCATAGCGCAGGCTGCCGCGGGCCTCTTCGGCCATTTCGGCATGGGCTGCGAGAAGATCCGCGAAATTGAGGCGCGAGAGGTCCGCATAGAAGGTGCGGACGAAATCGTGGCGCTCATCCGCCAGCAACATCCCCAGCGCCGAGAAATGCGAGGGGAACAGGGGGATGATGACCTTGGGGATGTAGAGTTCGCGGGCGATGGCCATCACATGCAAAGGCCCTGCGCCGCCCGAGGCCACAAGGGCGAAATCGCGGGGATCGTAGCCCTTCTCGACGGAGACCTCGCGCACCGCAAGCGACATCTTCAACACGCCGATGTCCACGATGGCCTTGGCGGCGGCTATGACATCCATGCCAAGGGGGCCGCAGACCACGCGTTCGACGCCCTTGCGGGCGCCCTCGGCGTCGAGCTTCATCGTGCCGCCCAGGAAATTGTCGGGGTCGAGGCGGCCGAGCACCACATTGGCGTCGGTGATGGTCGGCTCCACGCCGCCGCCGCGATAGCAGATGGGGCCGGGCGCCGCGCCCGCGCTGGTCGGGCCGACCTTCAGGGCGCCGATCTCGTCGATCCAGGCGATGGAGCCGCCGCCCGCGCCAACCTCCACCACATCGATCATGGGCAGCATGACGGGATGGCCGCTGGCGTAGCCGCCAACGTAATAGCCGGGCGCAAGGGTGGGCTGCCCATCCTTCACGAGGCTCGCCTTGGCGGTGGTGCCGCCCATGTCAAAGGAGATGACGTCGTTGACGCCAAGCGTCTGCCCGAAGCGCGCCGAGGCGATGATGCCGCCGACGGGGCCGGACTCCATCATGGCGACCGGGCGCCGGAAGGCCACGCCCGGCGTCATGACCCCGCCGTTGGAGCGCATGATCGACAGATTGCCCCTGAAGCCGATCTTCTCGAGATTGCTCTCGAGATTGGACACATAGCCGCCGACCTTTGGTCCGATATAGGCGTTGACCACGGTCGTCGACATCCGCTCATATTCGCGGTACTCGCGCAGGATCTCGTGGCTCAGCGACAGATAGGCGTCCGGCATGGCCGCGCTGACCGCCTCGCCCACGGCCTTCTCATGGGCCGGGTTCCCATAGGAATGCAGCAGGCAGACGGCGACCGCCTCCACCCCCTCGGCCTTGAGTGTTTCGATGGCGGCGCGCAGCGAGGCGGGATCAAGCGCCTCATGCTCATCGCCCGAGGCCAGAAGGCGCCCGTTCACCTCGCGGGTCAGCGCCCGCGAGACGAGGGGCCTCGGCCGCTGAAAGAAGAGATTGTAGGATTCTGGACGGTTGCCGCGGCCGATCGCGTAGACGTCGCGCGTGCCGCGCGTCACGATCAGGCCGGTCTTGGCGCCCTTGCGCTCGATGAGGGTGTTGATCGCGGTGGTCGAGCCGTGGATGAGTTCGGAGACATCGCCGATCTCAAGCCCGCTCTTGTTCAGGCAGTCGATGATGCCCTGGACAAGATTGCTGGGGGTCGTGAGGCTTTTGGCTTGCAGGAAGCGTTGCCCCTGCGTGTCAAAGCCGATCAGATCCGTGAATGTTCCGCCAATGTCGATTGCCACGACGATCACGTTGGGCGTCTCCCTTTCTTGCGCCGCCGTCGGGCGCTTGGGGCCTAGAGTGACCCTTTCCCCGATCAGGTCAATAGGCCCGCCTATTCAATCCGAGGGCTGGCCCATTCATAAGATGTCGTCGACAGGCCTGGCGGCGACCATAAAATGCGGCGTTCGTGTTCGCGCGTGTCGACGATCAGCGACCAGATGGCCTGCGGCTCATCGGCGAGCCGGATCAAGGCCTGCGCCACGGCGCCTTCCCTCGCGGGCGCGTCCCCTACGCCAACGGCGTTGTCCATGGCGAGCAATTCGGCGTCGGGCCTTGTGGCGCCCGCTCTCTCAAGAAGGTCGCGCCCGACAGGGCCGATGACGAAGCGCCCCCAGGTCCAGCGCGCCGCGCTGCGCACGGCAAGAACGACAGGCAGGGGGCCGGTGATGGGGGTGTCTTCGTCGGGCAGGGTGACGGGGGCGCCCCAGACGCGCCGGGCCATGCGGATGCGCACATCCTGCGCGCCAGTCCCATAGGCCGCGCGCTCCATGGTCAGGACGGCCTCCCGCTGCGATGCGCCCGCGCGGGCCTGATCGTAGAGGGTCTGCGCTGCGATTCGCAGCACCGCGAGGGAGGCGTCGAGGGCCGCATGGCCGCTCTGTTCGTCGGCGGCCATGGCCTCCTGCAAATCCTCGTCGAGCATCACGATGCGGCCTTGCGCCGCCCGCTCCACGGCGAGCCAGTCACGGCGGAGCATGGCGCGCCCTGCGATCAGGCCCAGCGGGGCATGGTTTTGCGCAAGCCATTGCTGTGCGTCCTTCTCGATCCCCCGCAGCGCCGCGACATCTTCAATGAAGGTGAGGCGCTGCGCCGAGGGCTTCATGCCCGGTCCGCCCGCGAACAGCATCCGCAGGCCCTCAAGCGTCACCAGCAGCCATGCCGGGCCGAGCTTGGGCGTGAAATTGGCGAGCCAAGACAGGCCCGCATGATCGAAGCCATTGCCATGGACCACGCAATGGGTGATCCCGCGCGCGGTCATGATCGCCCGCAGGGCCTCGATCCTCTGTTCGAATTGCGCGCGCCCGACGCCAGCGGAGGGAAGGTCATAGGGGCCGGTCGGCAGGGCGATGGAGGGCATCATCATGGCGCGAGCCCTTTCGCGGCGGCGAGCGCGGCTGTCTCCTTGGTGAGGATCTCGAAGCCATCCTGCGTCACCAATACGGGCTCGCCGCACATCATGTAGCCGGTCTCTGGCAAGAACTGGTTGGGGTGGACCATGAAGAGCATGCCCGGCTCCAGAAGCGTGTCATTGTCCACCGACACATCGCCCGGCGCGGTCGAGCCGCTGGCCAGCCCGTGGCCGCGGCGGCGGATGAAGGGCGGACGCGAGAACTGGGCGTAGCCCGCCTCTGACAGATGATCGTCGATGGCCGCGCAGACATCGCCAAGCCGAACGCCCGGCGCGACTTTTTCGATCCCCTTGTGCATGGCCGCCACAAGCAGCGGATATTTGGAGCGCGTCTCCTCCTGCGCCTCGCCGATGGCGACGGTCCGGCAGATCTGCGTGAACTGGCCGGCCACGCTGGGCGAGAGTTCGCACAAAAGAAGATCGCCTGTCTCGATCACCCGCTCGCTGGAGGGCATCACCGCATCCTGCCGCGGGCCGCAGTTGAGCATGAGGAAACTGTCGTTGGCGCCGAGGGCGCGCATGTGATGATTGACCCTGATGGCCAGATCGCATTCGCGCATGCCCGGACGCACGATGGCGAGGAGATGGCGATAGCCCTCTTCGGCGATGGCGGTCGCGCGCCGCGCGGCGACGATTTCGGCGTCGGTCTTGACGGCTGTGGCCTTGAGAAATTCAGCGTCGAGCTGCGCCGGCGGCTCGCCGAGCGCCGCCAATATGGCGCTTGCGGTCTCCATGGGCATGTCGTCGAGCCCGACGACGCCGATGCGGCCGCTGAGGGCGAGATGGTCGCGCAGGCCGCTTCTGAGGTCATCGACAGCGACAGCCTCGTCAAAGGGCAGGCCGCTGATGGCGTCGCGCTCGTCCGCTGGCGAGGTCAGCAACCGCGTGCGCCCATCGCCGGTGAGGGTCAGCAGCGCCGGGCCGACCGAGCGATAGCCGCTCATATGAAAGACCGCATTGTCGAGGTCGATCATGTGATGGCCGTCGCCAGCGCAGATCAGCGCATCGACGCCCGCGCTCGCCATCATGGCGCGGACCTTGCGATGACGGTCCTGCAATCCATGCTCACCCATGGTCACACCGAAAACAGTTCGTCGACGGACCATCTGCGGCTGATGAGGCCCTGCATCTGCGTATATTCGATGGCCTTTTCGAGGGTCTTGCGGTTCTCCGGGCCGAGCCCGTATCGCCAGGGGTCGGGGCCCATGAGCCGCTCCTGCTCGAACCAGGCATGAGCCCAGAAGGCGAGGGGATTCACGCGGGGATTCTCCACCCGCTTCATCGCCATGGCCTTGGCCTTTTCAAAGGCGGCCATGAGGCTCTGGACCACCCATGGATGCTTGTCCACGACTTCGCGCTTGACCACGGTGACATGCATGATGGGGAAGACGCCGGTGCGCTTGAAATAGTCGATCTCGACCGACTTCACGTCAGCAAAGAGCTGCACGCAGCGCGGATCGCCCTTGAGGAAGGGTGCGGGATATTCTGGCTCGAGCCGCGCATCCAGTTCGCCGTTCAGGAGCATGTCGTCGAGCGTCTGGTCGTCGCGGATGCGCTCGATCTTGAGGCCGGGATGGGGATCGAAATCAATGTCCTCACCGCGCTCCGTGAACCAGTGGATGCTGTCATGGGGCACGCCATATTCCTCCTCCAGCACGCCGCGCATGAAGACATTGCCTGCGGGCTGGAAG
This sequence comes from Beijerinckiaceae bacterium, assembly GCA_947453205.1. Taxonomy (GTDB): domain Bacteria; phylum Pseudomonadota; class Alphaproteobacteria; order Rhizobiales; family Beijerinckiaceae; genus Terripilifer. The sequence goes on along the minus strand of CANGFT010000051.1, from coordinate 2,418 downwards.
TTGGTGCCTCCCACGCGCTTGCCGATCAGGTCTTTGGGCTCGCGTATGCCGCTTTTGGGATTGACGAAGATGAAGCCGTGACGAAAGCGCCGATGGGCGAAGACCGGCAGCGCAGTCCAGTCAAAGCCGCGATCACGCGCCATGAAATAGGCGGGCGCATTGAACTCGCAGATGTCATAGGCGTTGTGCTTCGCCATGGCCCAGTGGCGCTCTTTGGCGCCATAGCGCGTATCTGGCACGAAGGTGATCCCTTCGGCCTTGATGAGCCCCTCCGTGAGGGGGCGCGTCAATTCGTAGTCGCCGCAGGCCAGCGTGAGTTGCAGATCGCCCATGTTCCCCTCCCTTGTTGGTCGTTGGAGGCTTTGCTTGTTTCGAAGCCTCGGTCCCGCCTTCAGCCAAGCGCCTTGAGCGACGGGCGTTCCTGCAGTTTGGCGAAATGCTTCGCCAGAACAGGGTGCTTCTCGCGCCAGTTCATTTCGGGCATGGAACGGTCGAGATAGATGAGGGCGCTGGCGCAGGCCACATCGGCCAGGGTGAAGGCGGCGCCGAAGCAGAAGGGCTTGTCGCCGAGATCCGCCTCCATGGCCGCAAGCCCCGCCTCGACCTTGCGCTGGAAGCGGGCGATATATTCGGCGCCTCTTTGCTGCTCGGGCGCGCCGCGCTTGTCATGGGCGATGGCGACGAGGGAATCCATGATCCCGTCGCCCAAAGCCTCCCAGCGGCGCATCTCGATGCGCCCTTCGAAATCGCCGGGGATGAGGGTCGGCTTGCCGCCGTAGCCATCGACATAGTCGACGATGACGGAGGAGTCATAGAGGCCCTTGCCGTCCTCGCGGATCAGGGTCGGGATCTTGCCGAGCGGATTGCCGGCGAGCACCTCCTCATGGGTGGGCGCGACCTCCTCATAGGTGAAGGCGTGGCCCTTCTCGAGGAGGGCGATGCGGCATTTCTGCACATAGGGACTACGGCTTGAACCCAGAAGCTTCATGTGGCTCTCTCATTGACTGGTGGAGCGGGGCGGCGCCTTCAGGCGCGTGCGCTGCGCTTGCGGGCATCTTACTTCGTTCGAAGCGAATGTCGCCCTCAATCTCGCCGCAGGCCACAAGCCCGTCGCAGCAATGGGCGACCCCGCAGCCGCCGCATTCGGGGCAGGGGTGGAGGCCATCCGGCGCGTGGCGCAGGCCGGAGCCGTCACAGAGATTGCAGCGCATGGTCGCCCCCTGTTTGAACCTGATCCGGGGATAGCCAAGGGGCGCGATTCGGGCAATCGCAGCCACATGATTGTGGCGCTTAAGTCAGAAGCTGCTTAGGATGTCGTCGACCATTCCGACGGTGACCTCATGGATGAGAAAAATGACGCCTTCTTGCGCTGGCCGTCCCTTTGGGTGCTCGTCGTCTGTTGCATCTTGGCATTTCCGTTCTGTTTCCATGGCGGGGATCTGCTTGTCATTCTGTCGCTGTTGACGCCGCTCCCCTACATAGTCGCCATAGGCGCGGTCTTGCTTGCTTGCGGCGCATTGGCCACGATTTGGGAAGGGTTGCGCCAGCGTCATTGGCGTCGATGCCTGTCGGCTCTCGTGCTTCCGGCTTTCCTGATGCTGGTCGGCCTCAATCCCGAAGAGGCTTTATCCGTGGCCGAGGACATGGGCGAGCGGGTTCGCCTGCAGTTCTCGAAGCCCGGCTATTACGCAAAGATAAATTCTCTGAGCGCCGATAAAGGCCAGCGCCTCGCGGTTTTCCCTTGGGGTGGCTTCGCCGGGCTTGCGGACCGCGTGATGGTCTATGACGAAAGCGGCGAAGTCCTGCTGGATGAAAGCCAGCGCTCTGCGGCATGGAAAAAGCGCGCTGAAAAAACCGACCTCGCCTGCAAGTTCATGGCCTTTCCCATGGAGGGCCATTTTTATAAGGTTTACGTCGCCTGTTATGGCCCCTGGCGCCAGCGACTCCCGCCGCCGGCGCCCCGGCTGTTTCTTAATGCCCGCTCTTCCCGCAGACCGCGCGCACCGCCTCCAGCAGCCGCTCCGTCGAGGGGGTGATGTATTCCTCCTCATATTGATGGGCGGGGATCGGCACGTTGGGGATGCCGACGCGGCGGATCGGGGCCTTGAGGGAGTGGAAGCCCTCTTCGGCGATGACCGCCGCGAGTTCGGCGGCCACGCCGCAGGTGAGCTGGCTCTCGTCCGCCACCACCGCGCGGCCGGTTTTGGCGACCGAGGCGAGGATGGTTTTCTTGTCGAGGGGCACGAGGGTGCGGGGGTCGACGACCTCCACCGAGATTCCCTCCTTCGCCAGAATATCAGCCGCCTCCAGCGCGCGCGGAACCATGATGCCGACGGCGACAAGCGTCACATCCGAACCCGCGCGCTTCACCTCGGCGACGCCCAGCGGAATGGGCGTGATCTTCTCGTCCACCATGCC
>CANGFT010000050.1 GCA_947453205.1 Beijerinckiaceae bacterium | reverse complement strand
GTAGCCACAAAGTGTTCGGGGTTGAGACCGTAGGCAGCGAAATTCACGTGCTTACTGGTCCATCTAGCAATCGTCAGCCCAATAGGCGGGTAATGTTCTCTGACAGTGCTTCTTATAAGGGCTCAAGAGGCTTGTGATTGCCGAGCTGCCTTGTAAAACTTAGACTCTTGTAGAGGGTTCGTGTTGGAGTTTGAGCGTATCGATCAGCTTCCCATTTGGCAGAATTTTGTACAGGGCAGAGGATTTGTTTATGGTTGGAAGACATGAGGCGCTGAGATAGTTTCAATAAATCAATGGGTTAGAGTGTTTAGGAAATAATTCCTGTTGTACAGGTGTTGTACACGGTTGATAGCGTGTCTAAAAGATCAGCAATATCAAGGGTTTACGTGGCTAGCAGTATGCGAAGCGCTAAGCCTTCTGGCCCAGCCATTCACGGAAATCACGAACAACCCGGCGGCTCGCAAGGCTGCCGGGTTTTTCTTTGCGCGGAATGCTGGCGCGGGTTTTCGCCTCGCCTTCGACAGGCCCCATCAGAGGGGCTATCGAGGCGTGTCCGCAGCCCTATGAAACATAGTGCTTGCATTCAGAAACATTCATGAAATCAATCACATATAGATAAGACTGTTTATACCGTCTGAGGTTGACAAGTCAGGTTGTCGATGATGCCTTAACAGCCTCGACTCGTTAGGGGGATTGATCCATGTGCGTTGTTTGTGATGTGAATCTTGGACGTCGCGGCTTTCTGGGCTTAGCCGGGGCCGGTCTGGCGGCTTCATTGCTGCCCTCGGGCGTTTTTGCGGCGGGCGGCCCGACCACCTCTCTCACCGCTGACCAGGCGCTCGCCAAGCTGAAGGAAGGCAACGCCAAATACGTCTCGTCGCCGCAGCTTTGCGAAGTCGATTTGGCCAACAGCCGTGAGCATGTCGCCAAGGGGCAGGCGCCTTGGGCGACGATCGTCAGTTGCGCTGACAGCCGCGTTCCTCCGGAGCTTCTGTTCGGCGGCCAGGGTGTGGGCGAACTCTTCGTCGCGCGCAATGCCGGGAACATGGTCGACACCGCAACCATGGGCACCATCGAATATGGCTCGGGCGTGCTCGGCGTTCCCCTGATCGTCGTTCTGGGTCATGAGCGTTGCGGCGCTGTCGCGGCCGCCTGCGAGATCGTCGAGAAGAAGACGAAATTCCCTGGCTCGATTGGTCCGATGGCTCAGGCGATCGTGCCGGCCGCAAAGGCCGTGCGCAAACAGCCCGGCGACTTCGTCGACAACGCCGTGCGTGAGAGCGCCAAGCGGACCGCCATCAAGATCGCAACGCAGAGCAAGATCATCGCTGGCCTCGTCAAGGCTGGTAAGGTCAAGGTCGTCGCGGGTCGTTACGATCTGGATGACGGCAAGGTCGAGTTTTTCGCCTGATCCTGACCAATCAAGACAAAGCGCTCCCTGGCTGAACGCCGGGGAGCGTTTTTTGTTTGTCATCGCCCCGGCGAGATTCCGCCGCAGCGGGCGATGAAGGCGCGCAGCTTCTGAAAAGAGTTCATTTCGGACCTGATTGATCGCACGCCTGCGCCTGCTATCATCAACCCCTCGGCTTATTTCGGGCGTGCTTCAACCCAGCCCCATGCAAATCGATAAGCGCCCGCGCCATGAGCGTCTGGCCGCAATGGGAAGGGGAGCGCATATGGCCATCGCGAAGTTACGGGCTGCGGCCCTGAGTTGCCTGCTGTTCGGCCTCGCCGCCCCCGCTCACGCGCAGGACGCCGCCATGATCGAGGCCGCCAGGAAGGAAGGCACGGTCGTCTGGTATACGACGCAGATCATCGACCCCCTCGTGCGCGACATCATGGCCGCCTTCACGAAGAAATACGGGATCAAGGTCGAGTATTATCGTGGCAACTCCTCCGACGTCGCCCTCAAGATTCAGCAGGAGGGCCTGGCTGGAAAGGTGCAGGCCGACATTTTTGACGGCACGACCTCGTCGGAGGCCCTCAAGAAAGAGGGGCTGGTGGAGAAATGGATTCCAGAGGTCGCCAGATCCTTTTCGCCCGATTTCGTCGATCCCGAGGGCTATTGGGTCGGCACCAACGACACGCTCCATTCCGTCGCCATCAACACCAGCATGATAAAGCCCGAGCAGGCGCCGAAGGTCTGGGACGATCTTCTCGACCCCAGATACAAGGACAAGATCGTCTGGGGCTCGACCCCCTCCGTCTCCGCAGCGCCTGGCTTCATCGGCATTGTCCTGAATGAACTTGGCGAAGACATGGGGATGCAGTTCATCCGCAAATTCGCGGCGCAGATGCCTTCGGCCAATTCCGGTTCGGCGCGCGCGGTGATCGATCAGGTGATCGCTGGCGAATACGCAATGGCCCTGCAGATGTTCCCCGATCAGGCCCTGACGAGCGCAGCGCGCGGCGCTCCGGTCAAATGGGTTCCGATGAAGCCCGCCATGACGGCGGTCGTCTCGACGGTGGCCATGACCAAGGGCGCGCCCCATCCGAACGCCGCGAAATTGCTCTACACCTATATTGTGAGCGAAGAGGGGCAACGCTTTTTCCGCGACTCCTTCTACATCCCCACCAATCCCAAGGTGGCGCCTGTCGACCCCGATCTTGAGCCCGGCAAGCACCGCGCCGTCCACATCTCGCCTGCCCAGGCCAACGCCTCCATGCCGAAGTGGCACGGGCTTTATCGCGAGATCTTCAGGTGAGTGGGGACATTTGAGCGAGACCTCGGCGAGGTCGGCTGAAGGCTGGCGCGTGGCGCCGGCACGGTTGCTTCACTTTTGAGGGGTAAAAGATCGGCCTGAGGATTCGCCATAGGACCCGATCTTGGAAACCAGCCTCTACAAGCCCGTCAAAAAATTTCTCGAAAGCCTCGGTTTCGACGTGAAAGGGGAGATCGGCGGTTGCGATGTCGTGGCCCTGCGCGACGGTGCGCCTTCAGCCCTCATCATCTGCGAACTCAAGCTCTCCTTCAATCTCGAGCTTGTGCTTCAGGGCGTCGACCGAACGGCGGCTTGCGATGAGGTCTGGCTGGCGGTGCGCGCATCTTTGCGTGGACGCGGGCGCGAGGCTGACCCGCGCGTCAAGAAGCTCTGCCGCCTCTGCGGCTTTGGGTTGCTGAGCGTCTTTTCATCCGGGCGGGTGGAGGTGCTGGTGGAGCCCGTGAAATGGACGCCGCGCCATGACGCCAAGCGCAAGTCCTTGCTGGCGGATGAGCACCGTCGGCGCAGGGGCGATCCCACCGCAGGAGGGAGCACGCGCGCGCCCATCATGACAGCCTATCGCCAGCAGGCGCTGGTTTGCGCGGCCGCCATGGCCGGGGCTCCCCGGCGTCCGCGCGACCTCAAGCCTTCCGCGCCTGACGCGCCGAAGATCCTGCTTCATAATGTCTACGGCTGGTTCGAGCGCGTGGAGCGCGGCCTTTACGGCCTGACCGATGCAGGCCGCAAAGCGCTTGTGCAATGGAATGTCGAATAGACTTACTGCGAGCCTTCGATCCCCGCCTTTCGGACCACTTCGGTCCAGCGTTTGATCTCGGAATTCACAAAGCCCTGAAGCTGCTCCACGGTGCCTGCCTCCATCGGCAGCATGCCGGCCTTGCTGACCTGCTCCTTGAGTTGCGGATCCTCGATCACAGCGCGCAGGTCCGCGTTGAGTTTAGCGATGATGTCGCGCGGCGTGCCCGCAGGCGCGGCGTACATCTGCCATGAGGCCACATCAAAGCCCGGCAGCGTGTCGTTGATGAAGGGCACATCGGGGATCGCGTCGAGTTTGCGCGCCAGCGAGACGCCGAGGGAGCGCACGGCGCCGCCCTGGATCTGGCCCATGCCCGGGCCAAGGTCGACGAACATCACGGGGACATGGCCCGCCACCACATCGGTCAAGGCGGGCGCGCTGCCTCTGTAGGGCACGGGGGTCATGTTGATCCCGGTCATGCTTTTCAGCATCTCCATGTAGAGGTGATGGGGCACGCCGAAGCCTGCGGTCGCGTAGCTCAGCGGCTTGTCCTGCGCCTTCGCATAGGCGACGAACTCCGCCACGTTCTTCGCGGGAACCGAGGGATTCGTCACGAGCACGAAGGGTGTGGCGGCGGCCAGCGCCAGCGGCGTGAAATCCTTCACGGGATCATAGGGCAGGGACTTGAAGAGCGACACATTGACCGCGAACTGGGCGCTGCTGCCAAGCAGCAGGGTGTAGCCGTCAGGCGCCGCGCGGGCGACGGATACTGCGCCGATGTTCCCGCCTGCGCCGGGCTTGTTCTCGACCACGACGGGAACGCCCCATTTCGGCTCGAGCTTCTGGACGGCCATGCGCGCGAGGATGTCGCCGCTGCCGCCGGCCGCGAATGGCACGATGATCGTCACCGCGCGCTTGGGGAAATCCGGCGTCTGCGCAGCGGCGCCTGTCATGGCGGCGAGGCTCGCCAGGGCGAGGCCAGAGATGGCGCGCTTGATCTTTGTCACGGTTTTCATTGTTCAGACCCTGTATTGCAAAGCTGGATGCCCGGACCCGATCCGGTCGCCCTCGCCAAAGAGTTTGTTGCGGAAGCCGCCCTCGCGATAGGCGGTTTTATAAACGCCCCGATTTTGCAGCTCCGGCACGACGAGATCGACGAAGTCGATCATGTGCTGCGGCTCGCCCGAGCGGTGCAGGTTGAAGCCGTCGATCTGCGCCTCCTCCATCCAGTGGATGAGCATGTCGGCGACCTGGCTCGGCGTGCCCACGAGGAAACATTCGCGGCCGGCCTGCGGCCCGAAGCGCGCATATTCCTTGAGCCGGTCGAGGGATTTTTCCTCCTTCAGCAGGAATTCGGTGATGGTGCCGATGCCCCGCGCCTTCTCGCTGCCATCGACGTAGCCGCTGAGATCGCGCGACAGGTCGATTCCCGACAGACCTGAGCGCACGGCCAGCATGCCCTCGGGATCGACATGACGGGCGATGTTCTCGAATTTGTCGCGCGCTTCGGCCTCCGTCGGCGCGGTGATGATCGTCGCCATCATGATGAACTTGATATGGTCGGGGTTGCGGCCAAGCGCGCGCGCCTCGTCGCGCACGGATTTGACGCGCTCCGCCGTCGCCTTGCCGGGCAGGCCGTTGATGAAGAGGCACTCAGCATGTCGGGCGGCGAAGGTGCGCCCACGCGCCGAGCCGCCCGCCTGAAACAGCACGGGCGTGCGCTGCATGGAAGGCTCGCACAGATGGATGCCGCGCATGCGGAAATGCTTGCCCTCGTGCGAGACTTCATGGACTCGGTCGGCCCGGGCGTAGATGCGGTTCGCCTTGTCGAGCACGACGGCGTCGTCCTCCCAGCTGCCTTCCCAGAGCTTGTAGACGACCTCCATATATTCTTCTGCGAGGTCATATCGCTGGTCATGTTCGCGCTGCTGGTCGAGGCCCATGGCGCGGGCGGCGCTGTCCTGGAAGCCCGTGACGATGTTCCAGCTGATGCGGCCGTTGGTGAGGTGGTCGAGGGTCGAGAAGCGCCGCGCGAGCGCATAGGGCGGCTCATAGGTCAGGTTGGCGGTGACGCCGAAGCTGACATGTTTCGTGGCGTGGGCCATAGTCGGAATGACCAGCAGCGGGTCATTCATGGGGAACATGCCCGCCCGCTCGATGGTCGCGCGGGGGCTGCCCTCATAGACGTCATGGACGCCGCTGGTGTCGGCGAAGAAGACGGAGTCGAACAGGCCGCGCTCGGCGATCTGCGCAACCTCGACCCAATAGTCCAGGGACTTGTAATCAGCGGCGCGGCTGTCCGGCATGCTCCACAGGCCGATCCAGTTCTGGCCCGGCGTATTGGCGTAGAAGGCGCTGATCGAGATTTCCTTGCAGGGGGGCTTCGTCATGGCGCTCACTTGAAATATTCGTCGAAGATTTTGCTCCAGCCGGGGAGCTCCGCAGACAGTTTTTCGGGGCTGAGGAAGGCACCTTTGAAGTTCTGGCCATCGGGGATCATGCTCGGGTCGCGCAGCGTGACCTTGGGATGCACCGGCAGCTCGCCCGCCTCAGCGAAGATTTTCTGCCCCTCTTCGGAGACCATGTAGTCCACCAGCAGCTTGCCAGCGTTGGGCTGCGGCGCGCCCTTGGGGATCGACATCACGGAATAGCTGACGAGCGGCGGCTGCATCTTGACCCAGTTGACCGGAGCGCCCTTGCTCGCGCTGATGAAGGCGTGGTTGTTGAAGATCTGCAAGCCGATGGCGTATTCCCCGGCGATGACCTGATCGAGCACTTGCCGGCCGGAGACGCGCAGGTGGGCGATCTTCTGGTCCGCGAGCTTTTTGAAATAGGCCCGCGCCTTGTCCTCGCCCATGGCGATCAGCACGCTGCCGACGAAGCCCTGTCCCGCGGAGATGCTGGGCTGGACGTTCCAGGCCATGCGGCCCTTCCATTTGGGGTCGAGCAGATCCTCGAAGGTCTTGGGTTCGGTTCCCTTGGGGACGAGGTCCGTGTTGATGCCGGGCGTGTTGATGTAATAGTTGGTCGCGACCCAATAGCCCTCGGGGTCGAAGAGATGCTTTGGCAGGTCAGCGTCCGGCACCCATTTTTCGACCATGTTTTCAGCCTTGAGCGTGACCGTCGCGCCGGTTCCGTCAAAGACGCTGGCCTGAACGCGCCCGCCCTTGGCCTCATTGCTCAGGCGGATCGCAAGCTCGATGGAGTTGGCGCGCACATATTCCACCTGGATGCCATATTTGCGCTGGAAGCCCGCGATGATCGGACGCACGATCTGATCGACGATCTGCACGGTGTACCAGGTGACCTTGCCTTCTTTCTTGGCGGCTTCAATCAGCGCCGCGTCCGCCGCATGGGCGCCGCCAGCAAGGGCCATCAGGGCCACGAATGAAGTGAAAAGACGTCCAATAGCGCGCACGGCCGAATCTCCTCCCTGTGGGATCGCCACGCCGGACCCGGCTCGCCGATCGATCCGCTGCAATCCTGTTACGGCCCAAACTGTCTCAATTCGCTGTTTTCATCAAGCCTTGCGACGCGTGAGGAGCAAGCGCAACGCAAAGATCCCAGGCAGGATCGCGGCGATCATCAGAACCCCCAGCGCGGCTGACCGGGCGGGCTCGCCATTCTGGAACAGTTGCCAGATGAGCACTGGCAGGACGAGATTTTCGGAACTGTAGAGGATGAACGGGATCGTGAATTCGCGCAGGGCGATGATGAAGGCGACGAGGAAGGCCGAGCCCAGCGTCGGCGCCAGCAGGGGAATCAGGATGCGCAGCTGCGTGGCGAGCCAGCGCGCGCCGCTCATGTCCGCCGCTTCCTCGAGCTCGCGGTGGATCTGCATCAGGCCGGACTTGGCGAGCCGCGTCGTCGTCGCGAGACGGTAGGAATAGGCGATCACGAGGATCCAGATCGTTCCATAGATGCCGATGGGGAGCGACAGATAAAGCACCATCACCGCCAGCCCCGCGATCACCGCAGGCACCCCAAGCGACATGAAGGAGAGAATGTCGAGCGCCCGGCGCCCCGGCAGGCTTGAGCGGGCGACGATCCAGGCGATCAGCCCCCCGAGCGCGGTCACCAGCAGGGCGGAGAGGGTTGCGACCATCAGCGTGTTCCCGAGCGCGCGCCAGACCGTGGGGTCGCCGAGGAAGTTGCGGTAGGGGAGGGGATTGGCGGCGCTCATTGAAACGCCGCCAGGCGGCGCATAGCCGAACAGGCTCGTCCAGATCAGGGTCAGCAGGGGCAGAAGCGCCGCGATGGCCACATAGGCGCACAGGAGGAGGAGCGCTGGGATCCTCCAGCGCCCGAGCGCCAGACGCCTCTGGGCGCTGGCTTTTCCGGTCACTGTGACGAAGCGTTCGGCGCGGCGGGTCGCCCGGTTGTAAAGCAGCAGTGAGAAGACGCCGAGCGCAAGGAAGGGCAGGGAGATGGCGCAGGCGGCGCCATAGTTCGGCAGGCCGCTGGCCGGGTTGAGCTCCGTATAGATGCGGAAGGCGAAGATATTGGCCTTCGCGGGCAGGCCGATGATGAGCGGCAGTTCGAACTGCTCAAAGGTGACGAGCGTCACGAGGATGATCGGCGCGAGAAGGCCCGGCGTCAGCACGGGCAGGGTGATGCGGCGGAATGTGGTGAGCGCGCTGGCGCCCGCCATGGCCGCCGCCTCCTCAAGCAATGGCGACATGCCCCGAAGCGCAGCGGAGATCTGAATGAAGACGAATGGCGCGCTCACGATGGACTGGCAGGCGATGAGCCCGCTCATGGAGAAGACATTCAGCGGCCCTTCGCCCGTCAGGCCGCCGAGGGCGCGTAAAAACTGGTTCGCCCAGCCCGCGTTTGGACCAAACAGCATGATCCACGCGATGGCGATCACCGGCACCGGCACGAGCAGGGGCGCGACGATCAGGGTGAACCAGATGTTGCGGCCCGGCAGGTCCGTGCGTTCGGTGAGCCACGCGAGCGCAAAGGCTATGGTCGTCGTCAGCGCCACCGTCCCCGCCACGAAAACCAGCGTGTCCGGCAGGATGCGCGTGACAAGGGCAGGGTCTGCGATGAGCCCGCGCAGATTGTCGAGCGTATAGTGGGCGCCGTCCTCGAAGGGAAGGAAGTCCGATGGCCCGCGCAGCGCGGCGTAGACCAGCATGGTCAAGGGCACGCCAATCAGCCCGACCGCCAGCGCTGCGCCGAGCGCGGGGATCAGCCGCGCCAGGACGTCAAGGCCAGCGAGGCGCGCGAGCGCGCCCTCAGCCTGTTTCATTGGGCCTGACCGGCGATGACGGGGCCAAGCTTGCGGATGGCCTCCTCCCGCTCAGCCATATTGGAGGGCAAGTCGAAGACCGCCTGCCGCGTTCCGTTATAGAGGCTCTGGGCGAAGGGGTCGGTCGAAGTCTTCTCATAGTCGAGCTGGCCGGTCGCCTCCGCGCGGGCCTTGCGGCTCTCGGGCGTCGTGAGCCAGCCCGCCAGCAGGCGCGCGGCGTTGGGATGCGGCGCCTTGGCCATGACCGTCGCGCCGAACTGCACGAGAATGACAGGCTCGGGCAGGGTGATGGCGAATGGCTTGCCCTCCTTGATCTGGCGGCGGAAGCCCGTGTCGATCTCGCCGTAGGCCAACTGTCGCTCGCCCGACTGAATCAGGCTTTCGCGCGGGGCCTTGGTCAGCATCAGGCCGGTCTTGCTTGTGAGATCCCTCGCGAATTGCGTGGTGCGGTCCATGCCCCATGAGAGCGAGAGGCCGCCGAGCAGCCGGGGCAGCAGGAAGAGGCTCGCCACCATCTTGCCCTTGTATTTGTCCTGGAGCACGTCGTCCCACTTCTGGGGCAGATCGTCAGCCTTCACCCCATCCCTGGTGAAGGCGACGGCATAGGCGACCTTGTTGGAGAAGCCCATCTTGCCGGAGAAGCCGGTCTCCGCGGCCGGCAGGCCGAAGGGCGTCCAGTCCATGGCGGCGGGCATGTCGCGCTGGACCATGGGGGCCGTCGCGGTGACCGAGTTCCACATCACATCGAGTTCGCTGCGCCCGCCGCGCGCCTCGGTGATGGCCTTGGTGACGACGTCGTTGTCGCCGACGAATTTCACCTCGATGCCCGCAAAGACCTTCGCGAAAGCCGAGGGGATCCATTCCACCTCGCCGCGCGAAGGGCCCCAGATCATGACCGAGCCCTCGGCGCGCGCTTTCTCATAAAGCGCCTGAACCGCCGCCTTGTCTTGCGCGGCGGCCGGAACCGCTGCGGCCATGAGGGCGGCTGCTATGGAAAGAAGGTTGATGCGCATCGTCTGGCCTCCTCACTCGGCTGCGACGCGCAGGGCGCCGGTCGGGTTTTTCGAGGCGCGCATCTGGTCCGAATAGGCCTCAAGCCAGCCCACGGTCGTGGGCGACAGGAAGTCCCCGCCGCGCGCGCCCTGATAGGTCTCGGGCCGGTCGACGCCCGGCGCCGCCACGCCGCCCTGCGCAGCGCGGACAGCCTGTATGATGCGCCTGCGTGTGCGCGCGATCATGAGATCGCTGCCCGCCAGATTTTCAAAGGTATGGTCGACGATCCCGCCCATGCTTTCAGTGAGGGCCTGATCCTGAAGGTGGATGCCCTCGATGCCGGAATAGCTCGCGCTCTTCTGGGCCTCGCGGTCGATCAGGTAATCGTTGGAGGCGTTGGCGGCGAGGCGCCAGCGGCCATGCCAGTCGCTGGTGTTGGGCAGGTAGTGGTTGCCGATGGTGGCGCCGGGGATCTGGCTGCCGTCCTTGAGCTTGCGCAGGCCCGGCGTGTTCTTCTTCCAGGAGACATGGAAGAACATCGTATGGGTGTCGTCCATGGGCACCCAGGCGCGGGCGATGATGTGGTCGGCGAAGGCGCCGTCAGGGGGGATCGTCCAGAACGGGAACATGAAATGCGCGACGCGCCAATAGGTCGAGTCGGGCTCGGCCGGGCGATAGGCGGCGTACATGGTGCCCCAGTCCGTATCAGCCACATGATATTCGGGCGCCCGGTTCTGCACCGCATATCGGCCGAGATTGGTGGGATCGGCCTGATCGAAGCTCACGGCGCCCGCATGCAGGAAGCTGAAATGCGAGGTGTCGATGTCGCCCTCGAGCCCCTGCAGCCAGTTGCATTCGCGCTGCACGCAGAACAGGTTGCGCTCGGCCTCGGGCAGCAGCAGGGCTTCGAAGCAGGGCAGGGGCGGGGGCTCCTTGCGCGCGCCCATATAGGTCCAGACGATGCCATTGCGCTCGACGCAGGGATAGGCCTTGGCCCGGACATGGGCTTCGAACTTCTGATGCGGCGGGACGTTGGGCATGTCGAGACATTCGCCGGTCGTCGTGAACTTCCAGCCGTGATAGGCGCAGCGTACGCCCCCCTCCTCATTCCGCCCGAAGAACAGGGAGGCGCAACGATGGGGGCAGCGGTGGTCCATGAGGCCGACGTTTCCCTCGGTGTCGCGGAAGGCGATGAGCTTCTCGCCCAGCAGCATCACGCGGGTCGGCGGCGCGTCGGCCACAAGTTCGCTCGAGAGGATCGCAGGGATCCAGTATTCCCGCATGAACGCGCCCATGGGCGTGCCCGGTCCCACGCGCGTCAGGAGTTGGCTGTCCGCCGCATCCGTCATTTCCTCACCTCCGACTGCCGAACGCTCAAGGGCGTCATTTCGTGCGGACGGTAGATCATGGGGGTGCGGCGCGCAAGCGGACCAGGCCGCCCCGCGCCTCGGTCGATCACCGCTCTGGCGCGCTGAATCGCATCCGTTTATCATTGGTTCAACTCTTTGCAGGATCACGGAGGGCGCCATGATCGCCAGAAATGTCTTCACGGTTTTCGCAGGCGCTTTTCTGACGATGTCCTGCGCGGCTCTCGCCGCCGATTATCCGCCTCCCAGGCAGGGCGACTGGATTGCGCCGGAGTTCAAATTTCACTCTGGCGAAACCCTCAAGAACGTCAAGATTCACTACACCATGATCGGCGAGCCGAGCGGCCAGCCGGTGCTCCTGCTGCATGGCACCTATGGCTCCGCGGCCAATTTCCTGACAGCTGATTTCGCTGGCGAACTGTTCGGCGCGGGCCAGCCGCTCGATGCTTCGAAATTCTATCTCATCATTCCCGACGCCCTCGGCTCGGGCAAGTCGACGAAACCCTCTGATGGCCTCAGGGCGAAGTTTCCGAAGTATGATTATGACGACATGGTCGAGGCCCAATATCGCCTTGTCACCGAAGGCCTCGGCGTGAAGCACGCGCGTCTCGTCATCGGCAATTCCATGGGCGGCATGCAGGCGTGGCTCTGGGCGGGTTCGCATCCGGATTTCATGGATGTGACCGTTCCCATGGCGTCGCAGCCAACGGAGATGGCGGGCCGCAACTGGGCCATGCGCAGGCTTCTGGTGGAATCCGTGCGCACCGATCCCGACTGGAAGAATGGCGATTATGCCGAGCAACCCAAACTCTTCCGTTTCGCCAGCACGATGTTTGGCCTTGCGACATCAGGGGGAACGCTGGGCTATCAGCAGATCGCCGGAACCCATGAGAAGTCCGACAAGCTGGCGCTGGACCGGCTGAACGCGCCCTTCAACGCCGATGCGAACGACTTCATGTATCAGTGGGAGTCGTCCGCCGACTATGACGCCACGCGGAATCTCGAAAAAGTCACCTCCGTCCTGCTGGCCATCAATGCCGCCGACGATGAGCGCAATCCGCCCGAGATTGGCGTGATGGAGCGGGAGTTGAAAAAGGTGAAGAACGGCGCGCTCCATATCATTCCCGCAAGTCCTGACACGCGCGGGCATGGCACCACCAATATGGCGAAGCTCTGGAAGGCCAGGCTGCAGGAGGTTTTGGAGAAAGCGCCCTATAAATAAATGGCGCCATCACTCCCCAACGATCAGCGCCCCAGTCCCGATCAGTCCCTCGATTTCCTGAGCATCGAAACCGAAGTCGCGCAGGGCCTGGCGGCCATTCTCGCCAAGGCGCGGGGCTGGGCGGCCAAGGGGCGCCATGCCGCCGCTCATCTTGTTGGGGCTGCGTATGGCGAAGGTCTCGCCTTCGCTGGGATGGGTCTCGCGCGCCAGCAATCCAACAGCCTGCACATGCGGATCGGTGAGCAGGGATTCAATCGTATTGTAGGGCATGGCTGGCACGTCATGCGCGTCGAACACTGCGAGCCAATAGGCTGATGGCTTGTCCTTCAGCGCGCTCATCCGAACAGCGAAATAGTCCGCCGTATGGGCGACGCGGGCGCTCAGGGTGGAGAAGCGCGGGTCGCTCTTCAACTCAGGGCGGCCGATGGCGTCGAAGAACCCATGGGCCTGCGGATCTGTGTTGGCGGAGACGCAGACATAGCCATCGGCCGTGGGGATGGGCCGCGAATCCGGGCTCAGGATGCGCGCATCGCCGGGCTCGCCGATGGGCGGGTCATAGGTGAGGGCGCCCATGTGCTGCTGCAGCACGAAGGCCGCCATGTTTTCGAACATGGGCGCCTCGATCGCCTCGCCCTTGCCGGTGCGCTCGCGCCGGTACAACGCGAAACCGATGACCTGCGCGGCGATGAGCCCGCAGATATGGTCGGCGATGACCATGGGGATGAAGCGCGGCTCGCCTGTGGAGGCTTCGAAACAGCCGGCCATGCCTGATGAGCCCTGGATCACCGTGTCATAGGCGGGTCTGCCCTCATAGGGGCCGCCGGAGCCGAAGCCCACGATGGAGCAATGGATGAGGCGCGGAACCCGCTCGCAAAGGGCCTGCGCATCCACGCCGAGGCGGCGCTGGGCCTCGGGGCGCATGTTGGTCACGACGATGTCCGCGCCTTCGATCAGGCGCAGGAGCGCCTCGCGCGCCTCGGGCTTCTTCAGATCGAGGCAGAGGGACTGGCGGCCGCGGTTGAAGTTGAGGAACTTCGCGCTCATGCCCTTGTTGCGCGCGGCGCCGCCGAGATGGCGCAAAAGATCGCCCTGGGGGCCTTCGATCTTGATGACGGTCGCGCCCTGTTCAGCGAGCACGCCCGAGCAGACGGGGCCGACGACGACTGAACTCAGATCAATGACCCTTAAACCCTCAAGAGGACCGCTCACGCCCCGCACCCCGCCGTCATGCCATACGACTTGAACCTGACTTACGCAGGTCATCTCGCCGTCGCCAAAAAGTGACCCGCATCTACAGGCATCCCTCCGGGACAGGCAACCTGCGCCGATTGCCTCGCCCACGCGGGCGGTGGTATTCAGCCCACTGAACTCTTTGACCTGGCGGAGCCGCACCATGAACCAGATCCTCTCCCGTCGCGCAGTCGTGGCTGGCGGCCTCGCGAGCGCCTTTGCAGGGCTTGGCGGCGCGCAGGCTCAGGAGGCCTGGCCGAGCAAACCGATCAACCTCATCGTGCCCTTCACGCCCGGCGGCTCGACGGACATTCTGGCGCGCATCATCGGGCAGAAGTTCAACGCCGCCTGGGGGCAGGGGGTGGTGGTGGACAACCGCCCCGGCGCCGGCGGCTCCTCGGGCACCACGCAGATCGCCCGCGCGACCCCGGACGGCTACACCATCGGCATGGGCCATATCGGCACTTTGAGCGTCAACCCGTCGCTCTACAAGAACCTCCAGTATGACCCCGTGGATGGCGTCGCCCATATTTCGATGCTGGCGAAGGTTCATAACATCTGCGTGGTCCATCCTTCCGTGCCCGCGAACAACATCGCCGAGCTCGTCGCCTATCTGAAGAAGAATCCCGGCAAGGTGAACTACGGCAGCGGCGGCAACGGCAGCGCCGCCCATATCGCGACCGCCGCCTTCATGGTCGCGACGGGGACTGATATGATGCATGTGCCCTATCGCGGCACTTCGCCTGCGGTCGCCGATCTGCTGTCCGGCCAGATCCAGCTCATGATGACCGGCGGGCCTGCGGTTCTGCCCCATGTGCGCGCAGGCACGCTGCGGGCGCTGGGCACGGCGAGCACCACGCGCCTGCCCTCGGCCAACGACATTCCCTCGATCTCCGAGACCATCGCCGGTTTTGAAGCCTCGCAGTGGTACGGCCTCATCGCGCCCAAGGGCACGCCTGAGGCCATCATCGAGAAGATCAATGTCGAGATCCGCAAGGCCATGACCGACAAGGCCGTGATGGACGCCCTCGACCGCGACGGCGCCGAAGCCTGGACCATGACGCCCGCAGAATTCCGGGGATTCATCGACAAGGAGATCAAGCGCTGGGCGGAAGTCGTGAAGCTCTCGAAGATCGGGGTTGATTGAGGTCAGGCAGGGGGCTGCCCGTTCAAGCTCAGCCCCTTCGCGCTTCGCACGCAGCAGGCGACGAGGCGGCCAAACAGATGGGAGCGGCCGACCCCCGCGACATGGGGCGACAGGATCAGGTTTGGCGCGCTCCAGAGCGGGTTGTCTTTCGGCAGGGGCTCGCGCTCATAGACGTCGAGGCCAGCGCCTGCGATCCGCCCTTCGATCAGCGCGGCGGTCAGGGCCGCCTCGTCGAAGGTCTCGCCGCGCCCCACATTCACGATGACCGCATTGTTGGGCAACAAGGCAAGGCGTTCGGCGCTCATCAGATGACGCGTCTGCGGCGAGGATGGAAGGGCCGCCACGATGGCGTCGACCTGCGGCAGCAGCGCGTCGATCTCACCCACCCCCGCCACCCGCTCCACCAGCGGATGCGCGCGGGCCGTGCGCCCGACCGCGATCACGCGCGGGTTGAAGGGGCGCATCAGTTCAGCGGCGCGCTGGCCTATGGCGCCGAAGCCCAGGATCAGCACCGTCGAGGCCTCAAGCGAGCGCAGCTTTGGCCGCAGGTCGAGCTGCGCCCAGGTCTGCGTCGCCCGCAAGTCGTTCATCGCCGGGAATTGGCGCAGCACGCCCAGCAGCATGGCGACCGCATGTTCGGCGACCGTGGGCGCCCAGGCGTCGGCGGAATTGGTCACCACGACGCCCGGCCCCGCAGGCCATTTCAGCAGGGGATCGGTGCCCGAGGAGACGAAATGGATCCAGCGGATCTGTTTCGCCTGCGTGAGCGCCCGGCCCACATCGTCGTCGAACAGGCTCATGGGAATGGAGATTCCCTCCGCGTCCGCGATATGCGCCAGCGCGGCCTGCTTGTCCTTCGCCACCACGGCATGAAAGCCCGGCAGCCCATTGAGCGCCGCCTCCATCTCGGCGGCGGCGAAGGGGGAATAGACGACGATCTTCATTCTGCTTGTCCGCCTCAGCTCTTGTAGGAGGGATCGCGGCGGTCGAGCATCCGCTTCAGCGCGGGCCATTCCTGCGCCCCCTGCGGACGGCGCACGCCCCTTGCGTCCGGCGAGGCGGACATGCGCAGCTGCGCGGCTGACCGCTGGATCACCTCGGCGGAGGGAACGATCATTTCGGAGTTGCAGGCCATGGCCAGAAGCTGGGCCTGGCAGGCGCGCTCAAGACGGAAGATGTTGCTGAAGGCCTCGGGGATGCTGCCGCCGACGGCGAGCAGGCCGTGGTTGCGCAGGATCAGCACTTCGGCATCGCCCATGTTTTCGACAAGGCGCTTCTGCTCGTCGAGATCCACCACGACGCCTTCGAAGTCATGATAGGCGATCCTGCCCCAGCGCAGCGCGGTCTGGGTGATCGGCAGAAGGCCGCATTTCAGGGTCGAGACCGCCATGCCCGCGGGCGTATGGGTGTGCAGCACGCATTTGGCGTCGTGGCGCGCGGCGTGGATGGCGCTGTGAATGACATAGCCCGGCAGGTTGACGCCATATTGCGGATTGCTGTTGGCGATGATGTTGCCGGAGATGTCGATCTTGATGAGGCAGGAGGCCGTGATCTCCTCATACATCATGCCGAAGGGGTTGATGAGGAAATGCTCCTGCTCGCCCGGCACGCGGGCCGAGATATGGTTCAGATGCAGGTCGCACATGCCGAAATGGTCGACCAGCCGGTAGCAGGCGGCGAGATCGACGCGCACGTCCCACTCCTCCTGGCTGATGGACTCGGGCTTGCTGCTCACGGGTTCGTCTCTCATCGTCTGTCCTGTCTGTCACTGCTTGTCGATTTTCGCGTCGGCGATCACCTGGCGCCAGCGCGCTTCATCTTCCTTATAGAGCTTTTCCAGCTCTTCGGGAGTGCTCGCCTTCGGGGTGAGGCCGAGCGCCACGAGCTTGGCCTTGTTGTCCGGCTCTTCGAGCGCCTTCACCACATGGGCGTTGAGGATGTCGACCAGGGCGCGCGGCGTCTTCGCAGGCGCCATGAAGCCGTTCCAGGAGGTCAGTTCGAAATCGACCCCTAGGGACTTGAAGGTCGGAACGCCCGGCAGATAGGGCAGGGGATCGTTCGAGGAGACGGCGAGCCCCCGAAGTTCGCCCGAATTGACCTGTCCGATGACGCCGGGGACGGTCTCGACGAGGACCTGGATATGTCCGCCCGATAGAGCGGTCACGAGCTCGCCTGTCGATTTGAAGGGAATGGTCTGCGCTTTCAGGCCGATCTTGGAGAGAAACAGCAATGCGGCGAGATTCTGCGCGCTCCCGGTGCTGATCGTTCCGATGTTGAACTTCTCGGGGTTCTTTTTCGCGAAATCAATCATCGAGGCGACGTCTTTGATCTCGCCATTCTTGTTCGCGACGAAAATGAAATTGAACAGGCCGACCGTCGAGACGCCTGACAGATCGCTGGGGTTATAGGGCATCTCCTTGAAGAGGGACGGGCTCGCCGCGTTCTGCCCGCTCACCAGCAGCATCGTGTTGCCATCAGGTTTGGCGCGTGTCGCGGCGGTCGCCGCCGCCAATCCGCTGGCGCCCGGCATGTTCTGGACGACGAAGGGTTTGCCAAGTGAGGCCGCCATGGAGTTCGCCACGAGGCGCGTGACGATGTCGCCAAGGCCGCCCGGTCCAAACCCCACGATCACGGTGGCGGGCCCGTCCGGCAATTCCGCTGCTTTCAGGGGACCATTCAGACATGCCGTCCCCAACAGGACCGCCGCAATCTTCACCCATCTGGCAGCCATCGTCCCCTCCCGTGTTTTTTGGGATGATAGCGGAGCGGTTCGGCGATGGATAGGGCGGGGCGGTTGAGCTTGGAAACAGCCGCGCCCCGCCTGTCCGCTCATCCGTTCAGGCGGTGGCCTGCCAGTCGGGGCCGGGCGCCCAGCCCGCATAGCCGAAGCCTGTGAGGCTCCGCCCGTCCAGGTCCCAGATGAAGCAGTCGCCGCTTCTGGCGTTTTGCAGGAGGATGTCCGCCTTGTCGTCGCCATTGAAATCGTTGACCCCGATGGCGACCCAATCAGGTCCGGGCGTCCAGCCGACATAGCCGGAGTCCTTGAGCTTCAGGCCTTCCATATTCCAGACATAACAGGAGCCGTCCGTCCGGTTCTGCAGGAGGATGTCGCTCTTTCCATCGCCATTGAAATCGCCTGCGCCCCGCACCGACCAATCGGGTCCGGGCGTCCAGCCGACATAGCCGGAGTCTTTGAGCTTCAGGCCGTCCATATTCCAGACATAACAGGAGCCGTTCGTCCGGTTCTGCAGGAGAATGTCGCTCTTGCCGTCACCGTTGAAATCTCCGGTCGCTTTTGCGGCCCAATCGGGCCCGGGCGTCCAGCCGACATAGCCATAATCGACCAGCGTCCTGCCGTTCATCTCCCAGACAAAACAGGCGCCGTTTGTCCGGTTCTGCAGGAGAATGTCGGCCTTTCCATCGCCATTGAAATCGCCGGTCGTCGCGACCTGCCAATCGGGCCCCGGCGTCCAGCCGACATAGCCATAATCGGCGAGCGCCTTGCCGTTCATCCCCCAGACATAGCAGTCGCCGTTCGTCCTGTTCTGCAGCAGGATGTCGCTGCGCCCGTCATTGTTGAAGTCGCCGGTGGCCCGTGCTTTCCAGTCGAGCCCCGCCGCCCAGCCGACATAGCCGTTGTCCGTCAGTTTGAAGTCGTCGAGGATCCAGACATAGCAGGAGCCGTCGCGCAGGTTCTGAAGGAGGATGTCGCTTTTTCCGTCGCCATCGAAATTATTTCTGATGGGCGCGGTATTGACGGTGAGCGCGACGGTCTCATCTGCGAATTGGGCATATTCCACATTCGCGAACCGGTCCACGCCGTCAAGCTTGCTGCTGATCGTAAAGGTTCCGTCGGCATTGCCTGTGATCGTGGCGTCAGCGCGCTTTGCCGAGAACCTGACGGTGTCGACGCCGATCCCGCCGTCGAAATAGACGTCGCCCGCGCTGGAGCTCAGGAGATCATTGCCAAGGCCGCCCTCAACATAGGATTCATGTGAGGGATCGCCGCTGATCCTGAGCTTGTTGGCGAGGCTGTTTGCAAACAGGAAGATGCTGTCGGTTTGCGATTACGCATAGTCAGCCGTCGTCGCGTCCAGCGTCACCTTCATGCCCGAGATCACATAGGACAGGGTCTCGCTCGCTTCGGCGACCACATCGGCTCTTCGGATCATGCCGATCTTGTCCGACACAACGAGCGTGACCGATGAATTGATGGCGCCATCGGCCTTTGTCCTGAGGAAAGCGCCAAAGTCGAGCGTGTCGCCTGCGCCATCCACCGTCTTGCCTTCGATGCTCCAGCGATAGGCGAAAAGGGAATTGTCCGGCGTCAGGACATGGAGCGCGAGGGGGCTGTCTGTTTGAAGCGCGGCGTATTGGCCGATGGATCTGTAGAATTGATTGATGAAGGCTTCCTTCTCCGGCGCGCTGAAGGCGTAGCCGAGCGTCTTCATCTTGGAGTTGACGGTCGCCCGCCAGACGCCAGTCGTACGATAATAGCCGCCCTCATAGACCCCGACCGTTCCGAGGCTGTCCTGATAACCGATCCAGTCCTTCCATGGCACCGCCGACGGGTCCGAGGTTGTCGAGACATGGACGCTCGAAGACAGGTCTGGCGTGGGCGCATTGTCGGCTACGCCATAGGTATATTCATCCTGCAGGCCCGCAAAACTATGGCCGATCTCGTGAAGCGCGACCTCATATGACGCGGAGTTGCCAGCCGCCACCCAGGCCACGGAGCCTCCCGCGCCGCCATATTTCGTCGTATTGATGAGCGTGACGATCATTTCATGGGCATAGCTGGGCAGGGCCGCATTGACCGCGTTCTGCACCGCGCTGGCGTCCCCATAGATCAACCGTCCGTCGGACAGGTGAGAGGTCGCGCCGAAGGCGGTGTCGACCTTCACCGTTTCGCTTGAATAGCCCGACTCCTTCGATGCGACGAAGACCGCAGACACATTGAAGAACGAGGCATAGGTCGTGAAGGGGTCGGCGAGGGCCTTGTTCGCGGATGAAAAGAAATAGTCGCGGACATTTCTGGCGTCGGTCAGGAATTTGGAGCGTTCTTCCTGCGTGTAGCCCTCAGCGACGAAGACAAGGTCCACGCGTTGTCGGGAGTCGCCGCTTGCTGACAATGTCGTGACGTCGGTCATCTGAGCGATCCTTGATGAAGCGCCAATCATCGGGCTCTCCTCACATTTGTCAAGCTTATGATGGATTTGTCGCCCATCTGGCTTGCCGAGGGCCCCCTTGGACCTGGTCCGCGACACCAGGCGCACGGCGGCCTGAATGATTAAAATTTATGCAATTTGGCGCGTTTATGCCCGCTTGCGCCTATTCTGAAGGCATTTCGCGCGCGCGTAAGCCTCGCCGCCACCTGAAGCCGGGCCTTCGTCATGGCGCTATCTGGTACGGGTTTTGCTTCGACGTTCCAATGCGAGTGGTGGCGTCGAGGCTGCCACTGTCACCGCGCATGAACGAAGAGGGGTCTCGATGACTAAGTACAAGCTCGAGTACATTTGGCTCGATGGATATACGCCCGTTCCCAACCTGCGTGGAAAGACGCAGATCAAGGAATTCGACCACTTCCCGACGCTCGATCAGCTCCCGCTCTGGGGCTTTGACGGCAGTTCGACCATGCAGGCCGAGGGCCGCAGCTCCGACTGCGTGCTGAAGCCGGTCGCGGTCTATCCCGACAGCACCCGCCTCAATGGCGTCCTCGTCATGTGCGAAGTCATGATGCCCGATGGCGTCACCCCGCATCCCAGCAACACGCGCGCTGGCATTCTCGACGATCCCGGCGCCTGGTTCGGCTTTGAGCAGGAATATTTCTTCTATCAGGACGGCCGTCCGCTCGGCTTCCCCGAGAATGGCTATCCCGCGCCGCAGGGCCCTTACTACACGGGCGTCGGCTACAAGAATGTGGGCGACATCGCCCGCCAGATCGTCGAGGAGCATCTCGACCTCTGCCTCGCCGCCGGCATCAACCACGAGGGCATCAACGCGGAAGTCGCGAAGGGCCAGTGGGAATTCCAGATTTTCGGCAAGGGCTCCAAAAAGGCCGCTGACGAAGTGTGGATGGCCCGCTACCTCCTGCTGCGCCTCACCGAGAAATACGGCGTCGACATCGAGTTCCACTGCAAGCCGCTGGGCGACACCGACTGGAACGGCTCGGGCATGCACGCCAACTTCTCGACGACCTATATGCGCGAAGTCGGCGGCAAGGCCTATTTCGAGGCGCTCATGGCGGCGTTTGAAGCCAATCGTGCGGATCACATCGCGGTCTATGGTCCCGACAACCACATGCGCCTGACCGGCAAGCATGAGACCCAGTCGATCCACCAGTTCAGCTACGGCGTGGCGGACCGCGGGGCCTCGATCCGCGTGCCCCACAGCTTCGTGAACAACAACTACAAGGGCTATCTTGAGGATCGCCGTCCCAATTCGCAGGGCGACCCCTACGCCATCGCCTCGCAGATCCTGAAGACGGTCGCTTCGGTCCCGACGAAGTAATCGTCCTTTCCTATCCGCTCACGCCCGGCGCAGGCCATCGCTTGCGCCGGGCTTTTTGTTGCGCTGGCGCAACGTCCTGCGACGGGTTGGCCCCCTTGTCTTACGCGGTGTTAACGACTGTGCGCCTATGGCCTAGAAGGAAGCTATGCGATTCCGCAGGGCTGAAGGGGCGCCTCGATGGCCATGGGCGTAAGATCGGGAGCGGGCTGGCCATGGCCGGGCCTGCGTCAGGCGCTCGGCTGCCTTGTCTGCGTCGCGCTCGCCGCGCCGGTTTGGGCGCAGACGCGTCCCCAAACGCCCGTTGAACAGGGCGCCACCCTTCCTGTCGCGGACGGCTTTGCGCTGGAGAGCGGGGGCGATGTCTCGCGCCTCATTTTCGACCTCACATCTCCCGTCGCCGCGAAGGCCCATGTGCTCGCCGACCCCGACCGTGTGATCGTCGATCTTCCCGAGGTGAATTTTCAGATTGATCCAGCCCTTGGCCTGCCTGCCGCTGGCAAGAACGCCGTCCGCAATCCCCCCAGGGGAGCGAAGGCGCCTGGCCTTGATGGTCTCGTCTCCTCCTTTCGGTTCGGCCTCGTGGCGCCCGCCAAGTCGCGCATCGTGATCGACCTTGCCGGTCCAGCGAAAATCCTGCGGGCGGCCAGCGAGCCCGGCGCCGGGGGCCGCGGGGCCCGTTTCGTGATCGAATTGGCCAAGACTGACCGGGTGAGCTTCCTTGCCGCCGCCTCCGCCGCTCAGGCGCCTGTGGCGGTCGTCCAGTCCTTGGCGGCGCCCGCGACGCCGGTCGAGAGCGCCTTGCCCATGGTGGTGCTCGACGCAGGCCATGGCGGGATCGACACGGGGGCGCTGGGCGCCGCCGGCGCTCTCGAAAAGGACATTGTCTTCGAATTCGCCAAGGCGCTCGCCGCAAGGCTTGAGGCTGGCAGGAAGGTCCGGGTCTCCATGACCCGCGACAGCGACATCTTCATTTCCCTTGGGGAGCGCGTGCGCCGGGCGCGGGCCGCCGGGGCTTCGCTCTTCATCTCCATCCACGCCGACACCCTGACCGACGACCGCAGCGTTTCGGGAGCGACGGTCTACACGGCTTCGGAAAAGGCCTCCGACGCCGAGGCTGCGCGGGTGGCGGAGAAGGAGAACCAGGCCGATCTCGCCGCCGGCCTCGACGGCCGCGAGGATCAGAGCGAGGTGTCGGACATTCTGGTGGATCTCACCCGGCGCGAAACGCGCGCCTATAGCAATGTCTTCGCCCGCACGCTGGTCGGCTACTGGAAGGAGGTGGGCCTCCTCAACAAGAACCCGCACCGCTTCGCGGGCTTCCGGGTGCTGCGCGCCCACGATGTGCCCTCGGTTCTGCTTGAGGTCGGCTATCTCTCAAGCGACAAGGATCTGGCCTCCCTGACGGCGCCTGTCTGGCGCGACAAGGCCACGGCCACCGTCGCCCGGGCGGTCGAGGGCTTCTTTCAGGCGCGGGGGGCCGGCGAGGGACGGGCCGCCGCGGGGCCTGATCCCTTCGGGACGCTCGCCCCGCCGCGGAGCGCCGCAGGCCGGCCCTGACCATTCGGGCCGCCGCCTGACCCTTGCTTCGCCCCGAAAGCGACACAAAAACCCGCGATCAAGAAACATCAGCGCTGCGCGCCTTGACGCCCGGATCGCTGGCGACTCATGCGTCAGGCTGCTAGACAGCGGATTTCAGGTCCGTTCGCCTGCCTCCGCCGCGTCCGCAATGGGGGGCAGAGGCGGCGTCCGGAAAAGGTGATGTCTTCATGCGGCTGCTTGGAAGGTTATTGGGCTTTCTTTTCGCCACCGGCGCGATCGTCTTCGTGCTGGGGTCGGCGTCGTTCGCCCTGCTCCTGTGGCATTACCAGCAGGATCTGCCCGACACCGCCCAACTGCAGAAATACGAGCCCCCAGTGATGACCCGCGTCCACGCGGGGGACGGATCGATTCTGGCGGAATACGCCAGGGAGCGCAGGCTCTATCTGCCCAGCTCCGCCATTCCCCCCATGGTGAAGCAAGCCTTCCTCTCGGCCGAGGACAAGAATTTCTACAGCCATGGCGGCATTGACCCCGAGGGCATCGCCCGCGCGGGGCTGATTCTTCTGCAGGGCGGCAAGCGCGTGCAGGGCGCCTCCACCATCACCCAGCAGGTCGCCAAGAACTTCCTTCTCACCAATGAGCGCACCTTCGAGCGCAAGATCCGCGAGATGCTGCTCAGCTTCCGCATCGAGGCGGCCTATTCGAAGGAGCGCATCCTCGAACTCTATCTGAACGAGATCTATCTGGGTCTGGGCAACTATGGCGTCGCCGCCTCGGCGCTGAACTACTATGGCCGTGCGGTCAATGAACTGACGCTGGCCGAGGCCGCCTATCTCGCCGCCTTGCCCAAGGCGCCCAGCGACCTGCATCCCTTCCGCAACCGCGACAAGGCCATCGCGAGGCGCAACTATGTCATCGACCGCATGGTCGAGAATGGCTATGTGACGCGCGCCGTCGCGGACAAGGCCAAGGCCGAGCCGCTGGGCGTCAATCCGCGCGTCACCTCGCCCAACAGCTACGCCGCCGGTTATTTCGCTGAAGATGTGCGTCGCGAACTCTCCGAGAAATATGGCGAGAAGAAGCTCTACGAAGGCGGGCTCTCGGTGCGCACCACCCTCGATCCCAAGATGCAGCTCATGGCCCGCAAGGCGCTGGTCGATGGCCTCGTGCGCTTCGACGAGGCCCACGGGTTCCGCGGCGCCATGCGCAACATCAATGTGAGCCAGGACTGGGGCGTCGCGCTCGCCGAAGTGCCTGCGCTGGGCGATGTGCGGCCCTGGCGCCTCGCTGTGGTGCTGGACGTGACCGACGCCGCCGCCCGCATTGGCCTGCAGCCCCCGCGCGAGAAATCCGGGGAGGTCAGCCGCGACCGCGAAACCGGCGTGCTGCCCATGGATGGCTTGCGCTGGACCAAGAAGGCCACGGTCAAACAGGCGTTGCAGGTCGGCGACGTCATTTACGCCGAGCCTGCCGAAGGCAAGCCGGGCCAATATCGCCTGCGCCAGATCCCCGACATCGCCGGCGGCATCGTCGCCATGGACCCCCATACGGGCCGTGTCCTCGCCATGGTCGGCGGCTTCTCCTTCGACCAGTCGGAGTTCAACCGCGCGACGCAGGCCTTCCGCCAGCCCGGCTCCTCCTTCAAGCCCATCGTCTACGCCACAGCCCTCGACAATGGCTATACGCCGTCCAGCCTTGTGCTCGACGCCCCCATTGAGATCGACATGGGCAATGGCGAGATCTGGCGGCCGGAGAACTATGGCGGCGTCGTCAACATCGCGCCCCACACCCTGCGCTATGGCATCGAACATTCCAAAAACCAGATGACCGTGCGTCTGGCGAGGGATATCGGCATGCCCGTCATCGCCGAATACGCCAAACGCTTCGGCGTCTATGACGACATGCTGCCGGTGCTCGCCATGTCGCTTGGCGCAGGCGAGACGACGGTCATGCGCATGACCGCCGCCTATTCCATGCTCGCCAATGGCGGCAAGCGCATCAAGCCGACGCTTATCGACCGCATCCAGGACCGCTGGGGCCGCACGCTCTATCGCCATGACGAGCGGGTCTGCGAGGGCTGCGACGCCCCGCGCTGGGCCGACCAGCCCGAGCCGCGCCTCATCGACAAGCGCGAGCAGGTGCTCGATCCCCTGACCGCCTATCAGATCACCTCCATCATGGAGGGGGTGGTCACGCGCGGCACGGCGACGGTCATCCGCGAGGTCGGCAAGCATCTGGCCGGCAAGACCGGCACGACCAATGAGTCGAAGGACGTCTGGTTCGTCGGCTTCGCGCCGGACCTCGCGGTCGGCGTGTTCATGGGCTACGACCGCCCGCGCTCGCTTGGCGACACGGCGACCGCAGGCGTCTATGCCGCCCCCATCTTCCGCGATTTCATGAAGATGGCGCTCAAGGACAAGCCAGACACCCCCTTCCGCGTCCCCGCAGGCGTCAAGCTCATCTCGATCGACCCCAAGACGGGCCTGCGCTCCAGCGGGCAGGGTTCGATCCTGGAGGCGTTCAAGCCCGGCACCGCCCCGCCGGACAACTCCACCGTCGTCGATCCCGCAAGGATGATGGACGCCGAGCGCAGCGCCGGGGGGCCTTCGGGCGGTCTTTACTGAGGCATTTACACGGGGCCGACGGCCTACTATTTTCCCCGCCATCAAAGGCGCGTCCGCGGGGCGCGCCTTTCATTTGAAAGAGAGAAGCAATGCGCGCCGAAGCACAAGCGCTGGTCGATCAGATCAAGCAGTCCGCGGGACTGCTGAGGAGGCATCTTTGACGTCGATGCATCGACGCGGCGCCTTGCCGAACTGAACGCCCGGGTCGAAGACCCCGATCTGTGGAATGACGCCGAAGCGGCGCAGAAGATCATGCGCGAGCGCACCGATCTTGAGGACCGTCTGGGGGCGCTGAGCCGTCTTGAGCGCGAACTCGACGACGCCGTCACGCTCGTCGAGCTTGGCGAGGCCGAAGGCGACGAGGCGACGGAGCAGGAAGGAATCGAAATCCTGAAGGGCCTCAAGGCGGAAGCCGAGACCCGGCAGATCGAGACCCTGCTTTCGGGCGAGGCCGACGCCAATGACACCTTCGTGGAAGTCCATTCGGGCGCCGGGGGCACGGAAAGCTGCGACTGGGCGCGGATGCTCGAGCGCATGTATTCGCGCTGGGCGGAGCGGCGGAAATTCTCGGTCGAGTTGATCGAAGAGACGCCGGGCGAAGAGGCGGGCATCAAGTCCGCCACCTTGCTGGTCAAGGGCCACAACGCCCATGGCTGGATGAAAAGCGAGTCGGGCGTGCATCGCCTTGTCCGCATCTCGCCCTTCGACTCCAATGCGCGCCGCCACACCAGCTTCGCCTCGGTCTGGGTCTATCCCTCCGTCGACGACCGCATCGTGATCGACGTCAACGAAAGCGATTGCCGCATCGACACCTACCGCGCCTCGGGCGCGGGCGGCCAGCACGTCAACAAGACCGACTCTGCGGTGCGCATCACCCATGTGCCCACGGGCATCGTGGTGGCCTGCCAGTCCGAGCGTTCCCAGCACAAGAACCGCGCCACCGCGTGGAACATGCTGCGCGCGCGTCTTTATGAGCGCGAACTTGAAATCCGCGAGGCCGCCGCCAATAAAACGGCGGAGTCCAAGACCGAGATCGGTTGGGGCCACCAGATCCGCAGCTACGTTCTGCAGCCCTATCAGATGGTCAAGGATCTGCGCACCGGCGTCGTCTCGGGCACGCCGGGCGATGTGCTCGACGGGGATCTCGACAAGTTCATGCAGGCCTCGCTCGCCCAGCGCGTCTATGGCGGCGGGCCGGAGAGCGTCGAGGATGTGGATTGACGCAGGGGCAGGGGGGCGATGAGCCCCCCTCTCAGTTCAGGCCCGCCAATTTGCCGCTGGCGCGCAGGAACCGGCCGGGATCGACAGGCTCGCCATCGACCCGCACTTCGTAATGCAGATGTGGCCCCGTGGACCGGCCTGTGGAGCCGACGCGGCCAAGAAAAGCCCCCGGCGCCACTGTCTGGCCTTCCGTGACGCTGATCGAAGAGAGATGGCCGTAGCGGGTGGAAAGATCATTCCCATGGTCGATCTCGACCATATTGCCGTAGCCGCCGCTCCATCCCGCCGAAACCACCTTGCCGCCCCCCGTCGCCCGAACGGGCGCGCCCGTCTCCTCGCGCATGTCGAAGCCGGTATGGAGCGCCATGCGGCCCATGAAAGGGTCGATGCGCGGCCCATAGCCTGAGGTGATCTCCTGCTTGCCCGCCAGCGGCCGACGCAGGGGCAGGGTTGGCATGATCCGGGTGAGGCGGCTCGCAGCCTGATAATCGGCGGCTATGCGGCTCAGCTCCCGCTCGAAGGCCGAACCGCCGGGATCGGCGGTCAAGGGAACGAAGGGTCCGCCGACCGCCTTGCCCATCGGCGCGAGCGCGTCGGGCGCGAGTCCCGCCTCCGTGATGATGGCCTTCAGCCGCAGGGTCTTCTGCCGCGCCGAGGAGCCGATCCGCGCCACCGCCTGCACCTGATCCCGCTCGATCCGCTCAAGGCCTCGCCCGATGGAGCTGAGGCGCACCGCCGCAGGAAGGTCAGAGGCCGCGCCGTCGCGCAGGGAGAGGGGCGGTTGGTCGAGGCTGGAGCGCAGCTCCATGACCCCCTCGGGTCGCGGCTTCTGGGCAGGTTCGGGCCGCAGGGGCGCAGGCTGCGGCGGGGCGACGGGGGCCTCTTCGCCTGCATAGGCCGAGACGCCCGACGGGAGGGCCTTGCGCAAGGGCTCCGCCGGACCTGAAAGCAAAGGATTGATCGGGGGCGATTGAGGCCTCGCGGGCGGGATGGCCGTTGGCGGGGTCTGGGGAACGGAGGAGGTGTTTTCGCCGCTCACGCCGATCTGATCCGCAAGGGCCGAGAGCATGGCGGAGCGCGATTCCAGCAGCGCCTGCCGAGACAGCAGGTCGTGCACGCGGCCCTCTATGGTGTTCTGGTCGAGCAACTGGCGGCTGATGACCCGGTCCACATGGGCGCGCATCGCAGCGATGCGATCCTCATAAGCATATTGCATCTGCGCCTGACGCTGGAGAAGCGCCTCCAGCACCTCGTCGCGGAAGACGCCCCAATAGAGCAGCCCCGCGCCGCCCATGATCCCCATGGCCATGGCGACGCCGCACAGGCAGATGGCGAGCGGGCTCATCGCTTTGGCGCGTGATGCGTCGGCCTTCTGGCTGGGCCTTTGGTGTGAGGACATGGGCGGGAGGATTCCACGAATCTGCCCGCCCAATATTTGCAATCAGGGTTAATT
>CANGFT010000049.1 GCA_947453205.1 Beijerinckiaceae bacterium | reverse complement strand
TGCGCTGCATCCGTCCGGGCTCTTCATCGCGCTTTTGCAGGGTGAAGATATCGGCGGGGGTCTTGATAAGGCCCTTCTCGAAGAAGAACTCGATCTGCTTGTCGCCGAGCCCCTCGATGTCCATGGCGTTGCGCGAGCAGAAATGCTTCAGGCGCTCGACCGCCTGCGCGGGGCAGACAAGGCCGCCCGTGCAGCGGCGCACGGCGTCCACCTCGCCCTTGTCGTCAATCTCGCGCACCGCCGCCGAACCGCAGGCGGGGCAGACATGGGTGAACGCATAGGCGCGCGCATGGGCGGGGCGTTTCTCCTCGACCACGCGCACGATCTGGGGGATGACGTCGCCCGCCCGCTGCACCACCACGGTGTCGCCGATGCGCACATCCTTGCGGGCGATCTCGTCTTCGTTGTGGAGCGTGGCGTTCGAGACGACGACGCCGCCGACCGTCACAGGCTCCAACTTCGCCACAGGCGTCAGCGCGCCCGTGCGGCCGACCTGAATCTCGATGTCGCGCAGAACGGTCGTCGCCTGCTGCGCGGGAAACTTGTGCGCCACCGCCCAGCGCGGCGAGCGCGAGACGAAGCCGAGCCGCGCCTGCAAGGCGAGGTCGTCGACCTTGTAGACGACGCCGTCGATGTCATAGCCGAGCTGCGCGCGCTCCGCCTCGATGGCGCGGTAATGGGCGATCATGTCGCTGGCGCTGCGGCATTGGACGGTGCGCGGATTGACCGGCAGGCCAAAGCGCTTGAAGGCGCCGATCATGCCATGCTGGGTGGCCGCGGGCATGTCGCTCACCTCGCCCCAGGCATAGGCGAAGAAATGCAGGGAGCGCCTGGCGGTGACGCCTGAATCAAGCTGGCGCAGCGAGCCCGCCGCAGCGTTGCGAGGATTGGCGAAGACCTTGTCGCCAGCGGCGAGCTGGCGCTCGTTCAACGCCGCGAAATCGGCATGGCGCATATAGACTTCGCCGCGCACCTCAAAGACCTCCGGCGGCGCGCCGTGCAGTCTGTGGGGAATTTCGGCGATGGTGCGCACATTGGCGGTCACATCCTCGCCCTCGAAGCCATCGCCGCGCGTCGCCGCCTGCACCAGTTCGCCCCGCTCATAGCGGATCGAACAGGAGAGGCCGTCGATCTTGGGTTCGGCGGTGAAGGCCAGCGGCCCTTCCGACAGACCCAGAAAGCGCCGGACCCGCGCGACGAAGTCCTCGACATCCTCATCGGCGAAGACATTGCCCAGCGAGAGCATGGGCACGGCATGGCGCACCTTGGCGAATTTCTCGGACGGCGCAGCGCCCACGCGCGTTGAAAAGAGCGAGCCCGCCAGCTCGGGAAAGGCCGCCTCGATGGCCTCGTAGCGTCGACGCAGGGCGTCATATTCCGCATCCGATATGACCGGCGCATCTTCCTGATGATAGCGGATGTCGTGGGCCTCAAGCTCGTCGGCGAGGCGCTTGTGCTCGGCCCGCGCCTGGCGGGGGGTGAGCTTGTCGATGGGAGTGGGCTGCGTCATGCAGAAGATGTAGCCCAGCCGTGGGCGGGCGCAAAGACGGGCTGCGCCTAACCTGCGCCCTGCAGCAATTTCCCCGCCGCCGCCCGCGCTTCCGCCGTGATGGTGGCGCCCGACAGCATGCGCGCGATCTCCTCCTGCCGCGCCTCGTCAAGAAGCTGCGTGATTCGCGTGGCGACGCGCTTGCCCTTGCCCGCCGCGCCCTTGGCGATCTGGAAATGCCCGCCCGCCCGCGCCGCCACCTGCGGGGCGTGGGTGACGGCGAGAACCTGCACCCGCGAGGCCAGACGCGCCAGCCTCTGGCCGATGGCGTCCGCCACCGCGCCGCCGACGCCTGTGTCGATCTCGTCGAAGACAAGGGTGGGCGCGGAGCCGCGATCGGCCAGCGCCACTTTCAGCGCCAGCATGAAACGGGCGAGCTCGCCGCCCGACGCCACCTTCATCAGAGGCCCCGGCCTTGTGCCCGGATTGGTCTGCACCCAGAACTCCACGCGGTCGACGCCGTCCGGCGAGGCGGCGGAGGCGTCGCTCTCGATCACGGTCGAGAATTTCGCATTTTCGAGCTTCAGGGGCGGCAATTCGCCATTCACGGTCTTGTCGAGTTCGGCGGCGGCCTTCTTGCGGCCGGCGGAAAGGGTGGCGGCTGCGGCGACATAGGCCTTTTCAGCCGCCTTCGCGGCCTTGCCCAGAGCCGCCAGCCGGGCCTCGCCCGCGTCGAGCGAAGCGAGGTCGCTCGCGAAACGCTCGGCCAGCGCGGGCAGCTCATGCACGGGCACGCCATATTTGCGCGAGGCGGCGCGCAGGGCGAAGAGCCGCTCCTCGACCCGTTCGAGATCGCGCGGGTCGAACCGCGCCTCCCGCAAGGCGCCGTCCATGGTCTGGGCCGCCGTCTCCAGCGCATCAAGCGCCAGCGACAGGGCCTTCACCGAAGGCTCGATGAGCTGCGGGGCCTGCGCTGCCCGGCGCTCCAGACGGCGCTGCACGGAAGAAAGCATGGAGATGGGCGAATGGTCGCCCGCCAGCGCCCCATGGGCCTCGCGCAGCTCGCCGGTGACCTTCTCGGCCTGCATCATGGTGGTGCGGCTGGCGGCGAGCGCCTCCTCCTCATTGGGCTGGGCGGCGAGCTTTGAGAGTTCTTCGTGGGCGTGGCGCAGATAGTCCGCATCCTCGCGCGCCCTGGCGATGCGCTTTTCCTCGGCGTCGAGTTCGCTGAGGGTCTGACGCCATGCGGCATGGGTTTCGCGCGTGGCGGCGAGCTCTATGCTCAACCCGCCGAAGGCGTCGATCAGGGCGCGGTGGCGGGCGGGGTCGATGAGGGCGCGGTCGTCATGCTGGCCGTGGATCTCGACCAAGGCCGCGCCGATCTCGCGCATGGCCTGCACGCTCACCGGCTGGTCGTTCACGAAGGCGCGGGTGCGGCCATCGGCCATCTGCAGGCGGCGCAGAATAAGGTCGCCGTCGATCACGATGTCATGGCGCGCGGCGGCCATGAGGGCGGGGTGATCGAGCGGCAGGTCGAAAGCCGCCGTCACCTGCCCCTGCGCCTGCCCCTCGCGCACGAGCGAGCCATCGCCGCGCCCGCCAAGGGCCAGCGAAAAAGCATCGAGCAAGATCGATTTGCCGGCGCCCGTTTCGCCCGTCAACACGACGAGCCCCGACCCCAGCTGCAAATCAAGCCGATCGATCAGAACGATGTCACGGATCGAAAGCTGCGCCAGCATGGCGGACGTATCAGCCGAGACCGAGCTTCTTGAAGCTCCTGGAGATCCAGGAGCCGCTGTCCTCATTGGGCTGCAAGCCGCCGCCCTTGAGCAACGCGAAGGCGTCCTTGTACCACTGGCTGTCCGGATAGTTGTGGCCAAGCACGGCGGCGGCCGTCTGCGCCTCGTTGACGATGCCGAGCGCCAGATAGGCTTCCGTCAGACGATAGAGGGCCTCCTCAACATGGCGGGTCGTCTGGTATTTGCCGAGCACCTCACGGAAGCGATTGACGGCGGCGGTGTAGTTCTTGCGGGCCAGATAGAAGCGGCCGACAGACATTTCCTTGCCCGCGAGCTGATCGCGCGTGACGTTGATCTTGTATTTTGCGTCTTCGGTGTATTCCGACTTCGGATATTTCTCGACGAGCGAGACGAAGAGGCTCAGAGCCTTCTCGGCGCGTTCCTGATCGCGGGAGATGTCGGGCACCTGATTGTAGTAGGACATGGCCGCCAGATACATGGCGTAGGGCGCGTCAGGCGAGGAGGGATAGAGGCCGATGTAGCGCTGCGCGGTCGCGATGGCGTCGTCGTACTGACCACCCTGATACTGCGCATAGGTCTGCATGATCAGGCCTTTGCGCGAATGGGTGGAAAACGGATACTGCTTCTCGAGGTCGGCGAATTTCTTCGCGGCGCCCTCGCTGTCGCCCTTTTGCAAGCGGGCGAGGCCCTGATCGTAGATCTCGTCCGCAGGCTCCTCGGGGAGAAGCTTGGTCTCGTATTTCTCGCCGCCGAAGGGATTGAGCGATTCCAGCGTGGAGCAACCCGCCGCAGACAGGGCGAGCGCCGCCGCAAATGTGACGCGCAGCAGTCGGGCCGAGGAGTCAGTCTTGGGGGCGCAGATCATGCCAAACTCGCGAGCCAGCGTTCAAGGGATCGGACGGATCGGTCGCTAAACCGGATGGATCCGCTTTTAGCGCAAACCAGAGCGAAACGCCACCGCAGGCGACGCGCTCAGGTCCGCCTCTCCTGCAGACAGCCACATTATGGCCGGAGCAAGTCAGACGACGCAGGTGCGCCTGTTTTCAAAAGCGGAATATGCGCCCTGCGGCTTGCGGGCGACAGCGAAGGATCAGACCGCGCGAAGGGCGAGGCCGAGATCCGCGCGCGGCGCCTCGCGACGGGGCTGCGATTCGATGATCTGATAATTGGCCCGGTCGGCGAAGAGGGCCTCGAGCACCGAGACATTCATCTTGTGTCCGCCGCAGAAGGAGCGGTAGCAGCCGATGATCGGGGCGCCGGCGAGGGCGAGGTCGCCAATGGCGTCCAGGGTCTTATGGCGCACGAATTCGTCCGCATAGCGCAGACCGCCGGGGTTCACCACGCGGTCGCCGTCGAGGGCGACGGTGTTTTCGAGGGAGGCGCCGAGGGCGAAGCCGGCCTTCCACAGACGCTCGACATCTGCGAGGAAGCCGAAGGTGCGGGCGCGGGAGATGTCGCGGCGGAAGGTGGCGGGATCGAGGTCGATCACCTTCTTCTGGCGGCCGATGGCCCCGGTGGCGAAATCAATCTCGACTTCGAGGCGGAAGCCACGGTCAGCCGGGCGCAATTCGGAGAAGGAGCGGCCATTCTCGATGCGGACGGGCTTCAGCACCTTGATATAGCGGCGCGAGGCGGCGAGCTGCACGAGGCCGACCTGGTCGATGGCGTCGACGAAAGCGGCGGCCGATCCATCCATGATCGGCAGTTCGGGCCCATCGACCTCAACCACGGCGTTGTCGACGCCAAGGCCGGAGAAAGCCGACAGCAGATGTTCGACGGTCGAGACCGACTCGCCCTGCGCGCCAAGGACGGTGCAGAGTTCGGTCATGGAGACATGGGAATATCTGGCCTCGATCTGGCGCTCGCGGCCGCCGGGCAGGCCCGTGCGCAGGAAGCTGACGCCAGTGTTGGCCTCGGAGGGATGGATGACGAGACGAGCCGGAGCGTTCGAGTGAACACCGGCGCCTGACAGAACGATGCGGTCACGCAAGGTCGTCTGTTTCGCTGACATCATACCATTCACACTCTTCTTGACGTTCGACGCAGCGCCGGACGCTTCAAGGACTCGATCGGACCCGGCTCCGAATGGGAACAGGACTACGATCCACTCTGGCTTGGATCAGGCTGGCCCGACCCTGCGCCAGATGACTGGCCGACTCAGGCTGCGCCGTTTGAACCGTGGCGAAAATACGCCGGCGTGGCGGCAGCGCAAAATCACGCTTTCTTACTGTGTGTAACAAGGGCTCCCCACCCCGCTTTTGCCGGCTATCCTTTAATAAATCGTTCATTTTCAATTAAATAGGCGCCCCGATCTCTCGGAGCGCCTGTTTCTGCGTAACAAACCAATGGGATGGATCAGTTCGCCTGACGCCGCAGGAAGGCCGGAATCTCCAGCTGATCCTCTTCGGAATTGCGCACGGGCGGCGCCATCCGGGGCTGCGGCGCCTCCGCATAGGCAGGGGCCTGGAGCGGGGCGACGGGACGCTTGGCGAACTCCGCATGGGCAGGGCTCGGGGCGACGGGACGGGGCGCGACGGGCGCGGGAGCGGCCTGACGCGGGGCCTCAGGGGCCTGCGGGGCCTCCTGGCGGCTCATGCCGAAGGCTGCGAGGCGATCAAGCAGGGTCCGGCGCTTGGTCTCCGGCGACTCGCCGGGCTGGGCGCGCTGGGCGCGCAGCTGATTCTGCCCGGGCAGCGGCAGTTCGTCGATGGTGGGCATGCGGGGCGCACGCATCGGCTGCTCGGCGATCGGCGGAATGAAATGCGCCGGATGCGCCGCAGGGGCTTCCTGAACCGGGGCCATCACAGGCTCGGCATAGGTCATCGGGCGCGGCGCGGGCTGGGCCTGGGCCATGGGCTGCGCGGGGGCGGGCGCGGCGACAGGCGCGGCCTGATAATAGGCCGGGGCGGCCTCATAGGCCTGCGGCTGCTCGATGACGGCCTCGGGCGCGCGGGGCGCGGGGGCGGAACGCATCTTCATGGCGGCTTCCGCAGCGACGCGCGCCTCATTGGCGGCGACTTCGCGGGCGTTCAGGGGATGGTCGATGCCGGTGGCGACGACCGAGACGCGGATGAGGCCGGTCATTGATTCGTCGAAGGTGGCGCCAAGAATGATGTTGGCGTCTTCATCCACTTCCTGACGGATGCGGCTCGCGGCTTCATCGACTTCATAGAGGGTGAGGTCGCTGCCGCCGGTGATGGAGATCAGCAGGCCGCGCGCGCCCTTCATCGAGACTTCGTCGAGGAGCGGATTGGCGATGGCGGCCTCCGCAGCGAGGATCGCGCGGTTGTCGCCCGAGGATTCGCCGGTGCCCATCATGGCCTTGCCCATCTCGCGCATGATCGAGCGGACGTCGGCGAAGTCGAGGTTGACGAGGCCCTGCTTGACCATGAGGTCGGTGATGGAGGCGACGCCGGAGTAGAGCACCTGATCGGCCATGGCGAAGGCGTCTGCGAAGGTCGTCTTCTCGTTGGCGATGCGGAACAGGTTCTGGTTGGGGATCACGATCAGCGTGTCGACGGCCTTGGTCAGTTCGCTGATGCCGGCCTCAGCGAGGCGCATCCTGCGCATGCCCTCGAAGTGGAAAGGCTTGGTGACGACGCCGACGGTCAGGATGCCCATTTCGCGCGCCACGCGGGCGATGACGGGCGCGGCGCCCGTGCCGGTGCCGCCGCCCATGCCGGCGGTGACGAAGCACATATGCGCGCCCATGAGGTGATCGCGGATCTCCTCGATGGTCTCCTCGGCGGCCGCGCGGCCCACTTCAGGCTGGGCGCCGGCGCCAAGGCCCTCGGTCACCTGCAGGCCCATCTGGATGATGCGCTCGGCGCGCGAGGTGGCGAGCGCCTGCGCATCCGTGTTGGCGACGATGAAATCCACCCCGGTGAGGCCGGACATGATCATGTTGTTGACCGCGTTGCAGCCTGCGCCGCCAACGCCGCACACCATGATGCGGGGCTTGAGTTCCCTCAGTTCGGGAGCTTGGAAATTAATGGTCATCGTCTGGCCTCTCGACGTTTTCGCAGGACTGGATCGGTTCATCCGACGGCGCAGGGGGGCCCGCGCCGACGGCGGTTGTTTAAAAGCTTTCCTTCAGCCAGCGCCCGACGCGGGTGATGTAGCCATCCGTGCCGGTCGCCGCGTAGCCGCCCATTTGCCGACGCGGCTCGAAATGCTCGATGCCCGCGACCTGCGGGTAGACGAGCAGTCCGACCGCCGCGGCGAAGGCGGGGTTCTTGGCTGATTCAGGCAGGCCCTGGATGCCGAGCGGACGCCCGACGCGGACCTGCGAGGAGATGATCTGGCGCGCCGCCTCGGGCAGGCCGGTGAGCTGGCTTGCGCCACCCGTAAGGATGAGTTTGCGCCCGGCCTGCGGACCAAAGCCCGCCGCCTTCAGACGATCGCGCACGAGCTCCAGAATCTCCTCGACGCGCGGCTTGATGATGCGCACGAGATGGGATTTCGGAATGTGCTGCGCATGGTCGCCGTCATCTCCCACCATGCTCACCGAGATCGTCTCGCGATCATCGGAGGCGGCGGACATGCAGGCGCCGTAAAGGGTCTTGAGCCGCTCGGCGTCGCTGAGGCGGATGGTGAGGCCGCGGGCGATGTCCATGGTGACGTGATTGCCGCCGACGGCGAAACCATCCACATGGGTCAGGCGCCCCTTCGAAAAGACGCCGATGGTCGTCGTGCCGCCGCCAAAGTCGACGAGGGCCGCGCCAAGTTCGGCCTCATCGTCCACGAGGGCGGAGAGCCCGGCGGCGTATGGCGTCGCGACGACGGCCTCCACATTGAGGTGGCAACGCTCGACCGCGAGCATCAGATTGCGGGCGGCGGCCCCGTCGCAGGAGACCGCAAGCATGGCGGCGCGCAGTTCGTCGCCCATCATGCCCTTGGGGTCGCGGATTCCGGTGGTGGAGTCGACGGCGAAGCCATTGGGCAGGGAATGCAGCACCGCGCGGCCCTGCTGGGCGGTGTTGGCGGCCGCGGCCTCCAGCACGCGCAGGGTGTCGTGTTCGGAGACAGGCTTGCCGCCAAGACGGACGCCGCCGCTGAAAAGGCTGGAGCCGAGCCGACCGCCGGTCACATTGACGATGACGCTCTCGACCTGCACCCGCGCCATGCGCTCGGCCGCATCGACGGCGAGGCGGATCGCCTGTTCCGCCTCCTCCATGTCGACGACAGCGCCGCCCTTGAGCCCACGCGACCGCTGATGGCCGATGCCGAGGATCCGGCAGCGATGGGTGCGGCCGCGCAGCATGTCCGAAGGCTCGGCCGGCATCAGCCGCGCGATCAGGCAGGCGACCTTGGAGGTGCCGACGTCGAGAACCGACAGGATGGTGGTCTTGCGCGCCGAAAGGGGCTTCATGCGAGGGGTGAAGCAACGTGTGGTCATGTCGGCCCGCCCTTCTTCTTGAAGCGCGCGAAGGCCTCGGCGCGCACGGCGGCGGCCTCCTCCGTAAGGCGGGCGTAGATGCGGCCGGGCACGCGCAGATCTATCGAAACGAGATCCTTGTCGAGCAGGCGGGACTCGCGCGCCAGAAGCGCGAACTGGGCGATGGCGCCCTCGGGATCGTTTTCAGGAAGCTTCACATCAAGCCCTGTGGTCATCTTCAGGGTCCAGCGACGTTCGCTGACGAGCATGCCCGCGCGGATCTGCGAGCGCAGGTCGCCTGCGGCGTCCACGATCTTCAGGAATTCGCCGACGCGGGCGTTGGCCCCCTGCCCCACGACGAAAGGCAGATCCGTGAAGCGCTGGTCCTGCAGCTCCTGAATGGGCGTGCCATCGGTGGCGACCACCAGCAGCTTGCCCTCCTTCTGCCAGATGGCGAAGGGCTCGCGCTCGGTGATCTCGATCAGCAGGCGATCAGGATAGAGCTTGCGGACGCTGACGTCCTTGACGAGCGGGATTTCGCGCAGCCTGTCGCGCACCTCGGCGATGTCGAGGAAGGGCAGCGAATTGCGCTCGGAGATTCCTGCGGTGGCCAGCACCTCGGTCTCATAGAGCCCGCGCGAGCCGACGATGGTGATGGAGTCGAGCCCGAAGCCGAGGGCCTTGGCCGCCGTGTCGAGCGGCGAGCCATTGGCGGCGATGAATTGGTCATACTGGCCGCCGCGCATCGTCCCGTAGAGGCCGACGCCTCCGAAAAACAGCATGGCGAGGGCGAAGCCCGTCGCGCGCGCGCGCAGCAGGCGGGCCATGAAGGCGGGGCGCACAGGCCCGGCGCGGCGACGGCCGGCGGCGGCGGGGCGCGGGGCGAAGGCGGAATAGGAGGAGAGGGCGGCGCCTCTGGAGCCGTGGCGGGCGTCATCCTGCTGGCCGGCGAAAGCCGGGCGCGCGAAAGGCTGCCCGGTCAAGGCCCCTTTCAACGATCGCAGGAGGCGTCTTCCACCATCCATCGCACCAACCCACCAAACGAAAGCCCGGCATAAGCCGCCATTTCGGGCACAAGGGAGGTCTCGGTCATGCCGGGCTGAGTATTGACTTCCAGCACCACCAGCGCCCCGGATCCGTCGGGTCGATCGTCATACCGAAAGTCGGCGCGACTCACGCCCCGACAACCGAGCGCCTTATGCGCCCTGAGAGCCAACTCTTGGACCAGATGGTAAATATTTCCTTTAAGATCTGCCGGAAGGATGTGAATTGACCCACCTTTTGAATATTTGGCTGTGTAATCGTACCAGCCGCCGTCGGCGGCCCGGATGTCGATGACATCCAGAGCCCGCTCGCCCATGACCGCGCAGGTCAGCTCCCGGCCAGCGATGAAGGGCTCGGCGAGCAGAAGGTCGCCATAGGCCCAGTCAGGCGCCGCAAGGGCCGCAGGCGGGGCCGGATCGCCCTCATTCACGATGAAGACGCCATAGGACGAGCCCTCGGCGATGGGCTTGAGCACATAGGGGGGCGGCAGGGCATGGGCGCGGGCCGCCTCCAGCCGATGCACCACCTTGCCCGCAGGCACGGGAATCCCGGCCGCAGCCATGACGGTCTTCGCCATCTGCTTGTTCATGGCGAGCGCTGAGGCGAGCACGCCCGAATGGGTGTAGGGGATGCGCAGCACCTCCAGCACCCCCTGAATGGTCCCATCCTCGCCCGCAGGCCCATGCAGGGCGTTGAGGGCGACATCCGGCCGCAGGTCGGAGAGCACCCGGCCGATGTCGCGGGTGACGTCGACGCGGGTGACGCGGAAGCCTTCCCCTTCAAGGGCCTTGGCGCAGGCCTCGCCCGAACGAAGCGAGACTTCACGCTCGGAGGACCAGCCCCCCATGAGAACGGCGACATGTTTGCTCATGATTCAGCCCCGTATTGGCCCCAAGGGCCAGATCATCCTGCAATCCCGATGCGCCGGATCTCCCAGCGCAGCTCCACGCCGCTGTGGGCGCGCACCCGACGACGAACTTCCTCGCCCAGCCCCTCGATGTCGGCGGCGCTCGCCTGCCCGCGGTTGATGAGGAAGTTGCAGTGCATCTCGCTCACCTGCGCATCGCCCAGAACGAGCCCCCGGCAGCCTGCGGCGTCGATGACCTTCCAGGCGCTCTCAGGCCTGGGATTGGCGAAAGTGGAGCCGCCGGTCTTTTCGCGGATCGGCTGGGAGGCCTCGCGGGCGGCGGTGATTCGGTCCATCTCGGCGCGGATGGCGTCAGGCTCGCCCGGCCTGCCCTGCAACAGGGCGCTGGTGAAGATGACGTCCTCCGGCGCCTCGCTGTGGCGATAGGAGAAGCCCATCTCCTCATGGGTGAAGCTGCGGACGGCGCCCGAACGGTCCACGCCGCGCGCCTCGATCAGCACATCCGTCGTCTCGCCCCCATGGGCGCCTGCGTTCATGCGCAGGGCGCCGCCGATGGAGCCGGGAATGCCCCGCAGGAAGGCGAGGCCGTCGAGCCCGGCATCCGCCGCCGCCCGCGCCGCCTTCATGTCGGGAACGGCGGCGCCGGCGCGCAAACGGTCGCCGGGCAGCATTTCGATCTCGCCGAAGCCCTTCGCGCCCAGCCGGATGACGACGCCGGGCACGCCGCCATCGCGCACGATGAGATTGGAGCCGAGCCCGATCACCGTGACGGGAATCTCACGCGGCAGGCGCGCGAGGAAATAAGCGAGGTCGCTTTCATCCGCAGGCGAGAACAGAATCTGCGCCGGACCGCCCACGCGAAACCAGGTGAAGGGCGCAAGGGGCTGATTGGCCTCAAGGCGCCCGCGCAGGTCCGGCATGTCGGCCTTGAGGCCCTCGCTGAGGTCGGGAAAGCGCAAGATCACCCTCCCGCCGCCAGTTGCTCCGGCAGCGCATAGGCCCATTGCGTGATGTTGCCGGCGCCAAGGCACACGACATAGTCGCCGGGCTGGGCGAAGTCGCGCACCAGCGCAGGCAGGGCCTCGGGCGAGTCGAGCCCGAGGGCCTGACGGTGGCCATGGGCCTTGATGGCGGAGACGAGATGGGCGCGGTCGACGCCCTCGATGGGCTTTTCGCCGGCCGCATAGACATCGGCGACGATCACCACATCCGCATCGTTGAAGCAGGAGGCGAATTGTTCGAAGAGCGCCTGAAGGCGCGAATAGCGATGGGGCTGCACCACGGCGATGACCTGACCGCGCGTGGAGGCGCGGGCGGCGCGCAGCACGGCGGCGATCTCGACGGGATGGTGGCCATAATCATCGAAGATCATGGCGCCGTTCCAGTCCCCCGTGCGGGTGAAGCGCCGCTTGACGCCGCCGAAGGTCGCGAGCCCCGCGCGGATCGCCTCGACCGGCATGCCCAGCTCATAGGCGACGGCGATGGCCGCCGTGGCGTTGAGCGCATTGTGATGGCCAGGCATGGGCAGCGTCACATTTTCAAGATAGGTGGCGCGCGAGGTCTTGCGGTCGCGGATCAGCACATTGAACCGGCAGACGCCGCCCGCCAGCTCCACATCGAGCAGGCGCACGTCCGCCTGCGGATTCTCGCCATAGGTGATGACGCGCCGGTCCTCGATGCGCCCCACCAGCTCCTGCACGGTGGGATGGTCGAGGCACATGACCGCAAAGCCGTAGAAGGGCAGATTCTCCACCAAGGTGCGGAAGGCTTCCTTCACGGCGTCGAAGGTCTTGAAATGGTCGAGGTGCTCGGGGTCGATGTTGGTGACGATGGCGATGTCGGCGGGCAGTTTGAGGAAGGTGCCGTCGCTTTCGTCCGCCTCCACCACCATCCAGTCGCCTTCGCCAAGGCGCGCGTTGGTGCCATAGGCGTTGATGATGCCGCCATTGATGACGGTGGGATCAAAGCCGCCCTTGTCGAGGAGCGTGGCGACCATGGAGGTCGTCGTCGTCTTGCCATGGGTGCCCGCGATGGCGATGCACTGCTTGAGGCGCATGAGTTCGGCGAGCATCTCGGCGCGGCGCACGACAGGCAGGCGCCGCTCGCGCGCGCCAGCCAGCTCCACATTGTCGCGGCGGATCGCGGTCGAGACCACGACCACCGCCGCCTTGCCGAGATTGGCCGCGTCATGGCCGATGAAGACCGTCGCGCCCTTGTCGCGCAGACGCTTCACATTGGCGCTGTCGGAGGCGTCCGAACCCTGCACCTCATAACCGAGGTTGAGCAGGACTTCGGCGATGCCGGACATGCCGATGCCGCCGATGCCGACGAAGTGGATGGGGCCAAGCTCACGCGGAAGTTTCATGCCGCCGTCTCCGGTTTGCGGGCGCGTTGAATGGTGGCGACGACGAGATCGGCGAGGCGTTCGGCCGCGTCGGGCGCGCCCGCCTTGCGCGCGGCCTCAGCCTGCGCCACGAGGCCCGCGGGATCCGCGCTGGCCTGCGTCAGCCGCTCTGCGAGCCATTGGGGCGTGAAGTCCTTCTGCGCGATGACCTGCGCCGCGCCGGTCGCCGCCAGATGCTGGGCGTTCGCCGCCTGATCCTGATCGAGCGCGAAGGGAAAGGGCACGAGGATGCTGGGCCGCCCGATGACCGCAAGCTCGGAGACGGTGGAGGCGCCTGAGCGCGCGATGACGACATGCGCGCCTGCGATGCGCTTTGGCAGGTCGGAGAAGAAGGGAGCGACCTCGGCGTCGACGCCAAGCCCGGCATAGGCCTCGCGCACCCGCGCTTCATCCTCGCCGCGCGCCTGCTGCACGATGACGAGCCGCGCGCGCAACGAGGGCTCAAGCAGGGCGATGGCCTCGGGCACGATGTCGGACATGACCTTCGCGCCTTGCGAGCCGCCCGTGACGAGCAGGCGAAAGCGCCCATCAGCGAAATCGGGATAGGGAATCGTCGCGGCCTCGATCACCATGGGCCGCACCGGGTTGCCGGTGCAGGTCACGCGGCTGCGCAGGCTCTGGGGCACGCCGCCAAGGGTGGGGAAGCCCGAGCCGATGGCGTTGACGCTGGAGGCCAGAAAGCGGTTGGCCTTGCCCAGCACGGCGTTCTGGTCGTGGATGATGGAGGGGATGCGCAGCAAGGCGGCGGCGAGCAGCGGCGGCACCGTGGGATAGCCGCCGAAGCCAACGACGCATTGCGGACGCAGGCTGCGCAGCAGGGAGAGCGCGCCGATGGTTCCGCGCAGGAGCGTCAGCGCCGC
The DNA here is from genome assembly GCA_947453205.1 of Beijerinckiaceae bacterium. GTDB lineage: Bacteria > Pseudomonadota > Alphaproteobacteria > Rhizobiales > Beijerinckiaceae > Terripilifer. The sequence continues at coordinate 14,920 of CANGFT010000049.1, read as the reverse complement.
AAGACCCTTGGCGATGAGGGAGCCGCTGCGGGGCGTGGCCGAGGGAATGGTGTGGATGGCGCGCGCGGGAAAGGCGCCGCCATAGCGGATCGCCCGATCATCGGTGACAAGCTCCACCGGCAGGCCGCGCCGCGCCAGCGCCACCGCAAGCGATTCGGCTGGAAACAAATGACCGCCAGTGCCCCCGGCCGCCAGCAGAACGGGCGCTTCGCTCATTCGCCGACCCGCCCGATGATCTGCGATTTGGGCCTGCGCCGGGTGACGGCGATGAGGAAGCCCATGCCGAGGGCGAGCGAGATCAGCGAGGAGCCCCCATAGGAAATGAAGGGCAGCGTCATGCCCTTGGCGGGCATGAGATGCACGTTCACCGCCATGTTGATGGCGCTCTGCAGGCCGAAGAGCATCACGAGCCCTGCGGAAGCGAAGCGGCAGAAGGGATCTTCGTTCTTTGAGGCGAGCCAGAGGACGCGCAGCACGATGAAGGCGAAGAGGCTGACGATGCCGATGCAGAAGAGCACGCCGAACTCCTCGCCCGTGACGGCGAAGATGAAGTCGGTGTGGCTGTCGGGCAGGATGCGTTTCAGCGTGCCCTCCCCCGGCCCCTTGCCAAGCCAGCCGCCGGAGATGAAGCTCTCCATGGCGGTGTCCACCTGAAACGTGTCGCTCGCGCCCGCGCCCGACGCGGGGTCGATGAATTTCTCGATGCGCAGGCGCACATGGGGCACGAATTTATAGGCGAGCAGAACGCCCGCCGCGCCGACGCCGCCGATGCCCGCGACCCAGAACCAGTGCAGGCCCGCCATGAAGAACAGGGCGGCCCAGACGAGCGAGATCAGCATGGTCTGGCCGAAGTCGGGCTGCAGGATCAGCGGCACGATAGTGGCGGGCAGAAGCAGCAGCGCGAAAATGTTGGCGGGCACGTCGCGGCGGCGGGCGCCTTCCGAAAAGGCCCAGGCGGCGAGGACCACGAAGGCCGGCTTGACGAATTCGGAGGGCTGGATGCCGAAAATCCAGCGCCGCGCGCCCTTCACCTCGACGCCGAACAGGATGGCGGCGATGACCAGCGCCATGCCGCCGCAAAAAACCAGCAGGGCCGAGCGCCGCACAAGGCGCGGCGGGAGGAAGGATGTGGCGATCATCAGAATCGCGGCGGGGATGAGATAGCCCACCTGCCGATTGACGAAATGGAAGGTGCTGAGACCGAGGCGCTCGGCGACAGGCGGCGAGCCCGCCAGCGTCAGCACGAGGCCGAGCACCATGAGGCCGCCAAGCGAGGCCAGCAGCCAGCGGTCGACAGTCCACCACCAGTCGGCGAAGGGGGAGCGTTCAGCGCGCGAGACCATGGCTTCTCCTCACTGTTGGCTTTGCCGCGCGACGAGCGCGGCGACGAGGTCGCGAAAAGCATTTCCACGCATCTCGAAATTGGCGAATTGATCGTAGCTGGCGCAGGCCGGCGACAGCAGCACCACGGGTTCGCGCGCAGGGCAGGCCACGGCGTCGCGGGCCGCGCGCTCGATGGCGAGGTCGAGCGTGACGCAAGGCTCATGCGCGACGGCGTCGGCGAGCGTGGCGGCGAAATCATCGCTCGCGGCGCCGATCAGATAGGCCTTGCGCACTTTGGGAAACAGCGGGCGCAGGGACTCTATGCCGCCCTCTTTCGACTTGCCGCCGATGATCCAGAAGATGTCGTCATAAGACAGCAGCGCCTTTTCTGCGGCGTCGGCGTTGGTGGCCTTGGAGTCGTTGACGAAGAGCACGGGCCCGAGCCGCGCGATCTCCTCCATGCGGTGCGGCAGGCCGGGGAAGCTCGCGAAGCCCGCGCAGATCGCGCCATGATCGACGCCCAAAGCCTCGCAGGCGCTGAAGGCGGCGGCGGCGTTCTGTCCATTATGGGCGCCGCGCAGGGCGCGCGCGCCTTCGAGCGAGGCGAGCGGCTCGATCAGCGAGCGCCCGGCGCCAAGCGCGATGGCGCGATGAAGCCCCTTCGCATTGTAATGGGTGCAGCCCAGCAGATCGGTCGGCGCCTGTGAAATCGGCGTCACGGGCTTTCCGGCGCCGAGCAGGCGGCGCAGCATGGCGCGGCAATGATCGTCATCGACGCCCAGCACGACATGGTCGGCGCCTGTGACGAGACGCTCCTTCACGGCGGCGTAATGCTCGAGGGTTCCGTGCCGGTCGATGTGGTCTGGCGTGACGTTGAGCAGCACGCCCACGCTGGGGCGGAGCGAGGGGGTCAGATCAATCTGGAACGACGAGCATTCGATCACATGCACGCGTCCCCGCGCGGGCGGCGCAAGGTCGAGGATCGGCGTACCGATATTGCCGCCAAGCTGCACGTCATGCCCGGCCTCGCGCAGGATATGGGCGATGAGCGCGGTCGTTGTCGATTTGCCGTTGGAGCCGGTGATGGCGACGAAGGCCGCGTCAGGCGCAAGCCGCGCGCGCTCCCGGCAGAACAATTCGACGTCGCCGATGATCTCGACGCCCGCCGCCTGCGCCTTCTCCACGGTCCAGTGGGGCGCGGGGTGGGTGAGCGGCACGCCGGGCGCAAGGATCAGCGCGGCGAATGTCAGCCAATCGGCGCCGCGCAAATCTTCGAGCGGGATATTTTGCGCCAGCGCGCGCGCGCGCGAGGCCTCGCCATCGTCCCAGGCCGAAACCAAAGCCCCGCCCGCCATCAGCGCGCGCGCCGTCGACAGCCCCGAGCCCCCAAGGCCGAAGAGCGCGACTTTGCGTCCAGCGAAACCCGCAGCAGGCGTCATCACCTCACCTTGAGGGTTGCCAGCCCGATGAGGGCGAGGACGAAGGAGATGATCCAGAAGCGCACGACGATCTGGGGCTCGGACCAGCCGAGCTGTTCGAAATGATGATGGATCGGCGCCATTCGGAAGACGCGCTTGCCCGTGAGCTTGAAGCTCGTCACCTGCACGATGACGGACAGCGCCTCCACGACGAACAGGCCGCCGACGATCACCAGCACGATCTCGTGCTTGATGGCGACGGCCACCGAGCCCAGCAGGCCGCCAAGGGCGAGCGAGCCGGTGTCGCCCATGAAGATCTGTGCGGGCGGCGCGTTGAACCAGAGAAAGCCGAGACCCGCGCCGATGAGGGCGCCGCAGACGATGGCGAGCTCGCCCGTGCCCGCCACATAATTGATGCCGAGATAGGAGGCGAAGATCGAATTGCCCGCGAGATAGGCGATGATGGCGAAGGCGCCGGCGGCGATCATGCAGGGAACGATGGCGAGGCCATCAAGGCCGTCGGTCAGGTTGACCGCATTGCCCGCCGCCACGATCACGAAGGCGCCGAAGCCCAGGAAGAACCAGCCAAGGTTCATCAAAAAGCCGTTCACGAAGGGCACGGCGAGCTTGGTGGCGGGGGCGCTGGCGCTGAAGGGCGCGGCCAGCGCGCTGAAGACATCACCAAGGGACGCGGCGGGCGGCGCGAGGCTCGCGCACATCATGAAATAGCAGGCCAAGGCAGCGATCACGAGTTCGCCGGTCAGCCGCGCGCGGCCCGAAAAGCCCTTGTGGCTCTGCTTCGTGACCTTCAGATAATCGTCGTAAAAGCCGATGGCGCCAAAGCCCAGCGTGACGAAGAGCACGATCCAGACATAGGCGCTGCGCGGATTGGCCCAGAGCAGCGTGGAGACGACGACGCCGGACAGAATCATCAGCCCGCCCATGGTGGGCGTGCCCTTTTTAGTTAGCAGATGCGACTGCGGCCCATCCTCGCGGATGGGCTGCCCCTTGCCCTGTTTCAGGCGCAGGGCGGAAATGATTCCGGGGCCGAAGAAGAACACGAAGAACAGCGCCGTGGCGGTGGCGCCGGCGGTGCGGAAGGTGATGTAGCGAAACAGGTTCAGCGGGCCGAAGACTGCGGAGAAGTCGGAAAGATAGGTCAGCATTCCATCACCCTTCGGCGGTCTGGTCGGAATCGCGCAGGGCGAACATGCTCTTGATCTTGGCGACCACCGGGCCCATGCGGCTGCCGTTCGAGCCCTTGACCATCAGAATGTCATAACGACCGATGGCCTTCACCAGGTCCTCTTCGATCTCGACCGAGGTCTGCGCCCAGGCGCCGCGCTTGGCCTCAGGCAAGGCGTCGTAGAGATGCTTCATCAGGGGGCCTGCGGCGAAGACCAGATCGACATCCGCATCGATCACAGCGCCCGCGAGATCGGCGTGAAGATCGGCCGCCTGGGGTCCAAGCTCCAGCATGTCGCCAAGCACGGCGATGCGACGCCCGCCGACCTGCGTCTCGCGCAGGAGATTGAGCGCCGCGCGCATGGAGGCGGGGTTGGCGTTGTAGCTTTCGTCCACCAGCGTGAAATCACCGGCGGGGCTGCGCAGGAAGGAGCGTTCGCCGCGCCCCGTCGGCGGGGTGAAGCGCGACAGATCGGCGGCGGCCTGATCGAGATTGCCCCCCAGCGCCTCGACCGCAAGCAGCACGGCCAGCGAGTTCATGGCCATGTGACGGCCCGGCGCGCCGACCGTATAGGTATAGCGACGGCCAAGGATGCGGGCCTGCACGCGCGTGCCCTCAGCGATGGTGACGGCGTCTTCGAAACGGGCGTCAGCGCCCTTGCGCGAGCCGAAGGTGTAGATGCGCTCGATCCCGCGATCCTCCGCCGCCTTGCGCAGACGGGGGTATTGCTTGACGTCGAGGTTGAGAATGGCCGCGCCGCCGGGCTCGAGCCCTGAAAAGATTTCGGCCTTGGCGTCGGCGATGCCGTCGATGCTCTCGAAATGCTCAAGATGGACCGGCGCGATGGTGGTGATGATGGCGACATGGGGCCGCACCATCTCGACCAGCGGCGTGATCTCCCCCGCATGGTTCATGCCGATTTCGAACACGCCGAACTGCGCTTCCTTCGGCATGCGGCAGAGCGTCAGCGGCACGCCCCAGTGATTGTTGTAGGACGCAGCCGAGGCATGGGTCAGGCCCTGTTCGGACAGAACGAGGGCGAGCGCGTCCTTGGTGCTGGTCTTGCCGACCGAGCCTGTGACGGCGACGATGGCGGCGCTTGAGCGCGCGCGTGCGGCGAGGCCCAGCGACTGCATGGCCGCGAGCGTGTCGTGGACGATGTAGAGCGGGCCTGTCTGGAACAAGGCCGAGGCATGGGCCTCATCCACCACGGCGGCGGCGGCGCCATTCTCGAAGGCGGCGGCGACATAGTCGTGACCATCTGATTTATCGCCCTTGATGGCGAAGAAGAGATCGCCGGGCGCAAGGGTGCGCGTGTCGATGGAGACGCCGGTGATGGTCTTGGCGGCCTTGCCGTTCGTGCGGGCGTAGAGCGGCGCCACAATGCCAAGCGAGGACCAGAGTGGGGAAGCTTTCATGCGAGATCCTCCAGCGCGGCGCGCACCGCCTGATGATCGGAGAAGGGAAGAACCTGATCGCCGACGATCTGGCCGGTTTCGTGGCCCTTGCCGGCCACCATCACGACATCGCCCGCGCGCATCATCCCCACCGCCGCGCCAATGGCATCGCGGCGGTCGGGAATGTCGAGGGCGCCGGGCGCCGCAGCCTTGATGGCGGCGCGGATCATGGCGGGATCTTCGGAACGCGGATTGTCGTCGGTGATGATGACGACATCGGCGCAACGTGCGGCGATCCCGCCCATGATCGGGCGCTTGCCCGCATCGCGGTCGCCGCCGCAGCCGAAGACGACGATCAGGCGTCCGAAGGCGAGTGGCCGCAGCGCAAGCAGCGCTTTTTCGAGCGCGTCGGGCTTATGCGCATAGTCGACGAAAACCGGGGCGCCGTCGCGCTCGCCCACTTTCTCAAGACGGCCCGGCGCGCCCTGCAGATGCGCCAGCGCCTCCAGCACAGCCGCTGCGGGCGAGCCGGTCGCGATGCAAAGGCCCGCCGCGACAAGCGCGTTCGAGGCCATGAAGGCGCCCGCCAGAGGCAGATCGACCTCATGGGTCTGGCCCTCGCAGATAATTTGCAGCAGCGTCGAGGCCGGACGGGGCTGCGCGCCAGCGAGCCGCAACAGATCGCCCTTGGCGCCTGTGGTGAGAACGCGCAGGCCGCGCGCCTTGCAGGCGGCGGCCACGCGCGGCGCGATGTCGCTGTCGGCGTCGATCACCGCAGGCTGGCCGGGCTGCAGCAGAGCCTCGAAGAGGCGGAGCTTGGCCGCGAGATAGGCGTCGAGATTGGCGTGATAATCGAGATGGTCGCGCGTCAGATTGGTGAAGGCGCCGGCGCTGAGGCGCACGCCGTCAAGCCTGCGCTGGTCAAGCCCGTGGGACGAGGCCTCCATGGCGAGATGGGTCACGCCGTCGCGCACAAGTTGATCGAGCGTCTGGTGAAGCGTCACGGGGTCAGGCGTGGTGAGCGAGCCATAGGTCTGGCCATCGGGTGTCACGACCCCCGTCGTGCCGAGCGCCGCCGCGCGCGCGCCAAGCCGCGCCCAGATCTGTCGCGTGAAGGCGGCGACGGATGTCTTGCCGCTGGTGCCGGTGACCGCCGCGATGGTCGCGGGCTGGGCGGCATAAAAACGCGCGGCCGCATGGGAGAGCGCGGCGCGCACATTGGCGACCTGAATCAGCGGCGCGCCTCGCAGGGCCTGCGCCGGCGCACGTTCCGCCACGACCGCGGCGGCGCCTGCGTCCACAGCGCCCTGCGCGAAGCTCAAGCCGTCGGCGCGCGAGCCGGGCATGGCGAAAAACACGAAGCCCGGCCTTACGGAGCGGCTATCGCCCGTCAGACCCGCGACCTCGCGCTTCGCCACCTCGGCAGGCGCGTCGGCGTCAGGAATAAGCTCGCGCAGGCAGATCATCAGTTCCCCTTGGCGGCGGGCGTGTTGACATAGCCGTAGCCGAGCTTGGCGAGCAGCGGGAAAGGCTGCGTCGGCAGATCGAGCCGCGGCGGCAGGTTGAGCATGTTGGCGACGCGTTCGATGATTTTTCCGGTCACGGCGCCGGAGTTCCAGGCCGCGGTCCGATAGCCCTGCGTCTCCGGCAGGGCTTGCGGTTCATCCATGAGGGTCAGGAAGAGATACTTCGGCTTGTCCGAGGGAGCTATCGCCATGAATGTGGTGAAAACACGATCCTTGGCGTAACGGCCACGCACAATCTTGTCGGCTGTGCCTGTCTTGCCGCCGACATAATAGCCGCGGATGTCGACAGTGCGCGCCGAGCCCTTTTCAGCATTGAGGCGCATCAGGTAGCGCAGGGCTTCCGACACTTCGGGCCGCACGACCTGCGGGGCGTTGACGCGCGCCTCCTCCTCGCTGCGCCGGAGGAAGGTTGGATTGATGAGCTGGCCGCCATTCGAAAGCGCGCCCACCGCCATCATGGCTTGCAAGGGCGCGACATTGAGGCCCTGGCCGAAGGCGATGGTGATGGTGTTCAGCTCGCCCCAGCGGCGCGGCACGAGCGGCTCGGCGCTTTCGGGCAATTCAGTGCGCAAACGGTCGAGCTGGCCCATCTTGCGCAGGAAGGCCTTGTGTCCCTCGACCCCCACCATCAGCGCCATGCGGGCGGTGCCGATGTTGGAGGAATAGGTGAACACCTCCGGCACCGAGAGAATGCGATGCTGGGCGTGGAAATCGTTGATGGTGAACTTGCCGTAGCGCAGGGAGTCGCGCGCATCGACGCGGGAGTTGAGGTTGACCTTGTTGGCCTCCAGCGCCATGGCGATGGAGATGGCCTTGAAGGTGGAGCCCATCTCGTAGACGCCGACATTCATGCGGTTGATGCGGGTCGGCTCGAGCGCGTCGACGGGATTGTTGGGATCATAATCCGGCAAGGACGCGAGCGCGATCATCTCGCCGGTGTTCACATCCATGATCGCGGCGGCGCCGGCCTTGGCCTTGAACTTCTCGATGCCCTTTTCAAGCTCGTCGCGAACGGCGTGGGTCACGCGCATGTCAAGCGAGAGCCGGATGGGCTTGAGGTCGGCCGGATCGAGGCGAAAGCCCGCCATGGTGAGGTCGGAGAGGCCGAGGCCGTCGATATGTTTCTCCATGCCGGCGATGCCGATGTTGTCGACATTGGTGAAGCCGAGCACATGGGCCGCGAGGGGACCATTGGGATAGACGCGCTTGTTCTCGGGCAGGAAGCCCACGCCCGGCAGGCCGAGGCGGAAGACCTCCTCCTGCTCCTTCGGCTTGATGGCGCGCTTGACCCAGACGAAGCCCTTGCGCGACGCGAGCCGCTCGCGCAGCTCCTTGGCGTTGACGTCCGGCAGAACCGCCGTCAGCAGCTCCACGGCCTCGTCCTTGTCGATGATGCGGCGCGGCTCGGCGAAGACGGACATGACCTTGATGTCGGTGGCGAGCACCTCGCCATTGCGGTCAAGGATCGCCGGGCGCGGACGCGACACAGCCTCGGAGGCCGCGCGGCGCAGGCTCTGGGGTTCGGGCTTGAAGCCGAGATAGACCAGCTTGCCGCCAATGGCGAGGAAGAGGCAGCCAAAGCCCATCGCCACCAGACGAATGCGCCAGGTGCTCTTGTCGATATGGGTGCGCATCAGATTGCTGACGCCCTCCGCCAGCCTTGCCCGAAGGCTGCGGCGCGGCGGCTCGTCCTGTTGCGTCGGAGCGTTGTGAGGATCGCTCATCTCATCTCCCCCCTCGTCCCGTGGCAGGCGTCGAACCGCCCGCCTTTTTCTCGATGGTCCCCGTCGGCGGGTCGGCGAGGCCCAGCAATTCAAGCTTGCGGCCTATGGCGTCCACGCGCACGGCCCGGTCAGGCAGATCGGAGGCCTTGACCACCTGATCCACATGGACCGCATGCATCTCGAGGTGGCGGTCCGCCAGGGACTGGATGCGGCCGGGACGCGTCAGATGGGCCCATTCGGCGCGCAGCATCACGATGCGGTCGTTCTCGCGCTCGATGGCGTGCTGGATCTTCACGATCTCGGCTGAATACCGCATCGTTTCGTATTTGATCGAATAGGCGTAGATCGCAGGCCCGACCAGCGCCATGACGGAGAGGACGTTGAGATAGCGCAGCATGTCAGCGCCCCTTTCCTGAATGGGTGGGCAGGGCCGCGAGGGCGGCGAGATCGGCGTCGAGGCCGCGCGCCGGCGCGCTGGCGCGCTGGCCCGTGCGCAGCTTGGCCGAACGGGCGCGCGGATTGCGCGCCAGCTCCTGCGGACCGGCGATCACCGGCTGCTTGCCCACGAGATCGAAGGTCGGGGGCGCAGGCATGGGTTCGCCCGGCAGAAGACGCGAGCGCGCCTGCCCGCGGCCGGAGCGCGCGGCGAAGAACTGCTTCACGATGCGGTCCTCCAGGGAATGGAAGGTCACGACCGCGAGGCGACCGCCCTCCTTGAGGACCGATTCGGCCCCCGCCAAGGCGCGGACCAATTCGCCAAGCTCGTCATTCACCGCGATCCGCAGGCCCTGAAAGCTGCGGGTGGCCGGATGGATCTCGGTCGGCTTGTGCGGCACGAGGCGGCCGATCAGTTCGGCGAGGGGGCGGGTGGTGAGGAAGGGCTTCGCCCTGCGGTCCATCACGATGGCGCGGGCGATGCGGCGGGCGAGGCGCTCCTCGCCATAATAATAGAAGATGTCCGCCAGCTCTTCCTCGCTGGCCTCGTTGACGATGTCGGCGGCGCTGCGCCCGCTCTGCTCCATGCGCATGTCGAGCGGCCCGTCTTGCCGGAAGGAGAAGCCGCGCGCGGCCTCGTCGAGCTGCATGGAGGAGACGCCGATGTCGAGGGTCACGCCATCAAGCGGCGCAAAGCCGGTGCGCCCCGCAATTTCGGCGAGGTCGCCGAAGCGCCCCTGCTCCACACGCAGGCGGCCCTCGGCTTCGCGGACGAGCGGGGCCGCGCCCGCGATGGCGTCGGGGTCGCGGTCAAGGCCAAGCACCCGCGCCTGCGGGGTGGCGAGCAGGGCGCGCGCATAGCCGCCAGCGCCGAAGGTGCCGTCGAGATAGGCGCCCCCGGCGCGGGGCGCGAGCGCTTCGATCACCTCATCAAGAAGCACAGGAATGTGCCGGGCCGGTCCGCCTGCGGCGAGATTGTGGTCATCGCCGCGGCCCGAATTCATTCCCGTGCTCCTCGAGGCTGCGGCGCGCTGGCCGCATGTCTGGCGCTGAGCTGTTTCCGCAAGTCGCGCACCCGGTTTCTGGCCTCGTCCAGATGCGCGCGGAACCGCTCGGGCTCCCAGATTTGAAACTTCTGACCCAGCCCAACGAAGGTCGCCTCCCCGGCGATCCCCGCAAAGGCCTTCAACCGCTCCGTCAGGATGACCCGGCCCTCCGGATCGACCTTCAGGATCTCGCTGGCGCCAAGCAGCGCCGTCGAGAATGCGTCGCGCTCCTCCGAATAGGGGGAGAGCGTCTCCAGAAGACCGTCGATCTCCCGCAGCAGCCCATGGCCGCCGCAGTCGAGCGCCCCCGCCTCCAGGGAGGGATGAACGTACAGACCCTCGAATCCGTCCCGCGCCAGCACGCCCCGAAAGGAGGCCGGTATCGACACCCGGCCCTTCGCATCGAGCCGGTTGGTGAAGTGCGAGACGAAACGATCCAAGAGACAAACTCACCCGGCCAGCCGCCATGGCCCGCCAAAATCCCACCCGCGCCGTTGGAGAACGACGCGATTGCGACGCTGACGCGCACACAACTCTGAACGGGATGGCTTGGGATAGCATGGGATATTATGGGCGTCAACGAGAGAGTGAGTCGAAACGGGACAGGCCCGCACGGACCTCGATTAGAGATTTTTAGTGTTAAGGAATGGTTCATATGTCCTGAACGTGAACGGGATAATCGAGCCGGCCGAATGGAATTCGCGGACTTTTGTTGTCTGCGCCGCAGACCATGCTAGGTCTGGGCTCCCGGTGACCGAAACAGCCGACCCCCTGAGGAACCCGATCCGACATGCGCGGCCCGAATGAAATCGACTTCTGGCGAGGATTCGCGCTCCTCACGATCTTCATCGACCATGTGCCGGGGCTTTTTTACGAAAATTACACCATGCGGCACTTCGGCTTGTCGGACGCCGCCGAGCTCTTCGTGTTCCTCGCGGGCTGGTCCATGCGGCTCCTGATGGACAACCGCAAGGAGCCCATGCCCCTGCCGAGCGCCATCATGCGGCTGGAGACGCGGGCGCTGACCATCTTTTTCGCCCAGCTCATCATCACCCAGATGGCCCTGGCGCTGACGGCGGCCGGGGCGCTCTGGCTGGAGAACCCGCTGTTCCTCGAATGGAACAACGCCTCCGCCGCCTTCGAGGCGCCGATTGAAACGCAGGTCGGGATCGTCCTGCTCAGCCACCAGATGGGCTTCTTCGACATCCTGCCCCTCTATGTCGTCATCATCGCGGGCTCCCCGCTCTGCGTGATCTCCGACCGGATCTGGAAGTGGCTTCCCCTCGTCCTGTCTCTGGCGCTCTACGCCGTCATTCTCGTGACGGGCGTCAACCTGCCGACCTGGCCCGTCGAGGGGCGGTGGTATTTCAACCCCTTCGCCTGGCAGCTCGTCTTCGTGCTCGGCTACATGCTGGCTGACGCCAGGGGCCCGCTCTCGGCGCTTCGGGCGCACAGGACGAGCCTGCGCTGGCTGGGCCTTCTGGGTGTGGCGGCGGGGGTCGTCCTTGCGGTGGCCGATTACTCGCCGGACCCCGTCCTGCTGCCCGAGCCGAAGCTTTTCTTCATGTTTGACAAGACCTTCGCCACCCCCGCCCGGATCCTACATCTGCTGGCGCTGGTCGCCCTTTTCAACGGAGCCTTCGCCATTGTGGAGGAGCGCATCCGCCCGGTGGCGCGTTTTTTCTCGATGCTGGGGCGCAATTCCCTGCATGTCTTCTGCATCGGCTCCCTCTTTGCGCTGGGATCCCAATTCGGGAGGTTCATGCTGGGGGGGAGTATCCTGGTGGACACGATGGTGTTACTTATGGGCATAATAACGATGGTCGTCACGGCCTGGATCGTCGAGTGGAGGGTTCGCAGCCGCGCGTCATGAGGAGCTTCGCCGCCATCATAGCCCTGCTGGCCGCCAGCCTCAGCGCCAGCGCCCAGACCGGACCACCCCCCTTGAGCCCGCAATGCGAGGCGCCGGGCGCCGACATCTCCACGGTGGCGCCCCTGCCCCATCTCGCCAGAAAGCTCGAAAAGGGCGGCAAGGTCCGGATTCTCGCCATCGGGTCATCCTCGACTTACGGCATCGGCGCGACCTCGCATCGCAAGACCTACCCGGCCCAGTTGCGCGGCATTCTTGAGAAAAGCCTGCAGGGAGCGGAGGCGCTGATCGTCAACCGCGGCGTTTCGGGCGAAGTGGCCCAGACGACGGCGGACCGGCTGCGCACCGAAGTCGCCCTTGAAAAGCCCGACGTGGTGCTCTGGCAGCTCGGCACCAATGACGCGCTGGCCCGCGTGCCGCCTCAGGATTTCGAGCGGACGGTGATCTCGACGCTCGAATGGCTGAAGAGCGCCAATATCGACGTCGTCCTCGTCGGCCTGCAATACACCCCGCAATTCGCCCGCGATCAGAACTACTTCGCCATACGCGAGGCGCTGCTGCGCGCGGCCGCCGCCGAAAATGTGCTCTATGTGCGGCGCTACGACGCCATGCAGTTCATCGCCCGCAACAATCCCGGCAAGGTCGAGCTGATGACCAATGACGGCCTGCACCTGAACGACATGGGCTACCAGTGCATGGCCGAGCATATCGCCCATGCCGTCATCGCCAATCTTTTCGTCCGCAAGAAGGATCTGCCGAAGGGCGAGCCCGGCGCGGCGGAGCCCCCCAAGCCTGCGGCGCCCGGAAAATAGGCCGGGATTGCGCGGCTGAACCGCCCGATCCAGCCCTCATGATGCTGGACCCTCGCCCGCCGCATGGGTAAAAGAGCGCAACGTCTCTTCCCATTTCAGGACTGAACAGCCTATGGCGCGGCAATTCATCTATCACATGCAAGGCCTCTCCAAGACCTGGCCCGGCGGCAAGAAGGTGCTGGAGAACGTCCATCTCTCCTTCTATCCGGACGCCAAGATCGGCGTGCTCGGCGTCAACGGCTCCGGCAAATCCACCCTGCTGAAGATCATGGCGGGCATGGACAAGGAGTTCAACGGCGAGGCCTGGGCCGCGGACGGCGCGCGCGTCGGCTATCTGCCGCAGGAGCCCCAGCTCGACAATGACCTCGATGTGCGCGGCAATGTCATGCTCGGCGTGAAGGCGAAGAAGGACATCCTTGATCGCTACAACGAACTCGCCATGAACTATTCGGACGAGACCGCCGATGAAATGACGAAGTTGCAGGACGAGATCGAGGCGCAGGGCCTGTGGGATCTCGACAGCCAGGTCGATCAGGCCATGGAGGCCCTCGGCTGCCCCCCGGACGACTGGGCCGTGGACCGCCTCTCGGGCGGCGAGAAGCGCCGCGTCGCCCTGTGCAAGCTGCTGCTGGAGCAGCCCGAACTGCTGCTGCTGGACGAGCCGACCAACCATCTCGACGCCGAGACCGTGAACTGGCTCGAAGGCCATCTGCGCCAGTATCCCGGCGCCATCCTCATCGTGACCCATGACCGCTACTTCCTCGACAATGTCACGAGCTGGATCCTCGAACTCGATCGCGGGCGCGGCATCCCCTATGAGGGCAACTATTCCTCCTGGCTGACGCAGAAGCAGAAGCGCCTCGCCCAGGAAGGCCGCGAGGATGAGGCCCGCCAGCGCGCCCTTGAGGCCGAAAGCGAGTGGATCTCCTCCTCGCCCAAGGCGCGGCAGGCCAAGTCCAAGGCGCGCATCCAGCGCTACGAGGAACTGGTCGCCAAGCAGAACGACAAGGCGCCCACCACGGCGCAGATCATCATCCCCGTGGCCGAGCGCCTCGGCCAGAACGTGATCGACTTCACCCATCTTTCGAAGGGCTTCCAGGACAAGCTGCTGATCGACGACCTCTCCTTCAAGCTGCCGCCTGGCGGCATCGTGGGCGTCATCGGCCCCAACGGCGCGGGCAAGACGACCCTGTTCCGCATGATCACCGGGCAGGAGAAGCCTGACGCAGGCGAGATCTCCATCGGCGAGAGCGTGCATCTTGGCTATGTCGATCAGTCACGCGACGCGCTGGACGACAAGAAGAATGTCTGGGAGGAGATCTCGGGCGGTTATGACGTGATCTATCTGGGCAAGCGCGAGATCAATTCGCGCGGCTATTGCAGCGCCTTCAACTTCAAGGGCGCCGATCAGCAGAAGAAGGTCGGCATGCTCTCGGGCGGCGAACGCAACCGCGTCCATCTCGCCAAGATGCTCAAGAGCGGCGCCAATCTGCTGCTGCTCGACGAACCGACCAACGATCTTGACGTCGACACCCTGCGCGCCCTTGAGGATGCGCTGACTGACTTTGCGGGCTGCGCGGTCATCATCTCCCATGATCGCTTCTTCCTCGACCGCATCGCCACCCACATCCTCGCCTTCGAAGGCGACAGCCATGTGGAATGGTTCGAAGGCAACTTCCATGACTACGAAGAAGACAAGAAGCGCCGCCTCGGCGTCGACAGCGTCATTCCGCACCGGCTGAAGTACAAGAAGTTCAGCCGCTAAGCCCCGCCCGAACGAAAGGCGCCGGCCCCGCAAGGAGGCCGGCGTCTTTGTCTTGAAATTGATCGCCAGTCGGCCTGTAAGCCGGGTTCTGTATGGCGCAGGCCCGAGAGCCTGCGCGTGACGGCCATTCCTCTGGGACGTCCGTCGCCGGACGCCTCAAGCAACCAACCCGGACGACGACCCGGAGACAGGCCTGAAGCCGGACCAGTCTCCTGGCGGCTTCGCGTCATCCCTATTCGGTTTTGCTCCCGGCGGGGCTTGCCGTGCCGCTCGCGTCGCCGCCAGCGCGGTGCGCTCTTACCGCACCCTTTCACCCTTACCCGTCCGAAGACGGGCGGTTTGCTTTCTGTGGCGCTTTCCCTGGGGTCGCCCCCGCCGGACGTTATCCGGCGCCGTGTCTCCATGGAGCCCGGACTTT
>CANGFT010000048.1 GCA_947453205.1 Beijerinckiaceae bacterium | reverse complement strand
TCACTTCGCCCGTCTTCATGTCGCGCTTGGCGAGCATCTGCTTACCTGGGAGCCCCAGCCCCATCAACAGGTCGCCGTTTCGGTCAACGTGCATGCCGTTCGCCATGTTGCTCGTCGCCATGAGAATCTCCGCGTTTCCCGTCTTGGGATCGAAGCGGAAAAGTTTTCCCGGCGGAGCGAGATCGTCGAAGTAGATCGCCCCATCCTTGCCGGCCACCACGCCCTCGGCGGTGCCTTCGCCACCGGACGCGACCTGCTCCCATTTGGCATCGGGAGCGACCACTTGTGCAACGGCGGACTGCCACAGCAGCGCGCTTAAAATGGCGCCGATCGGCATCACGAATATCCCTCGCTTTGAAATCATGATCGAATCCCCAACAGTTTACTGATCGTGGCACATGAACTTCGTGGTATCAACGCCCGAATAAATGTCGCTGCCGACGCCAGAGGAGCCGAACCGAATTCGACCGGGCGCGGTGGGTGGGCAGCCACCAGCCGAACGATGTTCTGAAAGCATGCCCGCGCGAAGAGTGGTGTTCGCTGCACAAGACTGCGCGCATGGTCGAGGAACAACTTGAGGTCACTCCCAAGAGAGGACCAGACTAAGTGATCGGTTACGCTGTTCGTGATGCGATATGGATCACGCCCGTTGGAAATTGATAAAGGCAAGACCGCCATCAACGTGGGCAAGAAGGAAGATCTGATTCCGGTCATCGATGCGCTCATCACCGCTGTGAGGAATGGCGAGCAGGATGAGGCAGTGAAGGCGCTGGACCGCCCACGTTTTAAGAAGAAGGCAGCGTGAGAGCCAGGGGGCGGGCTTCAGAGCTCGCCTTTTTTGTTTGTCGATTATGTTGAACGCTTAATGCACGAGTTGTCGTGTTGACACGACCGTTTCGCTCAATCGCACTTAAGACCGCAGAAAATTAAAAAGTTGATGCGTTTGTAATCTAAGACTATGGCTTCAAACCTTATTTCACTCTTAAAAAAGCGCCGTCCTGATATTGCCAGCGCTCCATAGGAACTTTACCTGAGCCATGATTTACTGGACCTCCTGGGAAGGTTATGACTAAGCCCTTTGCGTTTTGAGCAATGACTGGACTAGCTCCACCACAAAAGTCCAATGCAGGTGATACTGTTGGATCATATTTTTTTGAGACCTCAACGACAAAAATTGGACCACCATTACAAGCATTGCCCGCTGGATTCCGTTGAATGACGATGACTTGGCGGTCGTCCCCATTTACTGATTTGCGTCGTGTGTTCGAGATAACGGTTGGATCATACTCTCCCTCACAGCGCTGAATGAAAACCAGCTTGCCGCCTACTTTGACCGCGCACACATCGTCGTCAGGTTTGATCTGCATCGCTTCGTTGTGGATTATGGCTAAATCACCCGCCAACGTGGGAATGGGCTTATTGTCATCAGCCGCATTCGCAGCCACGGGAATTGCCAACAAAAATAAAAGCGAATAGCGCATTTTGAACCCCCTAGCCTCAGTCCGTACGATTATAGACGACAGACGGAGCTTGTGTAGCTGCCAATACGAACGGGACATCCATGACGACCGGATTGAATGCTTTGTAGGCGCCGTGCTGGTGGCGACGCTGGCGCGCGGCCAGCCTGCTTCTGCGACCAAGGGCGGTCACGTGGTCCATTACGGCCATGTCATCAACAGTTCGCGGGTCAATAGATGTAGGCATTTATCACATTGATCTGCATTTTTATGCTCGTGTTCAAAATCCACGTATGTTTCGCGCGTTTGAGTGCCTGAACAAAAGGGCGGGGAGCGGACTAATCCTCGGACCAACCTTACCTGCTTACCGGACAGGCGCAACGCCAGCATTTTTCCAGCGCTGGATGCGTTTGCCCTCGTAGACTTCTGTCGTGAAGACATTGCCCTTTGAGTCGATGGCGATGTTGTGGACGCCGAAGAACTGCCCGGCCTGACGGCCAAAGCGACCATATCGTCCGACGACTTCGCCATCTGCGCGGCGGACGACACGCATTTCATTGTTTCCGCCATCGACCATGACGAGGTGGGACTGCTCCTTGTCCGGCCAGAAATAAAGATCCCACACCGATCCCGAGAGGGTCTCTGGCCTATAGAAATATTCCTTCACGAAGGTTCCATCCTTCCGGAAGACCTGCATGCGGTCATTGGTGCGGTCGCAGACATAAACCAGCCCGTCATCCGCGATCTTCACGCAATGAACGGGGTTGTTGAAGGTCTGGGGAACGGGGCCGGCAGGATTATAAGCGTGGCCGCCCGGATCGCTTGAGGTCGGGTTCAGTTCGGGTTCGGGAACCTTGCCATATGCGCCCCAATGCCTCTTGTAAGTGAATGTGTTTGAATCGAAGACGATGATGCGATGGTTGCCGTAGCCATCGGCGACATAGAGTTCATTGGCGCTGGAATCGACCCAGAAATCGGCGGGCTGACCGAGTTGACCGGTGTCCTGATCGCCCTTTCTGGGACCCGGCTTGCCAAGTTGCTTGATGAATTTTCCATCGCGCGTGAATTTCAGGAGAAAGCCATCGTCCTTATGGTTGCCGCCAAGCAGAACAGTGTCGCCGACGATGCGGATGCCATGTTCCTGCTTCGGCCAATCAAAGCCGGCACCATCACCACCCCAGGCCTGAACGACATTGCCCTCCTGGTCGAATTCGATCACGGGAGGCGCGGGAACGCAGCAAGAGGCCTTGGGCGGCTTTTCCGCCGCTGCGGCTTCGAGGCGCGAGAGGCTGCGCGGGCGCTGGATAACCCAGATATGATCCTTTTCATCGATAGCAACGCCGGCGACCTGTCCGAGGGTCCAGTTGTTCGGAAGGGGCTTTGGCCAGAATGGGTCGACTTCGAGCTTTGGTGTTTCGGCAGCTATGGAAAGGACCGGCCAAAGAAGCATGGCGACGGCGAAAATTCGTTTCAAGCCCAGTTGCATCGTCATCGCAGGTTCCCTTCCTTTATTTTTTGCTTTTTGGCGTCATGGCGGCCAGTCAGCTTAACGAAAAATCATCTTTTGTCTAACCCTAGTTTTGACGCGATTTTTGGTTTCATGACGACCTGGTTGTCGACATCCGCTAGACGGACGTTTGATCACCGACAGGGACGAATAAAAAAATTGGGACTGTTTAGACGGTTGCTAGCCATCGCGCCTTCGGCTCGGAGACAGACAGAACGGCAGTTGAACATTATATTGGGGAAGGATATTGCGGCCCAAAATGGGCATTATCGTTCAGTCGCTGCGAGGCGGAGAATTTCGTTAGCCTCGTCTTGCAGTAAAGGTCCATCGATCTGCGGGGGCGGACGGCGCTTCGTTGATCGTGACATCCTTATCCGGACCAAGCGCCGCGAGCACGGCCTCGCGATGGGCCTCTATGTCTCCCGAGCGGCGATCTCCTTCACGCAAATACGGACGGGGGTCACCCTGATCCTGGCCAGAGCCTGCCGCCGGCTCAGGCTCGCCGGGCTCACCCCGGCACGTCCAACCGCTTCGCGATGCGAAGCTCCTGTAACAACTGCTGCAAGGACAAGCATCCTAAGATCAACAGACAGAGCCTTCATCATATCTTTCGGCCTCCCTGCGGCAGATAGCTCGAAACAGTTTCTAACTGATTTGGGAATCCCCCGGGATTCAGCTTGATGGGTTTTTGCTCTAGGTCCAGGCAGCTTGCATGATTCCCGGCTGCCAGAAAAGTATGGCGCCAAAAAGTTTCTGCCGCGCGTTCTATTGCTCGCTGATGGCCTCCGCCGCGCGCTTTACAATGGCCGGTTTCGAGAGTTGCAGCCGCGCGACCAGTTTCCTGACTTCGTCACCTGACATCGGATTGTTGATCTCTATCTGCGCGCGCTCTGCGTCAGCAAGAAATCCTTTGTCTTTAATCATCCTGTCAAACGCGGATTGCATCGCCAGCAGCCTGTCTTCTGGCATGCCCGGCGGCCCAAAGACCACGCGCGCCATCTCGGTTTGCGAGAAGATCAACTCCAGGACTTGCCGCTGCTCGTCGTCCTTAGCCATATCAAGCACGGTCGGCACATCCCGCAGATCAGGATGACCCCGAAGCGATATTTGCAGAAGAATATTGATTTTCTTGTCAGTGAGCCAGTCCGGCTTGTTGGCGACGATCGACGAATAGTTGATGCCGCCTATTCCTGCCGTCTCGCCCCTCTCCAACGCCAGCGTCAGAGCGGAGCTGCCGGCATATCCCGGGATGACCTTGAACTTTGTTCCAAGAATATTATTGAGCGCCGTAGGGAAGCGGACGCTGTTGTCGGTGGCCCCGGATCCGCCGGTTATGAGTTCTTTTTTAAAAAGATCCGCCGTCGATTTCACCTCGGATGTCATCCAGGAAATCGTCACGCCGACATCTGCATTCATGCTTCCGATCCAGGAAAGCTGCTGTGCGGAATAGCGCACGTTCGGAAGTTTGAAGAGGTCAGCCACCGCGATCGAGCCGGGACCAAGACCGATCATAGTCCCATCGTTGGTCTGCTGCGCGCCCATGTTGTTCGCCATCACGATGCCCGCCGCTCCCGGCATGTTCTGGGGGATGATGTTGGGGTGGCCGTCCAGAAAAGTGGAGAAGTGCCGCGCCAACAGCCGTGCATAAGTGTCGTAGCCGCCACCTGCGGGATGACTGATGAAGAGGCGTATGTTTTTTCCCTTGTAGAATTCAGCAGGCGTCTCACCATATGCACATGAGCTCGAAATCAGGGAGAGGCAGAGCGCAACAACATATTTGCCGTGGTTTGTGATGTGCATTTCGGCCTCCTGCTCAATTTTGGGGATCCACCTACGAAATGCAAAGCGGCTTAAAGGCTGACTGAAAAGCGCGTGGGACGCCTGGCGCCCCAGCCGCTTTCAGGGGCGATTATTCAGCAGGTCCAGAAATATGGCAAGTTCAGCTTCTTTTACGCACCAACCTGATCTTTTTTTGAAATGTGCTCGCGAAGGGTTCGGCGAGCGGGCTCCGGATTTGCGGCCTTGTCCGCGCGGGCCAGGTTCAGATCTATCTGGTGCTGGGGCTGCGCCTCTTTCATCAAGGCGGAAATCTGATAACCTTCTGATCGGGAAAAGGGGCGACAGGTCGTTTCGCATCTTCGACTTTCAGGCCAGGGGATGCGAGCGCCTATTGCAATTTCAGCCCCCTCGGAAGCTTGCGCGAAGCTGCGCTTGCAAGTTGAATCCTCGCAAGGAAAAAAGGACATCACATGGGTCAGCGGCAGATGCACCTCGGCGTATACGCGGTCGGATCGGGCAACCACATCGCTGGCTGGCGTTATCCAGGCGCCACGACAAGTGGCGAAGATCTGGATGTTTTTAAAAAAATTGCAGCATCCTGTGAACGTGGCAAACTGGACTTCATCTTCGTTGGCGACAGCCTCGCCTTCCTTGCTGAAGGGCATCCGGGGCAAGTCGCCCGCTTCGAGCCGACAACGCTGCTCTCGGCGCTCTCCAGCGTCACAACGCACCTCGGGCTCATAGGCACCGCCTCCACCACGTACAGCGAACCCTTCAACATCGCTCGGCAATTTGCCTCCCTCGATCATCTCAGCGGTGGCCGCGCGGGCTGGAATGTCGTCACCTCGACATTGCCCGAGGCAGCCGAGAATTTTGGGCGCGAAATGGTCGATCATTCCCGACGCTACGAGATGGCGGGTGAGTTCGTCGATGTCGTCAAGGGCCTGTGGGACAGCTGGGAAGATGGCGCCCGCATCGAAAACAAGGAAACCGGACAATATTTCGACCTGAGCAAGGCGCATGAACTGAACCATAAGGGACAGTTCTACTCGGTGAAGGGTCCGCTCAATATGACCCGCACCCCGCAGGGTCGGCCAGTGATCGTGCAGGCTGGCTCCTCAACCACCGGCCAGCAGCTCGCAGGGCGCATCGCTGAAGTCGTCTTCACCGTTCAGCTCGAACTTGATGTCGCCCGCGAATATTATGCTAACATCAAAAAGCACGCTGTCGCAGCCGGCCGTCGTCCCGAACATTGCGTCATCCTGCCGGGCATGGTCCCGATCGTCGGCAGAACGGACGAAGAGGCGCAAGCCAAACTCGCACATCTCATGACTTATGTGGATGAGGCGAGCGCCATGCGGACCATGTCTCGCCGTTTCGGTCATGACATGTCCAAATATCCGCTTGATGGACCAGTTCCGGATCTGCCGGTGTCCAATCTGAAGCAAGGATACAGCACGGTCGCTTCCGCCAAGGCGAAAAGACTGGGTTACACCCTTCGAGATATTTACAACGAGATCGCCATCGCAAGAGGTTATCTTCTGGCTTGCGGCAGCCCAACGACGGTCGCCAACCTCATGCAGGAATGGTTCGAGGCCGGCGCTATGGACGGGTTCGTGCTGCTGCCCGCGCATTTCCCCGAAGCCTTCGATGATTTCATCGACCTCGTCATTCCCGAACTGCAGAGGCGCGGCCTGTTTCGAACGGAGTATCAGGGCGCAACCTTGCGCGAAAACCTCGGTTTGCCAAAACCGGAAAACCCGCACACGCGCGCCCGCTCGGGGACGCGCGCGGACGCGTGAAAGCAAAGGCGGCGTGCTCAAAATCTATGAGCGAAAAGGCTTTTCGCCTCTTGATCGCGGCGCAGAAGTTCGCCGGTCCTGCGAGGCCGCCTCCAGGCCTATCGATGGCATGGGGGCTTGAAGGTTGCTCACATTGGAAGTCCATGCCGGGATAGGACGCGCTTGGAGTGTGGACGGACTCAGCCGGCCGGAAGCCGGGCGACGGGTTCAGGCGCTGGCGGCCCCACGCCGCCCAGCAAATCCGCAGGACAGCGTGTTCGGGGCGGCTCTACGCCCGACTGTGCAGCTCCAGGTTCTTCTTCTGCGCCGCGGTGCGGGGCTTTAGATCGAACAGGCGCGCCGCATTGCCGCCGAGGATATTGTGCTTGGCCCGCTCCGACAGGAACGGCAGATTGAGGACCGAGCTTGGCACATCGAAATCCCAGTGCGGATAGTCGGACGCATAGAGCAATTGAGTCTCTGCATTGATCATGCGGAATGTGCTCTCCAGCTGAATCATGTCCGTCACCTCCATCGGCTGGGACGAATAATACATGTCCCGCATGTAATCGCTGGGCGGCTTTCTGAGGCCCGGATATTCCGAAGTGCGCAACATATATTCATGGTCGAGCCGCTGCATCAGGAAGGGGATCCAGGCCAACCCCGCCTCAATCCAGATGACCGGTAATTTGGGGAACCGCTCGCCAAGCGCATTGGTGACCCAATTCGCCATATGCAGGATATTATACATGGGGAAGCCCAGCGCATGAACCGTTGCGAAGCGATTCAGGCTCTTGAACAAGGGCTCGGCGGAGTTGGTTCCTGAATGGAACGACAACGCCAGCCCGCGTTCCTCGATGGCCCGATAGACCTTCATGTAGGAATTATGATGCACGGGAAGGGTGCGGATCGCTGTCACGCAGAAACCCTTCACGCCCTTGCGCCCCCCGAATGTCTCAACGTGACGCAATGAGGCGTCGGGGTCGTTGAAGGGCAGACACAACATCGAGAAAAAACGATCATCGGTTTCCGGCAGGATCTTCTCGGTCAGCCAGCGATTATAGGCCCAGCACAGATTGTTCTCGAGATCGGGCTGCGTGGTCAGCCCCACATGCAACATCTGCGTAGGAAACAGGCAGGCGTAGTCGACGCCCAGCGCGTCCATCCAGCGATTGCCCAACTGCACATCGCGATGCTTTCCGGGCCCGGTCTTCTCTGAATGGCGAAGGGGATAGCGCGTGATGCGCCCGCCCATGTCCTGGAAAGAAGTTTCGCTTGGCAGGAGCGAACCTCGACCCTTGGCGCGGTTCGACATCAACAACTGCTTCAGCACATCGTTTTCGACAAAGGGCAAAACTTCGTCCAGATGCTCCATTTCATAATGATGGCTATCGACGTCCACCACCAGAATATCGTCGAGCCCGAACCTGTCGGCCTGCTCGCGCGCGTGTTTCAGCAGGTTGGAAGTGTTGAGTTCTTCAACTGTTACCCGATTTCCGCGATCCGAGATCAGATCCATGGCTACTATCCTTCATAAAGCGTTGTGAGGGTGACGTGCGATCGACATTCAACTTACGACAATGATGTCCCCGCCTCTTTCGATCACTTCATAGGACCGCAGCTTGAGCTTGCGGTTGCCCACACATTCCCCCGTCTTCAAATCATATTCATAGCCATGCCATGGACAGACAAAGTGGGTTTCATCCTTGGAGAAATACAGACCATCAGACGTTTTGTCCGGCAGGATCCGCTCCTCCACCTTGGCGATGATCAAACCCTCGCAAGCGGGCCCACCGGCGTGAAGGCAATAATTGCTGTAGGCGCGCAGGCTGCCCTTATGACGGAAGACGCCAACCTCGTCCCGGCCGATCCGCACGATCACGCGGTCCCCATCCTTCAGATCATCCGACTTTGCAACACAGGTCTCAGGCATCACTGATTCATCCCATTTTTGGTTTCCGGAAGGGCTAGTGCCCGGCGATCCGCTTAACTCTTTCAAGTACGACGGCAGGCGTGTCATACATATGCCCGACGATCTTCTGCACCTCCTCGCCCTCGACAAGCTGTATCTCGAGGCCGGACTTCTCGGCTTCCAGAAGGAACGCCGTGTCCTTGAGGGTTTGCGAGAAAGCCCTTCGAAGAGCCTCCACCCGCTCTTGCGGGACATCGGGCGGCGCGAAGAACGGGCGGCCCATCTTCTGTGGCGCGAAGAGGAATTCGAACAAGGAGCGATCGTCCTTCGTCTTCGCGTAGTCCAGCACCAACGGCACATCAGGCAACTCAACGTGCTTCTCCAGCGCCATCTGGAACAAGATGCTGATCTTGTTTTCCTTCAGCCAGTCCTTCCTGCGGTTCTTGATGACGGTCCAGCCGAGCCCGCAATTGCCCTGAAGCTCGCCGCGCTCCATGGCGAGATCCATTTCTGTTGAGCCGGGATAACCCATCACGGACTTGAACTTTGTTCCCAGAACCTCGTTGATCGCCTTGGGAAAGATGACCTCGGTCGCATCCGCCCCGGTTCCACCGATGATCAATTCCCGCTGCATGACGTCGGCAAGCGTCCTGACCCCGGATGTATGCCAGGCCAGGCAAGTCGTGTTCTCGACATTGGTCGAACCAATCCAGTTAAATTTCCGGCCATCGAATTTCGCGTTGGAATTGCCCATCAGCGGTTCGATGGATGCGGTGCGGCCGGTGATCGCAAAGACGGTCCCATCAGCGGGCGCGGAGTTTGCGATATGGTTCGCAACCGCCAACCCGCCGGCGCCTGGCATGTGCTGCGCTATGATCGTCGGGGCGCCCGGGATGAAGCGACCCATATGATGCGATAAGGCGGTTGCATAAAGACTGGCGCTGCCGCCGGGTCCGAAACCCACGACGATGCTGATCTTCTTGCCTGCATAGAAGCGCGCGACGTTCTCATCCGCGGCCGCAGCCGTCACAGCGCCAGCCAGGGTCAACAGGATCGTAAACAGCGCGCGTGAGCTATGTCTCACTGGTCCCCTCCCTTTTGCATCTGACTTTCACGCCGCCAAGGCGAGGTCAAAGGCTTTTTTTCAGGGTCGCAAATAACGCGTCACTTAGCAAGCAGGCCGCTCTAAAGCGCCTCAAGCGCTGGATATGTCTGGTTTGGCGGCCCGTGGTTTGCCCGGTTGGCGGAGCTTTGGACAGGGGCGGGCTTCATAGCTCGCCCTTGGTCCACGATAGGTGGCCGACCAGCTTACAAAATGACAACCGCCAGGTTCGCCAACGCCGCGATCAAGATGACGGTGAATGTCATGGCCATCCCGCTCACTCTATATAAGAGGCGTTCATTCTCCATCGACACGCCGAATGCGTGGACCAGCCGTCCCACCAGGAGCGCTGAGCACAGCGCGATCAGGAGCATGGCGTTCGCTTTGTTGAGCTCAAGGAGCGTGATCAGCAGCAAGGCGAACGGGACATATTCAGCGAAATTCGCGTGAACCCGCATAGCTCTCTCAACCGATTTGTTACGCCCGGCGCCAATGGCTACTTTGTGTCGCCGCCTTGCTCGGATGACGTTGATTGACAGCAGTACGAAGAGCACACTGAAGACTGCTGCAAATACCGGGATGATGGTCAGGTTCACGCTTATGTCTCCTTCATCGCTGATCCGCAGAACGGCTCAGGCTTTATTATGATAGCGGCAGGCCAGGCATCGGGGTCTCTAGCGTGATGACGCAGATACGCCCCTCGCGACCTGCGAGCCGATATGAAACGCGCCCTCTATGAGCCCGGGGCTCACGGTCGCCAGTTCAGCGACCGCCAGGAAAATCCGGTCGTCCCAAAACGGTTTTCGCAGAAGAGATGGGGTGAGTTGAGGGTGTTGTGGAGGCTCCGCCACATCAATCGGCGCGCAGACGAACGGGTTTTCAGCCCAGTCCTCGATGTGAAAATAATCGGGTGTGCTCGCCTCCTCGCCAAAGCATCGAACAAGCTGCGTGATGATCGCGCTCCGTAAAGCCTCTGCATTGACCTTCCGGGCTTGACGAGGCCAACCGATGAATCCGAAGAGCCCGGCGGGGTTCCCCAGTTCCCCACTATGGTCATGCGACTCGATGAGAGGGCCTGACCGGCTGGCGATTCGGCCTGAGAGCCCCTTCGCCCGCCAGAACGGCTCGGCGTAGATCGCGATGGCCTTGGCCTGCGCCGCCATCCATGTGGGCGTCGCTTCCATAAAATGGGCGATGCGGCTGTCGAGGGCAGGCGACCAGTCAATCGAATGCGCAGCGACCCGCAGAGGCGTCGCCACAACCACCCGACGCGGGCGAATCGCCGGTAGAGCGCGATTGTCTGTTGAGACTTTGATTGACCCGGCCTCGCAGGCGATGCTGTTGACGCGCGCGCCGGTTCGGATTGCTGAGCTGGGCAGCCGTGCCGCCAGCCGCTCCGCAATGGCCGTCGTCCCTCCCCTGACGCGATGACCGCCATCCATGCCGGGCGACTGGTGTCTGGATGGCGCTCCATGTGTTGCGATGTCGAGGATCGTGTCGCCTGTTTCGAATTGTGGCGTCATCTTCAGGCCTAGCTCCTGCAGCCAGCGCGTGGCGAAGGGCTGGGCCTGCGGCCAAATCCAGGTCGGGCCGAGGTCGCCAAGATAGGCGTTTGAGACCTGGTCGCGAAGCGAATGCACGCGGCCGCCCAGACGATCTGCGGCCTCCACCACGATCACAGAGTGACCAGCCTCGTGCAGCAAGAGGGCGCATGTCAGCCCGGTCAGACCGCCGCCGATCACTAGAACTTCGCAGTCGTCCGGGCGCGCGCCGCTCATCCACCTGTCCTGCGCTGGGCTGCCTTGGAGCGCATTCCCTGCCACTTGTTCGAATAGTGCGTCATCGCCGTCATTTCGCAACCATGATTTGTCGTGCGGGCACGACAGGGCGCCTTTTCCCGAGACTTATACAACTTCGGGATTTAGATCTGTGAAATATAACATGACGCCGCCTGCGGAAAACTGGAGCAACGAAGCGTTTCGGCAAGCAAGCCGTTGTTTTTATTAATACTTATGATTTGCTCGCCGCATGGAGAAATTATAGAAATTTTTCCGGCTCAAAGCCTCTCAAACCCATCATGTCTGCTGTTTTGAAACGACAGAACAGGCCCTTGCGCCCCCTGTTAGAGACACCCAAGAGATCGGTGCGAGCCAGGCAAGCACATGCCTTGCGCCCGACCGAACTTGAACATCAGCCTACAGCCGCTTGAGCAGGCGCGTCCTCCGATTTGCGTCTGCCCGCGAAGACCAGGCTGACGACAGCAATCAATGCGATCACCAGTTGGGTTCCAATGGCCTCCCAGGAAGGGTTGAGGCCAAGGAAAATCGCCCAGTCCGGCACATTGGCCACATCAACAGGCACCAGCGTCTGCTCCTGCAATTCCTGGATGGCGCCACCAATAAAGCGCAAGCCCATCACGAACAGAAATGCGGAAGTCACCATGAACAAAGGCCGCAGGGGGATGCGCAGCGCCAACAACTGCATGGCCCAGTAAATTGCTCCCAATGCGGCGAAGGCGGCCAGCAATCCCGCGATCAGGCTCGGATTCCAGCCACTGTGCGAATGAGCGAGAGCCTGAAGAAAAAGCACTGTCTCAGCACCCTCGCGGAATACGGCGAGAAAGGCGATCAAGCCCAGTGACCATTGGGCGCCAGAATCAAGGGCTTTCTGCGCCGTCTGATCGATCTCTTTCTTCCACGCACGGGGATCCTGCCGCAGGAATAACCAGCCGCTCATGTAGATCATCAAGGCGGAGGCCACGATCATCACGATGGCTTCGAGAAAGTCATTGTGCGCGCCATCAAAATACAATTCAAAAATGAAGGCTGCGACAATGCTTGCAAGGACCGCCAGGAACGAGCCGATATAGAGAGCGGTGAGTGCGACGAAGGATCCCCCGCGCCGCAGGGCTGCGGCCAGAGCGGTCACAATGAGGATTGCTTCCAATCCCTCCCGAAGGAGGATCGCGCCCGATTGGAGGGCCAAGCCAAGGTCGTACATGTATGTCTCCTAACGACTGAAGAATTTATGGACCTTCCCTAAGGAGCGTTTCAAGAACTAGTTGAATGACAGCCTCACTTGATAATTAGAATAATTCCAACCTGCGCCCTTGAAGGAATTGCGACGGATTCAAAACGGGCCGCAGACCTGAGGGCGCAAAGGAGGTCCATGGGAGCTCAGCAGCGTTTTGCAGGCAACCGGGAATTGCCTGAGGGAATGAGGAGGTCGGAGTTTCGAGTCCATCCTTCGGCGGTATAATAGGCTTTTAATATCGATGTTTCCTTGAAAGCCGTTCTGGCGTTTGGCCACGTCTGCGCGTCAGAAATCTGCACAACTCCAGGCGGGTTTCACCCACATTTCCACCCGAGACATCCGCTATGTCGGCAGTGGCTGTGCCCGCGACTTTTATCCGTTCTGCCGTTTTGGCCTTCCCCTTATGGATGCCGGCGTCGCTGACCCCGTTCTACGGCGATGGTGAGCAGCCCACAGGCCCGCCTAGCGCTCCCTGGAGAGCGCATGATTCGCTCTTCAGAAAAGCTGCCCGATTTCATCGTCTGGTCCTCAAGCCAGGCCAGAACACATTCAAACCGGATCAAGCCGTGGATGCGAGGTCAGGAGGATGATCTTTGCGCGAACCTTGGATCCACGGACCGCCGCGCAAGGTTTACAGGCAGGATGATCCCCTTTAACCTGAAGAAAATGGTTGAGCTGCGGAAATGCCGCCTCTGGCGATGGATCGCGCTCGACTTTCCAATATCAGGGAGGAAGACATCATGCTGAAGCATGAAGAAAACGAAATGCTGACCCGCGTCGGGCCGGGAACGCCCATGGGCGAGTTGATTCGCCGATACTGGATCCCCGCCGCTTTCTCCCACCAGATACCCGATTGTGACGGCCCCCCGGTGCGCGTGCGCCTCATGTGCGAGGATCTGGTCCTGTTTCGCGACACCCAGGGACGGCTGGGTCTGCTGGAGGAGAGATGCCCCCACCGCACCGCCTCGCTGTTTTACGGACGCAATGAAGAGAGCGGTCTGCGCTGCGTCTATCATGGCCTCAAATTCGACGTTCACGGCAATTGCACCGACCTTCCCTGCATTCCTCAGGCGAGCGACGAGGAGCGGGCCCGCACGGCGTTGGAATTGAAGACCAGATCCTATCCCTGCATCGAACGGGGGGACGTGGTCTGGACCTATATGGGTCCGCCGGAATTGCAGCCGGAATTTCCCGAACTGGAATGGGCCCTGCTGCCGGCGGAGCAACGTTTCGCAAGCCGCCACATTCAGGAATGCAACTGGCTGCAGGGGCTGGAAGGCGGCTTCGACGCCACGCATCTGACCTTCCTGCATGGGGGCGATGCGGAGAAAAGCCGCAGGATCGTCGCCACGCTCTATGAAGTCATGGCGACGGATTTCGGCTTCATCGTCGGCACCGGCCGCGATCCGGGCGAGGGCGACATCATGTGGAACATGAATGTCATGCTGATGCCGTTCCACAAGATCATTTCATCGCGCCCGCACGCCGCCCATGTCTGGGCGCCGATCGACGATGAAAACACCATGCTCTACAGCATCAATTTCCATCCCTCCCGCCCCCTCACCGCTGAAGACCTCGCCCGCGAGACAAGCTTCCGCGGCATTCACACCGAGAACTATGCGCGAAGCGATCACGCCATTCGCAACAAGGCGAATGAATATCTGATCGACCGCAAGCTTCAGGCCAGCGGCAAATCATATACGGGCATGAAAGGGCTGGGCACGCAGGATTGCGCCATCCAGGAATCCATGGGCCCCATCGCCGACCGCAGCAAGGAGCATCTGCTCGCCAGCGACGCGGCCATCGTCAAGATCCGGCGCCTGTTGCGTCAGACCCTCGCCGATCACGCCGCTGGCAAGCCTTTGCCGGGCATGAATCCGGAAAGCTTCAGGGTCAGGTCCGCGCGCTGCGAATTGCCGCGCGGCGTTCCCCTGGGCGACGCCATGAAAGACGCGGTGCGGCTGGAGCACATGCCGCCCACCGCCTGACGCAAAGGCCCCTCGAACGCCCGCGCCATCGCCCGCCAGGGCCTGGCGCGATCAACCTCCCGTCACACTCCCCTGTCCCGAAAGGACGACCATGAACGGCGCCGACGTCATTGCAGAAATCATGAAGCGCGAGGGAACCGATTTCCTCGCCTGCTATCCGCGCAATCCCCTGATCGAATCCTGCGCGAAAATCGGCATCCGTCCGATTCTTTGCCGTCAGGAACGCATGGGCGTCGCCATGGCCGACGGCTATTCGCGCATCCGGCGCGGTCGACAGAACGGCGTCTTCGCGGCCCAGCATGGTCCGGGCATTGAAAACGCTTTCTCCGGCGTGGCGCAGGCCTATGCGGAGAATGTGCCGGTGCTGGTGGTCCCCGCCGGTTTTCCCGCGCACAGGCAATATGTGAGGCCCACCTTCCGCTCGGCCGAAGTGTTCCGCCCCGTCACCAAATGGTCGGCCATGGCCCATTCGACGCAGGAATTGCCGGACCTGATGCGCCGCGCCTATCAGGCCATGCGCAGCGGCAAGCCGGGGCCCGTCATGCTGGAGGTGCCGACCGATGTGTTCGAGGCCGAATTTCATGGCGAGATCGATTATCAGACCGTTCCCATGTGCCGCGTCGGGCCTGATCCCGAAGCGGTGGAGGCGGCCGCCCGCATGCTGCTCGCCGCCAGACATCCGCTGATCTGGGCGGGTCAGGGCATCCATTATGCGCAGGCCGCAGAGAAGCTCGCGGCTCTGGCTGAAATGATCCCGGCGCCTGTGGCCGCCACCAATCCGGGCAAGAGCGCCATCGCAGAAACCCATCCGCTGGCGCTGGGCGCCTCGACCCGCTCCTGCCCGAAAATGTATTCGGTGTTTCTGGAACGCTGCGACGTGGTTCTGGCCATCGGCTCCAGCCTCACCAAGACCTCCTTTGGCCCCGCCATGCCGCGCGGCAAGACCATCATCCACTCCACCAACGACCCCAGCGATGTGAACAAGGATCATCGCGCGGCGCAGGGGCTGGTCGGCGACGCATCGCTCGTTCTCGACGCCCTGATCGCGGAAGTCGCCCGCCAGAAGAAGAACAGCACCACCCAGGCGCTGACCGAGTTGAAGGCCGAGATCGCCGCCATCAAGGCCGAATGGCTGGCGGAATGGGCGGGGCAGCTCGACTCCAATGAAGAGCCGCTCAACCAGTATCGCGTCATCCGCGACCTCATGGCCACGGTCGACCGCGACAATGTCATCATGACTCATGATGCGGGCAGTCCGCGCGAGCAACTGCTGCCCTTCTGGGAGACCACGCGCGCGGGCTCCTACATGGGCTGGGGCAAGACGACACAGTTGGGCTATGGCCTTGGCCTCGCCATGGGCGCCAAGCTCGCCGCGCCCGACAAGCTCTGCATCAATGTCATGGGCGACAGCTCCTTCGGCATGAGCGGCATGGACATCGAAACCGCCTCGCGCAATGGCATCGGCATCCTGACCGTCGTGTTCAACAATGGCGTCATGGCCTGCGAGCGGCATGTGCTGGAGGAATCGACCGCCCGATATGGCGCGCTCACCGTCGGCGGCGACTATTCCAAGGTGGCCGAAGGGCTCAATGTGGAGTCGCGCCGCGTGTCCAGGCCCGCCGAGATCATTCCGGCGGTCAAGGCGGCCCTTGAGGCGACCTCCGCCGGGCGGCCCTTCCTGCTCGAAGCGGTCGTGAAGGAGGGCTACGAGTTCTCCCGCTACAGCAAGCGTTGATCGAAGGCGCGCATCAAGGGTTGCGGCGCCTCGACGCGCCGCAGCTTTACAAGGCACGGGAGGTGACATGAAGGCGAAGGCTCTGCTCGTCATGCTTGCGGCTCTGGTTTCATCGCCAGCGGCCGCAGACGATTTCTACAAGGACAAGGTCGTCTCCATCGTCACATCGACCGGCGCCGGCGGCAGCTATGATTCCATGGCGCGCCTGTTCTCGCGCCATATGGGACGCTTCATCCCCGGCCGTCCCGGCTTTGTCGTGCGCAATATGCCGGGCGGCGGCAATGTCATCGCCACCAACTACATGTATGGCGTCTCCGCCAAGGACGGGCTGACCATCGCGACGGTCCATAACGCCATGCCGCTCAATCAGGTTCTGGGCGGCGCCGGCATCGCCTATGAGAGCGACAAGTTCCATTGGCTGGGGTCGACAGGCCCCGACAACAGCGTGATCCTCGTCAGGGCCGACGCGCCCATCAGGACCATTCAGGACGCGATGCGAAGCGAGGTGAACCTTGGCAGCACAGGCGCAGGCTCGGGCCTGACGCTGCTGCCTCTTGCGATGAACCGGGTGCTCGGCACGAAATTCAAGATCATCATGGGCTACAAGAGTTCGGAGGAGCTCAATCTCGCGCTTGACCGGGGCGAGGTGCAGGCGAGATCCTTCGGCTATTCCTCCATCGTGAGCCAGCATCCCGATTGGCTGAAGACCAGAAAAGTGCGCTTCATCGCGCAAATCGGCTCAAAACGATTGCATGACCTGCCCGACGTTCCCCTCATCACCGAATTGGCCACGACCGATGAACAGCGCGGCATCCTGAAGCTCATTTCCTCGCCGCCGGGATTGGGACAGCCCTATCTGGCGCCCCCGGGAACGCCACCCGATCGCCTCGCCATTCTGCGCAGGGCCTTCGAGGAGACCATGAGAGATCCGGCTTTCCTGAAAGAGGCGGCTGCGCTCAATCTGGATGTGGATCCCATCAGCGCCGAGGAGATCACCCAGATGATTCTGGACATCATACAGACGGCGCCGGACATCGCTGCCAAGACGCGCGTTTTGTTGAATGAGGGTGGCGGGTTCTCGAAATGACGGCCCCGTATTTGGAGCATGATGGCCTGCCCTCGTAAGGAAGGGCGCGGGGGCTAGAATCCCTCTTGCGGCGGCGGCAAACGCTCTTACTATCCCTGACATCACAAGCGCGCGCAAAATGACGCGCCACAGGGAGGGCTTCGTCATGTCTCAGGGTTTGGGGGCCATTGGATTGGGGGCGCTCGCCCTCATCGGCGTCGGACTCACAACGCCCGCAGCCGCGCAGGATGTGGCCGCGTTCTATCGGGGCAAGACGCTGACCATGATCGTCAGCAATTCCGCCGGCGGGGGCTATGATCTGCTCACGCGCACCATCGCCCGCCATATCGCCCGGCATTTGCCCGGCGCCCCATCGGTCGTCGTGCAGAACATGCCGGGCGCAGGCGGGCTTGTGGCGACCAACTATCTCTATTCGGTCGCGGCGCAGGATGGTTCGGCGCTGGCCAGCCTCTCCAACAATGTGCCCTTCGAGCCTTTGTTCGGGACCAAGGACGCGCGCTACGATCCCGCGCGTCTCCATTGGCTCGGTTCGCCCAGCGTCGAGACCGGCATCGTCACGATCTGGCATACGTCGGCGGTGAAGACCCTTGAGGATGCGCGCAAGCGCGAGATCACCATTCCCGCCAATGGCGCCAATTCAACGCCGAGCTTCTATGCGCGGCTGCTGAATGAGACGCTCGGCATGAAGATGCGCATCATCCTCGGCTATCCCGGCCAGAACGAAATGTATACGGCCATGGAGCGCGGCGAGGTCGATGGCAACTCCAGCGTCTTCTACAGCTCGCTCGTCGCCACGCGCCCTGCATGGCTGCGGGAGAACCAGATCCGCATGCTCGTGCAATATGGCCTCGAGAAAAGCACCGAGCTTGGCGACACGCCCTTCGCGCCGGACCTCGTGACCTCCGCCGACGACAAGCTGCTGATGTACGCCGCCTTTGCGCCGCTCGCGGTGGGGCGGCCCTACGCCATGCCGCCGGGCGTGCCGCCTGAGCGCGTCAAGGCCATGCAGGAGGCCTTCTTCGCCATGTTCAGCGATCCCGAATTCATCAAGGACGCCGAGCGGCAGAAGCTCGACGTCTCGACGCCGCGCTCCGGCGCGCAGTTGATGGAGGTCATCCGCACGGCCTACGCCATGCCCGAACATATCGTCGCGCGCCTGCGCAAGCTGTCTGCGGTGGAGTGAGGCGCCTTATTCCAGCAAGGCCTGACGCAACTGGTCATGGATGGCCTTGGGCATGGCGAAAATCTTTTCGACGACCTCGGTCAGCTCCTTGCCTGACCGGGGGTCGACCGCAAGCCGCGCCTTCGCCGCCTCGGCGAGGAGTTCAGGATCCCTCATCGTCTGCATGAAGGCTTCACGCAGCGCCTCGACACGGGCATCAGGCGTTTCAGGCGGCGCCATGAATGGGCGCAGATAGATGTTCTGCGTATAGAGCAGCTCCATCACCTTTTTCTGGTCGTCGGTCTTCGCATAGTCGATGGTCAAGGGAACCTTCAGCGCCTGAAGGTCCGGCTGCTGGACCGAGCCCTCCTGCGCGAGGAAGCGCACAGTGTCCTGCTTCAGCCATTCGGGCCGTTGCGACTGGACGGAGATGAAAGACATGCCGCAGACGCCGTCGACCTCCTTGCGCTCCATGGCGAGATGCACGTCGCGCGTGCCGGGATAGCCCGTGATGAGCTTGAACTTCGTGCCCAGCACCTTGTTCAGCAACTGCGGATAGTCGCGCGTGGTGCCGCCGCTGACGCCCAGAACTGTCTCCTGCCGGAAGACGTCGTCGAAGGAAGCGGCCTTGGCCTCCTTGTTGAGCACGCAGATCAGACTGTCGCTCGCCGCGCTGCCGATCCACTTGAACTTGCGGGGGTCATGGTTGATGCGCGCCTTGTCGAGCAGGATGGCGTCGAGCACGACGCCCGCCGTCGCCGCGCCGATCACGGTGCCGTCCTTGGGCGCAGTGCCGAAGACATAGCCTGCGCCGGTGTTGCCGCCGGCGCCGAGCATGTTCTGGGGGACGATGTTGGGATTGCCGGGGATGTGCTTGCCAAGATGCCGCCCGACCAGCCTCGCATAGAGATCATAGCCGCCGCCCACCGCCGCCGCGATGATGAGGTTGACCTGCTTGCCCCTGTAGAAGGCCGCCTCGTCCGCAACCGCCCTTACGGGCTGCGCGGCGGCGGCGCCAAGGGTCAGAACCAGCGCGGCCTTGCTGATGACGTTGGACATCCCGTTTCCCCATTTCCTTTGCTTCGCCAAGCTTGGCACAGGGTAGCGCTTTTGCAAATGGCGCCGGTCTGCGCCTTTTACAGACGGCGCGCCAACGCCATCACGCCGGGCACGGGCCTTTGCATCTCGGTGCGCAGCGTCTCGTGCTCAAGCACGAGGCAGTCGAAGCCTGCGGCCTCCATGACCTCGCGCAGATAGGACACCGAGTGGCTGTAGCGCCCGCTGGGATTGAGCTGGAAGCTGCGATTGTTTGAAGCGCACCTCTCGCTGGTGAAGACCAGCCAGCCGCCGGGCTTCACGCGCGCAGCGAATTGATCGAAAATATCCTTGAGCGCGCCAAAGTAGATCAGCGTGTCCATGCAGGCGATGAGATCATAGGAGGCGCGGTCATCCCTGAGGAAGGCGCCGATCTCGAATTTGTGGAGCGCGTCATAAAGACCGCGCCCGCGAGCTATGTCGAGCATGGACCCCGAGAGGTCGACGCCGGTCAGCGACTGCGCATAGGGCCGCAGCACAGGCGCGCAAAGGCCGGTGCCGCATCCCGCGTCCAGAACGTCGAAGCACCCGCGCGCTTCAAAGTGAAAGGCCATCAGCCGCTCGAGCCATGCGGGGCCGCAATAGTCGAGATGGCCAAGCTTGCTTTCGAAATGCCCGGCATATTCATCGAAGGTCACATTGACGTAATCTTCGGAGCAGCGGTCGGGAACGCCCGCCGCCTCTTCGCCGGAACAGGCCGCGAAGAGGTGGGCGGGAACCGGATTGTCCGGCTCGGCCTCTTTCCATGCGCGATAGACCTCCGCCGCTTCTTCAAGGCGGCCCAGCACATAAAAAGCCTTGCCCAGCAGATAGGGCGTCGTCGTCTCGCGGGGGGCGACGACATAGCCCGCGCAATAGGCGCGCACGGCCTCAAGCTCCATGTTCCGCCCCGCATAGAGGGCCGAGAGAAGCTGATAGGCGTCCTGCGACAGGGGCTGCAAGGCGATGGCGCCCTGATAGGCTTTTTCAGCGCCCGTGAAATCGCCAAGCCGGTCCAGCGCGGCCCCCAGATTGATCCAGAGCTGGGCGATATGCGGCGCCTTTTCGATGGCCTGATTGAAGACCGCCGCCGCCTCGTCGAACCGCCCCTGCCCATGCAGGATGTTGCCGAGCTGGTTGGCCCAATCGATTCGCCCCTCGTTCTGCGCAACGCAGACGCGCAGGATCTCTATGGCGCGCTCGTGCTGACCCAGATGGTGCAACGCCACGCCAAGATGATGCTGGCCTTCCCAGAAGGCGGATTCGTCGGACTCGTCGGGATGCGGGATCGGAGTGGCGACATCATCCTGCGCATCCCGATCAAGGGGGGATCCCGCAATTCCCGGCGAAGGATCGAGGTGATGATTGTCGTTCGCCTGCGTCGAATCGTTTTGCGCCACGAGAAGCCCTGTCGCTGATCGGTCGAGGCGCGTGATTCGCTCAGGCCCGGCCAAAGTGAACGAGGCTTACGTCAGGGCGCGCCTGAGGCCAAGCGCGCGGCGCGCGAAAACGTCAGATGGCGACCTGGGTGCAGGCGTAGTTGCCCTTGGCGCCGCCGTTGAAATCCATCGTCACGGATTTGTTGACGAAATAGATCTGGAAGAGAATCTCGCCATTGTCATGGAAGGCTTCGGCCATCAGTTCCGGGCCACGCTCGAATTTGACGCGGTAGTTCAGGAAAAAAGCGTTGGCGTCATTCAGATAGGCGATCTTGGCGCCCCTCAGGATGACGGAGAAGGTCTCGGGCGCGAAGAGATCTTTCTTCGTCGCCTTGCAGAACATGGCGGTGTCCGCCGCATGGGCTGAAGGCGCGCTGGCGCCGAGAAAAGCCAGAGTGGCCGCAGTGGCGATGACGAATGACTTCATGGCTTCAGCACGACTCCAGATGCGGGCCGACCGGCGTCCTGCGCCGATGCTCCGCCTGTCACGACCCTTGACCAGACAAAGAAACGGGAGCGATCATGAATGTAATAAATTTCGAACGCTCACCGGGACTTGAACAGGCGTGAGCCTGGCGCTGGCGCCCGCCTGCAGCCGCCCAGCCCCTTTGGTCAACGCGGGATCCCATGGCCCCAGCTCGGCGTATCCGGTAAGCTGAACCGATCAAACCAGACGATGATGATATGGACCCCTCATGGATGACGCCCTCGAACAGGTGATTCTCGTCGATATGGACGACCGGGAGATCGGCCGCGCCGACAAGCTGGCCGCCCACCGGCTGGGCTACCTGCACCGGGCGGTGTCGATCTGCTTGGTGGACGGGGCGGGGCGGATGCTCCTGCAGCGCCGCGCGGCCGTCAAATATCATTCGGCCGGCCTGTGGGCCAACGCCTGCTGCTCCCATCCGCGCCCCGGCGAGGCGACCGACAAGGCGGCCCTGCGGCGCCTGCCCGAGGAGCTCGGCTTTTCCTGCGCGCTGACGCACCTGGCGACGACCCATTACCGGGCGGATGTGGGCGCCGGCCTGATCGAGGACGAATTCGTCCATCTCTTCCTCGGCCGCTATGAGGGCGAGGCCAAGCCCGACCCGGCCGAGGTCGAGGAGATCGCATGGGTGACCCATGACCATCTCGTCGCCGACATGGCCGAGCGCCCGCAGAATTACTGCTACTGGTTCCGCCACTATGTCGCGACCTTCGGGGAAAGACTGTTCCAGCCGCAGGCTTGAGGCCCTGCCCCGTCGTCAGACCCGCTCCAGCGCGGCGCCCTTCACCTGCGCATAGAGGCTGAGGCCGGGCGCGAGGCGCAGATGATCCCACGACCGGCGCGTGACGCGGGCGATGAGATGCGCGCCCGCGCCATCCGCCCCCAGCCCCAGCACCGCGATCATGTGATCGCCGCTCGGGCGGGCGTCGAGGATGCGGGCGGGCGATATGTTGAGGATAGTGCTGTCGGCGGGCGCGCTCAGCGCCAGGCTCACATCCCCCGCCATGATCCGCAGCCGCCGCCGCTCGCCCACCCGCGCATGGGGCGCAGGGGCGATGAAGGCGCCGCCCGCCACCGCGAGGGTGGCGAGGCCATAGGCGGAATCAAAGGCGATGATCTCCCCCTCGAGGCTGACGGCGGCGTCGCGGGCGCGCATGAGGGGCAGGTCGGGGTCGCTCTGGATCCGGGCCAATGGACCAGCGCCGATCACCCGCCCGCGCTCCATCAGCACGATCTCGTCGGCGAGGCGCTCCACCTCGCTCATGTCATGGGTGACATAGAGGATCGGCAGGGACAGGCGCGCATGCACCTGTTCGAGGAAGGGCAGGATCTCCTCGCGCGCCGCCCGGTCGAGCGCCGACAGAGGCTCGTCCATGAGCAGGAGACGCGGGCGCGACAGGAGCGCGCGGCCGATGGCGACGCGCTGGCGCTCGCCGCCCGACAGGCCAGAGGGCGCACGGTCCAGAAGCGGCGCGAGGCCGAGCAGGGCGACGGCCTGCTCGAAGCTCAGAAGCGCCTCGCCGCCCGCGCCCCGCGCCCCGAAAAGCAGGTTGCCGCGCACATCGAGGTGGGTGAAAAGGCTCGCCTCCTGAAAAACATAGCCGATGGGCCGATGATGGACCGGACGGAAGCGCGCCGCGTCCTGCCAGACCTCGCCCCCGACCTCCACATGGCCCTGCGCCACGCGATGCAGGCCCGCGATGCAGCGCAGCACCGTCGTCTTGCCGCTGCCGGAAGGGCCGAAGATCGCCGTCACGCCCCGTCCGGGCGCGACGAAAGCGGCGTCGAGGGTGAAGGCGCCGCGCCGCTCGCGCAAGCGCACGCGGATCGCGTCCTCGCTCATGAGGCTGGCCTGCCCATGCGTTTTTCGATGAGGCTCATGGCGAGGATCACCACGAAGGCGAAGAGCGCCATGCCCGCGGCCAGCAGATGCGCCTCGCGCCAGCGCGAGGTCTC
Source organism: Beijerinckiaceae bacterium (assembly GCA_947453205.1). Lineage (GTDB taxonomy): Bacteria > Pseudomonadota > Alphaproteobacteria > Rhizobiales > Beijerinckiaceae > Terripilifer. Next base: position 5,907 of record CANGFT010000048.1, on the reverse strand, counting down.
CACGAAATCGAAGATCGCGACCGACATGACCTTGGTGACCCCGGGAATGTTGCCGCCGATCATCAGCACGACCCCGAACTCCCCCACCGTATGGGCGAAGCCCAGAATGGCGGCGGTCAAAAAGCCCGGCCGCGCCAGCGGAACAGCCACGGTCCAGAAGGCCCGCCAGGGCGAGGCCCGCAGGGTCGCCGCCGCCTCCATGGGACGCTCGCCCATGGCGGCGAAGGCGTTGCGGATGGGCTGCACCACAAAGGGCATGGAATAGATGACCGAGCCGATGACGAGGCCGGTGAAGGAGAAGGCCAGGGTCCGCGCGCCCCAGAGCGAGGCGATGGCGCCGCCGGGACCATCGGGGCCGAGCATGACCAGCAGGTAGAAGCCGAGCACCGTCGGGGGCAGCACCAGCGGCAGGGCGAGCACGGCGCCGACGATCTCCTTCCATAGGGAAGGCGCCCGCGCCAGCCACCAGGCGACGGGCGTCGAGATGACGAGGAGAATGGCGGTCGTGAGGCCGGCGAGTTCGATGGTGAGGACGACAGGGCCCCAGATGTCCGAAAGCGCCGACATGTCAGCGCGGCGCCTTTGTCTCGTAGCCGAAGCGCTGGATCACGAAACGGGCGTCGTCGCTCCTGAGGAAGGTGAAAAAGGCGCGGGCGGCCTCGTTGCCCTCCCCCGTCCTGAGCAGGACCGCATCCTGAAGGATGGGCTTGTAAAGATTTTCCGGGACCAGCCAGCGCCCGCCATCGGTGCGGTTGATGACCTGCGACAGGGCGACGAAGGCCATGTCGGCGTTGCCGGTCTCGGCGAACTGGAAGGTCTGGGCGATGCTCGCCCCCTGCACGATCTTGCCCTTGAGGCTGTCATAGAGGTTCAGGGCCTGCAGCGTGTCGATGGCGGCTTCCCCATAGGGGGCGGCGGCGGGATTGGCGATGGCGAGCTTGCGAAGGCCCGCCGCCTTCAGCGCGGCGTCTCCGAGGGTCGCGCGCCCGTCGCGGCTCCACAGGACCAGCGTGCCCACGGCATAGGTGAAGCGGGCGCCGGCGACGGCCAACCCCGCCTCCTCGACCTGCCGGGGCCGCTCCTGATCGGCGGAGAGGAACACATCAAACGGCGCCCCCTGCGTGATCTGCGCATGAAGTGCGCCGGAGGCCCCGAAGCTCAGCACCGCCTCATGTCTGGTCGCGGCCTTGAAGGCGGCGGCGATGGCGGTCGCGGCTTCGTTGAAATTGGCGGCGACGGCGACGGTGGTCGAGCCCGCCCGGGCCGGAAGGGCGCAGAGCGTGAGGAGAAAAGCGAAAAGGATCCTGCGCATTTTTGGTCCTCGGCAGGGGGCCAGCAAGGGCGAGGTCTCGCTTTTTGGGAAGATGGCGGCTTCGATCATGCGGCTGGTCATTACGTAGCCCGGCGATATAACGCTAGTCCCCACCCCAGCGCGCGTCAACCGACGCTCGCGCTTGTGATCGCGCCCGCCATGCTGGACAATGCGCAGATGGTTCGCAGCTTTTTTCTTCTTCCCGTCAAAGCGCAAGGCGCCCGCCAGCCCGCAGGACGCGTCTGATGCGGCCGGGGTCGCGCTCTGTCATCGAAATCCTCGCGGACTGGCTGGGCCTTGTTCTGCGCGAGAAGATCTACCTCTGGATTCCCCCGCTCGGCCGGGCCTTCCATGTGCCGCGCGGCGCCTCTTTCGCAGGCGATTTCGCGGCGAAGACCCTGGAGGATCAGACCGAGGCGCTCGCCCTTGCGCCGGAGGAATTCGCGCAGGCCCAGCCGATCCTGACCCCGGCCCGCCGCAACGACGAGGGCGACACCTCGACCTATGGGACGGGGACGACGCGGCTGCGCTCGCTTCTGTTCCTGGTCGATCATTGCATCGTGCTCGGCCATACCATGAGCGTGCTCGACCCCACGGGCGCCACAGTCCTCGCCCGCGCGGCCGGGCCGCTTGGGCCGGGCATGATCTTTCCCGCGATCCTGAAGCGGCGCACCGCCCCGTCCGGCGCCTGCTACACCATCTCCTGCGGCGGCGATTTCGCCCGTTTCTTCAGGGATGACGTCCTCCCCCTGCTGCATTTCCTGCGCACCCATGGCCCGGAGATCGGGCCCCTGCACATCATCACAAGGCCCGATTTCCCAGCCTTCATCGGCGAGACCCTGGCGGCTCTTTGCGCGGCCTACCCGAGCCTCGACATCACAGAGCTTCGCGGGGATGAGCGGCTTGAGAATGTCACGGCCCTCTGGTTGTCGCGCACCCCCGACGCCAGCGACTGGGATGGGGCGACGCGCGCGGAGGCGGACGAACTCGCCGCCATGCTGCGCGCCTATTACAGGCTGCCGCCCCCGGCCCCGCCGGACAAGCTCCTCTTCGTGAGCCGGGGGCGGTCGAAAGTGGGCGCCCTGCTCAATGAAGCGGAGGTTCTGACCTCGCTGATGGACTATGGCTTCGAATTCTTCTCGCCCCGCAGCGATGATCTGAAAGAACAGATCGAGGCTTTCCAGTCGGCCCGCGTCATCGTCGCGCCCCATGGAGAGGCGCTCGCCAATCTCGTCTTCTGCCAGCCGGGAACGCTGGTGATCGAGCTCTTCCCCTCGAACCTCGTGCGCAGCGGCTATTGCTGGCTCGCCCTGCGCCTTGGCCTGCGCTACTGCGCCGCCATGGGCTATCAGGCCGACGCCATGCAGGCCTTCGTCGTGAAAAAGCGCGAAGTCATCGCTGCCGTGGAGGCGGAGCTGGGACCGCTGCCGGAAGAGGAAGAAGAAGACGAAGGCGAAGGCGAAGGCGAAGGCGAAGGCGAAGGCGAAGAGGCGTCGGAAGTGGACGAAAAAGCGGAGAACACGCCTCTGCATCCAGCCCGCGACCAAGACCCGAACAAAAGCTAGGCTTTTGAATTTATTTATCTTCAGGCTGCAACAAGACCATTGCGGAGCGGCTCCCCCTGCGACATCATCGGTTCGAGCCCGCGCCCGACAGGGGGCGCGCGCACGATAGCGTCATGCTTTGAAAACAGCCGTCGAGGTCCCCTCTGACTGATCCGGCTGGGCCGGGATCGCAACAGGCGGCGGTCCCGGCCACCCCTCGCCCTCCCCCCAATCATGACCGGAACCATCAGCCGAGCTTCGCCGTTATCGCGGCGACCGGGAATGATCCCGGTCGGCGGGGGTCGACATGCCCAGGAATATTCCTAAACTCCTGTTTTCGCTGGTATTTCTAATCATCCTAGCAGACCCTGCCGCAGCCTGGCCGCGCGGCTGGCTGTCCGATGGCCCGAATTGCCGACCTCTCGCCGACGCCCCCTTTCAGAACATCTGGCTCGGGCATTTCGCGGGCGGGCGCTGGATCCTCGATCCCTTCGGGGCCAAAGTGATCGACTGGCGGGACGAACATGTCTGTTTCGCCTCGCGCGCCAGTTGCGAGCTGTGGCAAAGACGCATGAGCGCGGCCTTCAACCGAATCGGGGGCTATCGCGCCTGTGTGCGCATCAGGTGATGCGCGCCCCGAAGGAGCAAGACCCATGAACGCGCATCGCCCGGTCGTTCTCATCACCGGCGCCTCGGGGGGCATAGGGGCGGATCTCGCCAGAATCTTCGCCAGAGAGGGCCATGACCTCGCGCTCGTCGCCCGCTCCGGAGACAGGCTCGAGGCTCTGGCGGCGGAGATCGCGGCCACGGGCCGGGCGCGGCCTTTCGTGCTGCCCCTGGACCTCGCCCAGCCCCAGGCCTGCGAGGCGCTGGCGCTGGCGCTTGATGAGGCGGGCCTGACCCCCACCATGCTCATCAACAACGCAGGTTTCGGCCTCGCCGGACGCGCGGCCATGCTGGAGCGCGCCGGGCAGATCGAGATGATCGACCTCAACATCCGCGCCCTCACCGAACTCACCCTGCGCTTCATGCCCGCCGTGATCGCGGGGCGCGGGCGCATCATGAATGTGGCCTCGGTGGCGGGCTTCCTGCCGGGACCGGGCATGGCCGTCTATTACGCCAGCAAGGCCTATGTGGTGTCCTTCAGCCAGGCGCTCTCGCAGGAGCTGGAGGGCTCGGACGTCACCGTGACCGCCCTGTGCCCCGGCGTCACCGCCACCGATTTCCACGCCCGCGCGGGGCTCGACGCCAGCCTCCTGAAGAACATGCCGAGCATGTCGTCGATGGTCGTGGCGCAGGCGGGTTACGACGGGCTCATGAAGGGACGTCGGCTGGTGGTGCCGGGCCTGTTCAACAGACTGACCACACGCCTGCTGCCCTTCATGCCCAATGGGCTGCTGCTGCCGGTGATGGCGCGGATGCAGGAGCGGCGGAAGGGGAAGTGACGCGGCCATCACAAAAATAAGACCGGCTGCAGTTTCGCCCCCTTTTCGCCTTGACCATTCTTTGTTGCAACGCAACACTTGAGGTCATGGATTTTCACTGCGACTCAAGATCCGCCAAGGGGCGGGTTCTCGTGGTTCTCCATCAGGAGCATTCCACGCCGGGGCGTGTCGGGCGGCTGCTCGCATCGCGCGGCTATCGGCTCGACATGCGCCGCCCCGTGCTCGGCGATCCCCTGCCATCAGACCTGCGTGGTTATGCGGGCGTCGTGATCTTCGGCGGCCCCATGAGCGCCAATGACGAGCGCGATTTCATCCATCGCGAGATGGACCTCGTGGGCGTCGCGCTGAAGGAGGATGTGCCCTATCTCGGCCTGTGCCTCGGCGCCCAGTTGATGGCGCGGCATCTCGGCCATCGGGTTTACACGCACCATGAGGGCCGCGCCGAGATCGGCTATTATCCGATCAGGCCGACGCAGGCGGCGCACCAGCTTTGCCAGAGCCCCTTCCCCGACACGGTCTACCAATGGCACCGCGAGGGATTCGACCTGCCGCGCGGCGCGCAGCTTCTGGCGGAGGGCGACGACTTCGCCGTGCAGGCCTGCGCGCTGGGCAAAGCCTTCGGCCTCCAGTTCCACCCGGAAGTGACCTACGCCATGATGTGCCGCTGGATCGTGAAGGCGGCCGAACGCATGGGCGACCCCGGCGCCCGGCCGGGGCACGAACACCTCGCGGACTGGCGCCTGCATGATGCGCCTGTGGCGCGCTGGATCGACGCTTTTTTGGGGCGGTGGATCGAGGGGGCGGCTGTGGGGCGGCGGGAGATGGTGGCGGCGGAGTGAGAGCAACGCATTACCTGTCTAGCTTGAAAGTGACATGTTCTAGTTGAAGATCGATATGACAGCGGGCGACCCGTTTTTCCATCGCGCCATACATGTTTGGGAACCTAGCTTCCCTTTCGACTAATTCTATAAATCCGGATTTGATTGACCAATCACCAGGAGGCGCTTGACGGAAAGCGCCCCAAGGCAAGTCTGGCTTGCCGTAACGGCTTAAAGACTCGGCTGTAGCTTGGCACGTACTAGGAAGTGAAGTCAGGTCTTTCAGGCGATGAAACATAACCAATTGCGCATTATCGGCGCACTTTCTGTAATCGTTCCAACAAGACGGTCGATTCCAAGCTTCTTCAACAGCCGCAAAAATTCCACCGATAAACATCGAGCCTAAAAGAATGCATAAGCAAATCCCTATGATTGTCGCTTTGAGTCCCTGCGGTTTTAAAGCTGCTTCCTTTGCTGGATTTGCTAGTCCGCAACGTGGACATAATGCAGCATCGTCGGTGACTTGATAGGCACACTTAGGGCAGGTCTTAAGGTCCATAATAAACGACTCCAGCCAACGTTAAAGTTAAGCTAAAGTCAAAAAAGACGCAAGTAGCTGCTTTTAGCGCCCACCCAATAACCCTCCCCCCTGTGGGGAGCGACTGTCTTGCGGGTCAAGCTTCTTTTAGCTGCCATGGCTTTTTATCTCGCATGATGGCGTTGAGCATGACGATGAGGCGGCGGGCGATGGCGATGAGGGCGACCATTTTTGGTTTGCCCTTGTTCAC
>CANGFT010000047.1 GCA_947453205.1 Beijerinckiaceae bacterium | reverse complement strand
CGAGCACGCCCGCCAGCACCATCGGCTGATTGGCGACGAAGCCCACCGTGCGGCCCTCGATGCGCCCGAAGCCCGTGACGATGTTGCGCGCATGGGCGTCCTGAATCTCGAAGAAGTCGCGCTCGTCGGCGACCTTCAGGATCAGCTCCTTGATGTCATAGGGCGTGTTGGAATTGTCGGGAACCAGCGTGTCGAGCGAGGCCTCCACCCGCGCGCCATCGTCGAAGGTCGGCCATTCCGGCAGCTCGTCGCGATTGGACGAGGGCAGGAAATCAATGAGGCGGCGCATCTGCAGGAGCGCCTCCACATCGTTCTCATAGGCGCGGTCGGCGACCGAGCTTTTCACCGTATGGACGGAGGCGCCGCCCAGCTCCTCGGCGGTGACGGTCTCGTTGGTGACGGTCTTCACGACCTCAGGGCCGGTCACGAACATGTAGCTCGTGTCCTTCACCATGAAGATGAAATCGGTCATGGCGGGGGAATAGACGTCGCCGCCCGCGCAGGGGCCCATGATGACGGAGATCTGGGGAATGACGCCGGAGGCCAGCACATTGCGCTGGAACACCTCCGCATAGCCGCCGAGCGCCGCCACGCCCTCCTGAATGCGCGCGCCGCCCGCATCGAACAGGCCGATGATCGGCGCGCGGGCCTTCATCGCCATGTCCTGGATCTTGGTGATCTTCTGGGCGTGGGTCTCGGAGAGGGAGCCGCCGAACACCGTGAAGTCCTTGGCGTAGACGAAGACGGTGCGGCCGTTGACCGTGCCCCAGCCCGTGACGACGCCGTCGCCGGGGATCTTCTCCTGCTTGTCCATGCCGAAGTCGATGCAGCGATGCTGCACGAACATGTCGAATTCCTCGAAGGAGCCATGGTCGAGCAGCAAGTCGATCCGCTCGCGCGCGGTCAGCTTTCCGCGCTTGTGCTGCGTGTCGATGCGGGCCTGACCGCCGCCAAGACGGGCGACCGCGCGGCGTTCTTCCAGCGTTTCAAGGACATGTTTCATGACGTTTCCTTCGGCTGCCGCGTGGATAGCATGGGGCGCGGAGGTCGGAAACCAGACCTTGGGCGAAGGCGCGGGGCGAAGGCGCAAGACGCCTGCGCCGGCTCAGCCGCGGCCGGGCGCCGGGAAGACCAGCACGCCGGAGGCGGCGACGCTCAGACGCACGGAGCCGCCCGCCACAGGCGCCCCGCCCGGAGGCAGCCGCGCCTCCAGCGGCGCGGCAAGCCCCTCCACCGCGCAGGCGATGAGCTGCGCCTCGCCGATGAAGCGACGGTTGATGGTCACGGCCTCGCGGCCCTGCGCCCCGAAGGACAGGGCTTGCGGACGGATGCAGACCACGCAGGGCCCATCGGTCAGGCCGGGCGCGTCGAAATCCCCCAGAGCGGTCGAGGCGCGGGCGGAACGGACCACGCCGGGGATCTCGTTCAGGTCGCAGAAATAGCGGGCGGCGAAGAGCGTGCCCGGGCGCTCGTAGAGGTCTTCGGGCGCGCCCATCTGCACGAGCCGCCCCTGCTGCATGAGCGCGATCCGGTCGGCGATCAGCATGGCCTCCACGGGGTCATGGGTGACGACGAGGCCTGTGGCGCCGTTTTCGCGCAGCAATTCCATGGTCTGCCCGCGCACCCGCTCGCGCAGACGCTGGTCGAGGTTCGAAAAGGGCTCATCCATCAGCAGGAGCCCCGGGCGCGGCGCCAGCGCGCGCGCCAGCGCCACCCGCTGCTGCTGCCCGCCCGAGAGCGTGTGCGGATAGTCATTGGCGGCATGGGCGAGGCCGACCCGCTCAAGCGCCTGCAGGGCGGTGGCCTGCGCCTTGGCGGGATCGAGGCGCGAGAGGCCGAAGCGGATGTTTTCCAGAATGGTCAGGTGCGGGAACAGGGCATAGTCCTGAAAGACCATGCCGACGCCGCGCTGTTCGGGCGGCAGGAAAAGCCCCGGCCCCACCAGCGCGCGCCCCCCCAGCAGGACGCTGCCGCGGTCGGGAGATTCAAGCCCCGCGACGACGCGCAGCAAGGTCGTCTTGCCGCAGCCGGACTGGCCGAGCAGGCAGACGATTTCGCCGGGCTCCACCGTCAGCGACAGCGCCTCGACCGCCACCACGGCGCCGAAGCTTTGATGCACGTCGCGAATTTCGAGCCGCGCGGTCATGGGGACGCCGCCACGGCTGAAGGGATGGGCGCGGGAGGATTGGGCGCCGCATGGGCGAGCGAGGGCCTGCGGCTGAGCCGCCCCAGCAAAATCACGGGCGCAAGGCCGACCAGCACGATGCACAGCGCCGCCACAGCCCCATCCTCATAGGTGCCGCGCGCGGCCTCGCCATAGAGATGGGTCGCGAGGGTTTCATAGTTCAGGGGGCGCAGGAGCAGCGTCATGGGCAACTCCTTCATGCAATCCACGAAAACAAGCAAGGCCGCAGCGCCCAGCGCAGGCCGCAACAGCGGCAGATGCACGCGCCGAAGCGCGCCGCCCGCCGTCTCGCCCAGCGCCCGGGCCGCGCAATCAAGGGAGGGCGAGAGCTTGGAGAGGCCCGCCTCGACCCCGCCCGCCGATATGGCGACGAAGCGCGTCGCATAGGCGTAAACGAGCGCGGCGCCCGAGCCCGAGAGAATGAGCCCCGCCGTTCCGCCCAGTGCCCAGTCGATCGCGTCCGCCAGGGCGCCGTCCAGCTCCATGAGGCCGGGCAACAGGCCGATGGCCAGCACCGTGCCGGGAATGGCGTAGCCAAGACTGCCGACGCGCAGCGAAGCAGCGGCCAGCGGCGCGCGGGTGATGCGGACGGCATAGGCGAGCATGAACCCGGCGCAGAGCGCCGCAAGGGTTCCGAAGGCGGAGAGCGTGACCGTATTGCGGATCTGCTCGCCAAGGTCGTGCGGCAGGCCGGCGAAGGCGATGCGTCGCCAGGCCTGCGCCACGAGATAGAGCGCGGGGAAGACGAAGCCGATGAGCACCGGCAGGCTCGCCGCCGTGAGGGCTCCCGCCAGAGCCCAGCCCTTGAGGCGCACGGGCCTTGCGCGTGGGGCGCGCTGGGTCTGCGAGACATAACGCTGCCTGCGCCGCGCCCAGCGTTCGATGAGGATCAGCGCCACCGCCAGCGCCATGAGCGCCAGCGCGATCTGCGCCGCGCCCGGCAGATTGGAGCGGTTGACCCAGGTGGCGTAGATCGACACCGACAGGGTGCGCACGCCCAGAAACTCCGAGGCGCCGATGTCGTTGAGCGTCTCCATCAGGGCCAGCGAGGCGCCCAGCGCAATGGCGGGCCGCGCCAGCGGCAGGGCGACGCGGAAGAACACCCCGCGCCGACCAGCGCCCAGCATCCGCGCCGCCTCCAGCAGCCCGCCCGCCTGCATGAGGAACAAGGCCCTCGTCGGCATGAAAACATAGGGATAGAGGACAAAGCTCAGAAGCAGGATGCAGCCGCCCATCGAGCGCACATCCGGCACCGGAAGGACGCCGGCGCCCGTCACGCCCAGCAAGGCGCGCAAGGCGTCCTGCACCGGACCCACGGGATGGAGCAGGTCGAGCCAGGCGTAGGCGATGATGTAGGTCGGCACCGCGAGGGGCAGAAGCAGCGCCCATTCGAAGATGCGGCGCCCCGGAAATTCATAGGCCGTCATCAGCCAGGCGAGCCCCGTGCCCATGGCGATGACGAGGCAGCCCACGCCCGTCAGCAGGATCAGCGTATCGCGCACCGCGCCAGGCAGCACATAATTCAGGAGATGGGGCCACGCCCCGCCCGAGCCCTCTGCGGCGATGGCGACGAGCCCTGCGACCGGCGCGACGAGGGCGCAGGCCAAAAGGCACGACGCCAGCAGCATCGACCCTTCGCGCCTCCCGCCCGTCCAATATCGCAGACGCAACGCGCCCAAACCTTTCGCCAACCCCAGACCTCCCGTGGGCGCCGCAGCCCCGTCAGTTGTCGAAACCCACCTTATCCATGAGTTCGCTCGCGGTCTTGCGATGCTTCACAATGTCCGCCAGCGGCATGGGATCGACCTTGAGGGCGCCCAGCGACTGGATGATCGGATCAATCGGCGCCCCCGCTTTCACCGGATATTCGAAATCATGGCTGGCGTAGAGCTTCTGCGCCTCGTCCGAGACCAGATATTCCAGCAATTTGATTGCGTTTTCCTTGTTGGGCGCGAATTTCGCCACCGAGGCGCCGGAAATGTTCACCTGCGTGCCCCCGCCCTCGAAGGTGGGGAGGATGGCCTTGACCGCCTCGCCCCAGGCCTTCTGGTCGGCCCCGCCCTGCCCCGAACGCATTATGCCGATATAGTAGGAATTGCCGACGCCGATCTGGCAGAGCCCGCCCAGAATGTCGCGCGCCACCTCACGGTCGCCGCCGCCCGGCTTGCGGGCGAGATTGGCCTTGACCCCGCGAAGCCAGGCCTCAGCCTTGTCCACGCCGTGATGGGCGATATAGGCGGCGGTCAGGGCGGTGTTGTAGGGATGCTGTCCCGAGCGGATGCAGATTTTGCCCTTCCATGCAGGATCGGCAAGATTTTCGTAATTCAGTGCGTCCAGGGATAAGTTTTTCGCCGCATAGACAATGCGGGCGCGGGTGGCGAGGGTGAACCAGGATCCATCGGCGGCGCGCAGATTGGCCGGGATCGCCGCCTCCAGCGCCGGGGATTTGACGGGCTGCGTCACATTGCGGTCGAGCAGGTCGATGAGATTGCCGATGTCCACGGTCATCAGCACATCCGCGGGCGAGCGCGATCCCTCGGCCGCGACGCGCTCGGCCATGCCGTCCTTGAAGAAGATGGCGTTCACCTTCACGCCGCTCGCCTTGGTGAAGGCCTCGAGCAGCGGCTTGATGAGGCCGGGTTCACGGGTGGTGTACAGATTGACCTGCCCATCCTGAGCGCTGGCGAAGGAACAGGCGCCCAGCGAAAACATGGCGATGGAGACGACGCTTCGAAGAAATCCCACTTTTTTCATCATTCGATCCCACATATGCGCAACTGGCCCGCGCGCAATAGACTCCGAAAAGGAGTCCGGGATCAAGTTACGCAAACAACATTATAATTTTTCTAATTCCAGTCTGGCTCAAGCGCTGAGGGCATGGACCCTGGCCGCAGCCTCCATGTCGAGCCAGCGCCGGGCGCGGCGGGCGGCGGCTTCGGAGTCCTCGCCCCAGCCGCTGATCTGGAAATCCTCGTCCACATGGGCCGCCGCCCAGGCCTCCTCGGCGCTCAGGCGGCCATGGGCCACGGCGAGGGCGAGCAGGGCAGACCCCGTGATGGTCGTCATGACATTGAGGGCGGCCAACGCCAGCGGGCGGTCCACGGCCTCCACGACCCGCGCCACCGCTTGAATGGCGGGCTCGGGCTGGGCGGCGAAGATGACGCCCTGCGCGCAGATGAAACGAGCGCCCAGATCCTCGCGCGCCCAGGCGAGGATCGGATCCCAGGCCCGCGCCTGCCATTCGACCAGCGTCTGCGGCTCGCCCGCCCGGTAGCAGATGAGATCAGAGCCCGCATATTTCACGATCTCCGCCCGCACCTCGCCCATCTCGCGCGACACGCCGTCCAGCGCGGAATTGACGATGCGGGTTAGGGGCATGGAGCCGGGGTCGATGAAGTCGCCCTGCGCGCTCCATTCAGCCGCAAGCGCCTGCGTGAGCGCCAATGCGGGGGTGCGGATGGGCTGGCGGCCCGGCGTATGGGCGGGCTTGCCATCAAGGACAAGGGCGAAGCCGCCCTCCCCCTCCAGCGCGCTCGCCTCCTTGTAGAACCGGCGCGGAAGGACTTTCTGCAGATCGCGCCGCGCCATGGCGACGGGATCGATGGGCTCCCCCTGACCGGGGGCCAACTGGTTCGCAAGATCTTCTCTCATGGGCCTGATGTAGCCTCCCGCAGGCCCGCGCGCCAGAGCGACGCGCTCACGCATTGCTGCATTGCGCAGGCTGCGGCCCCACTATAGGGTCCGCGCCCATCGTCTGCTGACTTCTGGAGAAAACGAATGAGCTTCGCCCGTTTCCGCTCCCTTGGCCTGGCCCTCGCCTGTCTCATGACGGTCGGCGGCGGCGCCTTCGCCCAGACCAAGGTGCGTGTGGGCAATGTCAACACGGTCAGCGACATCGGCATCTATATTGCGGACAAGAAAGGCTATTTCAAAAGTGAAGGCCTCGACGTGGAGTTCATCGCCTTCAACACGGCCGCGCGGATGATCGCGCCGCTGGGCGCGGGCCAACTGGACGTTGGCGGCGGCACGGTGTCCGCTGGCCTCTACAACGCCTTCACCCGCAAGATCGGCATCCGCATCGTCGCGGACAAGGGATCGAGCCGGCCGGGCTATAATTTCTCGCAGATCATGGTGCGCAAGGATCTCGTCGAAAGCGGCCGCTACAAGAGCTTCAAGGATCTGAAGGGCATGAAGGTCGCTGTCGCGGCGGTTGGCACCGGCAATGCCGCAACGCTCAACCAGGCGCTCAAGAAAGCGGGCCTGACCTTCGCCGACGTCAACACCATCGACATGGGCTTTCCCGATCATCTCATCGCCTATCGCAACAAGGCGATCGACGCGGGCGTGACCAATGAGCCGACCGCGACCCTCGCCGTGCGCGAGGGCGTGGCGGTGAAGGTGGATGGCAACGAAGACCTCTTCGACAACCACCAGACCGCCGTGCTGCTCTATTCCGATGATTTCGCCAAGACCAAGCCGGAAGCCGCGACCAAATTCATGCGCGCCTATATCCGCGCCGTCCGCGACTACAACGACGCGCTGAAAGATGGGGCCATCGCTGGCAAGGGCGCCGAAGACGTCATCGCCACCCTCGTTCAATACACCAATGAAAAAGATCCGCAGCTGCATCGCACGACGACGCCCGCCGCCTGCAATCCTGATGGCGCGGTGGACATCGCCAGCCTTGAAAGCGATCTGGCTTTCTTCAAGGAGATGAAGCTGATCGAAGATGCGTCGATCAAGTCGACCGATGTGGTGGACAACAGCTTCGCGCAGAAGGTGGTGCAGGAGCTGGGGAGCTACAGGAAGCCCTGACCCAGGGCTTCTATTTCCGCAGCCAGCGCCAGAATTCGAGCGGCATGGTCGACTGGATTTCCGCGACGTCGGGCATGGTCACGAGCTTGCCGACGCCCATGGCGGGCGTCTCGATCTGGCCGTGTTCGTGCGACCAGTCGACCTGAAGGATGCGGTCGCCCTCCTCCGTATGATCGAACCCGGTCATCCGGCCATGCGCCTGAAGCAGCATGACGCTGGCGGGCGCCAGGTCTTTCTTCATCACGAGAACATCGCCGATGCGGATGGAGTCGAAGAGCAGCTTCTGGTCCTCGGTGGCGAAGGTCTCGTAGGCGCAGATGCCCTGATTTATCCAGTCCACATCCCGCCGGTTGCACATGACGCCACCGGGACAGAAGTCGACGAAGACAATCCGTTGGCCATGAGGGGTCAGCACGACCGGCTCGAAGCGGACCTGTCGCAGCTCCTCCATCTTGAAGCCGAATCCCGCTCGGGCATAGACCTCGATGAGGGTCCAATCATTGCGAGTGGGGGCGACGACAGCGGCGTTGGCCGTTATCTTCTCAAGTCGATTGGCGAAAGACATCGCAACCTCAAATAGACACGATTTCGCAGGCGATGTTCTTCATCGCTCTTTCTTGTCACGTTCATATCATAAATTAAGAATAATGCAACTTATTCCGGAAATCTCGAAAGATGGTTTTCGCCCTCTGGCGGAGGCACGCGCGCGACGTTCATGGTCAGCGCCAGCAACGAATAATAGCCAACGATTCCAGCAAGATCGACGACGCCCTTCTCGCCGAAGCGCTCGAGCGCCCGACCATAGGTCGTGTCCGACACGCGCCGGGAGCGTTGCAACTCCGTTACAAAATCCCAGATGATGCCCAATTCTTCGTCCAGCCCGTCGGGTCGCCGCCCCTCGGCGATGGCGGCGACGATGGCCTCGGACAGGCCCGCCTTCAGCCCATGCTTGCGGTGGGTTCCAAATTCGTAGTCCTGCGTCCAGTCGCGGGCCACGAGCAGGATGACGAATTCGCTGATCCGCCCCGACAGGGTGCAGCGGTAGCGCAGATATTCGCCCATGCGCTGGGCATGGGTGAGCAATTCGGGACTGCGGATGAAGACATGCCAGGGGCCGGAGAATCCAACCTTGCGGGTCGCCACGAAATCGGCGAGCGCAGCCTTCTGAGCCTCGTCATAGGCCTCGGGCGCCACGGGCGCGAGACGGGGCGGTGCGGGAATGTGATTGGTCATGGCGTCTCCTCGCTTGTTGCGCCAGCGCCAGCGGGCGCCGGGGCCTGCATCAATCCTCCGGCGAATCCTCGATGGGATCGTGCTGCTTCACATCGAAGCCGAAGAGGTCGAAGGTCTTCTTCATATGCGCCGGCAGGGGCGCGGTCACGTCGAGCGTTCCGCCCTTGGGATGGGGGAGGATGAGGCGCCGGGCCACCAGATGCAGCTTGCGCTCGACCTCCGCAGGCACGGCGCGCAGGGGATCGCTGCGGCGCGGATCGTTGGCGGCGAGATTGCCGTGATATTTGGGGTCGCCGATCATGGGATTGCCGATGGCCTCCGCATGGGCGCGAAGCTGATGGGTGCGGCCGGTGACCGGCTTCATGGAGATCCAGGCGAGGCGCGGGGCCACTTTGTCGACGACCGCGTAATAGGTCAGCGAATGCTGCGCGTCCTCCTCGCCATGTTTGGCGATGCGCATGCGCTCGGGGTCGCGCCGCTGCCCCGGCTGGCGCGGCCCGCGCTCGTCGCCCATGCCCGCGCCCTTGGCGAGAAAGAGCGAAATGCGCCCATGGGTGGGCTTGGGCACGCCCTCGACCACCGCCCAATAGATCTTGCGCGCCTGGCGGGAGCGGAAGATCTCGCCGAGATCAGCGGCGATCTTGCGGGTCTTGGCGACGAGGAGCACGCCGGAGGTGTCGCGGTCGAGGCGGTGCACGAGACGGGGGCGTTCGCCCTTTGCGTCAGCAAGGGAATCGAGCATGCCGTCGATATGATGGGTGGTGCCCGAGCCGCCTTGCACGGCGAGCCCATAGGGCTTGTTGAGCACCATGAGCCACTTGTCCTCAAAGAGGACCATCTGCTTGATCGCCCGCGCGTCAGTCTCGCTATAGGGGCGCTTGGCCTCGGCGGCGGCGGGCGCATCGACGCGCAGGGGCGGCACGCGCACGCTGGCGCCTTCGGTGAGCCGCGTCGACCCCTCGACCCGCTTGCCGTCCACACGCACCTCGCCCTTGCGCAGGATCTTGTTCAGGTAGGAGAGGCCTACGGCTGGAAAGTGCAGCTTGAACCATCGGTCGAGCCGCATCCCCTCCTCATCGGTGGAAACGACACGGGTCTGCACGCCGGCGGAACCGGCTTTGGCTTCACTGCTCACGACAGAGTCCTTACGAGCCAGAGGCCCAGAAACAGGCCGGCGATGGAAAGACCCACCGAACCGGCGACATAGCCCGCAGCCTCGCCCATAGCGCCGCGCTCCCAAAGGAGGACGGCGTCGAGCGAGAAGGCGGAGAAGGTGGTGAAGCCCCCCAGCACGCCCGTGGCGGCGAAGAGCCGGGCGTGTTGCGACCAGCTCTCCCCCGCCTTGAAGGCGAACCAGCCCGCAGCCAGCCCCATGAGCGTGGACCCCAGGATGTTGATCGCCAGCGTGCCCCATGGGAACTCAAGCCCGCACCAGCGGGCGCAGGTGAGGTTGACCCCGTGGCGGAGCGCGCCGCCGAGGCCAGCGCCGACGAAGACGAGAAGATAAGGCGTCATATCCGCCCTATAGCCCGGAATGCGCGTCCCGTCACGGCTCACGCTCGCGGCGCAGCCTCTCCCACCACTCCAGCCGCTTGCGCAGCTCCCGCTCGAAGCCTCGCTCGACGGGCTCATAGAGCTTCTTTCGACCGATCTTCTCCGGCCAGTAGTCCTGCCCCGAGAAAGCGTCGGGCTGGTCATGGTCGTAGCGATAGCCCTCCCCATAGCCCTCCTCGCGCATGAGCTTGGTGGGCGCGTTGAGGATCACGTGGGGCGGCATGACCGAGCCATGCTCCTTCGCGAGGCTGCGGGCGCCCTTCCAGGCCTTGTAGACCGCGTTCGACTTGGGCGCGCTCGCCACATAGACCACCGCCTGCGCGATGGCGAGCTCGCCTTCGGGCGAGCCCAGAAAGTCATAGGCGTCCTTGGCCGCATTGGCGATCGTCAGCGCCTGCGGATCGGCGAGGCCGACATCCTCGACCGCCATGCGCACGATGCGCCGCGCGAGAAAGAGCGGATCCTCCCCTGCGTCCAGCATCCGCGCGAGATAATAAAGCGCCGCGTCGGGATCAGAGCCGCGCACGCATTTATGAAGGGCGGAGATGAGGTTGTAGTGGCCCTCCTGCGCCTTGTCATAGATGGGCGCGCGCCGCTGGACGATGCTGGCGAGACCGGCTGTGTCAAAGGTCTCATCGGGCTTCGCAGCGCGCCAGATTTCTTCGGCGAGAGTCAGCGCCGCCCGGCCATCGCCGTCAGCCATGCGCACGAGGGCGAGCCTTGCGTCAGCATCGAGCGGCAATGCTTTGCCTTCGACGCTTTCCGCGCGCGCCAGCATGTGTTCGATGGCGGCTTCGTCAAGGGAGCGGAAGGTCAGCACACGCGCGCGCGACAGCAAGGCGGCGTTCAGCTCGAAGGACGGGTTCTCGGTGGTGGCGCCGATCAGCGTCACCGTTCCATCCTCCATCACCGGCAGAAAGGAATCCTGCTGCGCGCGATTGAAGCGATGAATCTCATCCACGAAGAGCAAGGTGCCCTGCCCCGCGGCGTGGCGTGCGCGCGCCTGTTCGAACACTTTCTTCAATTCGGCGACGCCCGTGAAGATCGCGGAGATCTGCACGAAGGCAAGGCTCGTCTCCTCCGCCAGCAGGCGCGCGACCGTCGTCTTGCCTGTTCCGGGCGGACCCCAGAAGATCAGCGAGCCAAGCGACGACGCGGCGATGAGGCGGCTCAAGGCGCCGCCCTCGCCAAGCAGATGCCCCTGCCCCGCGACATCAGCCAGCCGCATGGGCCGCATGCGGTCCGCAAGCGGGCGCGGCGCATGTTTATCGAGGCCCGCGCTCTTGAAAAGGTCAGACATTCACCATCGCCTCATGGGATGCAGCGTCTATCACCATCGCCAAGCTGACGCCATTGGTTCGTTGCATGGGAGATACAGATCAAAACATATCACGCGCGCCGCTTCCCGAATCAAACTTTTAGGCGAACCATGCCGCCCGGAATGCTCAGGCGAGACCCTTCGCCATCCTCGTAAATCCAAAGGAACGACCATGCGCACCATCGCATTCGTGACGCAAAAGGGCGGCTCGGGAAAAAGCACCCTCGCCTCATCGCTCGCGGTCACAGCCCATGAGGCTGGCGAACGTGTCTTCATCATTGATCTTGATCCGCAGAAGTCGCTGGTGAAGTGGTCGCAGATGCGCGGCGAGGCTGATGTGCCGGTCGAGGCGGTGGCGCCGAACAAGCTTGCGAGCGTTCTGGCTGCGCTCGACAAGAAGGGCGTGACGCTCTGCATCATCGACACCGCAGGGGCGGAAACCTCAACGACAAAAGCTGCGATGCAGGCCGCCGATCTCTGCATCATTCCCTCGCGCCCCAATGTCTTCGACCTCTGGGCGAGCGAGCAGACGCGCGCAAGCCTGCGCGAACTCAAGAAGGACTTCGTGTTCCTGCTGAACCAATGCCCGCCCGCGCAACAAAGCGCGCGCGTGGAAGATGGCGTGAAGGCGCTGGAGGCCATGGGGGGATTGATCTCCCCGCTCATCGCCGCGCGCGTCGATTATCAGGAGGCCGCGCGCCATGGCTATGGCGTCAGCGAGATAAATCCCTATGGCCACGCAGCCGACGAAATGCGCAGGCTCTGGTCGTCGATCAAGAAGCGCATGGCCAGAGGCAAGGCTGCGGCCGCGCGCAAGGTGGCCTGACAAGGGCGGGCCGGATCATCCCCCCATCGCGGTGGTGATGATCTGCCCGCCGCGCCCGAGCGTCAGCTTCCACCAGTTCCTGCGGGGCTCGGCGGCGCGTTGCAGATCTGCGGTGCGCGCGATCTTCGCATCATTGACCGCGAGGATCACGTCGCCCTGCTGCAGGCCGACTTTGGCGGCGGTCGATCCCGGCGCCACTTCTGCGATGACAACGCCTTCGCGGAAGCCTTCGATGGACAACTCTTCCGTCACCGCAGGCGAGAGATTGACGACCGTGGCGCCCGAGAATGGCGAGCGCCCGCTCAAGGTCAAGGTTTCGCGCGCAGGCGTCTCGGGCGCGGCGACCAGTTTCAGAGGCAGCGACACTTTGCGCCCGTTGCGCTGCACGGTCATCGTGGCGCTTGCGCCAATGGGCTTCGTGCCGAGGCGGTAGCCAAGGCTCTCGGGGTCATCCACCGCCTGCCCGTCGATCTCGGTGACCACATCGCCGCGCCGCAGACCGGCCTGCGCCGCAGGGCCCTCCGCGACCAGCTCCGACACAAGCGCGCCGGTCGGGCGGTCAAGGCCAAGCGACTCCGCGATTTCGCGCGAGACCGGCTGGAGGGTCGCCCCGAACCATGGACGACGCACCTGCCGCACGCCCCCCTTGGCGGCCGCCACGACGACCTTCACCATATTCACGGGGATGGCGAAGCCGATGCCGATGGAGCCGCCCGAGCGCGAATAGATGGCGGAGTTGATGCCGGCGAGCCGGCCGTTCATATCCACGAGCGCGCCGCCTGAATTGCCGGGATTGATGGCCGCGTCGGTCTGGATGAAGAAGCCATAGTCGGTGATGCCGACCTGCGTGCGCGCGAGCGCCGAAACGATGCCCTGCGTCACCGTCTGGCCGACGCCGAAGGGGTTGCCGATGGCGAGCACGAGGTCGCCGACCTCGAGCGCATCGGAGTCGCCAAGGTCAAGGGAGGGAAAGCCGCCGCCATTCTTGATGCGCAGCACCGCAAGGTCGGTGCGGGGGTCGCGCAGGATGATCTCGGCGTCGAACTCACGCTTGTCCGCCAGCGCCACCTTCACATCAGTCATGTTCTCGATGACATGGTGGTTGGTGACGACGAGGCCGGAGGCGTCCACGATGACGCCAGAGCCCAGCGATTGCGAGGTCGGGCTGCGCTGCTGCTGGCCGCCGAAGAACTGGCGGAAGAGCGGATCATCAAACAGGGGATTGCGCGGCTGCCGCTCCACCCGCGAGGCGTAGACGTTCACGACGCCGGGCGCGACGCGCTTGACCACGGGCGAGAATGATTGCTGGACCGCAGCGCGGTCGGTGGGGGTCACGCGCTGCGGCGCCTGCGCCTGGGCGAAACCAAGGGGGAGGCAGAGCAGCAAAGCGAGGGAGAGCGCGCGCATGGGTCGATCCAGTTGAGACCTCAGATATAGGGATGCTGACGCGGCTGCGCCAAGCCCCCGGCCTAAAGGCTGCGCCAAACAAAAAAGGGCGACCCGAAGGCCGCCCTGAAAACCGTTCTGAAACCGGACCGATCAGGCCGCAGCTTCTTCAACATGCACGGGACCGGAGTCCTTGCCGCGCGCGTCGACGTCGCGGTCGACGAATTCGATCACGGCCATGGGCGCGTTGTCGCCGAAGCGGAAGCCCGCCTTCAGCACGCGGCAGTAGCCGCCGTGGCGGTCCTTGTAGCGGGGGCCGAGCACGTCGAACAGCTTGCGGACCATAACGATGTCCTTGATCTGCGCGATGGCCTGGCGGCGGGCATGGAGATCGCCGCGCTTGCCGAGCGTGATGAGCTTCTCGACGACGGGACGAAGATCCTTCGCCTTGGGCAGCGTCGTGACGATCTGCTCATGCTTGATGAGGGCGTTGCACATGTTCATGAACATCGCCTTGCGGTGTTCGGACGTGCGGTTGAAGCGGCGCTTGGCGCGACCGTGATACATGATGGTGCTCCTTCGTTTTTACGGCCGCCGTACCAAGGGTCGACCGTCTGTTGATTGATTTCAGGCAGTGGGCGCCCGGCAGTCGGCAGTCGTATAGACCACTGCCGACTGCCGAATGCCGAATGCCGTCCTAGTAATGCTCCTCGAAGCGCTTGGCGAGCTCGTCGATGTTCTCCGGCGGCCAGCCCTGCACTTCCATGCCGAGGTGCAGACCCATCTGGGCCAGCACTTCCTTGATCTCGTTGAGCGACTTGCGGCCGAAGTTCGGCGTCCGCAGCATCTCGGCTTCCGTCTTCTGGATGAGGTCGCCGATGTAGACGATGTTGTCGTTCTTGAGGCAGTTGGCCGAACGAACCGAGAGTTCGAGCTCGTCGACCTTCTTGAGCAGCGCCGGGTTGAAGGCGAGCTCGGGGATCGAGGGGGCCGCCTCTTCGCGCTTGGGCTCTTCGAAGTTCACGAAGACGTTGAGCTGGTCCTGCAGGATGCGGGCGCTGTAGGCGATCGCGTCCTCGGGCGTCAGCGCGCCGTTGGTCTCGACGGTCATGGTGAGCTTGTCATAGTCGAGGATCTGACCCTCGCGGGTGTTCTCGATGCGATAGCTGACCTTGCGGACCGGCGAATAGAGGCTGTCCACGGGGATGAGCCCGATGGGCGCGTCCTCGGCGCGGTTGCGGTCGGCGGCCACATAGCCCTTGCCGGTGTTGACCGTGAACTCCATGCGGATCTCCGCGCCCTCGTCGAGGTTGCAGATGACCAGATTGGGGTTGAGGATCTGCACGTCGCCGACGGTGGCGATGTCGCCCGCCAGAACGGCGCCGGGGCCCTGCTTCTTCAGGACCATGCGCTTGGGGCCATCGCCCTGCATCTTGATCCAGATGTCCTTGATGTTCAGGACGATGTCGGTGACATCCTCGCGCACGCCCGGGATCGAGGAGAATTCATGCAGCACGCCGTCGATCTGGACGGCGGTGATGGCCGCGCCCTGAAGCGAGGAGAGCAGCACGCGGCGCAGGGAGTTGCCGAGCGTCTGGCCGAAGCCACGCTCGAGCGGCTCGGCGACCACGGTCGCGGTGCGGCGGGGATCATCGCCCGAAATGATTTCGAGCTTGTTGGGACGAATGAGTTCTTGCCAGTTCTTCTGAATCACGACTGAACCTTTCGGTTGCGGGGCATATCGGTCCGTCGACCCTGGCCACGCTGTCGTTGCGACAAGCATCCGCGCGCCCGTCGGCCACGCGGATGCGATAGGGTATTGAGTTGGATCAGACGCGACGGCGCTTGCGCGGACGGCAGCCGTTGTGCGGGATCGGCGTCACGTCGCGGATCGAGGTGACGGTGAAGCCCGCCGCCTGCAGGGCGCGCAGCGCCGATTCGCGACCCGAACCGGGGCCGGAGACTTCCACTTCGATGGTCCGCATGCCGTGTTCGGCGGCCTTGCGGGCGGCGTCCTCGGCGGCCATCTGGGCGGCGTAGGGGGTCGACTTGCGCGAGCCCTTGAAGCCCATGGTGCCGGCGGACGACCAGGAGATCGCATTGCCCTGCGCGTCGGTGATCGTGATCATGGTGTTGTTGAACGAGGAGTTCACATGCGCCACGCCGGACGCAATGTTCTTGCGTTCGCGGCGGCGGACGCGGGTAGCTTCTTTTGCCATTTGACTCGTGCCTTTTGATATCGGACGCCGCCGTAATTCCAGCGGCTACACCTTTGGGGAAATTGTCGCGGCGAAGATTACTTCTTCTTGCCGGCGATGGGCTTGGCCTTGCCCTTGCGGGTGCGGGCGTTGGTGTGCGTGCGCTGGCCGCGCACGGGCAGCTGGCGACGGTGGCGCAGGCCACGGTAGCAGCCAAGGTCCATCAGACGCTTGATGTTCATCGCGACTTCGCGGCGCAGATCGCCTTCCACGAGATAGTCGCGGTCGATCGTCTCGCGGATCTGGAGCACTTCGGCGTCGGTCAACTGAGACACGCGGCGCTCCGCGGGGATGTTGACCTTTTCACAGATCTCCTCGGCCTTCTTGGCGCCGATGCCGTGAATGTACTGAAGCGCAATGATGACGCGCTTGTTGGTGGGGATGTTGACGCCTGCAATACGAGCCATCTGGCCGTCTCCATGTGGGCCGCGAAACCGCGGCGGCTGATGATCCCCGCGTCCGGTGGAGGCCGGCCTGGCGAGGTTGAGAAAACGAAAACGCCCCGCCCCTTCATGCGAAGAGAGCCGGGAGCGCAAGCGATCTCGGTGAGGACGGTTGTTTAGGGCGCCGGTGGGGGTGGGTCAAGGGGAAAATAACCTGACAATAAATCCTAAACAGGCCGTCCAACTGCTCCGAAAATTTAACCCGGATCAACCCAGAGCCCCATCAGGAAGCGAGATAGGCGGGCAATGGATTAGCGCAGGAAACAGCTTGGATTCATGAGCTGATAATCCCCTAGCCGCCGCCCCCGCCATTCTTCTCTCGCTGCTTGAGACATGAGAGAGCTTGTACGATAGAGACCTTGACCCATGCCGAGCAAATGGCTTAGCTCATGCAGTAAACAAGCAGCGGAACGGTACGCAGCCCGGTGGCTCGCCTATCCCCCCTTTCTTTTTCTGAGACCTTCCCAATGGTCATCGCCCGCCGCACCCTGACCCTGCGCAAACCTGACAAGGATCTCCTTGTTGAGATAGCGTTCTTTGCGCCTCAATTCGATAAGGATTGCTGGCGCTGTGCATATGAGATCCATTGGCCTTCTGGCCCCCACCGCTTCTCGGGCTACGGCGCCGATTCTTTGCAAGCGCTCGTCATCGCAATGCAAATGGTCAGTGCGGAACTATATGCTAGCGCACCATTCAAGGCCGGAGAACTATTCTTCGAGAAGCCGGGAGCGGGCTTCGCCATCCCCGCGCTGCCGTCCATGAGAGACCTGCTGACGGAAGAAGATGCGCGGACGATTTGAGCGCTGGTCGGCGCCTCCGTCGAATATTCAAACTCTTTCATTTTAAAAAAAACATATTAAATACATATAATTATCTAAATAAATTCACAACTCTGTTTAACCACTTACCATCAAAAACACAACCGTGCGACTCGCCGCGCTCAGCCGGGTCGGCGGGTCTGCCAACATTGATAGCTGAAGTGATCCGCATTTGCGTAGCGACAGGAATCTCACGCTTCACCGATGCATTTGGCAACAAAAGTTTCAACGCAGTATATGAATGTCGCGGAGGCCAGACAATTGAACGAAGCGGCTTCGGCGAGCCCGATGGATTCATTCGCGACCCGTATTAAGGAGACACAAAATGCCCACGACACCTCCGCACCAACCGACTCCCCTCGGCGGATTCAATCCCCCCGGCAGCGTCCGGATTTCCGCTGGCGCTCTGGAACTGGCTCGAAGTTTCGCAAAAGACGTGACGTCATTCGACCGCGCGGGCGGATGGATTGTCTGTTTCAGCTGGGCCACCAGAACCCAGGTCAAAGATAAGGGGGAGACGGAATGGACCGATCTTGGCCCGGGCCTCTATCTCGGCGCCGTGAGGCGCACACAGGCCAGACCCGCCGACATATTCCGCATGGGCGGACTGGAGTTTCTGGTCGAAATTCCAGACCATATCCTTGCGCAGGCGAAAGAACGGGTGATTGAATTGGACCAAAGCAAGCTGGACAAACTGACCCTGCGCTGAACGCAGAGCCCTACCCCGCCCTCAGCCCAGCACCGCATCCAGCGCCTTCGTGACCTCGTCGATCGGCGCCATGCCGTCGACCGTCTTCAGAACGCCGTGGGAGGCGTAATAGGCGGAGACGGGGGCTGTCTGTTCGCGGTAGGCGGTGAGGCGGACCTTGAAGGCTTCCGGGTTGTCGTCGGCGCGGACCGTGCCACCGGCGGCGACGGTCTCGGCGGCGCGCTTTTCGATGCGGGCCAGCAGCGCGTTCTCGTCGACCTTCAGCTCCACGATGGCGTCGAGCTGCATGGCCTTCTTCGCCAGAAGCTCGTCGAGGGCCCTGGCCTGCGCGACCGTGCGGGGGAAGCCGTCGAGGATGAAGCCATTGACGGCGTCCGCCTCCCCGATGCGGTCGGAGATGATGCCGCAGACGATCTCGTCGGAGACGAGCCCGCCAGCGTCCATCACGGCCTTGGCCTGCAGCCCGACCGGGGTGCCCGCCTTCACGGCGGCGCGCAGCATGTCGCCGGTGGAGAGCTGAGGAATTTTGAACTTGTCAACGAGGCGCGCGGCCTGCGTGCCCTTGCCCGCCCCAGGCGGTCCCAGCAGAATCAGTCTCATCTTTTCCGTCCCCGGAGTTTGGCCTTCTTCACGAGCCCTTCATATTGCTGCGCCTGAAGATGCCCATGCACCTGAGCCACCGTGTCCATCGTGACGCTCACGACGATCAGCAGCGACGTGCCGCCAAAGTAAAAGGGAAGCGCGGCGTAGGAAATGAGCATTTCGGGTAAGATGCAGATGATCGCCAGATAGGCGGCGCCGAGCACGGTGATGCGCGTGAGCACCTGATCGATGAACTGCGCCGTGCGCTCGCCCGGCCTGATGCCCGGCAGGAAGCCACCGTGCTTCTTCAGGTTGTCGGCCGTCTCCGCCGGATTGAAGACGATGGCGGTGTAGAAGAAGGCGAAGAAGACGATCAGCGCCACATACATCAGCATGTAGAGCGGGCGGCCATGGCCAAGATAGGTGGCGATGGTGGCCAGAACGCCGCCGCCGTCAGAGGCCTGGGCAAAATTCGCGATGGTCGTGGGCAGCAGAAGCAGCGAGGAGGCGAAGATCGGGGGAATGACGCCCGAGGTGTTCAGCTTGAGCGGCAGGAAGGAGGTCTGGCCCTCATAGACGCGGTTGCCGACCTGGCGCTTGGGATAGGTGATGAGCAGGCGGCGCTGGGCGCGCTCCATGAACACGATGAAGGCGATGACCGCGATGGACATGACGATCACAAGCAGGATCAGCCCGGTCGAGATGGCGCCCTGACGGCCAAGCTCCAGCGTGTTGATGATGGCCGAGGGGAAGGCCGCCACGATGCCTGCAAAGATGATGAGCGATGAGCCGTTGCCGATGCCGCGCGAGGTGATCTGCTCGCCCAGCCACATCAGGAACATGGTGCCGCCGGTGAGGGTGATGACCGTGGAGAGGATGAAGAAGGGGCCCGGCTCGGAGACGATGCCCCCCTGCCCCTGAAGGCCGACGGCGATGCCATAGGCCTGGAAGACGGCCAGAACGACCGTCAGATACCGGGTGTACTGGTTCAGCACCTTGCGCCCATGCTCGCCCTCTTTCTTGATGGCTTCGAGCGTGGGGAAGACCGAGGTCAGGAGCTGGATGATGATCGACGCCGAAATATACGGCATGATGTTCAGGGCGAAGATGGCCATGCGCTGCACGGCGCCGCCTGCGAACATGTTGAAGAGTTCGAGAACCCCCTGCCCGCCCTTGGTGAAATTCTGCTCGAAGGCCACCGGGTCGATGCCGGGCAAGGGTATGTAGGTGCCGAGGCGATAGACCATCAGCGCGCCCAGCGTGAACCAGATGCGCTTCTTGAGCTCCTCAGCCTTGCCGATGGCGGAGAAATTGATGTTGGCTGCGAGCTGTTCGGCTGCAGAGGCCATTGTATCGCTCCGGACTGCGCTTGCGGCGCGCATGGTCTGACAAATGAGAACGGGGCGCAAGGTTGAAAACCCTGGCCCCGCTCCGATCAATGTGGGATGCGCCGAACCGAAAAACCAGTCCCGCGCAGCGGCCTTGAGCCGCTCGGCGTCAGGCCTCGGCCGGGGCGTCAACCACCAGCAGCTTGACCGAACCGCCAGCCTTCTCGATGGCGGCGAGAGCCGTCTTCGAGGCGCGGGCGACTTCGAACGAGACCTTCGCGGTGAACTCGCCCTGACCCAGGAGCTTCACGCCGTCACGCGCCTTCGCGCAGACGCCAGCGGCGACGAGCGCGTCAACGGTGATGGGCTGCCCGGCGTCGAGCTTGCCGGCGTCGAGCGCCTGCTGCACGCGGCCGAGGTTCACCTCGTTGTAGTCGGTCTTGAAGATGTTCGTGAAGCCGCGCTTGGGGAGGCGACGATGCAGCGGCATCTGACCGCCTTCGAAGCCCTTGATGCGCACGCCGGAGCGCGCGGTCTGACCCTTGCCGCCGCGGCCGGACTGCTTGCCGGAGCCCGAACCAATGCCGCGCCCGACGCGGGTGCGCTTCTTGGAGGAGCCGGGGTTGTCGCTAATGCCATTGAGTTTCATGACGCGCTCCTCAGTGGCTATCGACAACGCGGATGAGATGCGCGACTTTCGCGATCATCCCACGCACGGATGGCGTATCTTCGAGGGTCGAGCGGCGGCCGATCTTGTTCAGGCGCAGACCGATGAGGGTCGCGCGCTGCTCGCCATTGCGGCCGATGTGGCTCTTGACCTGCTCGAGGGTGACGAGGTTCTTGGTGTCTGACATCAGAGCCTCCCTCAAGCGTCGACAGCGTCAGCATCCACGCCCTGACGGCGCGACTGCAGCGTGGAGACCTTCATGCTGCGGCGAGCCGCAACCGAACGGGGCGAATCTTCGTGCTTGAGCGCATCGAAGGTCGCGCGGACCATGTTGTAGGGGTTGGACGAGCCCTGGGACTTCGCCACCACATCATGCATGCCGAGCGTTTCGAAGACGGCGCGCATGGGGCCGCCAGCGATGATGCCGGTGCCCGCAGGCGCGGCGCGCAGAATGACGCGGCCCGCGCCATGACGGCCGTGCACGTCATGATGGAGGGTGCGGCCTTCGCGAAGCGGCACGCGGATCAGCGAACGCTTGGCGGATTCCGTCGCCTTGCGGATGGCTTCGGGCACTTCACGCGCCTTGCCATGGCCGAAGCCGACGCGGCCCTTCTGGTCGCCGACCACGACGAGAGCGGCGAAGCCGAAGCGACGACCACCCTTCACAACCTTGGCGACGCGATTGATGTGGACCAGACGATCCACAAATTCGCTGTCGCGCTCTTCCCTGTCACGATCGCGACCGCGACCGCCTTCACCTTCACGCGCCATTGTTCTCTTCCGTCACTTGCGCAGCGGACCTCATGTCCGCCGCTCGCTTCGAATTTTTAGAAGTTGAGGCCGCCTTCGCGGGCCCCCTCCGCGAGCGCCTTGACACGCCCGTGGTAGATATAAGCGCCACGATCGAAAACGACATCCTTGATGCCCTTTTCAGCGGCGCGCTGCGCGATCAGCTTCCCGATCACGCGGGCGGCGTCAACAGTGGCGCCGGTCTTCAAAGCGGAACGCTGATCCTTCTCGAGCGAGGAAGCGGCCACCAGAGTGGCGCCATGCTCGTCGTCGATGATCTGCGCATAAATCTGCTTGGAAGAACGGAAAACCGACAGACGCGGCTTGCCATAGGCGCGCGCGCGGATCGCACGACGGACGCGCGCCTTGCGGCGTTCGACAGCCTGATTGTCCTTTTGCATCGCGAGCCCCTTTACTTCTTCTTGCCTTCCTTGCGGAAGATGAATTCGCCCTGGTACTTGATGCCCTTGCCCTTGTAGGGCTCGGGACCACGATAGGCCCTGATCTCAGCCGCGACCTGACCGACCTTGCGCTTGTCGATCCCGGTGATGCCGACTTCCGTGGGCTTGGGGGTGACAATCGAAATGCCGTCGGGGATCGGATAGTTGATGTCGTGGCTGTAGCCGAGCGACAGCTGCAGATTCTTGCCGACGACCGCAGCCTTGTAGCCGACGCCGGTGATTTCGAGCTTGCGCTCGTAACCTGCCGAAACGCCCGTCACGAGGTTGGCGACCATGGAGCGCGACATGCCCCACATGGCGCGCGCCCGCTTCGATTCGTCGCGAGGATCCACCTTGATGGCGCCGTCCTGCATGACCACGACGACGTCCTCGGGAACCGTGAACGACAGTTCGCCCTTGGGGCCCTTGACGGAGACCGTCTGACCTTCGACCTTTGCGGTCACGCCGGCGGGCACGGCGACTGGCTTCTTGCCAATACGAGACATTGTTCTTCCTCGCCCGTCAGAAGACCCTGCAGAGCACTTCGCCGCCCACGTTCTGCTCGCGCGCAACGTGATCGGCCATGACGCCCTTGGGGGTGGAAACGATGGTGATGCCGAGGCCATTGGCGACGCGCGGCATGTTCGAAACTGCGGAGTAGACCCGGCGTCCCGGCTTCGAGACGCGCTCGATGGTCCGGATGACAGGCTCACCCTCGTAATACTTGAGCTCGATCTCGAACTCGGTGCGGCCATTGCCGAAATCAGTCGACGAATAGTCGCGGATGTAGCCCTCGCTCCGGAGCACGTCGAGCACATTGGCGCGCAGACGGGAGCCCGGGGTGGTGACCTTGTTCTTGCGGCGCATCTGGGCGTTCCGGATGCGGGTGAGCATATCGCCCAAAGGATCGTTCATAGACATTATACGCTCCCTTACCAGCTCGACTTGACGAGCCCGGGAATGAGCCCCTTGGAGCCCAATTCACGAAGCGCGACGCGCGACATCTTCATCTTCCGATGGAAGGCGCGCGGGCGGCCAGTGATTTCGCAGCGATTGCGAAGACGAACTGCGGAGGAGTTGCGCGGAACCTCGGAGAGCTTGAGGCGCGCCTCGAAGCGCTCCTCCATGCTCAGGGTGAGGTCGTTGGCGACCGCCTTCAGGCGCTCGCGACGGCCGGCGAACTTCTTCACCAGCTTGGCGCGACGCTTATTGTTCTCGATAGCGCTTTTCTTTGCCATGTTCACCTCTGTTTCCGCGTCTGAGACGGTTCAGGTCTCACTGCCGGAACGGGAAGTTGAAAGCGCGCAGGAGCGCGCGTGCTTCATCGTCGGTCTTGGCGGTGGTGCATACGATGATGTCCATGCCAAGAACAGACTCAACCTTGTCGTAATCGATTTCAGGAAACACGAGGTGCTCCTTGATGCCCATGGCGAAGTTGCCACGACCGTCGAACGACTTGGGGCTGAGGCCGCGGAAGTCCCGAATGCGCGGAAGCGCGATCGTGACCAGGCGGTCGAGGAATTCATACATGCGGGTCTTGCGAAGGGTCACCTTCGCGCCGATCGGCATGTTTTCGCGCACCTTGAAGGACGAGATCGCCTTGCGGGCGCGCGTGATGACCGGCCGCTGGCCGGCGATGAGGGCGAGGTCGGCGGCGGCCGTCGTCACCTTCTTGGTGTCGTTGACCGCGTCGCCCACGCCCATGTTCAGGACGATCTTCTCGATCACCGGAACTTCAAGCGCGTTCTTGTAGCCGAACTGCGAGATCAGAGCCGCGCGGACGACCTCGTCGTAATGCTTGCGCATGCGAGGCGTGTAATCCTTCGGCACGGCGAGATCGGCGGCGGACGCCATCTGGGTGGACGCGGAGGAGGCGCGAGCCTTGCCTGCGGCCTTGGCCTTGGAGGCCTTCTCGGTTTGAGCCTCAGCCATCGATCAGATCTCCGGAACGCTTGGCGACACGGACCTTGCGGCCGTCGTCGAGAATTTTGAAGCCGACGCGGGTCGCCTTGCCGTCCTTGGGATCGGCGATGGCGATGTTCGACAGCTGGATCGGCGCCTCTTTCGAGATGATGCCGCCCTCCTGCGAACCGGTCTGGCGCGTATGGCGCTTGACCATGTTCACGCCGCGCACGATGGCGCGATGCTCGGTCGGAATGACCTGCACGACTTCACCGCTGCGACCCTTGTCGCGGCCGGTGAGGACGACGACCTTGTCGCCTTTCCTGATCTTCGCAGCCATTACAACACCTCCGGCGCGAGCGAGATGATCTTCATGTGGTTCTTGGAGCGCAGCTCGCGCGGAACCGGTCCGAAGATGCGGGTGCCGATAGGCTCTTTCTGATTGTTGATCAGAACAGCGGCGTTGGAGTCGAAACGGATCACCGAGCCGTCTGCACGGCGGATGTCCTTGGCGGTGCGGACGACGACCGCCTTCATGACGTCGCCCTTCTTCACACGCCCGCGCGGGATGGCTTCCTTGATGGACACGACGATAATGTCGCCGACGCCTGCGTATTTCCGTTTGGAACCGCCCAGCACCTTGATGCACATCACGCGACGCGCGCCGGAATTATCGGCCACGTCGAGGTTGGTTTGCATCTGAATCATGGCATTCTGGCCTTTCGCATCAGATCGGTTTCCAGCATCGCACAGCTCCGCCGGACTTCGCCTGAAGAGGACCGTGGTCCCCTCGATTTAACGTATATCAGCCAGCCGAAGCAGCGGTGTCGACGACGACCCAGCGCTTGAGCTTGGAGATGGGAGCGCTCTCCTGAATGGAGACGCTGTCGCCGACCTTGAACTTCTTGTGCTCGTCATGAGCGTGATAGTTCTTGGACCGACGAACGGTCTTCTTGAGCAGCGGATGGGTGAAGCGACGCTCCACTTTCACCACCACGGTCTTTTCCTGTTTGTCGCTCACGACGACGCCCTGGAGAATTCGCTTCGGCATGGTCGATCCTTACTTGGCGGCCGCGTCGCGCTGGCGCGCGGCGATGGTCTTGATGCGCGCGATGTCGCGCCGAATGACACGGATGCGAGAGGTGTTCTCAAGCTGGCCCGTCGCCCGCTGAAAGCGCAGGTTGAACTGCTCTTTCTTAAGCTTCAGGAGCTCATCCGAAAGCTGATCCGTCGACAGCACACGGAGGTCAGCGAAACGCTGCTTGGACTTCATTTCGCCCTCCTTATTCGGCGATGCGCTGAACGAAGCGCGTCTTGATGGGCAGTTTCGCCGCAGCCAGTACCATAGCTTCACGGGCGACGTCCACAGGCACGCCGTCGATTTCGAACATGATGCGGCCGGGGGCGACGCGGGCGGCCCAATATTCAGGGGCGCCCTTGCCCTTGCCCATGCGGACTTCGACGGGCTTCTTCGACACGGGAACATCGGGGAAGATACGGATCCAGACACGGCCCGCACGCTTCATGTGGCGGGTCATGGCGCGGCGAGCAGCCTCGATCTGGCGCGCGGTGATGCGCTCCGGCTCGAGGGCCTTCAGCCCGAACTGACCGAAGTTCAGCTCGAAGCCGCCCTTGGCGACGCCATGAATGCGGCCCTTGAAGGCCTTCCTGAACTTGGTGCGCTTTGGTTGCAGCATGGTTCAACTCATCTCAAAAGAAGTGCAGGTCAGGCTGCGTCGCGGTCACGACGCTGGCGGCGCTCGCCGCCCCCACCGTGATCCTGCTCAGCGAGTTTCTTGTCCTGCGCCATGGGATCATGCTCGAGGATCTCGCCCTTGAAGATCCAGACCTTGATTCCGCAGGTGCCGTAGGCGGTATGCGCGGTGCCGACGCCATAGTCCACATCCGCACGAAGCGTATGCAGCGGCACGCGGCCCTCGCGATACCATTCCTGGCGGGCGATCTCGGCGCCGCCGAGACGGCCGGAGCAGTTGATGCGGATGCCCTCGGCGCCCAGACGCATGGCCGACTGCACGGCGCGCTTCATGGCGCGGCGGAAGGCGACACGACGCTCGAGCTGCTGAGCGATCGAATCAGCGACCAGGGTCGCGTCGATCTCCGGCTTGCGCACTTCGACGATGTTGATCACGACTTCGGAGTCGGTGATCTTGGTGACGAGCTTGCGCAGCTTGTCGATGTCGGCGCCTTTCTTGCCGATCACCACGCCGGGACGGGCGGAGTGGATGGCGACGCGGCACTTCTTGTGCGGGCGCTCGATGATGATCTTCGAGACGGCCGCCTGCTTCAGCGCCTTCATCAGGGCTTCACGAATCTTCATGTCTTCGTGCAGCAGCTTGGCGTATTCGCCGCGCGCGGCGTACCAGCGGGAGTCCCAGGTGCGGTTGATGCCAAGGCGCAGCCCGATCGGATTGACTTTCTGACCCATCGTTCTCTCCTCAGGCCTTCGCAGCTTCGGCTTGCACTTCGCGCACGACGATCGTGATGTTCGAGAAAGGCTTCTCGATCCGACCGGCTCTGCCGCGAGCGCGCGGGCTGAAGCGCTTCATGACGAGCGCCTTGCCCACATGGGCCTCGGCGACGACGAGATCGTCGACGTCGAGCGAATGATTGTTCTCGGCGTTGGCGATGGCGCTCTGCAGCGTCTTGCGCACTTCAACGGCGATGCGCTTGCGCGAGAATTCGAGGTCCGCAAGAGCCCGATCCACCTTCTTGCCGCGGATGAGCTGGGCCAGAAGATTGAGCTTCTGGGGGCTCACGCGAAGCATGCGGGCGACCGCCTTGGCCTCGTTATCCCTGAGCGCGCGGGGCGTCTTTTCCTTGCCCATGATCAGCCCCTCTTCGCTTTCTTATCCGCGGCGTGGCCGTGGAAGGTCCGCGTCGGCGAGAACTCACCAAACTTGTGGCCGATCATATCTTCGGTCACGGTGACAGGAATATGCTTGTGGCCGTTGTAGACGCCGAACGTCAGACCGACGAACTGCGGCAACACGGTCGAGCGACGGCTCCAGATCTTGATGACCTCGGAGCGGCCGGAACCGCGCGCGGTGTCCGCCTTCTTGAGCAGATAGCCGTCGACGAACGGGCCCTTCCAGATCGAACGCGCCATGGATCAGCCCTTCTTCTTGCGGACGTGGCGCGAGGCCACGATGAACTGGGTCGTGGATTTATTGCTGCGGGTCTTCTTGCCCTTGGTCGGCTTGCCCCAGGGGGTGACCGGGTGACGGCCGCCGGAGGTGCGGCCTTCGCCGCCGCCGTGCGGATGGTCGACAGGGTTCATGGTGACGCCGCGGTTATGAGGCCGCTGACCGAGCCAGCGATGACGGCCGGCCTTGCCCATGGAGGTGTTCATGTGGTCGGGGTTGGAGACCGCGCCCACGGTGGCGTAGCACTGACCATGGATCAGGCGCTGTTCGCCGGAGCTGAGACGCAAGGAGACATAGCCCTGGTCACGACCGACGATCTGGGCGTAGGCGCCAGCAGACCGGGCGATCGCCCCGCCCTTGCCGATCTTCATCTCGATGTTGTGGACGATGGTGCCGACCGGAATGCTCGCCAAAGGCATGGCGTTGCCGGGCTTCACGTCGACCTGCGCGCCGGAGATCACCTCGTCCCCCGCGGACAGCCGCTGCGGCGCGATGATATAGGCCTGCTCGCCGTCGGTGTAACGGATGAGAGCGATGAACGAGGTGCGGTTGGGGTCATATTCCAACCGTTCGACCTTCGCAGGCATATCGTTCTTGCGACGCTTGAAGTCGATGATGCGATAGGTCTGCTTATGCCCGCCGCCACGGAACCGAACCGTGATGCGGCCAGTGTTGTTGCGGCCGCCCTTCTGGCTCTTGCCTTCCGTCAGCGACTTGACCGGCTTGCCCTTGTGGAGCTCGCTCCGGTCCACGATCACCAGCTGACGAAGGCCAGGCGTGATCGGCTTGAATGTTTTAAGCGCCATGATCTTGATCCTCGACCTTGCCTCAGACCCCGGTCGTCACATCGATCTTGTGGCCCTCGGCGAGGGTCACGACCGCCTTCTTGACGTCCTGTTGAGTCCCGCGGGTGCCGCGGAAGATTTTCGTCTTGCCCTTGCGGACGAGCGTGTTGACGCTTTCCACCTTGACGTCGAAGAGCCGCTCCACCGCCGCCTTGATCTGCGGCTTGGTGGCGTCCCTGCTGACCTTGAAGACGACCTTGTTCTGCTCGGAAGCAAGAGTGGCCTTTTCGGTGATGACAGGAGCGACAATCACGTCGAAGTGACGCGTATCAGCGAAGCGCGAAGCCTGGCTCATTTGAATCGCGCCTCCAGCGCTGCGAGGGCCGCCTTGGTCAGCACAAGCTTCTCGCGGCGAATGATGTCGTAAACGTTGATGCCTTCGATCGGCAGGACGTCAACCTTCGGGATGCTGCGGGCAGCGAGGCGGAAGTTGTCGTTGGGGGCCGAACCGTCGATGATCAGCGCCGAGGCGAGCCCGATCTTGTGGAAGCTGGCGAGCAGAGCCTTGGTCTTGGGCTCGGCGACCTCCGCATTCTCCCAGACGATCAGCTCGCCGCTCTTGGCCTTGACCGAGAGCGCGTGACGCAGAGCGAGCGCACGGACCTTCTTGGGAAGGTCATGGGCATGGCTGCGCACGACAGGACCGAAGGCGCGGCCGCCGCCACGGAACTGCGCGACACGGGCCGAGCCGTGACGAGCGCCGCCGGTGCCCTTCTGCTTGTACATCTTCTTGCCGGTGCGCGCGATGTCCGCACGGTTCTTCACCGCATGGGTGCCAGCGCGACGCTTGGCGAGTTGATAACGGATCATGCGCGCGATGAGATCCTCGCGCGGCTCAAGGCCGAAGATGTCGTCCTGGAGCTCGACCGAACCGGCCGACGACCCGTCGAGTGACGTGATGTCGATCTTCACAGCTCAGCCCTCCTGATTGGATTCAGCGGCGGCGACGGCGCCCTTGACCCGGAACTTGCCAGGCAGGGGAGCATCCTTCGGCAGCGCTTTCTTGATGGCGTCGCGGATATAGATCCAGCCGCCAGCCGCGCCGGGAACGGCGCCTTCGACGAGGACCAGACCGCGCTCGACGTCGGTCTGCACGACGCGCAGGTTCAGAGTGGTCACGCGCTCTACGCCCATGTGACCGGCCATCTTCTTGTTCTTGAAGGTCTTGCCGGGATCCTGACGACCGCCGGTCGAACCATGGGAACGATGCGACAGCGACACGCCGTGGGTGGCGCGCAGACCGCCGAAGTTCCAGCGCTTCATCGGGCCAGCGAAGCCCTTGCCGAGCGTGGTGCCGGTGACGTCGACGAACTGGCCGGGAACGAAATGGTCAGCCGTGATCTCGGCGCCCACGGGGATGACGCCGTCAGCGCCAACCCGGAACTCGGCGAGCTTCAGCTTCGGCTCGACCTCGGCGCGGGCGAAACGCTCGCGCTCGGCCTTCGGCACATTCTTCACCTTGGCGCGGCCGATGCCGAGCTGCAGGGCGGTATAGCCGTTCTTATCCTCGGTCTTGTGAGCGACGACCTGACAGCCGTCGATCTTCAGGACCGTGACCGGCACATGGTCGCCAGCGTCCGTGAAGACGCGCGACATGCCCAGTTTCTGTGCGATGACACCTGACCGCATGTTTCTATCCTTCAGGGCACATTCGGAAAGAGGTGCCCGGTTTAATGAACTCAGAGCTTGATCTCGACGTCGACGCCCGCCGCCAGGTCGAGCTTCATCAGCGCATCGACGGTCTGGGGGGTGGGATCAACGATGTCGAGGACACGCTTGTGGGTGCGGATCTCGAACTGCTCGCGCGACTTCTTGTCGACGTGCGGCGAACGGTTCACCGTGAACTTCTCGATCTGCGTGGGCAGCGGAATGGGCCCACGAATCTGAGCGCCCGTCCGCTTTGCGGTCGAGACGATCTCCTTCGTCGAGGCGTCAAGGACCCTGTGGTCGAACGCCTTGAGGCGAATGCGGATGTTTTGCCCGTTCATGTTCTCGTCCTGTCGGCCGCTAAACAATGATCCCCCGGCGCAGAGCGCGCCGGGAGATGCGCGTTACATGATTACTCGATGATCGAGGCGACGACGCCGGCGCCGACCGTGCGGCCACCCTCGCGGATGGCGAAGCGCAGCTTCTCCTCCATGGCGATCGGAACGATCAGCGCGACTTCCATCGTCACGTTATCGCCGGGCATCACCATCTCGACGCCGGCAGGCAGCGTCACGATGCCCGTCACGTCCGTCGTGCGGAAGTAGAACTGCGGACGATAGTTCGTGAAGAACGGCGTATGACGGCCGCCCTCATCCTTCGTCAGGATGTAGGCCTCAGCCTTGAACTTCGTGTGCGGCTTCACGGAGCCGGGCTTGCACAGCACCTGGCCGCGCTCCACGTCCTCGCGCTTCGTGCCGCGCAGCAGGCAGCCCACGTTGTCGCCGGCCTGCCCGGAGTCCAGCAGCTTGCGGAACATTTCAACGCCGGTCACCGTCGTCTTGACCGTCGCCTTCAGGCCGACGATCTCGATTTCCTCGCCGACCTTCACGATGCCGCGCTCGATGCGGCCCGTCACCACAGTGCCGCGGCCCGAGATCGAGAACACGTCTTCGACAGGCATCAGGAAGGGCTGGTCGACCGGACGGTCGGGCTGCGGGATGTAGCTGTCGACGGTCTCCATCAGCTTCAGGATCGCGGCCTTGCCGATCTCGGGGCTGCGGTCTTCCAGAGCGCAAAGGGCCGAACCCTTGGTGATCGGAATGTCGTCGCCGGGGAAGTCGTACTTCGACAGAAGCTCGCGAACCTCGAGCTCGACGAGCTCCAGCAGCTCGGGATCGTCGACCATGTCGACCTTGTTCATGAACACGACGAGCGCGGGCACGCCGACCTGACGGGCGAGCAGAATGTGCTCGCGGGTCTGGGGCATGGGGCCGTCAGCGGCGGACACGACGAGG
>CANGFT010000046.1 GCA_947453205.1 Beijerinckiaceae bacterium | reverse complement strand
TTCTGCGGGTTCAGCTCACCCTGCGCCACCATAACAGCCTGCTTCTCCCACAAGCTGCTTGCGACTGTGTGGAGTGTGCGCTTGCTACTGAGCTTGCGCTTGCCCTGCTCACTGCCGTGTATGTTCTGTAACATCTCAGCATATATGAGCTTGGCAAGCCGCTGCGCCTCAACGAAGTCCTCAGTCTTAGTGCTACGCTTCCTCTGCGCACCCTCCAAAAACACACGGAACTGCCAAAACTTGCTGGCTTGGCATTTGTAGAGGATGGCGGAGGTGGGTAGCTGTTTAACACGCACAATGGTGCTGCTGATTGGAGTGGTGCGAAACTTTTCCACATCCCCAGCTCGGGCTTGGCTGCTATCCGTTTGTATGTCCAACAGCTTTTCCGCCAACAGCCACTCCCCGCAGCTTTGTTGCTGATTGACAGTATGCGGGGTTTGGGCGGGTAGAGCAAGAGTAGCATAGGGCCTGAGTATGCTACTTTGAAGGAGTGAGGTTTTTGCTAAAACGTTGATTTTATTGGTTTAACTGGTGCTGCGAGAGAGGATTGAACTCTCGACCTCTCCATTACCAATGGAGTGCTCTACCACTGAGCTACCGCAGCCTGCCGCACCGGCGCGGGGCGCTTCGGGCGACGGGGGGCTTGTGCCATAGGCTCTGGCGTGTGGCAAGTCCAAACGACCCCCGACGCCTCGCTTCCCCGGCGCCCCCGGTTGAAAGCGGACGCCAACTGTCAAGATCATGCGGCGCCCCCTTTTCGGTTTCCCCAATCTCCCATATCGAAGCGCCTCATGCCTTCGAGCGAGCCCATGATCGACGACGCCGCCCCCCCGGAACCATCCAAAGACTCGCCCCAGGGATCCGCACCGGAGTCCCGCCCCGACGCCCGCTCGCCCGCGCGGCCCAGCGGCGCGCGCAAGTCCGATCCGGGTGCGGCCGAGCGGCTGGCGGCGGCCCTGCGGGAGAATCTGCGCCGCCGCAAGCAGCAGGCGCGGGCGCGGCGGTCGGGCGAGGATGCGCCGCCAGAGGGCGAAACCCCTCCCGCAAAAGGCTGATTCCCCGCCTTTGCGCCTTGTTTCGGCCGCGCGGCGCGGCTTATAGCTGCTTGGGCGCGTGATTCGCGGCGGCGCAGCAATATCCCAGCGAGGACGAATGGACCGGATCAGGATCGTCGGCGGACAAGCATTGAATGGCGTGATCCCGATCTCCGGGGCCAAGAACGCCGCCCTGCCCCTCATGATCGCGTCGCTCCTCACCGACGCCACCCTCACGCTCGACAATGTGCCGCGCCTCGCCGACGGCGCGCAGCTCCTGCGCATCCTCGGCAATCACGGCGTCGATTACCGCATCGACGGCAAGCGGCCCGGCGACCACCCAACCGCCGGCCAGACCGTCCATCTCGACGCCCGCCGCATCGTCGACACCACTGCGCCCTATGAGCTCGTTTCGCGCATGCGCGCGAGCTTCTGGGTCGTCGCGCCGATCCTGGCGCGCATGGGCGAGGCCAAGGTTTCGCTCCCCGGCGGCTGCGCCATCGGCACGCGCCCGGTGGACCTGCTCATCATGGCGCTGGAGCGGCTGGGCGCGGAGATCGAGATCGAGGCGGGCTATGTCATCGCCCGCGCGCCCAGGGGACTGCGCGGCGGCGAGATCGACTTTCCCAAGGTGACCGTGGGCGGCACCCACACCGCGCTCATGGCCGCCTCCCTCGCCCATGGGCATACGCTCATCAAGAACGCGGCCCGCGAGCCTGAAGTGGTGGATCTCGCCGATTGCCTCATCAAGATGGGCGCGAAGATCAAGGGCGCGGGAACCTCTGAAATCGAGGTCGAGGGCGTGTCGCGCCTCGGCGGCGCCCGCCATGCGGTCCTGCCCGACCGGATCGAGACCGGCACCTACGCCATGTGCGTCGCCATGGCCGGCGGGGATGTGCTGCTGCAGGGCGCGCGGCCCGACCTTCTGCAGAACGCGCTCGACATGATCGCCCTGAGCGGCGCGTCGGTCGCCGTGACCCCCGAAGGCGTGCGCGTCGCGCGCAAGGGGGGCGCCATCGCGCCCGTCAACGTCACGACCGAGCCCTTTCCGGGCTTCCCCACCGACCTGCAGGCACAGTTCATGGCCCTGATGACGCGGGCGGATGGGGAGTCGCGCATCCGCGAGACCATTTTCGAAAACCGCTTCATGCATGTGCAGGAGCTGGCCCGTTTCGGCGCACGCATCCGCCTCGACAATGACGTGGCCATCGTCACGGGGGTCAAGACCCTCAAGGGCGCCCCGGTCATGGCCACGGATCTGCGCGCCTCGGCCTGCCTCGTCATCGCCGCCCTTGCGGCCGAGGGCGAGACCATGGTCAACCGGGTCTACCACCTCGACCGCGGCTTTGAGCATCTCGAGCAGAAGCTGGCGGGCTGCGGCGCGATCGTGGAGCGCCTCGCCAGCCCCGGCTAGCCGCTTTCGTTCACCCTTCCGCGCGATTCGTGTCGCACAGGCCTGCCGCGCTTGCTAAAGAGGGGCGCTCAGACGAGGGACTTCCCGTGACCAGCAGGACGGATCAGGCGACGCAGGCGGATATGACAGCGCGGCAAGGGCGGATCATCGCCCATCTGACGCAGGCTGGCCATGCGCGCGCCGAGCCGCCGGTCCTCCAGCCCGCCGACATCTTTCTGGAGCTTGCGGGCGAGGACATTCGCTCGCGCATCTTCCTCACCACAGGCGCCGAGGGCGAGGAGCTGTGCCTGCGGCCCGAATACACCATCCCGGTCTGCCGGGCCTATCTGGCCTCGCCGCAGGCGGGCGCTGCGGCCTCCTTCTCCTATCTTGGTCCGGTCTTCCGCCAGCGGCCGGGCGGCGCGAACGAAGTCATGCAGGCGGGCATCGAGAGCTTTGGCCGCATGGACCGCGAGGCGGCCGACGCGGAGATCCTCACTCTTGCGCTGGAGGCCGCGCAGGACGCGGGCTGCGGCCCCCTCCACCTGCGCCTTGGCGACGCCGGCCTCTTCACGGCCCTGCTCGACGCCCTCGACCTGCCTGCCGCCACAGTGCGCCGCATCCGGCGCGGCCACATGCGGGGCGAGGATTTCGCGGCCCTGCTCAACCCCGCCGCCAATGGCCTTGGCGCCGATCATTCGGGCGTTCTGGCGGCGCTGGAAGGCGCCGACAAAAAGGGCGCGCGGGCGCTTGTGGAAGACCTCCTGTCCATCGCGGGCATTTCGTCGGTGGGCGGGCGCAGCGCGGGCGAGATCGCCGACCGCTTCCTTGAACAGGCCGCGATGAAATCGAAGATGGGCGTCAGCCCCGAGAAGCGGGCGGTGCTGGAGCGCTTCCTGGCGGTGGGGGGCGATCCTGACCGCGCCTCTGCGGCCCTGCGCGCGCTGGCGCAGGAGGCGGGGCTCAACCTCGGCGCCGCGCTCGACGCTTTCGACGCGCGCCTCGGCTTCATCGCCGCGCGGGGGCTCGATGTGTCGAGCCTCGTCTTCTCGGCCAATTTCGGCCGCAACCTTGATTATTACACCGGCTTCATCTTCGAGGCGCACAGGCCCGATGGAGAGCCGGGGCGCCCGGTCGTGGGCGGCGGGCGCTATGACGGCCTGCTGCGGCGCCTTGGCGCATCTGCGGACATAGCCGCCGTCGGCGCCGCCATCTGGTGCGATCGGCTCTTCGCCAGCGGAGACAGGACGTGAGCGACACCACGAATCTCGTTCTCGCCGTTCCCTCCAAGGGTCGGCTGCAGGAGAACGCCAACAATTTCTTCAAGCGCGCAGGCCTCACGGTCGTGCAGGGGCGCGGGGCGCGGGACTATCGCGGCTCCCTGGCGGAGCTGCCGGGCGTCGAAGTCGCCTTCCTGTCAGCCTCCGAGATCGTCCAGCAGCTGGCCGCCGGCGCGGCCCATATGGGCGTCACGGGCGAGGATCTCGTGCGCGAGCAGTTGCCTGACCCTGCCGCCAGAATCGAATTCCTGACGCCGCTCGGCTTTGGCCACGCCAATGTCATCGTCGCCGTGCCGCAGGCCTGGATCGACGTGCGCACCATGGCCGACCTTGAAGACGTCGCCGCCGCCTTTCATGCACGGCGCGGGTCGCGCATGCGGGTCGCGACCAAATATGTGAACCTCACGCGCCATTTCTTCGCGCAGAACGGCGTCACCGACTACCGCATCGTGGAGTCGCTTGGCGCCACCGAGGGCGCGCCTGCGGCCGGGCAGGCCGAACTCATCGTGGACATCACGACGACCGGGGCGACCCTGCGCGCCAATGCGCTGAAAGTGCTGGATGACGGGATCATGCTGCGTTCGGAGGCCAATCTCGTCGCCTCGCTCTGCGCGGACTGGAGCCCGGCCGCCCGCGCCGCCGCCCGCACCATCCTGTCGCGCATTTCAGCGGAAGAAGACGCGCGCACATCCCGTCAGGTGCGCGCCCTCGTGCCCTCGCCGCAGGATCTCGCCAGCGAAGCGCAGATGCGCTTTGGCGCCCGCGCCCTCTTCGGCTTCGCCAAGGATGGGCCGCTGCGCCTCATCTGCCCGGCCGGTCAGGTCGCAGGCCTCGCCGAATGGCTGGTGGAGCGCGGCGCCGACCATGTCAGCGTCAGCGCCCTCGACTATCTCTTCAGCGCGCAAAACGCCCTTTACGACAAGCTCGCCGCCCGCATCGCGTGAGGGGGCGCTGCGTCAGTCCGGCACGAAGGTCATGGCCACGCCATTCATGCAATAGCGCAGGCCCGTGGGCGGCGGGCCGTCTTCGAAGACATGGCCGAGATGTCCGCCGCATTGGGCGCAATGCACCTCGGTGCGGGTCATGAAATAGCTGTTGTCGACGGAGGTTTCGATGGAGCCCGGCAGCGGATCGCAGAAGCTCGGCCAGCCCGTGCCGCTGTTGAACTTGGTCCTGCCGACGAAGAGCGCGTTGCCGCAGCCCGCACATTCGAACGTGCCGGGGCGCTTCTCGTGGTCGAGCGGGCTGGTGCAGGCCCGTTCCGTGCCATGCTCGCGCAGCACGCGATATTGCTCGGGGGTCAGGATGCGCCTCCATTCCTCGTCGCTTTTGGTGACGGGGAAGGTCTTCTGTTCGGGTTTCGCGCCGCCGCCAAAAAGGCTCATGGGTTCCTCGCTTCGTTCTGTCCATAGATAAGCACACTCAGGCGAAGTTAGAAGAGCGATCCCTGCGACCCCTCGCCGCCCGAACGGGTGGGCCGCAGCTTCGGCTTGAGGGGCGCAGGCGCTGCGGCCCCGCCCTCGCCCGTGACGGCGGCGATCCGCCCATCGGCGAATTCGATGCTGATCGCCATGCCCGAAGCGACCCCCGCCGCCTGGCGCAGCGGCGCCCCCGCGCCGTCGCGCACAAGGGCGAACCCGCGCGCCAGAACGCTCTTGTAGCTGAGCGAGCCGAAAAGCTGGGCGAGCGACCCCAGCCGGTCGGTCCTGCGCCGCTGGCTCGCCTCCATGGCGGCCCGCAGGCGCGCGTCGACCATCGCCAGCCGGTCGCGACGGGCGCGCAGGGTCTGGCACTGCAGGGCGAGCTGCGCCCGCAGCGCCGCCTCAAGCCGCCTGCCGAGGGCGTCGAGAGGCTGGCGGCGGGCAGGGACAAGGGTCGGCCGCACCCGCTCGAGCCGCCCGCCAAGCCCTGCGAAACGCTCGCCCATGCGGGCGAATTCAGCCTGCGGGGAATGACGCGCCAGAAGATTGGCGGCGCGGCCGAGGCGCAACTGGCGCTCGCCCATGGCGGCGGCGACCCTTGCGCCGAGCCGCTCGCCCGCCCGGTCGAGCCTCTGGCGGGGCGTCGCGATGACATCCTCCCCCGTGGGCAGCGCGCGGGCGAGGCTGCGCAGATCGGCCCGGCGGCGCTCCAGCAGGCGGTAGAGGGCGCCATGATGGCGGCGGGCGAGATCGCCGACCTGCGCCATCAATTCGCTGCGCACGGGCACGCACATCTCCGCCGCCCCGGTGGGGGTGGGGGCGCGCAGATCCGCCGCATGGTCGATCAAGGTCCAGTCGGTCTCATGGCCGACGGCGGCGACGAGGGGAATGTCGCTCGCGGCGGCCGCGCGCACCACGGCTTCGTCATTGAAGCCCCAGAGGTCTTCCAGCGAGCCGCCGCCGCGCGCCACGATGATGACGCTGGGCCTTGGGATCCTGCCGCCCTCCGGCAGGGCGTTGAAGCCTTCGATGGCCCGCGCCACCTCCGCGCCGCAGGTCTCGCCCTGCACCCGCACGGGCCAGACGATCACCCGGCGTGGAAAGCGGTCGCAGATGCGGTGGAGAATGTCGCGGATGACCGCGCCCGTGGGCGAGGTGACCACGCCGATCACATCAGGCAAAAAGGGCAGGAGCTGCTTGCGCGCCGCATCGAAAAGCCCCTCGGCGGCGAGCTTGCGGCGGCGCTCCTCCAGCAGGGCCATGAGCGCGCCCACCCCCGCAGGCTCGATGCTCTCCACCACGATCTGATAGGAGGACTTGCCCGGAAAGGTCGTGAGCTTGCCCGTGGCGATGACCTCCAGCCCCTCTTCGGGCCTTGTGCGCATGCGGGCGTAGGAGCCTTTCCAGATCACCGCATCGATGCGGGCCGAGGCGTCCTTGAGGCTGAAATAGCAATGGCCGGAGGAGTGCGGCCCACGCCAGCCCGAGACTTCGCCGCGCACCCGCACATAGCCGAACCGATCCTCGATCGTGCGCTTGAGGGCGCCCGAGAGTTCGGAGACGGACAGCTCGGGCGCATTGGTGTCCTGGGAAGCGTCGACCATGGACCAGATATGGCGGATTCGCTGGCTTCGGGGAAGTCCGGGCCAGCCCCTTTGTTAACCTCGACCGGCGTGGCTCCGCCGCAGGGCGGCGTTTTCGCTTCCCCAAGGGTTCGCCTTTGTGCCAGATCACAAGGCAGCGAGAAACGGCTAGAATAGCCGCCGAAGGAGGCCGCGCGCCCATCATGCGTATTGCGTTCTTGTCAGACATCCATGGCAACCGGGAGGCGCTGGACGCCTGTCTCGCCCATACGGAGCGGCGCAAGGCGGACCGTCTGGTCTTCCTCGGCGACCTCGTGGGCTATGGCGCGGATCCCGTCTATGTGGTCGACCGGGTGCGCGAAGCCATGGAGAAGGGCGCCCTGTGCATTCTTGGCAATCATGACGAGGCCGCCGCGCGCGGCGTCACCACGGCCATGAATGACTATGCCCGCGCAGCCCTCGACTGGACCTTCAACACGCTCGACGCCGACGCCCGCCGCTTCCTCCAGGAACTGCCGATGCGGATCGAGGAGGACGACCGGCTCTATGTTCATTCGGAGGCCTCCGCGCCGCTGGCCTGGGCCTATGTCACGGATGTCGCGACCGCCGAGCGCAGCATGCGCGCCACCAGCCATCGCATCACCTTCTGCGGCCATGTGCACAAGCCGCAGCTCTACCACATGCAGCCCCAGCGCCCGCCGATCCTCTTCGTGCCGCAGGCCAGGACGCCCATTCCGCTCATCGGCAACCGCAAATGGCTTGCGGTGCAGGGCGCCGTCGGCCAGCCGCGCGATCAAAATCCCCTCGCCGCCTATACGATCTATGACACGGACACGAATGAACTGAGCTTCCATCGCGTGCCCTATGACATCGAAGCGGCGGCGCAGAAAATCCACGCGGCCAGCCTCCCCCAGATTCTGGCGGCGCGGCTGTTCATCGGAAGGTAAGGGATGACGCACCAACTGCTCCAGACGGGCTCTACCCTCGACGGCTTCAAGATCGGCGAGAAGATCCACTCTGGCGGCATGGCGACCCTATGGCGCGTGACGAAGCCTGGCATCGACGTGCCCATCGTCATGAAGGCGCCAGCCATTCTCGACGGCGACGACGCCACGATCATCGTCGGCTTCGAAATGGAGATGATGATCCTGCCGCGCCTGTCGGGCGTGCATGTGCCGAAGTTCTACGCTGTCGGCGATTTCGCGCGCCAGCCCTATCTCGTGATGGAATATATCCAGGGCAAGTCGCTCTTTTCCTTCATCGACCGCGCGCCTCTGCCCCCGGAGGAGGTCATCTCGCTGGGCGCCAAGGTCGCGACGGCGCTGGTCGATCTGCATCGCCAGAATGTGCTGCATCTCGACATCAAGCCCTCCAACATCATGCTGCGCGAGAGCGGCGAGGCGGCGCTGATCGACTTTGGCCTTTCGCGCCATCTGCTGCTGCCCGATCTGCTCGAGGAGGAGTTTCGCGTGCCCATGGGCACCGGGCCCTACATCGCGCCCGAGCAGATCATGAAGAACCGCTCCGATCCGCGTTCGGACATCTATTCGCTTGGCGTGCTGCTTTATTATCTCGCCACCAATGTGCGGCCCTTCGGCGTGCCGCAGGCGCAAAGCTCGCTCAAGACGCGCCTGTGGCGCGATCCCGTGCCGCCGCGCAAGCTCAATCCGCAAATCCCGCCTGCGCTGCAGGAAATCATCCTGCGTTGCCTCGAAGTCGATCCGGACCAGCG
Source organism: Beijerinckiaceae bacterium (assembly GCA_947453205.1). GTDB lineage: Bacteria > Pseudomonadota > Alphaproteobacteria > Rhizobiales > Beijerinckiaceae > Terripilifer. The sequence continues at coordinate 22,029 of CANGFT010000046.1, read as the reverse complement.
TTACGCCACGCCCGCCCAGCTCGCCTTCGATCTCGCCAATCCTTCGCAAGCGCCGCTCACCGAGCGCGCCACACGGATGGAGCGCAACAGCTATTTCGACGCATGGAGACGCTGGTTCGCTTCGCTTGGCGCCGAAGGCGGCCCGCAGCAGCCGCGCAGCGCGCAGAATAATCTTGCGCCCATCATCATGGTGGCGGTCGATCTGTCGGACGACATGGAGCCCCTGTGGGATGAGCTGCGCACCAATGTGAAGCGCATTCTCGCGACCATGCCGGGCGTGCGCATCGCCTGCGTCAACGTGCTGAAGCTCAACCGCCTGACGATCAATTACACGCTCGATGAATCCGGCCGCAACGTGCATGTGCAGCGCCTTGTCGAGCTGAAGGAGTGGGGCCGCCCGCTCGGCCTGTCGCAGGAGCGCATCACCTTTCATGTGATCGAACATATGGACCCTGCGGTGGCGCTGATCGACTACGCCAAAATGAACCATGTGGACCAGGTGCTGATCGGGGCGCGCACCACGACGACCCTGCGCCGCCTCCTCGGCAGCACCGCCTCGCAGGTGGTCGCCGAAGCGCCCTGCACCGTGACCGTGGTGCGCGCGCCCGTGACGAGCGGCGCCGTCATCCTCGCTGCGGACACCGAAGAGGCCCGCGCGGACTCGCCCTGAAGATTGGTCAGCGGCGACGCGGGGTGTAAGATGCCGCATCGCACAGGAGCGACCCATGACCAGCAACGCTTCAACGGACCTGCCCAACGATCTGGCGGCCTATTGGATGCCCTTCACGGCGAACCGCGCCTTCAAGAAGGCGCCGCGCATGCTCGGCCGCGCCAAGGGCATGCACTATCACACGCCGGACGGGCGCAAGGTGCTCGATGGCGTGGCGGGCCTCTGGTGCGTGAACACGGGGCATGGCCGCGAGGAGATCGTCGCCGCCATTCAGGCGCAGGCGCAGGAGATGGACTATGCGCCGCCCTTCCAGATCGGCCATCCCAAGGCCTTCCAGCTCGCCTCGCGCCTCGCCGCCATGGCGCCGGGGGATCTCGACCATGTCTTCTTCACCAATTCGGGCTCGGAAGCCGTCGACACCGCGCTGAAGATCGCCCTCGCCTATTGGAACGTCTCAGGCCAGGGCGCGCGCACGCGGCTTGTGGGGCGGGTGCGCGGCTATAATGGCGTGGGCTTCGGCGGCATCTCCGTCGGCGGCATGGTGGCGAACCGCAAATATTTCGGCTCGCTTCTGACCGGCGTCGATCATCTGCCCACCACCTACAACCGCAGCGAACAGGCCTTCACCAGGGGCGAGCCGGCATGGGGCGCGCATCTGGCGGATGAGCTCGAAAACATCGTGGGCCTGCACGACGCCTCCACCCTCGCGGCGGTGATCGTCGAGCCCATGGCGGGCTCCACCGGCGCCCTGCCGGCCCCGCAGGGCTATCTGAAACGCCTGCGCGAGATCTGCGACAAATATGGCATCCTGCTGATCTTCGACGAGGTCATCACGGGCTTTGGACGCCTCGGCCACGCCTTCGCGGCGGAGCGTTATGGCGTCATTCCCGACATGATAACCTTCGCCAAGGGCGTGACGGCGGGCGCCGTGCCCATGGGCGGGGTGCTGGTGCGCAAGGGCATCCATGACGCCTTCATGAAGGGGCCGGAACATGCTGTCGAACTGTTCCACGGCTATACCTATTCGGCCCATCCGCTGGCCTGCGCCGCCGCTCTGGCGACCCTCGACATCTATGCGCGGGAGGATCTTTTCGGCCGCGTCCTGCGGCTGGAGCAGCTGTGGGGCGACGCGGTCCACGCCTTGCGCGGCCTGCCCCATGTGGCGGACATCCGCACCATCGGCCTCGTCGGCGCCATTGACCTCGACCCCAGCGACGGCGGGCCCGGCAAGCGCGGCTTTGACGCGCTCAACGAGGCCTTCCACAAGCAGGATCTCCTGATCCGCACCGCGGGCGACACCTTGGTGCTCGCGCCCCCGCTCATCATTTCGGAAAGTCAGATCGGGGAAATGACCGAGAAGCTCGGCAAGGTCATCCGCGCGGTGGCGTGACGCCCAAGGATCAGGGCCGCCAAAGGATCAGTGACGCCAAAGGGTCAGTGACGCCAGGCGAATTGTTCGTGGCGCACATCCACATGGACGAGATCGGTGCGCCGATAGGTGCCGACGCCGTTGATGCCCGGAACGGTCTTGGCGTAGGTCGCGAGCGCCATGGGCTCGACACCATCGATGCGGATGTCGGCGGCCATGCAATGGCGGTGCATCGAGCCCCGGCGCCCGTTGGGGCGATAGCCCGAGGCCACCTCCACGGGCTTCTTGTAGTGGACGGCGATCTGGTCGAGGGCGATCTTGAGCTGCTCGGGGAAGCAATCGACCCGGGTGTAGGCGTAGGCCGCATGGAAGCCCGGTCCCCTCGGCTTGTCAGAGGGCTGCATGTCCGTGGGCTGCATGTCCGTGGGCTGCTTGTCGGCGGTCTGCGGCAGGCCGGCGGCGGCCGCCTGACGGGAGGGGGCGGAGGCGAGCCATTGGAAGAGGCCGGGCGCCGGCGCCGCGCCAGCGGAGGTCGCGCTCTCATCATCGTCCAGCTCAAGCTCATCCAGCTCTTCGTCGCTGGCGGCGAGCACGACGCCGCCGAACTCGGGTGGGCGGGGCGGGGGAAGGGGCGTGAGGGAGGCGAGGTCGGAGCCTTCGGTCTGGGCGGCGGCGCCGATCACGACGCCCTGTCCGGCGGCGCCCTCATCCACGAGCACGACCTCAAGGACCGACCCATCTCCACGGGAGACGCAGCCGCCAAGGGCGAGGCAGGGAATCAAAAGAGCGGCCAGTCGAAGACGCATGGCCGAGCTTTAGCGCAATTCTTAACGATAAGTAAACCCCGGCCTAAATCGCCCGCCAGCCGATGTCCCTCCGGCAGAAGCCGCCCGGCCAGTCGATGGCGTCGACCCCCGCATAGGCGCGGGCCTGCGCCTGCGCGACGCTGTCGCCCAGCGCCGTCACATTCAGCACCCGCCCGCCATTGGCCAGCAGCCGCAAGCCCTCGCGCTTCGTGCCCGCATGGAAGACCGTGACGCCCGGCAGCGCGGCGGCCTTCTCGACCCCTTTGATCTCGCTGCCCCGCTCGGGCGCGTCGGGATAGCCCCTGGCGGCGTAGACGACCGTCAGGGCGGTCTGCGCCGACAGCTTCACCGGCCCGGCGGGCAAGCCGCCCTTCGCGCTGGCGAGCAGCAGGGGCAGCAGATCCTCATTCAGGCGGGCGAGCATGACCTGCGTCTCGGGATCTCCGAAACGGGCGTTGAACTCGATCAGCTTCGGCCCCTTCGGGCCGATCATCAGCCCGGCGAAGAGCACCCCCTTGAAGGGCGTCCCGCGCGCGCGCATGCCCGCCAGCGTCGGCTCGATGATCTCGCGCATGACCCGATCGCTCATGGCCTGCGTCATGATCGGGGCGGGGGAATAGGCGCCCATGCCGCCGGTGTTGGGGCCGGTGTCCCCATCGCCCACGCGCTTGTGGTCCTGCGCGGAGGCGAAGGCGAGCGCCCGCGTCCCGTCGCATAGGGCGAAGAAGGAGGCCTCCTCGCCCTCGAGGAAATCCTCGACCACCACTTCCGCGCCCGCAGCGCCAAAGGCGCCGCCGAAGATCATGTCGATGGCGCCGAGCGCCTCCTCAAGGCTCATGGCGACGATGACGCCCTTGCCCGCCGCCAGCCCATCCGCCTTCACGACGATGGGCGCGCCGCGCTGGCGCACATAGGCCTTGGCGGGTTCGGCCGCGCTGAAGCGCTGGTAATCGGCGGTGGGGATCGAGAATTCGGCGCAGAGATCCTTGGTGAAGCCCTTGGAGCCTTCAAGCTGCGCCGCCGCCTTCGACGGCCCGAAAGCGGGAACGCCTGCAGCCTCCAGATCATCCACCAGCCCCGCGACGAGAGGCGCCTCCGGCCCCACGACCACGAAGCCGATCTGCATGAGCTTGCAGAAATCCACGACCGCCCGATGGTTGGCCACATCCAGCGTCACATTGCGCCCGAGCGCCTCAGTCCCGGGATTGCCGGGGGCGATGAAGAGCTGGGTCGACAGGGGGCTGCGCGACAGGGCCAAAGCCAGCGCATGCTCCCGACCGCCCGAGCCGATGAGAAGGATGTTCATGAAAGCTCCGAAATGCTGGCCTGTGGTGTAGCGGCGCGGGCGGGGTGGGGCAAGAGATGGTTCACAAAACATAAGCTTTACTTTATTGTAGACAAAAGCTGCGCCGCAATGGTTTGATGGTTCGGTTTCGTCAGGAGGCAACATTGCTGAACCTCTACATCCAGCATGGTCGAAGGCATCCGAAAGAAGCGCTGAAAGACTGGGGTGAGAACGGCCCCATTCTGCCGAACTGCATCGGCATTCACGCAATATATGGCGCTACCTACGCATATTTCGCTTCACCATATGATGCGGAAAAAGCTTCACTGCTGACCGGCTGGCCATTTTATGATGGCGATGCGTTGGAGATGAAATTTTCAGAAAGCTTGCTCATCGCAAAATTTCGAGACGGCGAAACGGGTTATTTTGGCGATTGGGGGGTGGAGCCTATGAAATACTTCGAAGACCCGCCTCTAAACAAAAGATCGATCGAAGCCAATCGAAGCGAACAGTCCAAGCAGAACGCAATTTAGATCAGGCATTGAGATGGCCACGAATCTCTGGACTGAAGCGCAGCTCATTGAAGTTCTGAAGCTTTACTGCAGAACCCCATTTGGTCGGCTACATAGCCGCAACCCTGAGATCATCGCGCTTGCTAATAGACTGGGCAGAACGCCAAGCGCGATTGCGCTTAAGGCCGTGAATTTCGCGAATCTGGATCCAACCATCGAGCGCAAGGGCATGAAAAATGTAAGCGCTCTAGACAAAGAAGTTTGGAATCGCTTTTTTATGGAGATCGAGAATTTCCTCGACGAAGAAACACCCTCGAAACTCTCCGGTATGGAAGAAAACGCCCAATCAGCCTATTTAGCAGACATGCCCATTGGCGCTGATTTTTTCGTGACGGTGAAGGCGAGAAAAAACCAAACTTTCTTCCGCGATATGATCTTAGCATCTTATGATGCGAAGTGCGCGTTGTCCGCGATTGCCGCTCCTGAATTATTAATAGCCAGCCACATAGTTCCGTGGTCTGTAGCCCCTGATTTGCGGATTAATCCGCACAACGGTATTTGCTTAAATTCATTGCATGATCGCGCCTTTGATAAAGGCCTCATCTCATTCTCGGATGATTTGCAAACTTTATACTCCAGCAAGCTCCCCCAAGAAACAGGAGCCTATCTTCGAGAGCTTGGGGCAGATAAGCTCACTTTGCCAAATCGATTTCAACCATCTTCGACCTTCCTAAATTATCACAGAACGCATATTTTTACGCCATAAGCTGCGCGTTACTCGATGACGCCAATCCCTAACGTGCACCTTTAGAGCTATCGTCCAATAGCCCATTCTAAATTATATATATTACACTCCCCCCCATCGCTTCCGGCGCAGGCATAGCCGCACCATGTCCATTCACCAGCTCAAGCCCCTGTTCCGCCCCTCCTCCATCGCCCTTGCCGGGGCGAGCGCGCGGGTGGGGAGCCTTGGGCGGGCGGTGCTCGACAATCTGCGGCGCGGGGGCTTCGCCGGGCCGATCCAGCTCATCAATCCCCGCCATGCCGAGATCGACGGGACGCCCTGCCACGCCAGCGTCGCGGCCCTGCCGCAAACGCCGGACCTCCTCGTGATCGCCGCACCGCGCGAGGCGGTGGCGCAGCTTGTGGAGGAGGCGGCGGCGCGCGGCGTGCAGGCCGCCATCGTCATCACGGCCGATCCCTCCCATGGGCCCGGCTCGCTCGCCGCAGAGCTGGCCGGGATCGCCGCGCGCACGGGGATCCGCGTGGTCGGCCCCAACTGCCTTGGCGTCCTGTCGCCTGCGGGCGGGCTCGACGCCAGCTTCTCCGCTTTTCCCGCAGGCAGGGGCGATCTGGCGGTCGTCTCGCAATCGGGCGCCATCGCCGCCGCGCTCACGGCCTTCGCCGCAGGGCGCGGCATCGGCTTTTCGGGCCTCGTCTCCATCGGCGACATGGCGGATGTCGATTTCGCGGATCTGCTCGACTGGTTCGCCCTCGACGGCGCGACCCGGGCCATCCTCCTCTATGTGGAGTCGGTCAAGGACGCGAAGACCTTCATGTCGGCCGCCCGCGCCGCGGCGCGCGTGAAGCCGGTCATCGTCATCAAGGCCGGGCGCAACCCGCGCGCCGCCAAAGCCGCCGCCACCCATACGGGCGCCATGGCGGGTTCGGACGCTGTCTATGACGCCGCCTTCCGCCGCGCCGGGCTCTTGCGGGTGCGCGACATCAACGAGCTTTTCGAAGCCGCTGAGGCGCTGGGCCGGGTGCGCCCCTTCCCCGGCGACCGGCTCGCCATCCTGACCAATGGCGGGGGCGTCGGCGTGCTGGCGGTGGACGACCTCATCGACCTCGGCGGGCGTCTCGCGGATCTTTCGGCTTCGACGCGCGAGGCTCTGGAGGCGGTGCTGCCGCCCACCTGGTCGCGCGCCAATCCCGTGGACATCGTGGGCGACGCCGATCCCGCCCGCTTCAGCGCTGCGCTGGCGCCCCTGCTGGCCGACCCCATGAACGACGCGGTCATGGTCATGCATTGCCCCACCGCGCTCTCGGATGGGGAGGCGGTGGCGCGCGCCGTGGCGCAGACGGTGGCGCAAGCGGCGGCGCAGGCGCCAAACAGACGCAGCAAACCTGTCTTCGCCGTCTGGCTCGGCGCGACCCGCGAGAGCGACCGCATTTTCGAAGAGGCGCGCATTCCCCATCACCAGACCGGCGCCATGCGCGGCTTCATGCATCTCGTCACATGGAGCCGAAACCGCGAGGCCTTGATGGCGACCCCGCCCAATCTGCCCGAGGGCTTCAGCCCCGATGTGGACAAGGCGCGCGCTGTGGTCGAGCGCGCGCTGGCGCGTGGCGATGTCTGGCTTGATCCCATCGACGCCACCGCGCTTTTCGAGGCCTACGCCATCCCCATCGCGCAGACCCTCCTCGCCCGCACCCCGCAGGAGGCGGGCGAGGTCGCCGCGCCCCTTCTGGCGACGCATGGGCGCTGCGTCATCAAGATCCATTCGCGGGACATCCAGCATAAATCCGATGTGGGCGGCGTCGTCCTCGACCTCGCCAGCGCGCAGGCGGTGAAGGAGGCCGCAGCCGCCATGCTGAGCCGGGTGGCGGTGCTTGCGCCCAAGGCGCGGATCGAGGGCGTCACGGTCCATCCCATGATCCAGCGTCCGCAGGGCCGCGAATTGATCGCGGGCCTTGCGGAGGATCCGACCTTCGGGCCCGTGGTGCTGTTCGGGCGCGGCGGCAAGGCGGTGGAGGTGATGAAGGACCGCGCGCTCGCCCTGCCGCCGCTCGATCTGGGCCTCGCGCTCGACCTCATCAGCCGCACGCAGGTGGCGCGGCTGCTGCAGGACTATCGCGATGTGCCCGCCGCCGATCTTGATGAGGTCGCGCTGACGCTGGTCAAGCTCGCGCAGATGTCGGCGGACCTGCCGGAGATTCGCGAACTCGACATCAACCCCCTGCTCGCCGACGCCGAGGGCGTCATCGCCATGGATGCGCGCGTGCGCCTCGCCCCGGTCGAGGGCCGGCGCGGGCCGGTCAACGAACGCTTCGCCGTCGCGCCCTATCCCAAGCAGTGGGAGCGCTGGCTGACGGGCCGCGATGGGCGGCGCGTCTTCGTGCGCCCGGTGCGGCCCGAGGACGAGGCCATGTATCGCGCCTTCTTCCAGCAGGTCTCGCCTAAGGATCTGCGTCTGCGGTTCTTCGCGCCCGTGAAGGATTTCAGCCATGCCTTCATCGCCCGCCTGACGCAGATCGACTACGCCCGCGCGCTCGAACTTTGCGCCATGCTCGATCACGAGGAGATGCTGGGCGCGGTGCGTCTGATGCTCGACGCCGACCGGCGCAGCGGCGAATTCGCGATTCTCCTGCGCTCCGACCAGAAGGGGCGCGGGCTTGGCTGGGCCTTGATGAAGATGATTCTCGATTACGCAGCGCGCGAGGGCCTCAGCCATATCGAGGGCCAGGTGCTCGCCGAGAACACCACCATGCTCGCCATGTGCCGTCAGCTTGGCTTCGAGATCAGGGATGAGCCCGACGACGCCGGCGCGAAATCCGTGCGCCTCGATCTGCGCAAGCCAGCGCCAGTCTGAAAGAAAGGCCCCCGAAACGAAAGGAGGCCGCTCGTTTGCACAAGCGGCCCCAAGTCAAGGGAGGAAACGCCCTAAGAAGGGCATACACACAATGCATCCCCGCGCGCCTTTTCACAAACGCTGGTTTGGAATGGCAGCCATGCGTTTATTGCAATGCAGCAAGGGAGCCCAAGAAAAAAGGCCGTCAGCGTCGCCGCTGCGGCCCTAGTCTCGGGAGGAAAACGCTCAGGGAATGAGCGTGATTCCCTGATAGCCCAGAAGAGCGCGTGAGGACAATTAGACATTAGGCAGAGCAGTCATGACCAAATGGCATAGCTGCCGTTGATCTATTTATCTTCGTCCTCGTACAGGTCGACCCGCGTCGCGTCGTCTTCATCCTCGCCCCTGACAGGTTCGGCCGCGGGCCTTTCCTTAATCTTGTCGCCGCAGGGTCTGGGCTGGGTCATGGAGGGCGGATCGCTGGCGGGGAAGCTTTCCTCCAGCGCTTCATCCAGCTCTTCATTTTGCACTTGCTGCTGATCTGACTTTTTCGGGCGCTGCGTCATGACGGCGAACCTCCAGTGGCGGGTAACGCCTGGAGGACCGGCGATGTTCCAGCGTCAGCCGCGCAGGATGATGATGTGCAGCCGCCGCGGACCGTGGGCGCCCAGCACGATCTGCTGTTCGATGTCCCCGGAGCGCGAGGGGCCGGTGATGAGATTGACGGTGCGGGGCGCGAGCCCCTTGCCGTAGCGCGCGCGCAGGCGATCCCAGAGCGTCTCCGCATCGCCAGCCAGATCAGCTTCGCGCAGCACGACGATATGATTGTCGGGCAGGAAGTTCAGCGTGGTCGGATTGTCCGCGCCGGAGACCATGGCGAGCGTGCCGGTTTCGGCTATGGCGCCGAAGGCGTGGCTGAGGCCGTTGAGGTCATCGCCTGCGGAGGGGCCTTGCGAAACCTCCATCGCGACGCCGCTCCAGTCGAGCCCATTGAGGCGCTCGTCGGCGCCCATGCGAAGGCTCGCGGGCAGATTGTGTTCACGCAGGTAGCGCGCCACCTCGCCCACGATGTCCTGCGCCTGCGAAACCTCAGCCACGCTCGCCGCTACGCGCTCCGCCTCGGCGCGAAACAGGTCGACCAGGGCCCCGCCGCTCAACCGCCCGCGCGCAGGCACGACCCCGCGCGGCGCCGCGCGCAGCCGCTCCTCCACCGCCGCCTTGCGCGGCGCTTCGCGGCCGGTGACGCCAAGGGAACGGCGGATGTTCGAGAGAATGTCCTCGCGCGCGCTCATCTGGTCCTGCCTCCACGCTCGCGCCATTGCGCCTGAAAGGTCTTGCCCTGGGGCGCCGGCATATCCCGATGATCGGTCCAGCCTGAGGCCAGCGGCAGCTTTTTAAATCGCCCCTGCTTCCGCGCCAAATAGCTCATCACAGGCATGGCGAGGCCGGTTGCGAGTTTGTAAAGCGCGGGCCTGCGGGCGAAGAAGGCCCAGACGCCGAGTCCATAGCGATAGGTCGCGGGCGCGAGATGCCGTTCATATTCGCGCTCGCGCCAGTGACGCATGAGTTTGGGCAAGGGAATCCGCACGGGGCAGACGCTTTCGCAGCGCCCGCAGAAGGTGGAGGCGTTGGGCAGATGCCCCGCCTTGTCGACGCCCAGCAACGAGGGCGAGAGCACCGCTCCCATGGGGCCGGGATAGACCCAGCCATAAGCATGGCCGCCCACCGCATGATAGACAGGACAATGGTTCATGCAGGCGCCGCAGCGGATGCAGCGCAGCATCTCCTCGAACTCCGTGCCGAGCATGGCGCTGCGGCCATTGTCGACGAGCACCACATGATAGGCCTGCGGCCCATCCACATCGCCGGGCCTGCGCGGACCTGTCGAGAGCGTCGTATAAACCGACATGTCCTGCCCCGTGGCGGAGCGGCCGAGCACGCGCAGGATCTGCGCCGCGTCTTCCAGCGTCGGCACGATTTTTTCGATGGAGGCGATGACGATATGCACGCGCGGCAGGGTCTGCGTGAGATCGCCATTGCCCTCATTGGTGACGATGATCGAGGTTCCCGTCTCCGCGACAAGGAAATTCGCGCCGGTGATCCCCACATCCGCCTCAAGGAATCGTTTGCGCAGGACCATGCGCGCCTCGCCCAGCAGCGCTTCGGCCTGCGAGAGATCGCGCTCTTGCGGCAGGTGCTTGTGAAGGCGGCGGAAGTCGGCCTCCACCTGCTCCTTGGTCAGATGCACGGCGGGCGCGATGATATGGGAGGGCGCTTCGTGGCGAAGCTGGATGATATATTCGCCAAGGTCCGTCTCCACCGCCTCCATGCCAGCCGCCTCGATGGCCGCATTGAGGCCGATCTCCTCGGAGACCATGGACTTGCCTTTAGTGACGGTGCGCGCGCCCTGCGCCTTGCAGATCTCGACGATGGTGGCGCAGGCTTCCTGCGCCGTCCGGGCGAAATGCACATGGCCGCCCGCCTCGCGCACCTTTGTCTCGTAGTGTTCGAGATAAAGATCGAGATGGGCGAGGACATGGTTCTTGATGTCGCGCGCGCTGTCGCGCAGGGCCTCGAATTCAGGAAGCCGCTCAGCCGCCTGCGCGCGCTTGTCGATGAAGCCTGCGCGCACATTGCCGAGCGCCTGCTGCAACTGTTTGTCGGCGAGCGCATCATGGGCGTTCTGCCTGAAGGCGGGAGAGGTCATGGCGGGGCTCATCGCGACACCAGAAGCTTGAGGCCGAAGATCATGAGGACAGAACCGGAGATGCGGTCGATCCAGTGGGACGCGCGTTCATAGGCGCGGCGCACCGGCTTGGTGGAGACGAACAGCACCAGCGCCGCATTCCAGGAGAAGCCGATGCCGGGCATCAGAAAGATCGCGACGATCTGCCATTCCAGAGGCAGCGCATAGGCGCCTGTCGCGGCGAAGACGCTGGCGAAATAGGCGATGGCCTTGGCGTTGCCGAGATTGGTGAGAAAGCCCATCAGAAAGAGCCGCGCCCGGCTTTGTTCGGGCGCAGCGCGGCTCTCGCCGCCGCGCCCCCTGAAGGAGGCGCGCAGCATGCGCAGGCCCAGATAAGTCAGATAAACGCCGCATGCGAGGCGCAGCGCAAGTTCGATCATGGGCGCGGCGCGCATCACTTCGCCCATGCCCATGAGCCCCATGGCGGCCCAAAGACAGCCGGCGGGCCAGAAGCCGGCTGAGACGATCAGCCCTTCGCTGCGGCTGCGCGCAGCAGTCGCAAGGACGAGCGCCTGATTGGGCCCCGGCGACATGACGGTCAGGATATGGGCTGTGGCGAGCAAGGTCATGATATGCAGGGTCTCGCTCACGCCTCGCCCTCGGTCGGCGCGCCGATGGGCGGCTCATGGGTGAAGCCCGCGAGCACTTCGGCCACATGGCGCACCTCGATCTTGCGGCCCTCGCGCGCAAGCTTGCCCGCCATGTTCATGAGGCAGCCCAGATCGCCCGCCAGCAGCACGGGCGCGCCGCTGTTGCAGACATTGTCGATCTTCTGGCGCACGATGGCGTCGGAGATCTCGCCATATTTGACGGCGAACGTTCCGCCAAAGCCGCAGCAGACGTCGCACTCCTTCATCTCGGTCAAGGACAGCCCTTCGATGGAGCCAAGGAGCTTGCGCGGCTGGCTTTGCACGCCCATCTCGCGCAGGCCCGAGCAGCTGTCGTGATAGGTGACTTCGCGCGGGAAACTGGCGCTGACCTTCGTCACGCCGAGAACATCGGTGAGAAAGCTCAGGAGTTCGTGGCATTTATCGGCGAAGGCCTGGGCGCGTTGCGCGAGGTTTGGATCGTCCGCAAACAATTCGGGATAATGTTTCGCCATCATGCCCCCGCAGGAGCCGGAGGGCGCGACGACATAGTCGCAGTTCGCGAAGGCGTCCATGGCCTGCTGCGCGAGGGCGCGGGCGTCGGCGCGGTCGCCGGAATTGAAGGCGGGCTGGCCGCAGCAGGTCTGCGCGGGCACGATGACCTCGCAGCCCGCATCCTCCAGCAGCTTCACGGCGGCGAAGCCGATGCTGGGGCGGAAGAGATCAACGAGGCAGGTGACGAAAAGGCCGACGCGCGGCCTGCTGGTGTGCGGCAAGATGAGGCGTCCCGTGCAAGGGCTGGCGATGGCCGACATTGCCCCGGCGCGCGCCTTGATGGCAAGCGCCACCGCGCCGCAGCCCTGCGGCTTGACCACATCATCAATATATTTTGAAGCTCAAGCCGATCAGCCGCATCGTGATGAGGATGCGTTAGACCTCCAGGAGCGGGGAGGCCCGGGACGAAAGCGGTCGTGATCTGAAGACGCCCCCGGACGGGTCCGGGGGCGCAGGCGTTCGCGTCAGATGTCGCTCGAATCGTCAGAGGACGAGCCGAAGAAGCCGCCGCCCGAGCCGTAGTCGGATTCATTTGCGGAGGCGGGGAAGATGCCGCTCATCAGGCCGCCATTGTCGCCTTGTCCGACGTCCTGAGCGGCGGGTTGGAAGCCCCCGGCCGAGGCGCTGTCGCCAATGCCCAGGGGATTGGAGCCCTGATGATTGCTGAAGAGGTTGCTGATGGAGTTGGCGAGCAACATGCCGCCCGCGACGCCTGCCGCCGTGCCGAGCGCGCCGCGCAGAAAGCCGCCGCCCTGCATGGGGGCTTGCATGGCCTGCTGGCCGAACCCCTGACCCTGCTGGACGGCGGTCTGGCCGGTCTGCTGCCGTCCCCAGGGCGAGCCGGCCTGCGGAACGGCGGTGGCCTGCGCAGCGCCTGAACTCGGGACGCTGGTGGCGGGCCGGCCGCCGCCGAAGAGGCCGCCAAGGAACGAGCCCCCCCCGCTGGTCTGGGCGGCCTCAAGCTCGCGCACCCGCGCCTCCAGCTGCTGCAGCCTCTCATTGGCCGCCCCCAGCGCATGATCCTGAACGATCACGGCCTGAGCAAGCAGATAGGTAGCGTGGGGCTGATCGCGCAGGGCCTCGGCGATGAAGGCCTCGGCCTCCTTGTCACGCGGCGATTCGGACGCCGCGCGGGTCCGGTCGAACAATCCGGCGAGCAACTGGCGTTCTTCGGGGGTCATGGGGGTCTCCCTGGACTTGAGCGGAATGGCTCCGCGCTCAGCATATGGGGAGTGACCCGCGAAGGGCCAAGGGGGCTATGGGGCGCCGTTCACGCGTCTTTGAAACGAAAAAGCCCCCGCCGAAGCGGGGGTTTGGAAACGAAACAGACCCCGCCCAAAAGCGCGGGTTTGGAAACGAAAAAGCCCCCGCTCGAAAGCGGGGGCCCGAACCTTCAGCCCGGGGGCTGAGCAGGATTACTTCAGATCCTTGCCGGCGAGGGCGAAGGAGATGGTGCCGACAACAGCCGCGCCGCAGTACTTGGACTGGGTGAAGGACGTGCCAGTCGGGCCAGTGATGTTGGCGCACTCGGCCTTGCTCAGGTCAGTGCCATGATAGCGAAGGTCGAGCGTGGCGAACTTGTAGCTATAAGACACACCCGCATTCCAGTAGTTGTAGTCGGGCAGGTTGTAGCGATTCTTGCCAGATGTATTGAAATGCAGGTTGTCGGTGGTGCCAAAGTACTGGCGGCCGAACTCACCGGAGAGGGCGAAATCGTTCGGGAGGGTCCACTTCGCGGTCGCCGACACATAGGTGCCGTTCGCGCCGGTGTCGAGGAAGCTCGGCGAATAGAAGGCGTTGGCGCCGACATTGATCGTCTCGGTGATGTTGTACCCGAGCTTCACGAAGCCTTCATAGAAGGTGGGGTTGGTCGGGAAAACGCCGACCGGGGTCGGGGTCTTGAGGCCAGGATAGATGTAGGCGATCGCGCCGACATCGGTCGACAGGTTCCCGAACGTGCCGCGCACGCCACCGAGGACGTCCAGCTCCATGTTGGGGCTAATATCAATATCCGTCAGCTTGATGCTGGAGCCAGCCGTGCCGACGTAAGCGGCCCAGGTGTCGCTGAAGGTGTAGCGCAGCTCGGCGTTGGCGTTGACGCTGGCGGCGTTGTTCGACTGGCTGATGCCGCGGAACAGGTAGTTGCTGGTCAGACCGCCGCCGACGGTGAAGTCCCAGGGGGAGACGACGACAGGCGCGGGGGCCGGGGCCTTCTTCTTGCCGAGGTCGGCGGCGAGGGCGCTGCCGCTGGTCAGGGCGACGGCGAGAAGGGCGATCGAGGTCTTGTTCATAACGTCAGGCTCCATTGAACTCTGAAAAGGTGACGCAACTGTGACCCTAAACGGAGCTGTATGACAAGACCAAGGAACGAGCATTTGCCTATAAATTAGGCAAATTTCACGGCAATGCACACTTGCCTGATTACTGTTGCAAAAACTCCACAATTCAAGCAACGCCGCCCGCTTCAGCGACGCCAGATCGCTGCGAACTGGCGGCAAGAGCGGATCGTCAGGCTATTTACGCCTCAGTCCAATGGAAAAATGTAAATTATACGTTTGTTAAGCATGTAAAGACGAAGCATTGACTGGTTGAGCCTCAAGGCCCGCGACGCCCTCCAGCCCTTCGGGGATGGGTCCGCCAGAGGCCCAGTCCAGCAATTCTATCGTGTGGAGAATCGGAATCTGCGTCTTCGCCCCGATCTGGGTGATGCAGCCGATGTTGCCGGTGGCGATGATCTGCGGACGCACGCGCTCGATGTTCGCCGCCTTGCGCGCGCCAAGGCGCCCGGCGATTTCGGGCTGCAGGATGTTGTAGACGCCCGCCGAGCCGCAGCAGATATGCCCCTCCGGCACGTCCCGCACCTGAAAGCCCGCCGCCCGCAGGAGGCGCTTGGGACCGTCGGTGATCTTCTGACCATGCAGCATGGAGCAGGCCGAGTGATAGGCCACCACCTGCCCCGTGGGGCGCGCAGGCTCCAGCGCAGGCAGCGACAGCAGATATTCCGTGATGTCGCGCGTCGCCTCCGAGACCCGCCGCGCCTTGTCCGCATAGGCGGGATCGTCGCGCAGCATGAAGCCATAGTCCTTCACCGTGGTCCCGCAACCCGATGCGGTGATGAGGATGGCTTCAAGGCCCCGATCCATCTCGGCGATCCAGGCGTCCACATTGGCCCTGGCGAAGCGCAGCGCTTCGTCCTCGCGGCCCATGTGGTGGACGAGCGCGCCGCAGCAGCCCTCGCCCGCGGGGGTCACGACTTCGATCCCATGGCGCGCCAGCATCCGCCGCGCCGCCTTGTTGATGGAGGGTTTGAGGACGGGCTGGGCGCAGCCTTCGAGGATCACCACCTTGCCGCGCGCGGGGGCGGCGACGACAGGCGCAGGCTCAGGGATCTCCCGCGAGGGGAAGCGCAGGGGCGCAAGATCGATCATGGCGCGCAGGCGCTTGCCGACAACGGGCAAGGCGCCGAAGACGCCGCTCAGGGGCTTCGCGAGAAGCGCGCCAGCGAGCGCCAGCCTGAACCGCTCGCGATAGGGCAGCACATTGGCGAGCACGGCGCGGATGAATTGATCGCCTGCGCTGCGCGCATAGGTCTTTTCGATATGGGCGCGGGCGTGATCGACGAGATGCATGTAATGCACGCCCGAAGGGCAGGTCGTCATGCAGGAGAGGCAGGACAGGCAGCGGTCGATATGTTTCACGACCTCCGGCGTCGCAGGCTTGCCGCCTTCGAGCATGTCCTTGATGAGATATATGCGGCCGCGCGGCGAATCGAGCTCATCGCCCTCGAGCAGATAGGTCGGACAGGTCGCGGTGCAAAAGCCGCAATGGACGCAGCTGCGCAGGATCTTTTCGGATTCGCGCAGGTGCGGATCCTGGAGTTGGGACGGCGAGAAACTGGTTTTCATATCGCTCCCCGCATTCAGACGCCCGCATACATGCGGCCGGGGTTGAACAGGCCCTGCGGATCGAAGCTGGTCTTGACGCCGCGCGTGAGCTTCATCAGCGCGGGCGACAGGGGCTCAAAGACATCCAGCGCGGCGCGCATCTCGTCAGGCGCGCGCACAAGGGTCGCGTGTCCGCCGGTGGCGCCGATCGCCCTGCGGATCGCCTGCGCGCCGCAATCGCCCGCCGCTTCCGTGGCGAACCAGACGAGCCCGCCGCCCCAATCATAAAAGCAATCGCCGCGCAGCGTCTGCCGCAAGGCGGCCATCAGGCGCGGCGCGCGGGTCGGCGCAACGGACATGCGCCAGAGGGCCCTTTGCGCGGGAAACGCGAGCGGCCCGACATCGCGCAGGTCGCGCCACAGACTGAGAGAGGGCTCATGGTCAAGACGTGACGGCGCCCCAAAGGGCGACAGCAGCTTTTCCAGCGCCTCCATGCGGTAGGCGACCGAGTCGGGGAAATGTTCGACGCGCAGGACGGTGCGCGCGCCCTGCGACGCGGTCTGCGGCAGATGCGCGGCGCCGCTGACTTCAAAGGGCGAGCCAAGCGCCGCCGACATGCAGGCGACCGCGCGCTCATCATCGAGCCCGGCGATCACGAGGGTCGCAGTCTGGCGCGGCCTCGGCAGCAGCTTGAAGGTCACTTCGGTGATGACGCCGAGCGTTCCGTGCGAGCCGCAGACGAGCTTCACGAGATCAAGGCCCGTGACATTCTTCATCACGCGCCCGCCCGACTTCACAGCCTCGCCCCGGCCATTCACAAAGCGCAAGCCGATCAGATGGTCGCGCGCGGCGCCGGACTGGATGCGGCGCGGGCCTGAGATATTGCAGGCCGCCACAGCGCCGATGGTCGGATCGCCCGCGCTTGCGTAGACCGCACGATGGTCCATGGGCTCGAAGGGCAGCATCTGGCCGTTCTCGCCAAGCGCCCGTTCGATCTGCGAAACGGGCGTGCCCGCGCGCGCGCTGATGACCATTTCGGCGGGCTCATAAAGCGTGACGCCGGTGAGCAGCGCGGTCGAAAGCGTGGCGGGCGCTTGCGAGGGGCGGCCAAGCCCCGCCCGCGTGCCGCCGCCTTCGATGGCGAGCGGCGTTTTCGCGCCGAGCGACTCCCGCACGATCTCCGCGACATCGGATTCGCTTTGCGGCTTATGGATGATCTGTCGGGTCATCGCGGTCCAGCCTCAGGCGGCGTCGCGCTGGTCGAGCGGAAAGACCTTGGCGGGGTTGAGCAGCCAGCCAGGATCGAAAACCGCGCGCACGCGCATCTGCTGATCGAGATCGACGGGGGTGAACTGGAAGCGCATCAGGTCGCGCTTTTCAATGCCGACCCCATGCTCGCCTGTGAGGCATCCGCCGACCTCGACGCACAGCTTGAGGATGTCGTTGCCTGCCTCTTCGGCCTTGGCCTGCTCGGCGGGATCGTTGACATTATACATGATGAGCGGATGCATGTTGCCGTCGCCCGCATGGAAGACATTGGCGACGCGCAGGCCATAGCTCTTCACGATCTCATCGGTGCGCTGGAGCACATAGGAGAGTTTGCTCGTGGGCACGGTGCCGTCCATGCAGATGTAGTCGGCCACGCGGCCTGTCGCGCCGAAGGCGGATTTGCGGCCCTTCCAGATCAGCGCGGCCTCCAGCGCTGATTGGGATTCGCGCACGGTGCGCACCCCATGCTTGCGGGCGATCTCGACGATGCGCGCAAGCTGCGTCTCCATCTCGGCGGGCGAGCCTTCGACCTCGATGATGAGCATGGCCGCGACATCCAGCGGATAGCCCGCATGGGCGAAGGCCTCGGTGATCTCGATGGCGGGCTTGTCCATGAACTCCATGGCGACGGGCACGATGCCGTTGCCGATCACATCGGCCACGCAGGCGCCGGCTTCTTCGCTGGAGTCGAAACCGAAAAGCACGGGCCGCGCGCCCTCGGCCGCGCGCAGGATGCGCACGCTGGCTTCGGTCACGACGCCAAGCTGGCCCTCCGAGCCCACGATCACGCCGAGGAGATCATAGCCGTTGGCGTCGAGATGATCCCCGCCGATGTCGACCACCGTGCCGTCGATCAGCACCATGCGCACGCCCAGAATATGATTTGTGGTGACGCCATGTTTGAGGCAATGGGCGCCGCCCGAGTTCATGCCGATGTTGCCGGCGATCGTGCAGGCGAGCTGCGAGGAGGGATCGGGCGCATAAAAGAAGCCGTCGGCCATGATGGCGTCGGTGATTCCCAGATTGGTGACGCCCGCCTGCACGCGCGCGACGCGGTCGCCATAGTTGACCTCAAGGATGCGGTTCAGCTTGGAGACACCGACGACGACCGCATCTTCCTGCGGGATGGCGCCGCCCGCAAGCGAGGTGCCCGCGCCCCGCGCCACCACCTTCACGCCCTGGCCATGGAGATAAGCGAGGACGGCGGAGACCTCCTCGGTGCTGCGCGGCAGGACCACCGCCAGCGGCATGCGCCGGTAGGCGGTCAGGGCGTCGGTCTCGAAGGCGCGGCGCTCGTCCTCGGAGGTGATGAGGCTCTCGGGGGCGACAAGACGCGCGAGGCCCGCCACGATCTCATCGCGGCGGGCGAGGATGCGCGGATCCGGCTCTGGAAAGGCGATCTGGCTCAAGGCGGGCCCCCATGGGTTGAGGGCTCTATTTATGCTCTTCGCCGCTCCTTCGCCACAGGTTTCAGACGCGGACGGTCTGGAGCGTCTGGGCCGGGAACAATTCTTCGGGCTTCATCAGGCGATGGCAGACGCCCTGCTCATAGGCGAACTGACAGAAGGCCTCGAGCGTCGGGCGGTTCTCCTCGACGCCATAGGGCCAGAAGTCCTTGCCCATGACCTCCTGCGCCCGCTTCACCGCATCGGTGATCCAGGGCACGGGAACGGCGGTGGCGCCGGGGAAGGCCATGCGCTTGACGCTGTGGCGGCGGGCGGTCTCGAAGGCGTGGAAGAGATTGCCCGCGACCCAGGGATGCGCGTCGAGGACCGCCTTGCGCACGACCACGCCATGCATGATCGGCAGGATCTTCTTGTTTTTCGCATAGGCCATCTCGGCCTCGGTCGGGTTCTCGTAGAAGCGCACCACATCGGGATTGGTGTGGAAGCAGTTGGGCGGGGTGGCGCAGACGAGGCCGTCCAGCTCGCCCTTGTCGAGCATCTGGGTCAGCGACTTGTCGGAGATCGGCGTCAGCTCCAGCCCGGCGGGAAGATTCAACGGCACCTTCTCCGCGCGCCCGGCCTCGCCAAGGCCGGCCTGCACCCAATGGATCGAGCGCAGGTCGACGCCAAGCTCATGGGCGATCACGCCGCGGCCATAGACGGCGGCGGTCTGGGCCCATTCGGGCACGCCGATGCGCTTGCCCGCGAAATCCGCCGCCGTCTTGATCCGGTCGCGCCGGACATAGATGGCCGAATGGCGGGCGACGCGCGAGAGGAACACCGGCAAGGCGATCAGCCGGTCATCGCCCTGCGAGCGCATCGAGACATATTTGGCCATGGACATTTCGGCGATGTCGAAATCGGCGAAGCCGACCGTGCGCTGGAAAATGTCGTGGAGCGGCAGCTCCATCATGTTGAGCTCGACGCCCTCGACCTCGACGCGCTTCAACGCGATGTCGATCACATGGTCGTAATGGCTCACAGCCATGGTGAGTTTCAGTTTGCTCATTCCGAAGAAGCCTCCCTTTGTCGCCGCGAGTTTAGGGAGGACGACCGAAAGCGCAAGGCGTCGCGGGCGAGGGCCCGCAAGCCGCAGGCGTCAAGGCCCACCATGACCGCGCCATAGATGGCGAGACCCCCGAGAATCTGGGCGAAAAGGGTGACGAGGCCCGGCTCCCAGCCCCGCAGGGGCGCGAGCGCCGCCGCCATCAGGACAGCGCCCAGCAGGGGCGCCAGAAGGTCGCGGGCGCCGGGCCAACGGGTCGGCCCCGCCATCGCGAAGGCGCAGAGGCAGAGGAAGCCTGCGGCCATGGCGCCGGTCTGGGCGACGGCGATGGACTGGGCTCCAGACGGCAGCAGCGCCAGCAGCGCCAGATCCGCCGCGCAGGCGCCCAGCGCCGCCGCGATGAGCGGGGCGGTGCGCCGCGCGATCTGGAAAACCGGCGCGATGGCGTAGACGCTCAGGCCAAAACACAGAAAACCCGGCAGCAGCAGGGTGAAGTAAAGGTCAAAGGGCCCCCGGAAGGCTAGCGGGGCGGCGATCCGCTCAAGGCTGGGGGACACAAGCCAGAGGCCGACGCAGGCGGGGGTCAGCAGGGCGTGGACCAGCCCCATGTTGCGGGCGACCTGCGCCTTCGCGTCCTCCCCGCTCTCCCCATCCGCCCGGACCGCGAGCTGAAACAGGACGACGTCCAGCATGACCCCGAGGCTCCCGACGATCCGCTGGCCCATGTCGAAGGCGAGCGAAAACTGCCCAGCCTCCGCAAAGCCATGGCGCTCGGCCACGAGGCTGCGGTTGAAGAGGCCAAGCAGCAGGTAAAGCAGGCTCGCGGCCACCACGGGCTTGGCGTAGCGCAGATAATCGAGCGCGAGGCTGGCGCGGGCGGCGGCTTGCGCCCGCGCCTGCGCCCGGAGCGCCTGATGGGCGCTGGCCATCGCCCCGGCCATGGCGAGGCAGACCCCCGCCACCGCCACGGCCGCCGAGCCCGTGAGCCAGGCGCCGCCAATGGTCAGGATCGCCGAGAGAAGGTTTTTGGTGAGCAGGAGCCGGGCGTAGAGGCCATCCTCGAACCGCGCCCGCACCAGAGCTTGCCGGTAATCGAAAAAGCCGTTCACCACCGCCGCCAGCAGCGCAAGCCCCAGAAGTTCGCTCGACAGGCGCAGGCTGAGGCCGGAAAAGAGCGCGCCAAGGGCGAGGACTGCGACCGCCAGGGCCAAAAAAGCAAAGCTCGCGTCCAGCGTCGCGCGGGCGCCCTCCCCGAACCGCGCCGCCGCGAGCCGGATCCAGTCGAAGACCCCGATCTGGACGACGACGCCAAGCGCGAGCGCCAGCGCGAACTCACCGAAGGCCTCCGGCCCCAGGAATTTGGCGACGAGAAGGCCGATGACGAAGTTGGCCGCAGCATTGAACGCAAGGGCGAGGGGTATGCGCACTAGCCTATAAATCCCTGATATTGCTTCATTTCGTTCGGATATTCCCTGTTTGCGGCCAAGCCGGAGCCACGGCGCCGGCCCTTTCTGCCCGCGAGATGCGCCAAAGCCTGCGGGGCTGATTATTTATGAATGGTTAAGATCCGGCTTTCCGGGCTTTTTCGCGAAACCGCGTTTCGCCGCGAAACTTTTTCGAAACCTCGTCCCTTGACTCCCCTCTGGCGCCTCCCTATCTCCACCTCTGTTAGCACTCTGGCTAGACGAGTGCTAAATCACCTTTGTTTGGTCATGCCCCCCATGCCCTAAGGCAGATCCGCCAGGGCAGGTCGGGCTAAACAGGAACACTCACATGAAGTTTCGTCCCCTGCACGACCGCGTCGTGGTCAAGCGCCTCGAAGGCGAAGAGAAGTCCAAGGGCGGGATCATCATCCCCGACAGCGCCAAGGAAAAGCCCCAGGAAGGCGAGATCGTCGCCGTCGGCCCCGGCGCCCGCGATGAATCCGGCAAGCTCGTCCCCCTCGATGTGAAGGCGGGCGACCGCGTGCTGTTCGGCAAGTGGTCCGGCACGGAAGTCAAGCTCGATGGTCAGGATCTCCTGATCATGAAGGAAAGCGACATCATGGGCGTGGTCGGCTGAAGCCGCAACTCCCCTTTCAGACCGTTTCAGGAGTAGAAGAATATGGCTGCCAAGGACGTACGTTTTTCGTCTGACGCTCGTGACCGCATGCTGCGCGGCGTCGACATCCTCGCCAACGCCGTCAAGGTGACGCTGGGCCCCAAGGGCCGCAACGTCGTCATCGACAAGAGCTTCGGCGCTCCCCGCATCACCAAGGACGGCGTCACCGTCGCCAAGGAGATCGAGCTGGAGGACAAGTTCGAGAACATGGGCGCCCAGATGG
>CANGFT010000045.1 GCA_947453205.1 Beijerinckiaceae bacterium | reverse complement strand
CAGGGGCGCATCCATACGTCGGCGGCGACGGTGGCGGTGCTGCCCGAGGCCCAGGATGTCGACATCGACATCAACGAGGCCGATCTCAGGATCGACACGATGCGCGCGCAGGGCGCCGGCGGCCAGCATGTGAATAAAACGGAATCGGCGATCCGCATCACCCATATTCCCACCAACACCATCGTCTTCGTGCAGGACGAGCGTTCCCAGCACAAGAACCGCGCGCGCGCCATGGGCCTTCTCAAGGCGCGGCTCTATGACATGCAGCGCCAGAAGCTCGACACCGAGCGTGCCGCCGACCGCAAGTCGCAGGTGGGTTCGGGCGACCGCTCCGAGCGCATCCGCACCTATAATTTTCCGCAGGGGCGCTTGACCGATCACCGGATCAACCTCACCCTCTACAAGCTCGACAAGATCATCACCGGCGAAGCGCTCGACGATGTGATCGACCCCCTGATCACCGAACATCAGGCGGCGCAGCTGGCGGCGAGCAATCTTTAGGGAGGCGAGGCGATGGCCGCAGACCACAATGCAAGCGTCGTCGCCGTCAGCCGCGCGCGCGCTCATTCCTTCAGCAAGCCCAATGAAATGTCGATCCGCCTGCTGGCGGGCCTCGGCGTCGAGGGCGACGCCCATATGGGCGTCACCGTGAAGCATCGCTATCACGTGCGCAAGAATCCGCAGGCGCCCAACCTGCGGCAGGTCCATCTCATCCATTCCGAACTCTTTGATGAGCTGGCGAAGGCGGGCTTTGATGTGAAGCCGGGGGAGCTTGGCGAGAATGTCACCACCCGGGGCGTCGCCCTGCTCGATCTGCCGACGGGCGCGCTGCTGCGCATCGGGGGGGCGGTGATCGAGATCACGGGCCTGCGCAATCCCTGCTCCCAGATCGACGGGTTTCAGCAGGGGTTGATGGCGCAGCTCATCCAGCGCGGCGATGGCGTGGTGCGGATGAAGTCCGGCGTCATGGGGATTGTGCTTGCGGGCGGCGACATTGCGCCGGGCGACGCGATCATGGTGGATCTGCCGCCGGAGCCTCACCGCCCGCTTGAGAAGGTCTGATCAGGCGGCCTTCGCCAGCTTGACCGCGATGCCGCTGGCCGAGACGCGGCGCAGTTCGACCGCGCAGAGTTCGCCATGCTTCACTTCGTCAAAGCCATAGTCCACGCCGATGATGGCGTCGGCGTCGAATTCGCGGGCCTTTTCGATGAGGGCCTGAAGCGCGGCGCTGCGATAGTCCTCGCCATCCCCGGCCAGCGCCGTTCCATGCCATGAGGCGGAGGCCTGAACGCGGCCAAGCGGATAAAGAACCCGTCCGCTTTCGACTTCGTTGGTGAAGCTGATCTGCATAGCTGTCTATTCCCGTTCCTTCAGGGCGGCGTTTCCGCCCGCGTCATTCATCGCGCGGCATCATGGCCAAGCTTCGCCCCGATCATGGACAAGCCGAGCCATTTCGAAGGCTCTCGCCTTCGAATATGCCTTATTGGTGAACGCCTGATGAACAGGAAGGTTCTGATTTCAGTGACGGAAATGGCGGTGTCCGGTCAGCACCATGGCGAGGCCCGCCTCGTCGGCCGCCTTGATGACCTCATCGTCGCGCATGGAGCCGCCGGGCTGAATGACGGCGGTCGCGCCAGCTTCCGCAGCGGCGAGCAGCCCGTCCGCAAAGGGGAAGAAGGCGTCCGAGGCCACGACCGCGCCCTTGGCGAGCGTCTCGGAGAGACCGGCGGCCTTTGCGGCCTCCGAGGCCTTCCACGCCGCGATGCGCGAGGAATCGACGCGGCTCATCTGGCCCGCGCCGACTCCCACCGTCGCCCCGCCCCGCGCATAGACGATGGCGTTGGACTTCACATGCTTGGCCACGCGGAAGGCGAATTTCAGATCCGCCAGCTCCTGCGCCGTGGGCGCGCGCTTCGTCACCACCCGCAGGTCCATGTCGTCCACGACCGCGTTGTCGCGGCCCTGCACGAGCATGCCGCCCGCCACCGTGCGCAGCACGAGCCCCTGCGCGCGCGGATCGGGCAGGCCGCCTGTCAGCAGCAGGCGCAGGTTCTTCTTGGCGCCGACGATGCGGATCGCCTCTTCATCCGCGTCGGGGGCGATGATGACTTCGGTGAAGATCTTGACGATTTCCAGCGCCGCTTCCGCATCGAGCTTGCGGTTGAGGGCCACGATGCCGCCGAAGGCGGAGACCGGGTCGCAGCGCAGCGCCTGTTCATAGGCCTCGCGCAGGCTTGGGGCTTCGGCGACGCCGCAGGGGTTGGCGTGCTTGATGATGGCGACGGCGGCTGTGCGCGCGGGGTCGAATTCGGCGACGCATTCGAAGGCGGCGTCGGTGTCGTTCACATTGTTGTAGGAGAGCGTCTTGCCCTGCACCTGCCGGGCGGTCGAGACGCCGAAGCGCTGCTCGGGGGTTTTATAGAAGCCTGCGGACTGGTGGGGGTTCTCGCCATAGCGCATCTTCTCGGCGAGCTGCCCGCCAAGCGCGCGATAGTCCGGCGTCGCCTCGCCGAGCTCGGCGGCGAACCAGTTGGAGATGGCCGCGTCATAGGCGGCGGTGCGGGCATAGGCCTTCTGGGCGAGATGCTTGCGCAGGGCCAGCGTGGTCGCGCCGCCATTGGCTTCGAGCGCATCAAGGACGGCTTGATAGTCGCTGACCTCGACCACCACGGTCACGTCGCCATGGTTCTTGGCCGCGCCGCGGATCATGGCGGGGCCGCCGATGTCGATGTTCTCGATGCAGTCGTCATAGCCCGCGCCCTTCAGCACCGTCGCCTCGAAGGGGTAGAGATTCACCACGAGGAGGTCGATGGGCCCGATGCCGTGGGCGAGCATGGCCGCCTCATGCTCCGGGTTTTCGCGGATGGCCAGCAGGCCGCCATGGACGATGGGATGGAGGGTCTTGACCCGTCCATCCATCATTTCCGGAAAGCCGGTGAGGTCGGAGACGTCCTTCACGGGCAGGCCGGCGTCGGCGAGCGCCTTGCGCGTGCCGCCGGTCGAGACCAGCTCAACGCCCCGCGCGCTGAGGGCGCGGGCGAAATCGACGAGGCCGGTCTTATCGGAAACGGACAGGAGCGCGCGGGAGACGCGGCGAAGGTCGGAGGCCATGGGAACCTGCAATCGTTGGGGGGGGGGATGCTGACGCGAGCTTGCGGGCGCTTACCACGATGCGGGGCGAGACAAAAGGCGCGCGGGGCCAGCCTGGGGCGCAAGCCTGTGGTCAACGCCAAGAAAATGCTTCGCCTGGTCTGGCGAAAAGGCGGCTGCGGTCCCATTTCTGCACGAGGCGTTAATCCAAGTCTGGTCTTGTTGCGTAATGAGGACATGTGCGTTATTGTGCAACGCACAACAAACCTGCTGCAGCGCAAAAGCCGCGGCCAACCTATAAACCGGAAAAAGCCGATGCGCCCCACCCCCTCCAAGGCGAAGAACCGTCCCCCCGTTCGTGTCCGCTACGATCCCCCGACCCTTGAGGAGGCGATCTTTGCGGCGCAAGGCTTCATGGACGATGCGGAGCATCAGGCCCAGTTCGCCGCCGAACTGATGGGCGCGCCCATCGAGGAGGCGCGGGAGCTTGTCGCGAAAATGGCGGTTCGGGCCGCTGCGGCCAAGCGCGCCCCCGCGCCTGAGGTCGCCTTCGCCAGCAACCGGACCGGCGCCCAGCGCGCGGTCGTCGTGGAGCGCAAGCCCTCCGTCACGGTCGAGCGCAAGAGCGGGGGCTTCGCCCCCCGGTTTGAGCGCGGCGAGGGCGTCACGGTCGAGCGCAAGCCGTTCCGCGGCCTTGGCGCGGCAGGCGCCCCGCGCACCCTGATCCGTCTCGGCGGCCGCTGAGGCGGGGGCGGCTCAGCCGCCCGTCCTGTAGAGCGTCCAGTTGACGCTCGGATAATCCTGATAGGTGGTGTGGATCACGATCTGATCCGCCCCGCGCACGCCCTCAGGCGATGCGAAGGATATGCTCTCCTCAATCGCGAGCCTGTGGCCTTCGGCGTGAAAGAGCCAGACCTGCCCCGATGGGGTGCGGATCTCGACCGACTGGCGGTCGTCCAGCAGCTTTGTCCGCAAGCTCCAATGCAGATGGAAGCGCACCGCATAATCAGCGGTGAGGACGCTCGCCTTCTTGCCGCTGGCCGGGGTGAGCTTGTCCTCCCCTTCGAGATGGTCGCCCTCGGTGGAGAGATAGAGGCTGCGGGTATGGATGAGCCCGAACTGGCGTTCATAGCCGTCGTGGCTCGCCTCCATCGCGACGCAATCCTCCGCCGATTGCCGTTTGACGCGCACTTTGTTGGGGCCGCTGACGATCTTGCCTTGAATGGCTCGTTTTTCGCCCTCCCCGCCGAACCGGCAGGAGGAAGTGTCCGCCAGCGTCAGGGTCGAATGGGCGGCGGTCGACCTTGCGGCCTCCCGCATATTGGCGCGGGTGTCGTTCGGGCTGCCGCAATTGACGATCAGCCTCTGGTTCTCGCTTGAGAACTCGAAGGAGAGGCAGCCCGCGTGGGTGCGGTCGGAGAAGGCGCCCGGCGGGATCGCGCCCGTGTCCATGATGAGGACATTGGAGCCGCCCTCCATGCGCTGGTAGCCGGCATAGGGCGCATTGATGAGCGGCGCGGCGCGTGCGTCGTCATGGGCGAGAATGGTCGCAAGATCATGCGGCGCAGTCTGGCCCATGCCGTTGAACAGCGCCAGCGAGCCATCCCCCAGACGAAACAACCGCAGCATCGGCATCATCCGGTCGATGGCGTTGAGCAGTTGCGGGGGCGCGCTGACCCCGCGCGCCGAATAGGCCTGCCGCAGCGGCAGCAGGTCGAGCAGCAGGTCGACGATCGTCTGGGGATTGCGGCCGATATGGCCGCCATCGGCCAGAACCTGCCGTCCCAGCTCCTCGCCGAGCAGAAGGCTCATGCGCTCCTGCATCGTATCGAGGCCCTCGCCGCAGAGGCCGAATTCGGCGAGCGCGATCAAGGCGAAGAGACGCGTCTCGCCGTCGATGTCATCGTTGAGGCGACGTTGCAGGAGCATCGCCTGGCGGCGGATGCTCTTCATGAAAAGGCGATAGAAGGCGCTGTCGGCGCCCTCGAGGATGAGCGGCGACTGGCTCAGCCATGACAGCAGACGGCGGGTCGCGACGCGCGGCTCCCAGTCCTCGGGCCGCGACTTGCGGTTGCTCTGCCTGATCCAGTCCTCGACCAGCGCGCGGGCGTTGGCGCGCGACAGGGCGGTGTCGGCGGCGCGCAGATGGCGCAGCCAGCCGAAGCTGGCGAGCGCGGCCGCCCATGCGGGGGAAGGCGCCGGGGTCTCGAAGGGCGAGCGGCCGTGGGTGCTCACCATCTTGCCGGCGAAGGCGAAATAACCCGTGTAAATGTCCGCCGCCATGGTGGGGTCGGCGGTCCGGATGTCCTGAGGCGCGATGAGAAGCCGCTTGGGGCCGCCCAGGCCCAGCAGATCCGCCAGACCCATAGGCCAGCCAAACCCGCGGCTAAGCCAGCCGAAGCCATAGCCAGCCAGCAGCCGGGCGAACTGGCCTCGTCCCGCGACTGATTGGGTCACTCTAAACCTGCCTCCGCAGCCCCAACGCCTAAATGAGGCGTTCTATGCGCGCCGCGAAGAATCCATCAAGGCCACTTCGACGCGCGTCGTCATGGTAGAGATGGCATGGAAGCGTCCGCAAGTCCCCCTGCGCCGATATGCACATATTTGGGATGCTCAATTCTTCGGCGACGATGGGTTTGCGGCCCACGTCGGGGTTGCGCCGCAGAAGGGCGTTGATCTGCATCTCCCCCTCTTCGGGCTCCATGGAGCAGGTGCAATAAATCAGGATTCCGCCGGGTTTCAGCAGGTTGATCGCGTGATCGATCATGCGCGCCTGTACCTTGGCGAGGCTGGCGATGTCGCTGGCGCGCTTCGTCCAGGCGACGTCGGGATGGCGCCGGATGGTGCCTGTAGCCGAACAGGGCGCGTCGAGCAGGATGGCGTCGAAGGCCTGAGCCTCATAGGTCAGGGCGTCGCCCACGGTGAGGTCGGCGGAAAGATGGAGGCGTTCGAGATTGGCGCTGACGCGCTTCATGCGCTCCGCCGAGCGGTCGAGCGCCAGCACCTCGGCGCCGGCATGGGCCAGTTGCGCGGTCTTGCCGCCCGGCGCCGCGCACAGATCGGCGATGCGCATGCCGGGCTGGGCGCGCAGCAATCTGGCGGGCAGGGCCGCTGCGGCGTCCTGCACCCACCAGGCGCCTTCTTCATATCCCGGCAGCTCCGTGACAGGGGCGTGATTCAACAGGCGCACCGATCCCGTCGGCAGAACGAAGCCCCCGAGCCTCTCCGCCCAGACGTCGGGCTCCGCTTTCACGGTGAGGTCGAGGGTCGGCTCGAGCTGATGGGCGCGCGCCATGGCGGCCGCAGTCTCATCCCCATAGGTCTTGCGCCAGCGCGCTGCGAGCCAGGCGGGCGTGTCGATGAACGGATCGGTCGGCGCGACCAGTTCATCGCGGGCGCGGATGACATTGCGCAGCACGGCGTTCACCAGCGCAGCGAAGGCTGCCGTGCGCGGATCCCGGCGAATGGCGTGGACGGCGAGATCGACCGCCGCATGATCGGGCACGTCGAGAAAGAGGATCTGCGCGGTCGCGGCGATCAGGGTCCATTCGACGGCGGCGGCTTTTTTCGGCAGGCCCTTCTCCAGAAAGCGGGCGAGGGCGGCGCGGATCGTGCCGAGCCTGCGCAGGGCGACCGTGGCGATGGAGCGCGCGAGCGCCCGGTCGCGCGGGTCAAGGTCGCTCATGCGCGCGGAGGCGTCCGCGCCGAGCCGCTCATCGAGGGTCGAGCCCTGCCCCGCCACATCCGCCAGCACGCTGGCGGCGACGAGCCGCGCCTGGAGCCCGGGCGGCGGCGGGGGCGCGGGGGCGTGGCGCTGCTGGTAGGAACGGGGCGGTCTGGTCACGGGGCGACTTTTCGCATCTGGAGGGAACGGCGTCGGCGCGCGCGGAATCACTTGCCCGCATCCGTGAAGCCCATCGCCATTTCATAGGGTTGTCGGGCATGGGAGGCAAGGAAAGCTTAGAGGGCCGGGGAGGCTGAATTTTTCGGGGCGATGGACTATATGAACAGGGTTGTTTGGCTAAATGGCCGTCTGGCGAGACAGGGTGCAGCGATGCAGAGCGACGCGGCGAACGAAAATACGCCAGAACCTTCCCAGGAACAGGCGCAGCCGCAAAAGCAGCTCTCCCCTGCGGCCCAGCGCGCCCTTGCGGAGGCGGCCGAGCGGCGCAGGCTGGCGCAGGAGGCGAAAGCCGAGGCGCCCCGCGAGGTCAACGGGCGCGGCGGGCTCGACCCATCACGGTTCGGCGATTGGGAGATCGACGGGCGGGCGGTCGATTTCTGACCGCCGCCGCGAGGGCGATCAGGCCTTGTCGAGGCCGTAGAGCGTATGCAGCGTCCGCACCGCAAGCTCGGTGTATTCCGCGTCGATGAGCACCGAGAACTTGATCTCGCTGGTCGTGATGGCGCGGATGTTGATGCCCTTGTCCGCCAGCGCCTTGAAGGCGCGGGCCGCGACGCCGGCGTGGCTGCGCATGCCGATGCCGATGGCCGAGATCTTCACGACGTCGTTGGCGCCCTGAAGGCTGGCGAAGCCGAGTTCGTCACGCTTTGCTTCAAGCAGGGCGCGGGCGCGGTCGAAATCCGCCTGCGGCACCGTGAAGGTGATGTCGGTGGTCCTGGCGTCGTCCGAGACGACCTGAATGATCATGTCGACATTGATGTTGGCTTCGGCGAGGGGCACGAAGATCGCCGCCGCGACGCCGGGCTTGTCGGACACGCGGCGCAGGGTCAGTTGCGCCTCGTCGCGCGAGAAGGCGATTCCGGTGACGACCTGCTGTTCCACGATATCCTCCTCGTCGCAAATGAGCGTGCCGGGCATGGGGTTTGCGGGATCGTCGAAGGACGAGCGCACGAAGGTCTTGACCTTGTGCACCATCGCCACCTCGACGGAGCGAACCTGCAGCACCTTGGCGCCAAGCGACGCCATTTCAAGCATTTCCTCAAAGGCCACGCGGTCGAGCCGACGCGCCTTGGGCACGATGCGCGGGTCGGTGGTGTAGACCCCGTCCACATCGGTGTAGATGTCGCAGCGGTCGGCCTTGATGGCGGCGGCGACGGCGACGGCGCTCGTGTCCGAGCCGCCGCGTCCCAGCGTCGTCAACCGGCCGGTCGCCTCGTGAACGCCCTGGAAGCCCGCGATGACCGCGACCTCTTTGCGCGCGAAGCCTTCCGCGAGCCCCGAACCGTCGATCGATTCGATGCGGGCCGAGCCATGGGCGTCGGAGGTGCGGATGGGGATCTGCCAGCCCTGCCATGAACGGGCGGGGATGCCGATCTCCTGCAGGGCGATGGCGAGAAGCCCGGAGGTGACCTGTTCGCCCGAGGCCACGACCGCATCATATTCGCGCTTGTCATAGAGCCTGGAGGCGTCGGCGCACCAGGCGACCAGCTCGTTCGTCTTGCCGGACATGGCCGAGACGATGACGGCGACCTCGTGGCCAGCCTCCACCTCGCGCTTCACATGCTGCGCGACATTGCGGATACGTTCGATGTTGGCGACAGACGTGCCGCCGAATTTCATGACAAGGCGTGCCATTGATCCCGAGCGCTTAACCTGAGGCGCCATGCGGCGGCCGAACGAGCGCGGCCGATGGCCCGCTCCTGATGCGACGGTTCTATGAAGGCCGCGTTCGCGCCTGTCAACGCGGGGCGGTCATGCTTTTTTTGAGGCGGCGCTCATAACCGGCCAGAGCGGCGCCTCTCAGCCGCCGTTTCCAGCGCTCCCCGGCGCGCGGGCGGCGCAGGGCGCTCAGGAGGGCCACGGGATCGTCCTGGGCCTGCTCCGCGCCGATGCGCAGCAGGCGCGGCAGCATGTCCAGCGGGCCGCGCGGCTCGATGAAGGCCGCAGGGGCGCGGGGCGCGGGCTGATGATCCGCCGCGGACCAGAGGTGATGCGTGGGAGCGGCGGACTCCTCGTGCATGGGCTTCACGCGGGCGGACTGTTTCACCGCGACTTTTCCTTTCGCGCGCCTTTTTTGCTCCAGCCTTTCCTGCGCCAGCATGTCCTTGGCGCGCTTTTCCTTCGGGGGCCTGCCGCGTTTGCCGACGCGCGGCGGTTTGACTGGCCCTGCGGCCAACCGCGCCCTGGGCGACGGGCGCGTCGGCAGGGGGGCGCGAGCGACGCTCGCCCGCGCGATGCTCTCCAGCGCGGCGCTGGCGAGTTCGGGGGTGAGTTCGACCTTGCGCACGCTTTCGGCGATCCGGGGCGGGCGACCGCGACGTCTGGGGTGGGCCTCCATGGCCGGCGACGCCTCGGCTGCGGCGGGATCCTTGGGCTTGTTGCGCGAGCCGGGCGGGCGGCCGCGCCTCTTGCCATCGACCGTCTGCGCTTGGGCGGCGGGCGTCTCGCCGGTGAGCGTCCTGGCCGCGGGCGCCTCGTCGGGGATGGTTTCGAGGATTCGTCCCGAGCGATTCGCGCCCCCCGAGGGGTCGGGGGCTTTGGCGCCGGAGCCCCCGAAGAGCGCGGCCTCGGCGCGGCGCAGCGCATCGCTCTCGCGGGGCTGCTCTTCGGGCAGGATGAACGTCGGAAGTTCCGGCGCGACTGCGGTTTTCTTCTGGCTTTTCTGGCCTTTGCGCACTTCTACGACGAAGGGCTTGATGGGACGCTTCATGGTTCCTCAGCTATTTGCTGGATGCGCCTCGATCTGACCAATGACAATCTGAAAGGAAAATTTGAAATCCATCCAGCAATACAGGTCAGAAAAACATTGCAGACAATATAGCGGATGAAAGCATCCGACAACCCGTCAGTTTGGCTGCGCCGCCGAAACCAAGTAAAAGCGCGAGACCTTCCGGAGCCAACCCATGTCACCACAGTCCGCCTCCATCGACCCCGCCGACGTCGAGCGGTTCGAGCGCCTGAGCGAGCGCTGGTGGGATCCGCGCGGACCCATGCGGCCGCTGCACCAGATCAACCCGCTGCGCCTGCGCTTCGTCGAGGAGCAGTTGGCGGGGCAGGGCGCTGATCTTGCGGGCCTTCGCGTGCTCGACATCGGCTGCGGCGGCGGGCTGTTCAGCGAGGCTTTGGCGCGCGCGGGCGCCGAGGTCACGGGCGTCGATCCCTCGCCCGGCGTGATCGACATCGCCACCCGCCATGCCGCCGAGGGCGGCCTGTCCATCGACTACCGCGCCCGGACCGCCGAGGATCTGGCGGCCAGCGGCGCGCAGTTCGATGTGGTCTGCGCCATGGAGGTGCTCGAGCATGTGGTGGACATGCCGACCTTCGTCGCGGTCGCCTGCAGCATGGTGAAGCCCGGCGGCTGGTTCTTCGCCGCCACCCTCAACCGGACCCTCAAGAGCTTCGCCCTCGCCATCGTGGGCGCGGAATATGTGCTGGGCTGGGTGCCCAGAGGCACGCATCAGTGGGAGAAGTTCATCACCCCCATCGAGCTTGAAGACGCCATCGAGGACGCGGGCCTTGCGGCGCAGGCGCGCGCGGGCGTCGTCTTCCAGCCCCTGCGCAACCGTTGGTCGGTCTCCCGCGACACCGACATCAACTACATGATGGCGGCCCGCCGCCATTGACACGCTTGTGGTCGCCTGACCTGTCGCGGATTAACCACGCTCCCGGATTTCTGCGCAATCCGGGGTGACGTCCAAGCTTCCCTCGTTTACGGTTCCTTAACCAAAGCTGCACGGTGCGCGGCTTGGGCGGGCGCCTGGGCTGCAGGCGAAGTGAAGCGTGGTGAAGGACATGCCTGTGCTGCTGTGCCGCCCCGGACTCGCGGGGACCGTTCTGGCCCTCTGCGCGCTCCTGTCGGGCGCGGGCGCCGAGGCCGCCTCGAACCGCCAGACGTCGCAGGAACGGCTTCCTCAGGCGACCGCCATCAGCGTCGGGGAACAGACCCTGACCCCCTGGGGCTGGGCGGATTTCTGCAACCGCAATCCCGTCGAATGTCCCTCGAATGTCCTGCCAGCCGAAGACGTCAAGCTGACGGCCCACAGCTGGAGCGCCATCGGGCGCGTCAATGTGCTGGTCAACGCCATGATCCAGCCTCTCTCCGACGCCGACCACTGGGGCGTGCTTGACCGCTGGGACATCCCCGCCGACGGCTATGGCGATTGCGAAGACTATGTGCTGCTGAAGCGCAAGCTTCTCATGGCCGAGGGTCTGCCCCGTCAGGCGCTGCTCGTCACCGTGGTCAAGGATGAGAATGGCGACGGCCACGCCATCCTGACGGTCAAGACGGACCGGGGCGATTTCATCCTCGACAATATGCGCGACGAGGTGAAGCCCTGGAGCCAGCTGCCCTATCGCTTCGTCAAGCGCCAGTCCCAGACCGATCCCAATGTCTGGGAGCAGATCGGCGAGCCGACGAGCGCGCCGCTCATCGTCTCTCGCTGAGGCTGCAGCCTAGTTCCGTTCATCCGGCAAGGTCGGGAGCGGGATCACCGGCACGCCCTCCTCGATCAGCGCCCTGGCGTCCTCAAGGGATGCGCGGCCATGGATCGGGCGCAGGGGCACATCGCCATTCTGCATGTCGCGCGCCTCAGTCACGAAGCGGTCGCCCACATCCGTCGAATTTTCGGTGAGCTTGCGGTGCATCTCGCGCACCATCGTCCGCATGGCCTGATGGGTCTCGTCGAGCAGCGCCAGGGATTGCGGCTGGGGCTCGGGGGCCGGGGCGGGAGCGGCAGGGGCGTTCATCTCCGCGGCCATGATGGAGGCCGCCTGCGCCCTGATCTTCTCCTTGCGGCGGGAGGTCGAGACGGACGGCGCCATCAGGGCCTTGGACACCTGCTTCGACTGGCAGGCCGGACATTCCACGAAACCGCGCTTGACCTGAACCTCATAGCCCTCCGCATTCGAGAACCAGCTCTCGAATGTGTGGCCCTGATCGCAGATGAGCGCATATTTGATCATTGCGCGGCCTCAGGCCAGCAAGGGGTCGAGCTTGCCGGCGCTCTCCAGCGCATGAAGGTCGTCGCAGCCGCCCACGTGACGATCCCCGATGAAGATCTGCGGCACCGTGCGGCGCCCGTTGGCGCGCAGGGCCATGGCGTTCTGGGCGGCCGCGTCGCCATCGACGGAGATTTCGTCAAAGGCGACGTTTTTCCTTTGCAGAAGGGCCTTGGCGGCGTCGCAATAGGGGCACCAGAGTTTCGTGTAGATGGTGACGGGAGGCATGGCGGTTCCCAGAAGGAATGGCGAAGGTCTCCCCTGTTATATGGTCAGTCACGCCTACGTCACAATGCCCCATCGGCGATGATGACCCTGGCGAAGACCAGAAGGTCCACCTGCGCCGCCCCGGCGCGCAGCAGCACGCGCGCGGCGGCGTTGCTGGTCGCGCCGGAGGTCAGCACATCGTCCACCAGCACCACGCGCCGCCCGGCGATGAGATGGCGCCTCTCCTGCGCGACCCTGAGGGCGCCCTGCATGTTGGCGGCGCGCTGGATGCGCGAGAGCCCCACCTGGGGCGCCGAGCGCCGCGCCCGCTCCAGGGCGAAGGCCTCGACCGGGACGCCGCAGCAGTCGGAAACCGAAGCCGCCAGCGCCATGGCCTGATTGAACTGGCGGCTGGCGAGGCGCCAGCGATGCAGCGGCACGGGAACGAGAAGGTCCGCCTCCTCCAGCAGCTCGGCGCCGGCGCGGGCCATCCAGCGCCCGAGCGGCCGGGCGATCTCCAAGCGGTCGTAATATTTGAGGCGATAGACGAGCTGGCGCACCGGGCCTTCGTCAAAGCTCGCCACCGCCCGCGCCCGCGCCCAGACCGGCGGATCGGCCATGGCCTCGGGCGACAGGAGGCCGGGCCCCAGATCCTGCGCGAAGGGCGTGCCGAGGCGCTCGCAATAGGGCCGCTCGATGAAGCGCACCTGCCGCCAGCAGGCGGGACACAGGGCGTCCTGCACGCTCGCCGCCCCATGGCAGGCCATGCAGGAGGGGGGATAGAGCAGGTTCAGCCCCAGCCTGCCGAGGCCCCGAAGGGCGCCGCGCGCATCCGATGCTCCCATCATATCCCAGGCCATCGCCTTCTCCTTTCAAGGCGAAGCTTAAGCGTGGGCCGCGCCAGGAACAAGCCGCATCGGCGCCGATGGGCGGCTGCTTTCGGTTGACATCGCCCGCGCCTTCGGTCATGACACACCGTCTCCCGCGCGGCTCAGGCCGCGTGTTTTCGTTTGCGCCGGACTTCGGCGGCGAAGTGGAGGCATCGCTGGTCAACTGCAAAGAAGCCGGCCGCCGGGAAACCGTCAGGCTGGAATCGAACACGAGGATGAAAGATGTTCGCAGTCATCAAAACCGGCGGCAAACAGTACAAGGTTGCCGCTGAGGATACGATCACCGTCATGACCGTCGCGGGCGAGCCCGGCGAAAAAGTGACGTTCGACAATGTCATGATGCTCGTCGATGGCGAAGCCACCACCGTGGGCGCGCCCTTCGTGGCTGGCGCTTCGGTCGCTGGCGAGATCGTCGAGCAGGCGCGCGGCCCCAAGGTCATCGCCTTCAAGAAGCGCCGCCGCAAGAATTCGAAGCGCAAGCGCGGCCACCGTCAGGATCTGACGATCGTGCGCATCACGGGGATCACGGCGGCCTAAAGAGGTTCCGTGGTCATCGCAAACGGGGTATGAAGCCCCAATCAGGTTCATCAGCCCTCTCAGGCGCAAGGCGCGGGGGGCAACGAGGTTTGGAGCAGATCCATGGCTCATAAAAAGGCAGGCGGTTCATCCCGCAACGGCCGCGACTCCGACGGCCGCCGTCTTGGCGTGAAGAAGTTCGGCGGCGAGAGCGTCATCGCCGGCAACATCATCGTGCGCCAGCGCGGCACCAAGTGGCACCCCGGCGCCAATGTCGGCATTGGCGTGGACCACACCCTGTTCGCCCTCACGGACGGCAAGGTGGAGTTCAAGAAGAAGGGCGCCCGCTCCTACGTAATGGTGGCCGCGGCCGCCAAAATGGCCGCCGAATAAGGTGGGGGACAGATCTCCTCCACCGGTTTTCAACCCCGGTGGACGAGGTCCTGTCACAGAGGTCCGCTAGTCCAGGCTCCAGAAGAGCGAAGGGGTTGGTTCGTCAGCCCCTTTTTTCACGCGCCCAGCTTCCCGTGCAGGCGCGTCCTCGATGGAGACCGGACATGTTTCCCGATTTGTTGCGCGACGATGTCTTTCGGCTCGAGACCCCGCGGCTGTGGCTGCGCTGGCCGCGCGCGGCTGACGCCGCCCTGATCGCCAATCTGCCGCAGACATGCCTGTCGGAGTCGGCGAGCGATTTCGTGCTGCACGCCCGCGAGGGCAATCTCACGGGCCGCTCCCTCAGCCTCGTCCTCACCCCCAAGCAGCGCCCCGCCGAGGCGATCGGCGTCATCCGCCTGCAGGCTGGCGACGGCGAGGAGGCGGAGCTTGGCTTCTGGCTCGGCGAGGACCATCGGGGGCAGGGACTGATGCGCGAGGCGGTTCAGGCGCTCGGCGCTCTCGCCTTCCGCCTCTGCGACATCGACGCGATCAGCGCCAGCGTCCCGCCCGGCGCCGAGCAAGCGGCGCGTTTGCTCGCGGCTTGCGGCTTCATCCCCGCGGGCCCGCCGTCCGCCCGGCGCCATCTTTTGCCGCGCGTTCGGCGCCCGGCGGGCTATGGCGCGACTGGAACACTCGCCACGGCGCCGAGTTCCGCGATTGAAGCGGGGCTTGCGCTGGAGTAAAGGCTGACCCATGAAGTTTCTCGATCAGGCCAAAGTCTATGTGCGCTCCGGCGACGGAGGCGGCGGAGCCGTATCGTTCCGCCGTGAGAAATTCATCGAGTTCGGCGGCCCCGACGGGGGCGACGGCGGGCGCGGCGGCGATGTGATCGTCGAATGCGTCGACGGCCTCAACACGCTGATCGACTACCGCTACCAGCAGCACTTCAAGGCCAAGACGGGCATCCATGGCATGGGCCGCAACCGCGCGGGCGGACGCGGCGCCGATGTCGTCATGAAAGTGCCCGTGGGCACCCAGATCTTCGCCGAAGACAACGAAACCCTGATCGCTGACCTGACCGAAGTCGGGCAACGCTATGTGCTGGCCCCCGGCGGCAACGGCGGCTTCGGCAATCTGCATTTCACCACCTCCACCAATCGCGCGCCGAGGCGCGCCAACCCCGGCCTGCCGGGGATCGAGCGCACCGTCTGGCTGCGGCTGAAGCTCATCGCGGACGCAGGCCTCGTCGGCCTGCCCAATGCGGGCAAATCGACCTTTCTCGCCAGCGTCTCGGCGGCGAAGCCCAAGATCGCCGACTATCCCTTCACGACCCTGCATCCCAATCTTGGCGTCGTGCGCGTCGACGAGCGC
The DNA here is from genome assembly GCA_947453205.1 of Beijerinckiaceae bacterium. GTDB lineage: Bacteria > Pseudomonadota > Alphaproteobacteria > Rhizobiales > Beijerinckiaceae > Terripilifer. Next base: position 20,225 of record CANGFT010000045.1, on the reverse strand, counting down.
GAATTCGTCCTCGCCGACATTCCCGGCCTCATCGAGGGCGCCCACGAGGGCCATGGCCTCGGCGACCGGTTTCTGGGCCATGTCGAGCGCTGCCGCGTGCTTCTGCATCTGATCGACGCGGGGGGCGAACATGCGGGCTCGGCCTATCGGGTCGTGCGCCACGAGCTTGAAGCCTATGGCGGGGGCATCAGCGAAAAGCCCGAGATCATCGCGCTGTCGAAAGTCGACACCGTCGACCCCGACACGCTCAAGCAGCAGCTTGAACGGCTGAAGCGGGCCGTGCGCACCTATGGCCCGCCAGCGCCCGAGGGCGAGAAGCGCCGCCCGCCCATGCTCATCTCCGCCGCAGCCCACACGGGCGTGATCGACGCCCTGCGCAGCCTCGCCGCCGTCATCAACGCGGCCAAGGCCGCCGAGGGGAGCGATAGCGTCGAGCCCTGGCAGCCCTGAGGACCCATCGTTGAGCGCCACGCCCTCCCTCGCCTCGTTCCGCCGCATCGTCGTCAAGGTCGGCTCCTCCCTGCTGGTCGATCAGGGCGCGGGCGTGCTGAAGCGCGAGTGGCTGGAGGCGCTGGCGGACGACCTCGCCGAATTGCACCGACGCGGCGCCGATGTGCTGGCGGTCTCCTCCGGCTCCATCGCGCTTGGCCGCACGGTGCTGAAACTGCCCAAGGGGCCGCTGAAGCTGGAGGACAGCCAGGCCGCCGCCGCCGTGGGGCAGATTGAGCTTGCGCGCACCTGGGCGGAGGCTTTGGGCCAGCGGGGGATGACGGCGGGGCAGATCCTCGTCACCCTCCACGACACCGAAGAGCGCCGTCGCTATCTCAACGCCCGCGAGACCATCGGTCGCCTGCTCGACATGCGCGCCGTGCCCGTCATCAACGAGAACGACACGGTGGCCACCACCGAGATCCGCTATGGCGACAATGATCGCCTCGCCGCCCGGGTCGCCACCATGGCGAGCGCCGATCTGCTGATCCTGCTCTCGGACATCGAGGGCCTCTACACCGCGCCGCCGAAGGATGATCCCTCCGCGCAGCTCATTCCCGTGGTGCCCCGCATCACCTTCGAGATCGAGGCCATGGCCGGCGGCGCGGCCTCCGAACTCTCGCGCGGGGGCATGCGCACGAAGATCGAGGCGGGCAAGATCGCCACGACCGGCGGCGCCCATATGGTCATCGCCGACGGGCGCGTGCGCAACCCCATCCGCCGCATCGCCGAAGGCGCGCCCTGCACCTGGTTCCTGACGCCCTCGACTCCCGTCACCGCCCGCAAGAAATGGATCGCAGGCTCCCTCGAGCCGCGCGGCACGGTGCATGTGGACGCCGGCGCCGCGCGCGCGCTCTTCTCCGGTAAGAGCCTTCTGTCGGCGGGGGTGACGCGTGTCGAAGGCAATTTCGACCGGGGCGACTGCGTGGTCCTGCGCGACCCCTCGGGCGCCGAAATCGGCCGCGGCCTCGTCGCCTATGACGCGGGCGAGGCGGGCCAGCTCGTCGGCCGCAACTCCCGCGATATTGAAGCGGTGCTGGGCGTCCCCGGCCGCGCGGAGATGATCCACCGGGATGATATGGCGCTGTCGGGGGAGTGAAGCCCCTGGCTTGCCAAACCTCCCTCGCGCGGGTCAAACTGCGCCCCAACAGACCCCTATAATGGGCGAATTGGGAGGAGCACATGTTCACACGCCGACAAGTCATGCATGGTTTTTCGGCGGCGGCCGCAGCGTCCGCCTTCGCAGGCCCTGCCCGCGCGCTTGATTATCCCAATCGAGCGGTGAAGGTGCTGATCCCCGTTGCGGCGGGCGGCACCTCCGACGTTCTGACCCGGCTCACCTCGCGTCACTGGCAGGAGAAGCTGGGCCAGCCCTTCGTCATCGACAACCGGCCCGGCGCAGGCGGCAACCTCGCCGCCAACGCCGCCTTCAGCGCGCCCGCCGACGGCTACACCCTGCTGTCGATCCCCAAAGGCAACATCTTCGCCAATCTTCTCTACGACAAACTCGATTTTGATTTTCAGCGCGACTTCAAGCCCGTGGCCGGCATCGCCAATGGCAGCCTCGTCATGCTGACGCACCCGTCCGTGCCTGCGCGGACCCTGCCCGAATTCATCGCCTATGCGAAGGCGAATCCGACGAAGATCAACTATGGCACGCCTGGCAACGCCAGCGACCCCCATCTCGCCGCCGAACTGCTCAAGATGATGACTGGCATCGAGATGACCCATGTGCCCTATCGCGGCGGCGCGCTGGCCATGAACGACCTCATCGCAGGCAATGTGCAGGTTATGTTCAGCAACCTGCCCGTCGGCGAATATATCCGTCAGGGCCAGCTCATCGCGCTTGGCGTGACCTCGCTGGGGCCCAGCAAGGAATTCCCTGACATCACCCCGATCTCCACGACCGTGCCGGGCTATGAAGTCGGGGCCTGGTACGCCTATGTGGCGCGCAAGGACACGCCCAAGGAGATCGTGGACATCTTGAACAGCACGCTCGCGGTCGGTTTCGCCGATCCTGCGATGCAGAAGAGCATCGCCATCTCGAACGCGTCGCCCATGTCCTTCTCCACCGCAGAGCTGGAGACGCTCTTCGCCGCCGAGCATGAAAAGTGGAGCAAGGTCATCAAGGCCGCCAAAATCAAGCCGGATTGACCGGCCGAGGATTGAACAGACATGGCAAGACTGACGCCGCGCCGCATCGACATGCACCACCACTTCCTGCCGCGCGCCTATATGAAGGAAGAGCAGGAGCGCAACGCGGCCTATAAACATACGGGCGCCTCGCCCGAGCGCCTGCTGAGCTGGACGCCCGCCCAGGCCATCGAGATGATGGACGAGCATTGCATCGCCTGCGCCATCGGTTCGGTCTCGACGCCCGGCGTCTGGTTCGGCGACATCAGGGCCGCCCGTCGCCTCTCGCGCGACTGGAACGAATGCGCGGCGCGCGCGGTGCAGGACTATCCCGGACGGTTCGGCTTCTTCGCGGTGGTCGCGCCGCCCGACACCGAGGGCGCCCTGAAGGAGATCGAATATGCGCTCGACGTCCTGAAGGCGGATGGAATCGGCCTGCTTTCGAATTACGAGGGCAAGGCGCTGGGCGATCCCGCCTTCATGCCGGTGTTTGAGGAGCTGAACCGGCGCAAGGCGGTGGTCTATGTGCATCCCACCGCCCATCCCTGCACGTCGGGCCTCATTCCCGGCCTTGCGCCGCAGGGCATCGAATTTCCGCTGGACACGACGCGCACCATCACGAGCCTCGTGCTGAACGGCGTCTTGGCGCGCTGCCCGGACATCAGGTTCATCTTCGCCCATGGCGGCGGCGTGCTGCCCTTTCTGGCGGCGCGCATCGACCATGTGGGCGGGCGCTACAAGGAGTTCGCGGCGAACAATCCCGATGGCATCGAGGCGACGTTGAAGCGGCTCTATTGCGACACCGCATCAGCCGGAAGCGGCCCGCAGCTCGCGGCCATGCTGAACTTCTTCCCCGTCTCCCACATCCTCTTCGGCAGCGACTATCCCTTCGTCGAGGGGTCGCACAGCATCGACGAGCTCGACGCCTATCCGCTCACCATGGCCATGCGTGCGGCGATTGATCGCGAGAATGCGCTGGCGTTGTTTCCGAGGCTGAAGGACGTCTGAAACGATTGCGGCGGGAGCCATGTCCCGCCGCATTTATGACGCAAACTGAAGGGGCCTTTAAATCGCCCCCGCCTTCATCTGCGCGGCCATATGTTCGGCCTGACGGATGGCGAGCGAGACGATGGTCAGCGTCGGGTTCTCGGCGCCGCCGCTCGTGAAGACGCTGCCGTCCGAGACGAAGAGATTCTTCACGTCATGGGTCTGGCCGTAGGAGTTCACCACGCCGTCACGCGGCTTGGCGCTCATGCGGTTGGTGCCCAGATTATGGGTCGAGGGATAGGGCGGGGTGGGGAAGCTGCGGATCGCGCCCACCGCCTCATAAAGCGCCTTGCCCTGCTTGTAGGCATGGTTGCGCATGGCGATGTCGTTGGGGTGATCGTCGAAATGCACGTCGGCGACGGGCATTCCATATTTGTCTTTCGCCTTGCTGAGGGTGATGCGGTTGGTCTCCTGCGGCATGTCCTCGCCCACCAGCCACATGCCGGCCATGTTGGGATAATCATCCATGGCGCTGGTGAAGCTGCGGCCCCAGCCGCCCGGATCGAGGAAGGCGGCCATGAAGGGCACGCCCAGCGACAGGGTCTCCATCTCATAGCCCCCGACAAAGCCGCGGCTGGGATCATGGCGCGCTTCATCGCGGATGATGCCCGCCATGGTCGTGCCGCGATACATATGCACGGGCTTTTCGAAGACCGCATAAACCGATCCCGTCATGTGGCGCATGTAGTTGCGGCCGACCTGGCCCGAAGAATTGGCGAGGCCCTGGGGGAACATCGAGGAGGCCGAGTTGAGAAGGATGCGCGGGCTCTCGATGGAATTGCCGGCCACCGCGACGATGCGCGCCTTCTGCCGCTGGATCTTGCCGTCCTTGTCCGCATAGACGACGCCGGTCACCTTGCCAGACTTGTCGTGCTCGATCTTCAGCACATGGCTCTGGGGGCGCACCTCCAGCTTGCCGGTGGCTTCGCCCTTGGGAATCTCCGTATAGAGCGTCGACCATTTCGCGCCCCATTTGCAGCCCTGGAAGCAGAAGCCCGTCTGCTTGCAGGAATTGCGTCCGTCGCGGTCGGCTGAGTTGATGGCCATATTGCCGGTGTGGCATTCCTTGTAGCCGAGCTTGTCGGCGCCGGCCTTCATGATCTTGAAGTTGTTATTGCCGGGCAGGCCCTCGCGCCCGCCGGTGCGGGTCACGCCCATCTTTTCTTCGGCGCGGGCGTAATAGGGTTCGAGTTCGGCGAGCGTCAGCGGCCAGTCCAGCAGATTGGCGCCGGCGACCTTTCCATAGGTCGTCAGGGTCTTGAACTCATGGGGCTGGAAGCGCAGCGAGGCGCCCGCCCAGTGCGTGGTGGAGCCGCCCACGGCCTTGACGATCCAGGCGGGCAGGTTGGGGAAGTTCTTCGCCAGCCGGAAGGAGCCGGAGGTCGTGCGATTGTCGGTCCAGGCGAGCTGGGCGAAGCTCGCCCATTCGTCATTGATGAAATCGGTATACTCGTGGCGCTGGCCGGCCTCGAGAATCACGACGTCGACGCCCTTCTGGGCAAGTTCGTTGCCGAGCGTGCCGCCGCCCGCGCCAGAACCGATGATGACGACGACGCGGTCGTCGTTCAGGTCATATTTCGCAACCATGATCGTTCCCCAATTCGTTTGTTCGTGATGTCAAGGAGGATGGCTTTCGACAGTCCGGCTCAGAGCCAGTCGATGTCGTTGAAGCCGCGCTCGATATAGCCGCCCTTGGAATAGGACTCGCCCTCGTAGCCGAAGATCGGCCAGACGTCGGGCTGGTTGTAGAGGCTCACCACGAGGCCGCTGCGCACCGTCTGGAAGAAGGGCGTCGTCTCGATCTTGCGCAGGAGCTTCACGCGCTCGTCTTCCCAGCCAAGTCCCAGATAGCCATTCGCGCCCGCCGCCTTGTCGAGCGCGGCGATTCCCCCTTCGATGAGCTTCTTGTGCGCGGCGTCCTTGCCCGCCTTCTCATCATGGCCCTTCACCGCGATGGCGTAGAAGCGGTCGGCGATGCGGTCGTGGGGATAGATGTCGCGCGCCAGAAGGATGAGGGTCTTCATCGTCTGCGGCTTGAGGGCTTTCACATCAAGCGCCCATGCCTCGGCGGAATTCAAAAGCGCGCCTGCGCCCGTCACGGTGATGGCGCTCGCCAGCGTCACGCTGGAGGAGCGCTGCAGGAATGTGCGCCGCGTCAGCTGCGGGGCGTGGGCCTGTGCGTGGTCATGATGATGGTGGTGGCTCATCTGTTTTCCCTCCTGATCTCTTGCGGCGCTGGATGCGCTCTGCAGGAATTGCGACGATTGGTTCAGCGGAAGCGGCCGTGTTTCTGCAGGACTTCGATCTTGTAGCCATCGGGATCCTGCACGAAGAAGAAGCGCGCGATCAGGACGCCGTCAGTGTTGAAGGCGACGATGTTGCGCGGCTCGAAGCCGAGCGTGGCGAAGCGCGCATGTTCGGCGTCGAGATCATCGACGACGACGGCCAGATGCCCATAGCCCGCGCCCAGATCATAAGGCTCGGTCTGGTCCTTGTTGATGGTCAGCTCGACCTCGAAATCTGCTTCGGCGTTGCGGAGATAAACGAGGGTGAAGGTCGGGAAATCCAGCCGGTCGGCCACCGTGAGGCCGAAAGCCTGCTCATAGAATCGGACCGAGCGCGCCTCCTCCAGCACGCGGATCATCGTATGGATCGCCTTCGCCATAAATCCTCTCCTGCGCGCGGCTGCGCCTTTGTTCACGCGCGCGACAGGGCGCGCTCCAGTGGAGCGACCACTAGCTTGTCCGGAGGGGCGAGGGTGTTATCGGGCTACTACCGTGCGAAAAATCCGCTCAGGCGGCGCGTTTTTGCTCGGGCTGCTTGGCGCCTGGCAGAGGGCGCGGGGCCTGCAATCCGCGTTCGATGGCCACAAGGCAGACGCAGCGCAGATGCGAGGTGAAGTTCGGCGCCTCGCCGCGCATGATGAGAATCTCACTATGTAGGGTGGAGACGAATTTCGGGACGGTGAGGCCTTCGCTCGCGGCGATGGACTCAAGGACGGACCAGAACATCTTTTCAAGCCGCAGGCTGGTGCTCTGTCCGTTGAGGCGGATGGAGCGGGTCTCGAAGGCGTAGCTCTCCGGGGCCTGTGAAGCGAAGAAGTGGCACATCGGCGAAGTCCCTCACGCGCGCCGTCCCTGGCGCTGCGGCGGCCCGACAACCGGGCGATCGGGCGGACAATCTCGAATTCCCCCGGTCTTGGCAATAGGACTTTGGCCGGATTTGCAGGGGTCTTCGGACTCAGGGCAGCAGCATCGCATAGCGTTTGTCGATCAAGGCCTCCACATCGACATTGCCTTCCAGCAGGCCCTGGCCCTTGTACCAGCTCACCTGCCTTGCGATGTCCGGCCCATCGAGCCGGGCCTGCCGGTCCACATAGCTGATGCCTGCGCGCAAGAGCTCCACGGGCTGGTCGAGATGTTTCGACAGGATGGCGAGCACGGTTTCGGCGGTGGGCCCATCCTTGCGTTTTTCATCCGCCGTGATGAAGGCGTCGGCGTAATCCACCATGCCCTTCCTGTAGGCGCGCAGAAAGCGGCGCACGTCCTCGCTGCGTTCATCCGCGACTTTCGCGGTCGTATAGGCGGCGCCGAGCTGCCAGGGGCTTTCATCGCCGACCCAGCCCAGCAGCTTGCCCTGATTGTTGCGCGTGAGCGAGAGGGCGAAGGTTGAGGGCATCACGCCTGCGTCCACGCGTTCGCCCGCGATGGTCGCGACGATGTTGGGATTGGTCTTGAGGCTCTGAACATCAATCTTCGCCATGGGCACGCCATATTTGTCCGCGAGCAGGCCGACGCAGTAATGCGGCGCCGAGCCTAGCGTGGAGACGCCGACCGAGCGGCCCGCCATGTCCTTGTAGCTGCGAAAGCCGCTCTCCCAGGCCTTGTTGGAGACGACGAAGCCGTTGTTGGGAAAGCCGGGGTTGTCGCGCCCCTGCGCGGCGATGATCCGCATGACGCCCTGCGCGGCGAGGTTATAGAAGCCGACGGCGAGGCTTGTGGCGCCGAAGTCGAGATCGCCCGCCGCCAGCGACACCGCGAGCGGCTGGGCGCTGTCGAATTTGATGATCTCCGCATCCAGCCCCTCGGCGGCGAAATAGCCTCGCTCCAGCGCAAGATACATGGGCCCGGCGCCGGAGGTCGGCAGCACGCCGATGCGGGCCCGGCCACGGCCTTGCGCGAGCGCAGGCGCGGCGATGGCGGGGCTGGCGAGGAGGGCGGCGCCTCCCTTGAGCAGGCTGCGGCGGGCGATGACCATGGGGTTCCTCCTCGTCAAACGGTTCTTGCCGTCATTGTTGGCGCATGATGGAGCCTTCATGTCCGGCGCGCAAGCCGGGCCATGGTGGACAGAGGCCCTGTTCTGCGGCATCTCTGCGCAGGCGGGTCGAACGGGGGGAAGCCATGAGCGTGGTCGCAGCCTATCTCTATCGCGATGGCCAGCGGGTGGAGGAGGTCAGTCTCGACCAATCCATGCCGCGTCTGGTGGGCCATGGGGAATTCGTCTGGATCGGCCTGCTTGAGCCCCATGAGGACGAGCTTCGCGCCCTGCAGCAGGCCTTCGGCCTGCATCCCCTTGCGGTCGAGGACGCCTTGCGGGCCCATCAACTGCCCAAGCTCGACATCTACGGCGACCAGCTCTTCCTCACCATGCGCACGGCCCATCTCAGGGATGACAGCATCCTCTATGGCGAAACCTCGATCTTTGTCGGGCGCAATCACATCATCAGCGTGCGGCACGGCTCCACGCGCGGCCACAGCCAGCTTCGCGCGCAGCTCGAGGCCTCGCCCAAGATGCTCTCCCATGGCGTCGATTATGTCCTGCACGCCATTCTTGATTATGTCGTGGACGGCTATCTGCCCATCGTCGAGGCCATCGAGGATCAGGTGCTCGCCATGGAGCGCCGGGCGCTGGACGAATTCCTCACCCGCGCGGAGGTCACGCGGCTCTTCACCCTGCGCCACCAGCTCATCAAGTTCCAGCGTGTGCTTGGGCCCACGATGGAGATGGTGCGCAAGCTCGTCAATCTCGACCTGCCCTGCATCGACCACGAGACGCGGCCCTATTTCAACGATGTGCTCGACCATGTGCGGCGCATGGAGAATATGGTCGCAGGCCTGCGCGACGTGCTCACCTCCGTCTTTGAAATCGGCACGCTGCTCGAACAGCAACGCCAGGGCGTCATCACGCGCCAGCTCGCCGCCTGGGCCGCCATTCTGGCGGTTCCAACCGCGATCGCGGGCGTCTATGGCATGAATTTCAAGAATATGCCGGAACTTGAGCTGCAATACGGCTATCATACCGTGATCGGCGTCATCCTCATCCTCTGCGTCACCCTCTACTGGCGCTTCAGGCGCGCGCACTGGCTATGAAGGTTCTGTGACGCGGCGTCGTGATTGGGATAGAATGACGCGCGTGTTCAAGGCGGGTTCAGGCTCATGTCGGATAAATTCAGGGTGATCGAAGGCGGCGGCGAGAAGCGCGACGTGGCGCAGACCATGCTGGAGCTGGGCCGGGAGGCGCGCCGCGCCGCTCGCGATCTGGCCCTCGCCTCGCCCCAGCGCAAGAATACGGCGCTCAAGGTGGCGGCGGGGCTCTTGCGGACCTCGGTCGCCGATGTCATCGCCGCCAACGCCCGCGACATGGAGGCCGCGGCCGCCGCTGGCGCCAGCAAGGCCAATCTCGACCGCCTGCTCCTCAACGAGGCGCGCGTCGAGGCCATGGCGAAGGGGCTTGAGGACATCGCCGACCTGCCCGATCCCGTGGGCCGCGTCCTCTCCTCCTGGGAGCGCCCCAACGGCCTCAGGATCGACCGCGTCGCCACGCCGCTCGGCGTCGTCGGCGTCATCTACGAGAGCCGCCCCAACGTCACGGCGGACGCAGGCGCGCTCTGCCTCAAGGCGGGCAACGCCGCGATCCTGCGCGGGGGCTCCGACAGTTTCCATTCCGCGCGCATCATCCACGCCTGCCTCGTCGAGGGCCTGCGCACGGCGGGCTTGCCGGATGCGGCCATCTCCCTCGTGCCGACCCGCGACCGTGCGGCGGTGGGCGAATTGCTCAAGGGCCTTGGCGGCAATGTGGACGTCATCGTGCCGCGCGGCGGGCGCAGCCTTGTCGAGCGCGTGCAGGAGGACGCCCGCGTGCCCGTCTTCGCCCATCTCGAGGGCATCGTGCATGTCTATGTGGATGGCGCCGCCGACCTTGAGAAGGCGAAGTCTCTGGTCCTGAACTCCAAGCTGCGGCGCACGGGCATCTGCGGCGCCGCCGAGACCCTGCTGGTCGACGAGGCGGCGGCGGACACCCATCTGGCGCCGCTCGTGACCATGCTGCTCGACCGGAGTTGCGAGGTCCGCGGCGATGCGCTCGTCCGCAAGGTCGATCCGCGCGTGAAGGAGGCGACCGAGGCCGATTGGCACACGGAATATCTGGAAGCCATCATTTCGGTGAAGGTGGTGCAGGGCCTGCAGGCGGCCATGGACCATATCGCGACCTATGGCTCCCACCACACGGACTGCATCATCACCGAATCCGAACAGGCGGCCGAGCGCTTCCTCGCCGAGGTCGATTCGGCCATCGTGCTGCATAACGCCTCGACCCAGTTCGCCGATGGCGGCGAATTCGGCTTTGGCGGCGAAATCGGCATCGCGACGGGCCGCATGCATGCGCGCGGGCCGGTGGGCCTCGAACAGCTCTGCTCCTTCAACTACCGTGTGCGGGGCGAGGGCCAGACCCGCCCCTGAACCCCGGCCGCCCTTTGCAAATTCATTGTTTGGGTCATAATGGGCTCAAACGATGCAATGGCGCAGGGAGTGAGCGCGATGATCAAGGTGCAGGATATCGTCTATGTCGCCCATCGTGCGCCGGACCTCGAGGCTCACGCCCGATTCCTGACCGACTTCGGCATGGTCGAGGTCGCGCGCACCGCCGACCGGCTCTATATGCGCGGCGCGGGAACCTATCCCTTCATCCATGTGACCGAGTTGGGCGAGCCCGGCTTCGCCGGCGTCGCCATGCTGGTCGGCTCCGCCGCCGAGCTTGAGGCGGCGACCCGCCTGCCCGGCGCCTCGGCCATCGAGCCCATCGAAGGTCCGGGCGGGGGCCACAGAGTGCGCCTCACCGCCCCCGACGGCTACAGGGTCGATCTCGTCCATGGCATGACGCTCGCCCAGCCCCTGCCGTTGCGCGAACCCCTGCCGGTGAACTTCGCCTATCAGAAACAGCGGGTGAAGAGCTTCCAGCGCCCGCTGCATGAGCCCGCGCGCATCGTGCGGCTTGGCCATTGCGTGCTGAAATTCAATGACGGCGACGCTGGCGCACGGTGGTTTCAGGACACCCTTGGCATGCTCGTCACCGACCGGCTCCATGTGCCCGGCGAGCCGGCCGCGACGCTTGGCAATTTCCTGCGCTGCGACCGGGGCGAGCGCCCGGCCGACCATCATACGATCTTCGCTCTTCATACGCCCGGCGACATCAACGTCCACCATGTCTCCTTCGAGGTGCAGGATCCCGACGCCGTCCATATCGGCCACGAATGGATGAAGGAGAAGAGCTACAAACCCGCCTGGGGCGTGGGCCGCCATCTTCTGGGCAGCCAGATCTTCGATTACTGGCGCAGCCCCTGGGGCTATATGTTCGAACATTACGCCGATGGCGACCTGCTGACGGCGGACATGCCCTCGGGCGATTATCCCGCGACCGACGAGAACCTCGCCCAGTGGGGCCCGCCCCTCGCGCCGCGTTTTTTCGAATCCGTGGTGGTCGACTAAACGAAAATCGTCCGCCAGCTTTTGAAATGTCCCTCGACCCTTCTATATGACCCTTCCGGCATAAGCCGATCAGGACGATGGGATCTTCCATGGCGACCGGAAAAGTGAAGTGGTTCAACAACCAGAAGGGCTTTGGCTTCATCGAGCCCGATCAGGGCGGGCCTGACGTTTTCGTGCATATCAGCGCGGTCGAGCGGGCCGGGCTCAGCACCCTGAACGAAGGCGACAAGATTTCCTATGAAATCGTCGCGGACAAGCGCAGCGGCAAATCCAGCGCGGACAGCCTGAAGAAGATTTGATCTTCGGCGGGCGGTCGGGCGGGCCTTCGTCGGCGCGTCCGTCCTTTTCCCTGCGCTTGCCCCTTGCGCTGAAGCTCGCGTCTCGTCATTTTGACGGAAATGAGCATAACCGGAAGGCCCATCCCCGCGCAGCCGCCCGCCCCAGGGCGGGGAGCGCCCGTGCGTCTTCCGGCCCATGCGCCGGGCATGCGGATCGGGCTCTTCGGGGGCACCTTCAATCCGCCCCATGCGGGCCATCGCCTCGTCAGCACCATCGCCCTCGCCCGGCTCGGCCTCGATCAGGTCTGGTGGCTGGTCACGCCCGGCAATCCGCTCAAGGCGAACGACGGCCTGCCCTCGCTGGAGCGGCGCATGGCGGCGGCGCAGGCCATGGCGGACCATCCCCGCATCGTCGTCACGGGTATCGAGGCCCAGATCGGCACCCGCTACACCTATGACACCATCGCCTGGCTGACCCGACGCTGCCCCGGCCTGCGCTTCGTCTGGATCATGGGGGCGGACAATCTGGCGAGCTTCCATCGCTGGCAGCACTGGCGCGGCATCGCCGACATGATCCCCATCGCCGTGATCGACCGGCCTGGCTCGACCCTGCGGGCGACCAACAGTCCCGCCGGGGCCTGGCTCACCCCGCATCGGCTGGATGAGACGGATGGACGCCTGCTCGCGCAGGCCCGCGCCCCCGCCTTCGTCTTCATCCATGCCAAGCGTTCCGACCTCTCCTCGACGGAGCTTCGGGCGCGGGGCGAGACCCTCCCGCCCGGAAATTAGGGCTCACTGCGCAATCGAGGTTGAATTTTCCGCAGTTTCGGCCCACATTGAGCGCGTGCCGGCGCATGCCGGTGACAGGAGCATGAAGGCGCTGAGACCCACGATGAACTCCGAAGCGAGCCCCGCGCCGCTTCACCCGGTGAATGGTTCTGCACCCGACACCGGCCAACTCGTGCGGACCGTCCTGCACAGCCTCGAAGACGCCAAGGCTGAAGATCTCGTTTCGATCGACCTGCATGGCAAGACCTCCATCGCCGATCTCATGATCGTGGCGACGGGGCGTTCTGGCGTGCATGTCGGCGCGATCGCCGACCGCGTCGTCAAGGCCTGCAAGGAGGCGGGAGCCCAGACCCCAAGGGTCGAGGGCGTGCCGCATTGCGATTGGGTGCTGGTCGATGTCGGCGACGTCATCGTCCATATTTTCCGGCCGGAAGTGCGCGCGTTCTACAATCTGGAAAAGATGTGGGGCGGCGACAGGCCGGGCGAGCGGAGCCCGCAGGGCGCACGCGCCGCCGTCTGAGCGGCGCCGGCCCATGCGTGTCACGCTGATCGCCGTCGGGCGGCTCAAGGCCGGGCCCGAACGTGAGCTTTGCGCCCGCTACATGGAGCGGGCCGCCGCCGCCGCGCGGGGCGTGGGCCTCACCGGCGTCGACCTTCGCGAAATAGAAGAGGGCAGGGCGCGCCGCCCCGAGGACCGCAAGGCCGAGGAGGCGCGCGCGCTGATGGCGCTCGTTCCGCCGGGCGCGCGGCTGATCCTGCTGGATGAACGCGGCAAATCTCAGGGGAGCGAGGCTTTTGCGGCGGACATGGGCCGCGCCCGGGACGCCGGGGAGCCCGCCTTCGTCCTGGCGCTGGGCGGTCCGGATGGATTCGATCCCGCCTTGCGGGCGCAGGCGGCGCAGGTGCTCGCCTTCGGCGCCATGACCTGGCCCCATCAGCTCGCCCGGATCATGGCGACCGAACAGATCTATCGCGCCATCACCATTCTGGCGGGCCATCCCTATCATCGGGTCTGAGGGGGTTCGTCGGCCTCTTGCCGCGCCCGCGCCACACTCGTACAGCTTTAGATAGGGTCCGAATCGCCCGTTTTCTCAAGAGGCCGCGCCTGAACCGCCCGCCCGCCAGACATTCCGCCTTCTTCGCAGCGGCCCTCGCCGCCGCGTGGGCGGTCCATGGGAGCGCGGCTTTCGCACAGGCGGCGTCCGAAGACCTCCGTCAGCAGCTCGACAAGGGCCAGAGCGATCTGCGCGCCCTCGAAGAGACCCGGCAGGCCGCCGAGGCGCAGCGCCGCAGGGTCGAGGCCGAGGTGGAGCTGATCCGCAACGACCGCGCGCGCCTGAACGCGGCGCTGATCGAGACCACGGGCCGGGCGCGGGCTGGCGAGCAGCGCATCGCCGAGATCGAGGCGCGCCTGACGGCCTCGCAAGCCAGCGAAACAGCCATCCGCCGTTCTCTTGAAAGCCGTCGCGGCGTCATCGCCGATGTGCTTGGCGCCCTGCAGCGCATGGGCCGGCGCCCGCCGCCCGCCGTTCTGGTGCGGCCCGAGGACATGCTGGAGGCGATCCGCACCTCCATGCTGCTCGGCGCCGTCGTGCCGGAGCTGCGGACCGAGACCGAGGCGCTCGCCTCAGACCTTGGCGATCTCGTGCAGGCCCGCAACGCCATCGTCCGGGAGGCCGAGTCCCTGCGCAAGGAGCTGGCGAGCCTCGCCTTCGAGCGCGAAAGGGTGGCCGCGCTCGTCGAGGCCCGGCAGAAGACTCTGGCGGAAGCCGAGAAGGCGCTGGCGGGCGAGCGGATCCGCGCCGGAGAGCTGGCGCGTCAGGCTGGCGACCTCAAGGAGCTGATCGCGCGCATGGAGAGCGACGTCGCCTCGGCCATGCGCGGGGCGGAGGCGGCGCGGCGCGCGGATGAGGAGCAGAAGCTCGAGCCGCGCCCCCGCTCGGCCGCCTTGCCCTTCAAGGACGCGGCGCGGCTCGCCCCCGCCATTCCCTTCGCGCAGGCGCGCGGCCTGCTGCCCCTGCCGGTCAGCGGCGCGCTGATGAAGGCCTATGGGGCGCCGGATGGTTTTGGCGGCGCGGAGAAAGGCCTTTCCCTCGCCGCTCCGCCACGCGCGGTCGTCGCCTCCCCGACAGACGGCTGGGTCGCCTTCTCCGGGCCCTATCGCACCTATGGACAACTCTTGATCATCAATGCGGGCGGGGGCTACTATGTGGTTCTGGCCGGGATGGACCGGATCAATGTCGAAGTGGGCCAGTTCGTCCTGACCGGGGAGCCTGTCGCGGTGATGGGCGACGGGTCGGCGAAGACGGCGGCTGCGATTGCAATTGGCGCGACGCAGCCCATCCTATATGTTGAGTTTCGGAAAGACGGGACTGCAATCGATCCCAGCCCATGGTGGGCGCGATCGGAGCTCGAAAAGGTTCGCGGATAATGCGCAAGGTCTCTCTTGTTCTGCTTGGCGCCGTCATGGGCGCTTCGGTGGTCACCGTGGGCACGCAGACCCATTTGCTCGCAGCCGGCGCAAAGGCCGCCGCGACCGACACCTATCGCAACCTCAACCTTTTCGGCGACGTCTTCGAGAAGATCCGCTCCGATTATGTGGAGCGTCCGGACGAGCAGAAGCTGGTCGAGGCCGCCATCAACGGCATGCTGACCTCGCTTGATCCCCATTCGAGCTACATGGACACCAAGAGCTACCGCGACATGCAGGTGCAGACGCGCGGCGAGTTCGGCGGTCTTGGCATCGAGGTCACCCAGGAAGAGGGCCTTGTGAAGGTCGTCACCCCCATCGACGACACGCCCGCCTCGCGCGCTGGCATCATGGCGGGCGACCTCATCAGCGCCATCGACGATGAGGCGGTTCTGGGCCTCACCCTCAACCAGGCCGTCGACAAGATGCGCGGCCCCGTCAACACCAGCGTCAAGCTCACGGTGCTGCGCGGCGCCCAGAAGGAGCCGCGCGAGGTCAAGCTGACCCGCGCCGTCATCCAGATCCGCTCGGTGCGCTCGCGTCAGGAAGGCGACGACATCGGCTATATCCGCATCACCCAGTTCAGCGAACAGACCTTCGACGGGGTGAAGCAGGCCCTGCAGAAGTTCCAGCAGGACATGCCCGGCGACAAGCTGAAGGGCTATGTGCTGGATCTGCGCAACAACCCCGGCGGCCTGCTTGACCAGTCGGTCTCGGTCTCCAACGCCTTCCTCGACAAGGGCGAGATCGTCTCGACGCGCGGCCGCAACGCCGACGAGACCCAGCGCTACAACGCCCGCGCGGGCGACATCTCCAAGGGCAAGCCTGTGGTCGTGCTCATCAACGGCGGCTCGGCCTCGGCCTCCGAGATCGTCGCCGGCGCCCTGCAGGACCACAAGCGCGCCACGATCCTTGGCACGCGCTCCTTCGGCAAGGGCTCGGTGCAGACGATCATTCCGCTCGGCCAGAACAACGGCGCCCTGCGCCTCACCACCGCGCGCTACTACACGCCCTCGGGCCGTTCGATCCAGGCCAAGGGCATCGACCCCGACATCCAGATCCTTCAGGACGTCCCGGACGAGCTGAAAGGCCGCGATGAGACCAAGGGGGAGGCGGCGCTCAAGGGCCATCTCAAGAATGGCGAGGACGAGAAGGGCGGTTCGCAGGCCTATGTGCCGCCCGACCAGTCCAAGGACAAGCAGCTCCTCGCCGCCTTCGACATTCTGCGCGGCGTGAAGCGGGCGCAGGCTGCGCCGGAAAAGGCGCCCGAGAAGTCCGAGGCGAAGCCTGCCGAGAAAAAGACCGAGCCCGCCCCGAACTGAGGGGCGAGCGAGGCAAGCGACATGCAGCGCCGGTCTGGTCTCCAGATCGGCGTTTTGCATGGGGGCGGCGCGTTTCGCCTCGACGCAATGGCCAAGTTGCAGCAGAGTTGCAGCAGACTGATGCGTCGATTGATTCGGCGCATTCGCGCTGACGCTGGACCCGATTCGCGATGGCCGCAAACGACCTGCATGATCCCCTGGGGCTCGACCGCCCGGCGGCGCGCCCGCAAAGGCTTGGCCCTCCCTGGGGCTGGGTCGTGCTGGGCGGCCTCGGCCTCGTCACCTGCGGGCTCGTCGCCTATAGCCTCGCCGTCGATGACGGCATGGGGGGGCGTCCCTTCGCCGAAGCGGCGATCAAGCGCGAGCGGGCGCCGGAGGCGCCGCCTCAGCCGCCCCCCGCAGCTCTGGCGGCTGCGGCCGAGCCGGCGCTGCCCGTGCTGCGCGAGGGCAGGCCCTCAAACCCCGGCGCCGCCATCATTGATGTGCAGACCGGGGCGAACTGGCCCCGTCAGGCCGCTGAGCCGAGCTCCGGCCCGCTCATCCTGAGGGCGCCGCAGCCGGACGAATCGGTCCCCCGCTCCGCTCCCCAGCAGTCCTCGCGCGTGGTCGGCGTCCAGCTCGCCCCCGCGCCCGATCCCCGCCTCGTGGAGAAGGGCCGCCACGGCCCCCTGCCGCGCATAGGCGCCGATGGATCGCGCCCCTCCGACATCTATGCCCGCCCGCTCATCAGCGGGGCGCTCAAGGTCGGCGCCCCGCGCATCGCCCTTGTGGTGGGCGGCATGGGCCTCAACGCCGCCGCCACCAGCGCCGCCATCGAGACGCTGCCGGGCGCCGTGACCCTGGGCTTTGCGCCCTATGGCGGGGCCCTCGACCGTCAGGTTCAGGAGGCCCGCGCGGCCGGGCACGAACTGGTGCTGCAGACGCCGATGGAGCCCATTGACAAATCCGCCATTCCCGGCGCCAACACCCTGCTGGCGGGGGCGGAGGCCGCCCAGAACCTCGACAGCCTGCGCTGGCACCTGTCGCGGATGACGGGCTATGTGGGCGTCGCGAATTTTCTGGGCGGGCGCTTCATGACCCGCGAGGCCGACCTCGCCCCTGTCATGCGCGAGATCGCCGGGCGCGGGCTGCTGTTTCTGGACGACGGCACGGCGGCCCAGAGCCTCGCCCCGACCCTCGCCGCCGCAGCCGGCGCCCCTGCCGCCCGGGCCGATGTGGTCCTCGACGCAAGCCCCCGGCCCGAGGCCATCGAGGCGGCGATCGCCCGGCTCGAGGCCCTCGCCCGCGCCAAAGGGTCCGCGATAGGCTATGCGGCGGGCCTGCCAGGCGCTATGGAGGCCGTGGCGCGTTTCGCGCAGGGACTGGAGCGGCGCGGGGTCGCGCTCGTTCCCTTGAGCGCGCTGACCACGCGCGGCCCGGCTTCGGTGGGGCTGACGCGGTAGCGGGCGGCGGGCGCTGGAGCGGAGCAAGGCATGAAACAGGCGCTCTATCGGCCTTGTGTGGGCGTGATGCTCATCAATGCGGCGGGCCTCGTCTTCATCGGGCGGCGGCGCAACAAGAAGCTCGTGGAGCATGTCGCGCCCGGCCATGAATGGCAGATGCCGCAGGGCGGCATCGACCCCGGCGAGGATCCCTGGGCCGCCTGCCTGCGCGAACTCTATGAAGAAACCAATGTGCGCTCGGTCTCCCTGCTCGGGGAGGCGCCGGACTGGTACGCCTATGACCTGCCGGGCGACGTCGCCAACAAGGCCTGGCGCGGGCGCTATCAGGGCCAGCGGCAGAAATGGTTCGCCCTGCGCTTTGAGGGCGAGGACAGCGAGATCGACATCCACAGCCCCGCAGGCGGCGCCCACAAGCCCGAATTCGACGCCTGGCGCTGGGAGCCCATGGCCCATTTGCCGGACCTCATCATTCCCTTCAAGCGCCCGGTCTATGAGAAGGTCGTGGCGGATTTTGCGGTTTTCGCGGGCGCCCCGACGCCCTGAGCCATCGCAATCCCGCCGCAGCGCGCTAAGATCGGGCTTCCCGCCGCCAGGAGGCACTCACAGGAGGCCCTCATGCTCGCCGACCCCATCGTGATCGCCGCCGCCGCCCGCACGCCCATGGGCGGCTTTCAGGGCGCCCTCGCCGCCTGTCCCGCCACACGGCTCGGCGCCATCGCCATAGAGGCGGCGCTGGCGCGCAGCGGGGTCGAGGGCGCCGCGGTGGACGAGGCGCTCATGGGCAATGTGCTCTCGGCCGGACTCGGCCAGGCCCCCGCCCGGCAGGCCGCGCTGGGGGCGGGCCTGCCGGAGGCCACGCCCTGCACGACCATCAGCAAGGTCTGCGGCTCCGGCATGAAGGCGGTGATGCTGGGTCATGACCTCATCGCGGCCGACAGCGCGCAGATCGTCGTGGCCGGCGGCATGGAGAGCATGAGCAACGCGCCCTATCTGCTCGACCGCGCCCGCGCGGGCTATCGCCTCGGCCATGGCCGCGCCCTCGACCATATGTTCCTC
Source organism: Beijerinckiaceae bacterium (assembly GCA_947453205.1). Lineage (GTDB taxonomy): Bacteria > Pseudomonadota > Alphaproteobacteria > Rhizobiales > Beijerinckiaceae > Terripilifer. Next base: position 1,436 of record CANGFT010000045.1, on the reverse strand, counting down.
GACGGGCTCGAGGACGCCTATGAGAAGGGCCGCCTGATGGGCGCCTTCGCCGAGGACGCCGCCCAGCGCTTCGGCTTCACCCGCCAGATGCAGGACGATTATGCGCTGGCCTCGCTGGAGCGCGCCCGCGCGGCGATCGCCAGCGGCGCCTTTGCGCAGGAGGTCGCGCCGGTGACCCTCGGCGCCGTCACGGTCAGCGAGGACGAGCAGCCCGGCAAGGCGCGGCCTGAGAAAATCCCCCAGCTCAAACCCGCCTTCCATCCCCAGGGAACCGTCACGGCGGCGAATTCCTCGTCGATTTCGGACGGGGCTGCGGCCCTGGTGCTGATGCGCCGCTCGCAGGCGCAGCGCCGGGGCCTGACGCCGCTGGCGACCCTCGTCGCCCATGCCGGGCACGCCAGGGCGCCGGGGGCCTTCACCACCGCGCCGGTGGGGGCCATCGAGGCCTTGATGCGCAAGACGGGCTGGCGGCTCGACGAGGTCGACCTCTTCGAAATCAACGAGGCCTTCGCCATGGTGGCGCTGGCGGCCATGCGCGAGCTTGGCCTGCCCCACGAAAAGGTCAATGTGAACGGCGGCGCCTGTGCGCTCGGCCACCCCATCGGCGCCTCGGGCGCGCGCATCCTCGTGACGCTGCTGGCGGCCCTGAAGCTGCATGGCCTGCGCCGCGGCGTCGCAAGCCTGTGCATCGGCGGCGGCGAGGCGACCGCTGTGGCCGTGGAGCGGCTGGATTGAAGGAGTGATGGAAACGGTGGCGCGCCGGTCAAGATAAAAAAGACAAAATTTATATCATTGAAATTACGAGATAATTCAATTTTTCTCGTGGACCCTGCCACCCTGCCACCCTGCCACCCTGCCACCCTGCCACCCTGCTTCGGCGTGCGGGCGCCGACGGCCCGATCGACAAGATTGATAGCTGCCTCGCCTCGGCCCCGTGACACGCAAGCCGCCTACCCGCCGGCGCAGGTCGCGATCTTACGTTTCGCCAACTTTGCCAGCGTCGCCCGACTGCAGCCGGGCGCCACCTGGATGTTCGACCAGGACATCCCCGAGCGGAGCACATCCACGATGCTCACGTTGCGCGTCACGTCCTCTGGTCGGCCTTTGTAGCGCCCTTCGGCCTTTGCCTGTACCTGTACCTGCCCCTGTCCCTGTCTCTGTCTCTGGAGGCGCCGCCAATCCTCGTAGTCCTTGCGCGCGACCGCGACCAGGACGTCCAGCATCAACCCGTTCATCGCCTGGTACATCCGGTTGGTAAAATTGTCGGAGTTGGCGCTAGCTGTTCAGTCCCGGCATTTGATGGATCGGGTCGAGGATGAATCTTTCGGGCTGGATTGTCCAGCGCTTGCAGATGAGTTCGTAAGGTGTGAGGCCTTTCAACGCCTTCAATCGTCGGCCGAAGTTGTAGGCGCTGACAAAGTTGTCGAGATGCGCTG
>CANGFT010000044.1 GCA_947453205.1 Beijerinckiaceae bacterium | reverse complement strand
TGAATTTCGGCGATTGCATTCCCTAAAACCGAAGCTTTCCTGACCGATTTGCCGTCGCGACATGAAGCCCCCTCAATCATTTGGTTTAAGAAAGAGAATCATAAAAACAGCTATCCGTCGAGGCGTATCCGCGTACAGGTCTCATAAGCCTAAACATCCGCATGATTGCTCTAAGGGAGAAAAGGGCGCGCAAGCCGTTCTACGGCAAATGAACCTGTCCATGTTTCTCACAGGGGACGGCAATTACCATATGGCGGACTTGCGGCTTCCTGGCGCCAGAGTCGAAGGGGGCCATAGCATCCGGTTTTGGAGGGATGCGGCCAGGATCATGGAGCGGGGCAAGATCGACATGATGTTCATCGCCGACGTCGACGATCTTGACGCCTTGAGCTATACATCATGCATTGATCGAATGGATCTCATCGCCATCCCGTCGGCAGTCTCCATGGTGACGACGAGGCTTGGTCTGGGCGCGGCGATCTCAATCACCTTTAATGAACCCTGCAACATCGCCCGCATTATCGCCTTACCCGATCACATATCCGAAGGACGAGAATTCAGGAAGGCGCTTGCGAGGGGCGAGAAGATCGTCAGGGCGGGCGGCGTTTATGTCATCGATGCGCGCCTCGACGTCAATGTTCCTGAGGATGAGGAGCGTGGCCAGACAGAAGGTCGGATAACCTGAGCGTCGTCCACCTCGCTTTGCGCGATGCTCTTGTCGCGCATGGCGATGCTGCCGCCATCCATGATTTGGCCCATGGCGGACATGCAAGCCAGGGCTGACATCCAGATGATGGTCCGCAGCCCTGCCCCCTGTTGCGTCATTCTATTTGAAAAGCGCTTTTGCGCGGTCGATGAGCGGAGGCGGCAGCTCGAAGAGTTTGTTGACGATGGCTTGCATGTCCTCCCCGCGCACAACATCCACATCCAGTTGACTTCTCTCTGCATCCCTGAGGAGGGCCGGATCGCTCATCATTGCGTTGAAGGCCATTCGAAGGCGGGCGATTGCAGATCCGGGCATGCCGGGCGGGCCTATGAGCGGCCATGCGAGCAGGGTGTCGGTCAACAGCGCCTCCATGACCGCGCGCGCTTCCGGGGTCGGCGCCAGATCGAGCGCCATTGGCACGTCGGGCAAATCCGGACTTTTTTTCATTGCGGATTGCGCGAGGATTCGCAATTTTCCATCCCGCAGCCATTGACCTGTGCGGCTTTTCAATGAGCCCCAGGACCATCCGCATTCCCCGTCGATTTCGCGCCGCTCCATGGCCACCGACATTTCGGAGCCGCCGGGATAGCCGCTGACATTGCGGAATTTTGTTCCGAGCAAGGCGTTGAACATGATGGCGTGCGTATAGGACCGCGCCCCCGGCCCTGAACTGCCTATCACAGTCTCAGTCCTCCGCAGATCCTCAAACGTCCGGGGGTGCGCCTCATGCCAGAATGCGCAAACGGCGGTTTCCATGGAGCGTCCGCCTATCCAGGCGAACCGCCTGGCGTCAAAACGTGCGGACGGGTCGCCAAACAGCGATAGCAAGACGGCGGAGGCGGTCGTGACGCCAAGCGCGGTTCCATCTCTGGGCGCCAGATTCGCCAGATGGTTGGCCGCAGTGAGGCCGCCGGCTCCGGGCATGTTTTGCACGATCACCGTTGGCTCGCCAGGCAGGAAGCGGCCTAAATGGCGCGACCATAGTCGTGCGGTGAGATCATAGAGGCCGCCGACCGACGAGCCTGCAAAAATGGTGATCGTCGAGGTCTTTTGTGTCTGCGCGCAAGCCGAATGCGCCGCGAAGACCAGTGACAGAGCCAGTGCAAAGCGCAGATATGGCATAAGCACATCAACCCCCCGGAAAATAGCGCCCGGGAATGGGAACGATTGGCTTTGACGGCGTGCCGGTCTTCGCGGCGCGTCCGTCCTTTTCCGAGCCATCAAGATCTCGCGTCGTGCCCTTTAATTCATCGGGCTGACAACTCTTGAAAATGGTTGGAACACCCTTGGTCGTGCGTTGAGCCCCGCCGACGCGGATCATGACAAGATTTTCAGCTTCGTCGGCTTCGAAGCGATAGTAGATTCCTTTCGGGATCATGATTCCTTCAAACCGTGACACCAACTGGCTCGTTCCGTCAGGAAAGTAAAAATTGCCGCAGCCCTGCAGGACCACAAAGGCATGGTCTTCGACAGTATGCGCATGAAAGGCGTTTTCGCCGCCGCTGGAATATACTTTCAGGGACAGCCAGAGATTTTCTGCAGCCGCCAGACCGTCGAATGAGGCGCCTTCGGCCAGCAACGGCGCTCCGTTCATGGAGAACAGCGTGGCCCCCGTGTTCGCCATTGGCGCGTGCGTCGGTCCATTTTTTAATGTCACATTCGCGTTCATGGCCTATTCCCTCCTTGTTTCACTGGATGGGATGTTGGCGCTGACTTGCGCGCCCGTTCCTATTCCAGAAATTCCTTAGCCCGCGCAACCACCCTTGCAGGCGTATCGAGAACGTTGGCGATCATGTGCTGCATCTCCGCCCCCGTTAAGGGTTCTATCGCCAGCCGCATGGCGGCGGCTTCCGCCAGAAGGCCGGGGTCTCTGGTGGTCGCCATGAAAGCTTCACGCAGGGCCGCCACTCTCTCTTCGGGAACCCCGGGCGGGGCGGCGACGGGACGCCCAAGCGCAGCGCCCAGGGTGATGAGCCGCACCACTTCGCGATCATCGCCTTCGCGGGCGAGGTCTATGACGGACGGGACATCCCCGAGATCCGGGTGCCGGCGGGCGCCCTGGGCGATGACGACAAAGGCGCCAGACTGCACCCATTCCGGTTTGGTCACCTTCCAGCTCGACCAGGAGTTTATGCGCGCCTCAACCTCGCCTCTCTCCATGGCGAGGTTGATCGCGTTTCCGCCTGAATATCCCGTGACAATTTTAAATTTCGTGCCGATAAGATCATTCATCATCGCGGGAAAGGTGTAGGTGATGGCGCCTCGACCACTCGCGCCTGCGATGATCTCCACCTTCCTTGCATCCTCGATGTTCTTCACTCCCGTCGTCTTCCAGACCACCATGGTTTCGGTCTCTGATGTGATCGAGCCGAGCCAGTTGAACTGCCGCGCGTCGAACTGAACGCCACGCCCGCCCGCCGCCTGAAGCGCGGGGAAATTGTTCGGGATGATGCCGAGGGCCGAACCATCTTTCGGCGCGATGTTGTAGAGATAATTGGTCATGCCCAACCCACCGGCGCCAACCATGTTTTCGGCGATGACTGTGGGAGCGCCCGGGAGGTTCTTGCCGAGGTAGCGTGAGATCAGCCGCGCCTGGACATCATAGTCGCCGCCAGCGCCGACGCCGATAAGAAACCGGATTGTTTTGCCGCGCCAGAAGTCGGCGACATTGTCCGCGCGGACTGGGTCGATCAGGCCACCCAAGGTCACGAGCGCCAGAAGCAGAGTGGACGCATATGTGGGCAAAGCCATTCTTGGGAAGTTCCCGCCCATCCAGTGACCGCCATTTACAAGGGATCTTGACTGCATCAAATCCCAAGCCTGGAGGAAGGTCAATCCCGGCGGTCCGGGTGGCGATGATCCCTTCGAAGCGCGCTGCTCAGACGGATTTAGCGAACTATTTGGATGCTTCAATTAATAAACGATGCGGCTTTGTCGGGCGGCGAAGGCCGCATTGGTTTGCCATGTGACGCCCTCGTGATGTAGCGTTTCCTAAACTTAGGCCTCTCGGGGCGTTGCAACTGATTTCTCGCCGTGCCTGCCGTCATCCCTCTTTTTGAACCATGGAGCTGCTGATGTCTGATCTTCCGGATGTCGACCTGAAAGCAATGTGCGCCAAGCGTCCGACCATGCTGGATCTGAAGATCCCATTGTTGTCGGAGGGAATGAGCCGCGACCTCTTATGCTCTGGCGAGAATTCGACGTTTCGCATTCACTGTTATTCCAGCGGCATGGGTGAGGCCCACGGATTTCACGCGCATGTCGAAGAGGAGCATGTCTTCATTGTGCTGCAGGGCGAAGCTGTCTTTTCAAGCCTTGACGGACGTTTGCCCCCAATCGGGCGGAACCAGGGCATCTGGTTGCCGAAAGGGTGCTTTTATGAGTTCATCAATCCAGGCCCTGACCCTCTGGTGGTCCTGCGTTTCGGCGCTCAGGCGGCCGACGCCAATTCGTCATTGCGTCTGACGCCGGAGGGCGACCCGATCAAAGGGCGCAGCGCTCAGTTTCCAGAACTGGCCACGCCCAAGGTCATGGAGGGGCGGTTTTTTGAATGATGGAGATCGCTTCTGTTATTTTTGCCTGACCTTGGCCTCGCAAAACGTCTTCCAGGGTTGAATGTGTTTCATCGGCTTTGGAGGGCGCGCGTCGCGCGCTTGAGCGCAGGCCTGAGCCATTCGTCTCGTTCAGGGGGACAGGAGGCGCCGCGCCGCTCCCAGAAAATTCTTCAAGGCGACGTTGCCGGACACGGATTCGCCAGCAATCGCTTAAATTGAGTGGAGCTGATCGCTCTTTCTCGAAATTCTCCATTCCCAATCATCAAAGGTTTGTCTCAAGATCCTCGCGGGGAGCATCAACGGCGCGCAACCGGACGCGCCAGCTTGGCGCTTTTTCTATCCGGACGGGGATCCCGACCGCAAAGCTGCGGTCACTTCATGTCGACCGCCTCGCGCGCCAGCTTCAGCACCTCCGGCGGGCTGCTGTAAATCTTTTCGAGGAGCGCCTGCAGGTCGAGGCCAGACATGGGCATGACGTCTAGGCTCATCTTGTCGGCCTCCTTGAGCAGTTCAGGATCTTTCCAGGCCTGCATGAAGGCCGTGCGCAGCGCCGTCAGTCGGTCTTCCGGAACGCCGGGGCCGACGAAATAGGGGCGGTTGAACTCCTGTTGGGAATTGACGATCTCGAACACGCGGCGCTTCACTTCATCCTTGATGAAGCCGCCGATTATCGGCACGCCCATGGCCGTCAGTTCCGGGACGTCCTTCTCCATCTCCTGAAGAATGATCTTGACCTCGCCATTCCTCAGCATAGATGGATATTGCGACTTCAGGCTCGTGTAGCCGAGACCACACATCCCGTCGACCTCGCCCGTCTGGATGGCCTGAACCTGCTCACGCGACCCCGGATAGCCGACGATCGGCTTGAACTTGGCGCCGAGCAGGCGGTTCATCATCATGGGCACATAGCCGGTCTGAGCGTTCATGACGCCGGCCACGACTATCTCCGTCCTGAAAACGTCGGCGAAACTCTGCACGGGCGAATTGCTGCGCACGATGCAAAGCCAATCATCCTGAGCGGCCGAGCCGAGGTATTTGAGCTTCTTGGGATCATAGGGCAGGGGCGGCACGTTCTCGAGAACGGAGTCGAGGGGTTGGTTGGAATAGGTCGCAGCGATATAGGTTCCATCCTTCGGCGCCACATTGGCGACATATCCGGCCGCGACCTCGCTGCCTCCGCCCGGCATATTGCTGACCACGACAGTCGGCGCCCCCGGAATATGCTTCGAGAAGTGCCGGCTCAGCAGACGCGCATAGGCGTCATAGCCGCCGCCCGGCGAGGATCCGACGATGATGGTCACGGTCTTGCCGCGATAGAACTGCTCGACGCTCTGCGCCGCTGCGATTGACGCCGAGCCGCACAGCAGCACGGACGCCATCATGATTCGGCTGATCCTGGTCATGCTATCCTCCTCTGTCTGGCCTGCCCTTGCGCACTGTAGCGGCGGCGGCTCTGGTTCATTCGTTCTGGCGGCGATGTCGCGCCTGCAGCGAAGTCGATAAAGGCCTTCCCCGACGCGGGCCTTCAGGACTTCCTGATATAATCTTGCGTCTTCAGTCGGCGGGTCAGGGCGGCGTAGCGCGAGGCCTTACCGGGGAACTGCGTCACGATCCGGCCGGCCTTGTTCATGAAGTAGCTCGTGCAGCCGCTCGCCCAGGATGTGGAGCGCAATGTCTGCTGCAGGCCAGCATTATAGATGGCCTGAACCGCCGCCTGCACCTCGAACCGGCGGATGCTCTCGCGCAGCATCATCCCGATGGCCTGAACGATATATTGGATCTGGCATTCGATCATGAAGACGATCGAGCCCGGCGAATTGGTGTTCGGACCATAGATGAGGAAGAGGTTTGGAAAGCCCGAGACGGATATGCCAAGATAGGCCTCAGCGCCATCGCGCCAGGCCTCATGCAGGCTCTGTCCATTGACGCCGCGAAAGTCCACGGTGGACAGGTAATCAGACGCGGTGAAGCCTGTGCCATAGATGATGGCGTCGACCTCGTGGATCCGACCATCAGCAGTTTCGACGCCCTGCGGATGGATACGCCGGATCGGCTCCGTCACCACATGGACGTCGTCGCGGTTGAGCACTTTGACGAAAAGACTGGAATTGACGTTGCGTTTGCAGCCAGCCTGCGTCGTCGGCAGCAGCTTGGCCCGCTTCTCGGGATCTTGTATTTCGCGCGCGACAAAGGCGCGTGAGGCCTCCAGCCGTTTCGCCTGAGCTTCCGGGTTAAGCTGCAGGGCGAACTTCTTCTCGAGGTCGGAATAGATCCGATAGCGGTCGACCTTGCGCAGCGCCGGGAAGGTTCGATAGGCCCAGCGTTGGAGCGGGGTGAAAGGTCTTGGCCCGCGCGGATTGATGAAGGCCGGGGTCCGCTGGAAGACGGTGATGGTCTGCGCGTCATCGACGATGGCGGGCACGAACTGAGCGGCGCTGCATCCTGTGCCGATGACCGCGATCCTGCGCCCCCGCGGATCGAAACCCTCCCTCCACTCCGCTGAATGAAAGGCCGCGCCCGCAAAGCTCTCTGCGCCCTGAAATTCCGGAATGGAGGGCGTGTTGAACAAACCGCAGGCCGACACGACGGCACGCGCCGTGATCACCTCGCCGCAAGCAAGCGTCACGGACCAGATCCCGCTCGCCTCGTCATAGGCCGCGGTCAGCACGTCCTGATTGTATCGGATGCGATCAGCGATGCCGAAATGGTCGATGCAATGATTGAAATAGGCCAGGATCTCCTCTCGCGTGCCAAGGGCGCCCGCCCAGTCGAAATTGGTCGCGAAAGAGAAACTATAGAGATGGGATTCGACGTCGCAGGCCGCGCCCGGATAGCGATTGGCCTGCCAGACCCCGCCCGGCCCGCTCGCCCGCTCGAGCACGACGACATCGTCGATCCCGGCCTGCTTCAGCCGGATCGCCATGCCGACGCCGCCAAAACCCGCGCCGATGATGACGACGGATTTCATGGGCGCGATGCTCGTCATGGGGCGGTTTCCTCCGGTGGCTTGTGAAGTCGAGGCCCGACCCGCCACCTTTGCGACCAGTTCAACAGGCGCTGCGCAGGGTGTCAACCATGCGCCCCCCTTACTTTGCCCAGGGGACGGTCTGGGTGCGGATTGAAATCACCGGTGAGAAAATCTGGCTGATTGGCTCCTGGCCCAAGTCTGCAAAATGACGAACTCAAATCCCCATGAATCAGTCCGACGCGCCGCCTGCGTGAGATGGCGGACCCCGTCATTGCCCGGTTTTCGGCAGTGCGCTCGGGCCGCAGACGAGACCTGTGGCCGTCATGATGGCGAGGGCGACGTCGCCGCGCAGATAGTCCAGCAATTGCTGCGCCTGCGCCTTCGCTTGCGCCTGCCCGCCCGCAGCCGCCACGAAGGGCGTGCCGAGCCCCATGGCGTCGGGGATCAGCCCCGTGAAGGTCACGCCATCGACCGTGATGATCTCGCTGACGAGCGTGATCACCGCTTCAGGATGGCCCTTGGCCACGGCGGCGGAGACGACCGAGCCCGGCCCCTCGATGAAATGGGCGCGAGACTTCAAATCTTCGCCAAAGCCAAGCCGCGTGGCGGCGGCGATGATGTCCATGCCAAGGTTGGTGCCGGCCTTGGGATCGGACAGGCCGACCGAGGGCAGGGAGCGGATCAGCGCCGCAAAACCCTCGACGGTGTCGATGGAGCGCCGCGAAAGTCCGGCGCGCAGGCCCATGCCGACCGGGCTTTTGGCGACGATGAACCGCGTCGCCTCGTCCAGCTGCGCGGAGGCTTCCGCATTCAGGCTGCCAAGAGTGACGACAGCCGCGTCAAACCCGGCGCCCGCGCTGACGAGCTCTCGGGTTTTCGCCGGAGCGCCGAAGGTCAGCGCGACCTCGACGCCGGTGGCTTGCGTGAAACGCGGGGCGATCTCCTCCATGGCGGCTCTGAAGCCGCCAGCGCAGATGACTTGAATGGTCTTGTGGTCGACAGCCATGTTTCCTCACACGCCCTGAAACAGCGGTTTTTCGTCTCGAAATGATCGGCGATTTCATCTGATTTGGCAAACAGCGGGGCCCTTCTTGCGGGGCGGGGCGGTCTGTGGTCTTTTCCCCCCCAAAGCCGATGCCCGATCCTTGCGAAAGCAGGGACGGCCCGGCGACCGGAGGAAAAATGAAACCCGCCCCCTTCGCCTATCACGACCCCACGACCATCGGGGAGGCCGTCGCCTTGCTGGCGCAGCACGAGAATGCGCGCCCGCTGGCGGGCGGCCAGTCCCTCGTGCCCATGATGAATTTCCGCTATGCGACGCCCGATCATCTCGTCGATCTCAATGGCGTCGAGGCGCTGCGCGGCCTTGAGGTGGGCGCGCGCATCTCCTTCGGCGCCATGACGCGCCAGCGGGATGTGGAGTTTTCCGGCGATCTGGCGCAGGCCTGCCCCATCCTCATCGACGCGCTGCGCCATGTGGGCCATCGCCAGACTCGCAACCGCGGCACGATCGGCGGCTCGCTCTGCCATCTCGACCCTGCGGCTGAAACGCCCGCCATGATGATGCTGCATGACGCGGTGCTCACCGCGCAATCGGCTGAGGGATCGCGCGAGCTTGCCATGGGCGACTTCGCGCTTGGCTTCATGACGAGCGCGCTGGAGCCGGGCGAACTGCTCACGCGGATCTCCTTTGAACCCTGGGCGAAGACCCATGGCTGGGGCTTTGAGGAATATGCCCGCCGTCACGGCGATTTCGCCATCGCCTCAGCGGGCGTGCTGCTGACGCTGGACGCACGCGGCGCCGTCTCGCGGCTCGCCATGGTGATCGGCGGCCTCGCGCCCGCGCCTGCGCGCCTGAGCGATTTTGAGGCGCAGGCCGTCGGCGCGGCGCCGGATGATGACTTCATCAAGGCCGCCGCCCATGCGGCCTCCAGCGTCGAGGCCATGGACGACGCCCATGTGAGCGCCGCCTATCGCCAGCATCTCGCCAGCATCCTTTCAGCCCGCGCCCTGCGGCGCGCCCTCGCCCATGCGCGCGAGAGGAGCCTCCAGCATGCCTGACACCAGAAAGATCACCGTCACCGTGAATGGCCAGCGCCATGAGGCGGAGGTGGAAAGCCGCCTGCTGCTCGCCGATTTTCTGCGCCATACGCTCGACCTCACGGGCACCCATGTGGGCTGCGAACATGGGGTCTGCGGCGCCTGCACCGTGATGGTCGACGGGCATTCCGCCCGCTCGTGCCTCATGTTCGCCGTGCAGGCGAATGGCAAGTCGATCACCACGATCGAGGGGCTCGCGCAGGCCGATGGAAAGCTCTCCATCCTCCAGGAGGCCTTCCAGAACAACCATGGCCTGCAATGCGGCTTCTGCACGCCGGGCATGCTCATCACCCTGAGCGAACATCTGCGCGACAATCCCGACCCCACCGAAGCAGAGCTGCGCGAGGTGCTCACGGGCAATCTGTGCCGCTGCACTGGCTATCAGGCCATTGTCGCGGCTGGCCTCGACGCCGCCGCCAAGTTGCGCGCCAGCAAAGCGGAGCATGCGTGATGGGGATGAAATTCTTCGGCGCCAGCGTTCTTCGCAAGGAAGACCCCGCCCTGCTCACCGGCAAGGGCCGCTATGTGGATGATGTGAAGCTGCCGGGCATGCTGCACGCCGCCTTCGTGCGCAGCACCTACGCCCATGCGCGCATCAAGAGCATCGACACGAGCGCGGCGCTCGCCCTGCCCGGCGTCGTGGCCGTCCTCACCCATGATGATCTGCCCGAGCCCATGCGCTCGCGCCGCCTGCCGCTCTATGTGCCGCATCCCGCGATCAAGCAGACCTTCATGCCCTGGGTTCTGGCGAAGGACGAAACCTGCTTCGCGGGTGAGGCCATCGCCATCGTCATCGCCCAGAGCCGCTATCTTGCAGAAGACGGCGCCGCGCTGGTCGAGGTCGATTACGATGTGCTCCCGGCCTCCATCGATCCGCGCGAAGCCATCGTCGATGGCGCGCCGCTGGCCCAGCAGGGCGCCGTCAACAACATCGTCACCCAGGTGCCGGTGAAGATCGGCGACACCGACAAGGCCTTTGCGCAGGCGGCCCATGTCTTCCGCGAACAATTCGCGCTGCATCGGGGCGGGCCCTTCTTTCTGGAATGCCGCGGCGTGGTGGCGGACTGGGACGCAGGCACGGAGCAACTGACGGTCCATGCCTCATCGCAGGGCTCGCACAGGTTCAAACGCACCTTCATCGACCTGTTGGATCTCGCGGACAATCAGGTGCGCGTCATCACCAATGATGTGGGCGGCGGCTTTGGCCCCAAGGGCTCCTTCTACGTTGAATATGGCGCGCTCGCCGCCGCGACCATGGTCGTCGGCAAGCCCGTCAAATGGATCGAGGACCGACGCGAGAATTTCGTCGCGACCCAGCAGGAGCGCGACCAATACTGGGACATGGAGGTCGCCGTCGACGAGAATGCGAAGCTGCTGGGCTTGCGCGGGCGCCTCGTGCATGATGGCGGCGCCTATGTGACCTGGGGCCTCGTGCTGCCGTGGATCGCCGCGACCTCGGTCATCGGCCCCTATGTGCTGCCGAACTACCAGCTCGAACTCATCGTCGCCATGACGAACAAGATCACCTGCAGCCCCGTGCGCGGCGCGGGACGCCCGCAGGGCTGCTTCGTCATGGAGCGGATGATGGACCGCATCGCGCAGGAGCTCGGCCTCGACCGGGCCGAGGTGCGCCGGCGCAATTTCATCCAGCCCGACCAGTTTCCCTACAAGGTCGGCCTCATCTTCCGCGATGGCCGTCCCGTCACCTATGACAGCGGCGATTATCCCAAGAGCCAGCAGATGGCGCTGGACCATATGGATTGGGAGAATTTCCGCGCGAAGCAGGAAGCTGCTTTGAAGCAGGGCCGCTACATCGGCATCGGCCTCAGCAACGCCGTCGAAGGCACCGGCCTTGGCCCTTACGAAGGGGCGACCATCCGCATCTCCACCAGCGGCAAGATCGTCGTCTTCACGGGGGCGACGCCGCAGGGGCAGTCGCACAAGACCACCCTGGCGCAGATCGCCGCCGATCATCTTGGCGTCAGCTATGAGGATGTGAGCGTGGTGACGGCGGACACCGCGACCATTCCCTTCGGCATGGGCACCTTCGCCTCGCGCACCGCCGTCAATGCAGGCTCCTCGGTTCATCTCGCCGCCATAGAGGTGCGCGAGAAGATCAAGAAGATCGCCTCCGAACTTCTGGAGGTCTCGCCCGACGATCTCGAACTCAAGGACGGCGCCGTCGAGGTGCGCGGCGTGCCGGGCATGCGCAAGACCTTCCGCGAGCTCGCCTATAACGCCGTCGGGCTCTATGGCTTCTCCATGAAGGCGGACCGCGATCCCGGCCTTGAGGCGACGAGCTATTTCAAGCCGGAGCAATCGACCTACGCCAACAGCTGCCATGTGGCGGAGGTCGAGGTCGACATTGAGACGGGCCATGTGAAAGTCACCCGCGTGCTCGTCAACCATGACTGCGGCAATGTCATCAACCCCATGATCGTCGAAGGCCAGATCGTCGGCGGGGTGGCCCATGGCGTCGGCAACGCGCTCTTCGAAAAGCTGCTCTTTGACGAGAGCGGCCAGCCGCTGACGACCAGCTTCGCCGATTATCTCCTGCCCATGGCGACCGACGTTCCCCATGTGGAGACGCTGCATACGGAGACGCCATCGCCGCTCAACCCCATCGGCGTGAAGGGCGCGGGCGAGGGCGGCACCATCGCCGTCATCGCCGCCATCATCAGCGCGGTGGAGGACGCCCTGCGCCCCTTCAACGTGCGCATCGCCCAGATGCCGGTCTCGCCCGAGACGATCGTGCAGCTCGTGCTGGACGCCAAAGGGAGGCAGTGACCATGCGTTTCAGGACAAAGTCCGGCCTCAGCATCGCCTATCGCTCGCGCGGACAGGGCCGCACCATTGTGCTGCTGCATCCCGTGGGCCTGTGCGGCGCCTTCTGGGATCCGGTCGTGGCGGAGCTGGAAAGCGAGTTTCGCCTCATCACGCCTGATGCGCGCGGCCATGGCGACAGCGACGTCCCTGCCGAAGGCTTCGGCCACGATGACCTCTCCGACGATGTGGCGGAGCTCATCCGTGCGGTCGGCCAGGCCCCGACCGTTGTGGCGGGCTGCTCCATGGGCGGCATGACCGCGCAGGCTCTGTCCGTGCGGGCGCCCGAGCTTCTTGCGGGCGTCGTCATCGCCAACACCGCCCATCGCCGCAACGATCAGGGCCGCGCCACCATGGAGCAACGCGCGCAAGCCGCGCTCAAGGGCATGCCGACGGTGTTGCAGACCACGCTCACCCGCTGGTTCGATGCTGATCTCATGGCGCAGCGGCCTGACCTCGTGCTGAAGGCGCGCGACTGGCTGCTGGCGGCCGATCCGGTGGTTCACTGCTGGTCCTGGCGCGCGATCCGAGACCTCAACTATGCCGAGCGGCTGGAGACCATGCGGCGTCCCGCCATGGTCATCGCGGGCCTGCGCGATCAATCGACGCCGGTGAGCGCAATGAAGGATCTGGCCGCCACCATTCCCGGCGCCGATTATCGTGAGCTCGACACCGGCCATCTCGCGCCCCTCGAACAGCCAAGACAATTCGCCGCCCTTCTGCGCGCCTTCGCGAGCCGCGTCCATGCGGATTGAGCCGCGCATCTCCAGAGGACTGACATATGGATGACGCCAAGGGCGCAGGCCCCAATCCGCCCCGCGATCTGCACGAACATCTCGCCGCGCTCGACGCCGCAGGCCTTCTCGTGCGCGTCGACCGTCCCATCAACAAGGACACGCAGCTGCAGCCTCTCGTGCGCTGGCAATTCATCGGCGGCATGCCCGAGGACGAGCGCAAGGCCTTCCTCTTCACCAATGTCGTGGACTCCAAGGGCAAGCGCTATGACATGCCCGTGCTGCTCGGCGCCCTTGCAGGCTCGCCGCGCATCTACGCCATGGGCATGGGCAGGCCGACAAGCGAGATCGGCCCCGCCTGGATGGACGCAGTCGCCAATCCCGTGCCGCCTGTGACGGTGGCGAGCGGCGCCTGTCAGGAGGTGGTCATCACAGGCGAGGACTTGAAGCGCCCCGGGGGCGGCCTCGCCATGCTGCCTGTGCCGATCTCGACGCCCGGCTATGACGCCGCGCCCTATCTCACCGCCACGCTCTGCGTGACGCGCGACCCTGAAACCGGCGTGCAGAACACCGGCATGTATCGCGCCGCCCTCAAGGCGACCGATCGCCTCGTCGTGCGCATGGTGGCGCGGCCCGGCGGCGCGGGCGGCTGGGTCCACTGGCTGAAATATCGCGACCGCAAGGAGCGCATGCCCATCTCCATTGCGCTCGGCGGCGCGCCGGTCGTCATCTTCACCTCACCCCAGAAATTCGGGATCGATCTCGATGAATATGCCGTGGCGGGCGCGGTCGCAGGCGCGCCTGTGGAGATGGTGAAATGCGTCACCAACGACCTTGAGGTTCCCGCGCAATCGGAAATCGTCATCGAAGGCTATATCGAGCCCGATCTCCTGGAGCCCGAGGCGCCCTTTGGCGAGAGCAATGGCTATGTAGCGCTTGAAGCCTTCAACATGCCTATGCAGGTGACCGCCATCACCCACAGGCGCAACGCCATCTTCAGCGCCATCATCAGTCAGGTCACGCCGAGCGAATCCAGCGTCATCAAGAAGGTCGCCTACGAGCCGCTGTTCCTGCATCACCTGCGCAAGACCCTCAACATCAAGGGCCTCAAGCGCGTCGTGCTGCACGAGCCCCTGACGAACCTGCGGCCTGTCATCTTCCTGCAATTCGAATATGGCGCGCCCCAAAGCGAAGTCTGGCGCGGGCTGGAGGCGGCAAGCTGCTACATCACCGCCTTCGGCAAGGTCGTGATCGCCGTGAGCGATGACATCGACCCTTCCTCCGTCGACGCGGTCCTCTGGTCGATGGCCTATCGCTGCAACCCGAAGGAGGACACGCTCGTGCTGCCCTATCGCGGCGGCGGGCAGGGCTCGCAATATGGCGAACGCAAGAGCGATTCAGCCCTGCTTGTGGACGCCACCCGCAAACGCCTGATGCCGCCCCTCGCCCTGCCTAAGAAGGAGTTCATGGAGGAGGCGCTGGACATCTGGAAGGAGCTTGGCCTGCCCGCTCTGAAGGTTCCCTCGCCATGGCATGGCTATGAACTCGGCAACTGGGGCGATGACTGGACCGAATTTGCGAAAAACGCGGTCAACGGCGACTGGGAGGCGAATGGCCTGCAGACGCTGGGGCGGCAACGCACCGGCCTGAACGCGGAGACAGCCGTCCGCTCTGTTGAAAAGAAGAGTTGAGCCGCTCGAATGAAGATCAAAAATGAAATTCTCATTCAGGCGGCCATCGCCGACATATGGACGGCGCTGAACGACATTCCCCGCGTCGCCCTTTGCGCGCCGGGCGCCGAGCTTCTGGAGTCGCGGCCAGACGATTCCCATGTGGGAACCATCAGCGTGAAGCTTGGCCCCATTGCGCTCAAGTTCAAGGGAACCGTCAGCTTCATCGAACGGGATGCGGCGAACCATCGCGTCCTCGCCAAGGCCCAGGGCAATGAGGAAAAGGCGCGCGGCGCCGCGCAGGCAGATGTCGTCTTCGCTTTGAGCGAGATCGACGGGCGCACGAAAATCTGCGTGGAGTCGGACATCCAGCTCGCAGGCTCCATCGCGCAATATGCGCGCGGCGCGGCGATTCTGCAGTCCACCGCGCAGGTCATCATGAACCAGTTCGCCAGAAACCTTGAAGCGAATCTCTCAGGCTCGACCGAAGCCGCAAAAGACATCGGCATGGCCTCCACCATGGCCAAGGGGCTCTGGAACGCAGGCAAGGATCTGCTGAAATAAACAAAGGCAAGGGATCAGGAAACGATGAGCAGGCACCACAGGGCGATGACGATCAGCGCGGCGCTCATCATCGGCGCGACGCTTCCCGCCATGGCGCAGGGGGTCGACGCCTTCTACGCTGGCAAGACCGTCGAGCTGATCGTCGGCTATCCCCCGGGCGGCAGCAACGATGTCTATGGCCGCGCGGTGGCGCGCCATATCGGGCGCCACATCCCGGGCTCCCCGCAGGTCGTCTTCCGCAACATGCCGGGGGCGGGCAGCATTCTTGCGGCCAATCATATCTACAATGTGGCCCCTAAGGATGGCACGGTGCTGGGCCTGCTCGCCGCCACCAATGTGCTGGACGAGCGGCTGGGCGCGCCGGGGGTCAAATTCGAGACCGCGAAGTTCAGCTGGATCGGCCGCGTGTCCTCCAGCGTCAATGTCACGGCCATGTGGAGTATGTCGAAGATCAAGACCATCAACGACGCCATGACCACCGAAGCCTCGCTTGGCGCCACGGGCACAGGCTCGACGGTCTATGTCTATCCCAATGTGCTGAACCGCGTGCTTGGCGCCAAGTTCAAGCTTGTGATGGGCTATGGCGGCTCCAACGAAGCCATGCTGGCCATGGAGCGAGGCGAGGTCGAGGGCCATTCCACGAGCTGGGAGGCCTATAAGTCCGCCCATCCCGACTGGATCAAGGACAAGAAGATCAATGTCGTCGTGCAATATGGTCTGAACCGCCATCCTGATCTGCCGGACGTGCCGACCTGCGTCGAGATCGCGAAAACCGATGAGCAGAAGCAGATCCTGCGCGCGGTGGTGAACGCGACCGAAATCGGCAAGGCGATCCTCTCTTCGCCCGGCCTTCCTGCAGAGCGCGCCGCGGCTCTGCGCAAGGCCTTCATGGACATGACGAAGGACCAGGAATTTGTCGCGGAACTCGAAAAGATGCGCGTGGAGCTGACGCCCATGGATGGAGCGAAGCTTCAGGAGCTCGTTCAGGAGGTCGGCAATCTGACCCCCGACCTCGTGCAGAAGATCAAGGCCGTCTACGGCGCGAATTGACGATGGCTGCGCCGACAGGCGAAGCTGCTTGAAACAGGGGAGAGAAAACATGAGCGCAGAGGTCGTCGAGCCACGCTACGCGCTTGCCGGGAGCATCGGCGCCGACGAAGCCGGCGAGCCCCGGCTGATGGGCGGGCTTTGCGCGGGATGCGGCGCCAAGGTCTTCCCCAAGCCGAAGATCTGCTCCTCCTGCTGGTCCACCGAGCAAAAAGATGTCGCGCTCGCCACGCGCGGTAGGCTCTATTCCTTCTCTGTCGTTCATGCGGCGCGAAAGGGCTGGCCCTCGCCCTACGCCATCGCCTATGTCGATCTTGAGGATGGCGTGCGCGTCTGCGCGCCGCTTGAGGATGGTGTCGCCAATCCCCCGCCCCTCGACGCTCCCGTCGAACTGATCGTAGGAACGCTGCGCACCGACGCCGACGGCGTCGCCGTTCTCTCCCACAGATTCAAACCCGTCACGGAGGCGCGCTGATGCGTAAGGTCGCTGTCATCGGCGCCTCCATGGGGCGCATCGGGCGTTATCCCGAACTTATCTTCCAGGATCTGGGCTGGCCTGCGGTCAAAGGCGCGATCGAAGACGCGGGCGTGGACCGCAAGCAGATCGAAGCCGTCTATTGCGGCTCAGCCTATGGCGGGCGCCTCGCGGGCCAGCGCGTCCTGCGCCCGCTGGGGATGACAGGCGTGCCCGTCATCAACTGCGAGAACGCCTGTTCAAGCGGCGCGACGGCCTTCCGCGAGGCCTATCTCGCCATCGCCGAAGGGCGCCACGACCGCGTGCTCGTGATCGGCATCGACAAACTGACCATGCTCGGCGGCGGCGTGCTGCCCGGCCAGCCGGAAGACTGGGAAGTGGATGTCGGCCTGACCATGCCCGCGCTCTACGCCATGCGCGCGCGCCGCTACATGCACGAATTCGGCCTGACGCGCGAGCAGCTCTCGCAGGTCTCGGTGAAGGCGCGGCGCCATGGCGCGCTGAACCCCTTCGCCCAGTATCAAAAGCCCGTCACGCTGGAGGAGGTCATGGCCGCACGGCCTGTCGCAGAACCCTTCGGCCTGCTGCATTGCTGCCCCACCGGAGACGGCGCAGCGGCGCTTGTGCTTTGCGCCGGCGACGTCGCTGCGCAACACACCACAAAGCCCGTCTGGATCGCAGGCGCCGAGCTCACCTCAGGGCGCTTTGTCACGGGCTATCGCGACATCACCACGGCCGAGATCACCCAACGAGGCGCGGGCGAAATCTACGAAGAGACCGGCGTCAGCCCCGGGGATGTTGACGTGGCCGAGGTGCATGACGCCTTCGCCATCGCGGAGCTGATGTATTACGAGGCGCTCGGCTTTTGCAAAAAGGGCGAGGCCTATCAGTTGCTCGAGAGCGGCGCGACGTCCGTGGGCGGGCGCATCCCCGTCAATATGAGCGGGGGCCTTTTGTCGAAAGGCCATCCCGTGGGCGCGACCGGCGCGGCGCAGCTTGTGGAAGTCGTCTGGCAGTTGCGCGGACAGGCGGGCGCGCGGCAGGCCGAGGGCGCGAAGGTCGGGCTCACCCACTGCACCGGCGGCGGCATAGCGGGCCTCGATCATGGTGCCTGCGCCATCACGATCCTGAACACGTGAGGCCGGCATGAGCGGCGACCCCAAAATGCTCGGCCATATTCGTGTGCTTGATCTTTCGCTGTTTCTCTCGGGCCCCTTCGGCTCGCAAATCCTCGCCGACATGGGCGCGGAGGTCATCAAGATCGAGCCCGACGGCGGCGACATGACCCGTCAACTGCCGCCGAACTTCATCGCGGGCGACAGCGCCTATTTCCACAGCGTCAACCGCAACAAGAAAAGCATCGTCATCAATTATAAAACGCCGGAAGGCCTCGCGCTTCTCAAACGTCTGGCCTGCGAATGCGACGTGCTGCTTGAGAACCAGAAGCCCGGCGGCCTCGCCGAACACGGCATTTCCTACGACAGCATATCAGCGGTGAACCCGCGCATCATCTATTGCTCCATCAGCGGCTTTGGTCAGGACGGGCCGGAGGCGCAAAGGCCGGCCTATGACATGGTGATCCAGGCCGTCTCCGGCGGCATGAGCCTCACCGGCGAGCCTGATGGAAGCTCGGTGCGCGCGGGCATTCCGCTCGCAGATCTCTCGGCTGGCATGTATGCGGCGACCGCCATCTGCGCAGCGCTGGAATCGCGGCGCGAGACCGGGCGGGGGCGCTATATCGACATATCCATGCTCGATTGCCAGATCGCCATGCTGACCTATCAGGCGTCTTATTATCTGGCGTCAGGCGCCGTGCCCGGCAGGCAGGGACGAGGCCACGAGTCCATCCCGAGCTACCGATCTTTCACCGCGCGCGATGGACGCGACGTCGTCGTCTGCGCCAACACCGACCGCATGTGGCGCTCGCTCTGCGACGCGGCTGGACTTCACGAGATGGGCGCGGAGCCGGAGCTTGCGACGCGGCGCGGGCGCTACTATCACCGCGAGCGCATCATCGCCGCCTTTGACAAAGCCTTTCTCGAAAAGGATGCGAGCGACTGGGTCGATTCGCTGCTGGCCGCCGGCGTTCCCGTGGGCACCGTGAACACCGTCGGCGAGGCGCTCGAGAACCCGCAGGTGTCCTGGCGCAACATGATCCTTGAACTGACGGATGACGAGGGGCATCACCTGCGCGTCGCCGGCAATCCAATCAAACTGCCGCGCGATGGGGAGCGCGACCATATGTTTCCCCCAAGGCTCGCCCAGCACACGCAGGAGGTGCTGGCCAGGGTGCTCCATCTCTCGCAGGCGGAGATCGAAGCTCTCGGGGAGCGCGGCGCCATACGCCAGATGGCGCCCAGAGATAAAACATAAAAGCGGCTGAATGAATCAAAGGGAGAGGAACATGATGAAAAGCACCCTTCGCCTCGCTTGCCTCTGCATCGCGACGATCAGCGGCGCCTTCAATGCGGCTCACGCCGCCGATCTCGTCAAGGTCGGCGTGCTCAACACATCCGGCGACATCGCCGTGCATGTCGCCAATGAGAAGGGCTATTTCAAGCAGGAGGGCATCGAGGTCGAATTCATCGTCTTCGACGCCTCCGCCAAGATGATTCCTTCGCTCGGCGTGGGCGATCTTGATGTCGGCGGCGGCGCCACCGCCGTCAGCCTCTTCAACGCCATTGATCGAAAGGTCGGCGTGCGCATCGTCGCGGACAAGGGCCGCACGGAGCCCGGTTACGTCTACCAGAGCTTCATGATCCGCAAGGAGCTCATCACCAGCGGGCGCTTCAAGTCATGGTCTGATCTGAAGGGACTCAAATTTGCGCAGGGCGGCGCCGGCGTCGGCCCCCTGTCGGTCATCAATCAGGCGGCGATCAAGGGCGGCGTGAAATATGAAGACATCGAGAAGTCCTTCATGAGCTTCTCGCAGCAGGTGGCGGCGTTCAAAAGCGGCGCCATCGATGGCTCCGTCATGAACGAACCCTACAAGACCCTTGTCGCGCGCGAGGGATTGGCCATTGAATTCGCCCCCTCGGAGGAGGTCGTGAGCATGTATGAGCTCTCGCTTCTCTTTTTCGGCGACAAATTCCGGCAGGAGCGCGCCGATGTGGCGAGGCGCTTCATGCGTGCTTTTCTCAGGGCGAACCGCAACTATCTGGACGCCCTCGAAAATGGTCGCTGGCGCACGGATGGCGGCGCGGATGAGGTCATCGACATCTTCTCGCGCAAGCTGAACATACCCCTGGATCTCGCGCGCAGCATCACGCCGCAGGCCACCGACCCCGATGGCAAGCCGGCGCTGGAGAGCATCGCCCGCGACCTCGCCTTTTTCCAGGAGCAGGGGGAAGTCGCCAACAAGGCGCTGCGGGTCGAGGACTGCATCGACCTCTCGTTCGCCGAAGCCGCGGCCAAGGAGCTTGGCCCCTGGCGGCGCAAGAAGTGATCGCTGGCTGGAGCGCCCCGCATGAGCCTTGCGGGGCGCTGCGCCCGTTCATGGCGCGTAATCTGAATAACTCTTTTCCTCGACCAGCTTCGACTGAAGCGCCTTGTTGATCTCGCGCTTGATCGCGGCGCGCCTGTCGTTTGTTTTATAGACCGCGCGCGCCAGTTCGATGAATTCGGCGCCGAAATCACTGGCGGCCTCCTTGCCGCGGATCTTGTCTTCGATGTCCCAGAGCGCTTCATTGACCTCGGTCAGTTGCGCTTTGAGCGCTGCGACATCTGCCTTTTGCCTCAATGCCGCTGAGGCCCGCTCATTGAGCAGGGCGAGTTCAAGCCGCACATTCGCCACCGCTTGCGTCGAGACGATGCGACAGCTTTTGATTTCAAGGATCGTGATCTTGTCGATGAGTTCGCCCCACGAGACAGGAATTTCCGGCTGGGTTTGATCCATTGTCTTTCCGTATTTCGGGGCAGATCCAGTCCATTTAGAGCGGCGCCCGGTCAAATTGCAACGCGATGCGGCGCCGATGGCGGTCAAGGACGATGATGCGCTATGCGCCCATGATGGGCCCCGCAACCCAATGGCGCCAGGACATGAACGAGCGAAACCTCCTGCGCAAGCATGCCGGTTCATGCCTCCCTGTCTTCAGAACTCTCGCCCGATCCGACGGTCCAGAGAAAACCGACCGCCGCCGCCAAAGCAGACGGCGATCAGGATCAGCATCATCAAGAGCCCGACTTCGAAGCCGCGGGGCGACCACAGAAACCCTGATTTCATCTGAACGCCGAAAGTGATGACAGTCAGGAGCACCACCAGCGAAAAAGCGGCGAAGCGGGTGAAGAGGCCGAGAATGATGAGGATCGCGCCGAAAAACTCGGTCGCCGCCACCGCCCATGACCAGGCCACCACATTGGGCAGGCCAAGCATGGTCAGATTTCCTTCGGCGATGCGCGCATTTCCGCCCAGAAACATCTTGTCGATGCCCGAGGGGAGGAACATCAGTCCCATAGTCACGCGGATGAAGGCGTAGCTCAGCGGCGATGCAAGGGCGTAGAGGGGCGCCAAAGCCGGGATGAAAAGCTTCTCAGCGCCCGAATCATGATTTTCATCAGTGATCACTGTGCTCTCCATCCATCAGAATTCACGGCCTATCCGGCGGTCGAGAGAATAGCGCCCGCCACCGCGCATCAAGAAGGCGATGCTCAGGAGGAACAGCATGGCGGGATAGTGATCGAAGGCGCCCAGCATCAGCCAATGCTGCTTGCCGCCGGGGGTTGCTCCGATGGTGAAGAGAAACCACAGGCCTGCAAGCGCCAGGGCCGCAGGACGCGTCAGCAGGCCAAGCGCCAGCAGCGCGCCGCCCACCAGCTCAATCGCCCCAACCCCCTCAGGCGTCAGCCATTCCACGGCGGGGTTGAAGCCGAAGGCGGGATTGTCCGTGAACAGCCGCGCATAGCCATGTATGAAAAACATGCCGCCGCTGAAAAGGCGCATCAGCGCAAAGGAATAAGGCTCGACGAGCCGATAGGACCAGACCATCCAAGGCAGATATTTGCGCATTTGCGCTTCAGGCTCGCTCATCTGGCCTCCCCCCATCGCTGGATCGCAGACAAATTGCTGGCGCTTTTGTCCTCAAATCGACAAGGCGACTGAAGACGTTTTTCGGATGCAATGATGATAAAAAGACTTTAACGACGTTTTGGCGAGTGAACCAGATTTTGCTGAAAAAGACAAATCTGGCTCAAGATATGGTGCAATCTGCATCGGCAAAGGGTTCAGAGCGAGGTCGTTCGCCATGAGCGTCAGGATTCCTTGACTCCCCGGCCCTCCCGGCCTAAAAGCCCGGAGTTCTCGTCAGAGACCTGAGACCTGACGCCCACCGGCCCGAGAGGCAGGGGGTCAACGCCCGGCAGCGCGATGCGCCCCCGGGCGCGTTCTGCTTTGGGGCTTTGGCGAAACCGCCTCTCTCCGGAGGCCATGCGAGGAGCAACCATGTTCGAGGGCCTGTCCGAAAAGCTCTCCGGCATCTTTGACCAGCTCACGCGCCGCGGCGCCTTGAGCGAGGCGGATGTCGACGCCGCCATGCGTGAAGTCCGCCGCGCCCTGCTCGAGGCGGATGTGGCGCTCGACGTCGTGCGCTCCTTCGTGGACAAGGTGAAGGCGCGCGCGGTCGGCGCCAATGTCGTGAAGTCGATCTCGCCGGGCCAGATGGTCATCAAGATCGTCAACGACGTCCTCATCGAGACCCTTGGCTCCGACGCCGACCCGATCAATCTCGACGCCGCCCCGCCCGTCGCCATCATGATGGTCGGCCTGCAGGGCGCGGGCAAAACCACCACCGCCGCCAAGATCGCCAAGCGCCTGCGCGACCGGCACAAGCGCAAGGTGCTGATGGCCTCGCTCGACGTGAAGCGCCCGGCCGCGCAAGAGCAGCTCGCCGTGCTCGGCCGCCAGCTCGACATCGAGACCCTGCCTATCATCGCCGGCCAGAACCCCGTCGAGATCGCCCGCCGCGCCGAGGAGACCGCGCGCCTGCAGGGCTTCGACGTCGTCATCCTCGACACCGCCGGCCGCACCCATATCGACGAGCCCCTCATGGAGGAGATGGCGCAGATCAAGGCGGCCGCCAGGCCCCACGAGATTCTGCTCGTCGCCGACAGCCTCACTGGTCAGGACGCGGTCAATCTCGCGCGCAATTTCGACAGCCGCGTGGGCGTCACCGGCATCGTGCTGACCCGCACCGACGGCGATGGACGCGGCGGCGCGGCGCTCTCCATGCGCGCCGTCACGGGCAAGCCGATCAAGCTCATCGGCACCGGCGAAAAGCTTGAAGATCTCGACGATTTCCATCCCGCGCGAATCGCCAACCGCATTCTGGGCATGGGCGACATCGTCTCGCTTGTCGAGAAGGCGGCGCAGACCATCGACGCCGAGAAGGCCCAGCGCATCGCCGACAAGATGCGCAAGGGCAAGTTCGACCTTGAGGATCTGGCCGACCAGCTGGCCCAGGTCGAGAAGATCGGGGGCCTCGGGGGCATCATGGGCATGCTGCCCGGCATGGCCAAGATGAAGAGCCAGCTCGCCGGCGCCAATCTCGACGACCGCGTCATCAAGCGCCAGCGCGCCATCATCCTGTCCATGACGCCGCAGGAGCGGCGCAACCCCGACATCCTCAAGGCCTCCCGCAAGAAGCGCATCGCGGCGGGCTCGGGCGCCAAGGTCGAGGAGATCAACCGGCTCCTCAAGCAGCACCGCCAGATGGCCGA
Organism: Beijerinckiaceae bacterium; assembly: GCA_947453205.1. Classification (GTDB taxonomy): domain Bacteria; phylum Pseudomonadota; class Alphaproteobacteria; order Rhizobiales; family Beijerinckiaceae; genus Terripilifer. The sequence continues at coordinate 13,090 of CANGFT010000044.1, read as the reverse complement.
CATGATGAAGGCCATGGGCGGCGCAAAGCGCGGACCCATGGGCCGCATGGCCGAAATGTTCGGTCTTGGCGGGGGCATGGGCGGGGGCATGCCGAGCCCCGAGCAGATCGCCGAAATGCAGAAACAGATGGGCGGCGGCGGGGCGCCGAAGCTGCCCGACGCCCCGCCTCCCGGCGCCTTCACCGGCGCGCCGCCAAAACTCCCGGGCTTGCCCGGCGGCCTGCCCGGCCTTGGCGCCCCGAAGCTTCCAGGCCTCGGCGGCTTCCCCAGCTTCAATCCCTTCGGAAAGAAGAAGTGAGCTTATGGAAATGAAAGTGAACATGTTCGACGTGTTCAAGACCGTCAAGGAACGGCTCGACACGGCGAACATCTACTACGACACGAAGTCGTATCTTGACGATGCGTTTTCGTTTCTCGTGCATGTGCCCGGCGAATACTGGGAGATCGACGTGCGCGAGGACGGCTCGGTGGATGTCGAGGTCTTCCGTTCGGAAGGCATGGCCCTCGACCCCTGGGCCGCGATCGAGCAACTGGTCGAAGACCACCAATCCTGAACCCTTCCCCTCCAAACAAAGGAAAAGCCAATGTCCCTGAAAATCCGTCTGTCGCGCGGCGGCGCCAAGAAGCGCCCCTTCTACCGCATCGTCGTCGCCGACGCCCGCATGCCCCGCGATGGCCGTTTCGTCGAGCGCATCGGCATCTTCGATCCCCTGAAGGCCAAGGATGCGGCTGACCGCCTCGTCGTCGACGCCGAGAAGGCGCAGGCCTGGCTCGCCAAGGGCGCCCAGCCCACCGACCGCGTCGCCCGCCTGCTCGAGAGCGTCGGCGTCGGCAAGCGCGCCGCCCACAACAACCCTGAGAAGGCCAAGCCGAAGAAGAAGGCGCAGGAGCGCGCCGCCGCCGCCGCCGCTGCTGCGGAAGCCGCCGCCGCGAGCGCCGAGTAAGACCATGGCGCCAGCTCCCCTTGCGGGGGGAGCTGGACCGCTCCGGCTTCAAAACCAAGGGCTCTGATGGCGAAAGCTCCCTCCCCGGACGCCGCAGGCGACCTCGTGCTTGTCGGGCGCTTTGGCGCGGCCCATGGCGTGCGCGGAGACGTGCGGCTGAAAAGCTTCACGGGCGATCCCGCCGCCATCGGCGACTATAGCCCCCTCATCAGCGCCGATGGCCTCCGCAGCTTCGCCCTCAAGAGCCTGCGGCACATCCGCGACGACATGTTCGTCGCCCGCGTCGAGGGCGTGAACGACCGTTCCGCCGCAGAAGCCCTCGTGAACCTGGATCTCCACATCCGCAAGGCCGACCTGCCGCCTGCGGAGGAGGAGGAATATTACCATTCCGACCTCATCGGCCTCGCCGCCCATCTTGAAAACGGCGAGCTGATCGGCGAGGTCGTGAATGTCCTGAACTTCGGCGCCGGCGACATTCTGGAAGTGCGTCCCATCAGCGGCGGCGAGACCCTGCTCTACCCCTTCACGAAGGCCGTCGCGCCCCATGTGGACCTCGGCGCCGGCCGGGTGACCATCGTCCCGCCCCATGAGAGCGAGGCGCGGGAGGAGGAGGGTGATAAGGATTGGTTACAGAGGAGAGGCGGCTAGAGCTTAAGCAGGGAAGCATAAATTTCATCCCAACCCGTGCCCATCAACATCGAAATATACCTGATAGGAATTTGTGTTTCGTCCGAAATTCGTTCCGCAGAGATCTTGCCCTGAGCAAAGGGAGCTAGCAGCATTTCGCGCGACTTGTATGGCAGCAAAATTGCTAGGGCTGCATAAGGCATCATTTTGTCATGAATAGTCTGAAAGTCTTGGAACCCAAGCTCTGTGCTAGCAAAAATTTTCGAAAGCCCATTAGTCAAGGCTAAAACATCTTGGGGCGTGGGCGTTTTCATGCTACGTTTGTCTAGAACGTGCATCAATTCTTTAATACATATGAAATTTTGCCATTTAGGGCATTGATTCTTACTGTAAGAAATTCGTGAAATTAGGGTTGGAGAAGCATAAACGGTTTCGTGTATAATGTATTGTTCGTACGTTCCCCTAAGAATTTCCGGGTCAGAATCAATTGGAGTCATGATGATTTCGTCCTGAATTCCCGATTTAATAAGCCAATCCCGTACATCCGTTGCGCGAACTGGAAGCATCGTAAGATCGGAAAAGGCCTCGATTAAATTTCTAATCGTCATGAAATCCCGCCTAACAAAATTAAGAGGCCCGGCTGACCGGACCTCAAATTCACCGACTAACGGTGAGAGCTTAAATCTCTGCCAGAAATTCGCTAACAGGCCTTTGGGCGCGTGGCGATTCAGGGGGCATATCCGTCCAGACACCGCTACTTTTGTAGGCCTTCGACAAGGCGGCGAACGCAGCAGCTCGCAAGGCTGCGCCATCAGGGCATGCCGACCCTTCGAAAAATTTGATGTTCACCAGCTTCCTACCCGACTGCTCATCGAACAGTAGCGAGAGGAGCTGGTCATCTTCCATGCTTGCCATGGGAGGACTCCTTCCCCGAGTGTCATTTCGTTTCTACAAAATACACAAACTCCCCATGAATCGCAATAAAATTCCTTGACTTTTGCGAAGAATCGATTCCCCGGCGGGCTTAGCCTTTCAGATAAAACGATAAATTCGGCGGCGCTTTTTTCATTTGCGCGTCCGCAACCATAACCGTGCTACAAGCCCCCATGTTCCGCGCCACCATCTTCACCCTTTATCCCGATTTCTTCCCCGGCCCGCTCGGCCAGTCCCTGTCCGGCGACGCTTTGGCGCGCGGGCTCTGGGCGCTGGAGACGCGGCAGATCCGCGACCACGGGCTGGGCCGACACAAGTCCGTCGACGACAGCCCTGCGGGCGGGGGGCCGGGCATGGTCATCCGCGCCGATGTGCTGGCCGCCAGCCTCGACGCGGGGCTTCAAGCCGACGATCCGCGCCCGCGCCTTCTGATGTCGCCGCGCGGACGGCCGTTGACGCAGGACCGTGTGCGGGCGCTGGCCGAGGGGCCGGGCGTCGCCGTGGTCTGCGGGCGCTTCGAGGGCGTGGACGAGCGGGTGATCGAGGCGCGCGGCCTCGAGGAGGTCTCCATTGGAGACTATGTGCTCTCGGGGGGCGAACTCGCCGCCATGGTGCTGCTCGACGCCTGCGTGCGGCTGATCCCGGGCGTCATGGGCAAGATGGAGTCAGGGTCGGAGGAGAGCTTCGAATCCGGCCTCCTCGAATATCCTCATTACACCCGCCCGCGCGATTTCGAGGGACGGTCCATTCCCGACGTCCTGCTCTCTGGCGATCACGCGAAAATCGAAAAGTGGCGGCGCGAGCAGGCGCTGGCGCTGACGAAGGCGCGGCGGCCGGACCTCCTCAAGCCCTGATCAGCGCATCAGCAACCTGTCCATCAGCGGCAGGCTGATGATGGCCGAGATCAGGATCAGCACATAGGCGGAGATGCGGAAGAACCGTTCGCTGGAGCGATGGAACAGCTTCGCCCCGCCCCACAGGCCAAGGGCATAGGCGGGCCAGATGACGATGGCGTAGAGCACGATCTGCCAGGTGAAGAGTCCCTTCCACCACAAGAGCACGTCCATGGCCGTGGAGCTCAGGGCGTAATAGGCCATGATGTTGGTGCGGATGTCGGCGGCGTTGTCCTTCTGCCCGAGCCAGTAGGCGATGACCGGCGGCCCGGAAATGCCGGTGGAGGAGCCCATGAGGCCCGCCACGGTTCCCACCCCGAAGGAGGCGGGGGGCGTCGGCCTGCCCTTGTAGCGCCAGCCCGTCACCAGCAATCCCAGCATGAGGAACACCGTCCCCGCCATGGCCCAGCGCACGGTTTCCGAACGCAGATTGGTCAGCATCCACGTGCCCACAGGCAGCATCAGCAGATGACCCGCCAGCATGGGCGTCACCTGCGCCCAGCGGCATTTCGGCAGGGCCCTGTAGCCATAGGGCGTGGCTGATCCCAGATCGAAGAGGTAGAACATGGGCACCGCCACGATCGGCCCCATGGCCATGGCCGCCAGGGGAATGACGATCAGCGCCCCGCCAAAGCCCGAATAGCCCCGCACCACCCCGCCGATCAGCGACACGGCGAAGACGAACCACAGGCGCGGCTCCTGCACGGCGGACCACAGGCCCTCCAGAAGCTCTGCGGGCAGGGACGCAAGATCGGGCAAGGGGAACTCCGGTTCTGACGGCGCTAGGGCTGAGGCCGCCGGGCTGTTAGAGCTTTGATATGGGCACGGCGGCGATTCGCATCATCGGCATAGATCCCGGTCTCCGCAACCTCGGATGGGGCGTGGTGGAGAGCGAAGGCTCGCGCCTGTCCTTCGTGGCCTGCGGCTCCATCCATTCCAACGCCAGACTGTCGCTGGCGGACCGGCTGCGGCAGCTGCACGAGGGCCTGGCCGAAGTGATCCACCTGCACCAGCCCCAGGAGGCGGCGGTGGAGGAGACCTTCGTCAACCGCGACCCCCAGTCCGCGCTCAAGCTCGGGCAGGCGCGCGGCGTCGCGCTGGTGGTCCCGAGCCTCGCCGGCCTTCCCGTCGCAGAATACGCCGCCAATCTCGTGAAAAAGACCGTGGTGGGCGCAGGCCATGCGGACAAGGCGCAGATCGGCATGATGGTCAAGGTTCTGCTGCCGAAATCCGACGCCGCAAGCCCGGACGCCGCCGATGCGCTGGCCGTGGCCATCACCCATGCCCAGCACCGGGGCGCGCGGGAGCTCGCCGCAAGAATGGCGCGCTAGGGCTGCGCTATTCATTGGACAAGCCGGGCGCGCTGGGGTAAAGGGACCGCTCAACTGAAAACAGCGTCGCAAAACGCTCGCTCCAACGAGGGCGAAAAGCGCAGGAGTTTGTTATGGATATCATCGCCCAGATCGAGGCCGAACAGATCGTTCGCCTCGCCAAGGAAATCCCCACCTTCGCCCCCGGCGACACGGTCATCGTGAATGTGAAGGTGAAGGAAGGCGAACGCAGCCGCGTGCAGGCCTATGAGGGCGTCTGCATCGCCCGTGGCGGCGCGGGCATCAACGAGAGCTTCACCGTCCGCAAGATCTCCTATGGCGAAGGCGTGGAGCGCGTGTTCCCGATCTTCTCCCCCAACATCGACTCGATCAAGGTCGTGCGTCGCGGCAAGGTCCGTCGCGCCAAGCTCTATTACCTGCGTGATCGCCGCGGCAAGTCCGCCCGCATCGCCGAGAAGCAGGAGACGGTGGCCGAGCGCACCGCCCGCGTCGAGGCCAAGACCGCCAAGAAGGCCAAGGAAAAGGCCGCCAAGCTGGCCGCTGGCAAGTAATCACCTGGCGCTCCGGCGCCAAGCTTCCTAAGAAGTTTGCAACCCCGTCGCAGCGATGCGGCGGGGTTTTTTCAGGTCTGCTCCCTTCCGCCGAAGTGACAAACCAGAATATGCCGGACGCGGCCCCGCCTTTCAGAAAAGACAACGAGGAATCGGGCTTTCGACCGGAACGCCATCCATCATCGATTCCGCGCAGTCCTCAGGAGCCGCCGCAGGACTTGACGGGCGCCGCTCAAAGAGGGGAACTTGAGCGTTGACGGCGGATTTGCAGTGAGGCGTCAAATTGAGCAATCTTCGCAAGGGGTTTAGGCCTGAAAAGGCGCAGATGATCGCGCTCGCGGCGGGCCGGCGCCTGCCGCTTGCGCAAGTGCGCACGCTGGCGGTGAACGCCCATAATGCAGCCGCCTACAAAGAGGCCGAAGATTATTATCGCGCCATCCTCCGCGCCTTGCCCGCCGATGCCTGGGCGATGAATTATCTTGGCGCCATCCTGCATGTGCAGGGACAGAATGGGCCAGCCAAGGAGGTTCTTGAAAAAGCTGTCCGGCTTGCGCCGCAAAATCTGGAGGCCTGGGTCACGCTGGCCAACGCCGTCCTGGCGCTCGGCGATCCCGGGGCCTGCGCTTCCATCCTGAAACAGGGACTCGCCAGGATCCCGGACGCGACGCAGCTCAGTCTCGGTCTCGCCAATGTGTTGAAGGCGCAGGGGCAAGCAAGGGAAGCCTTCGAGATCCTGACCGAAGCTGCCAGCCGCAAGCCGGATGAGCCAGGCTTGCTCGAGGTCTGGGGCGGCGCTTTCCTGCAGAATGTTCTGCCGGTCTATGACGAGCGTATTGATGCGCTGTTGCCGCGCGTGCTGTCATCGCCCTCCATTTGGGCTTCCTCCTATGCGCGGCCAGTCTATCGTTTCTTGAACGCCCATCCCGTCATAAAGGAGATGATGGCGCGTTCGGCTGCGGGCGCGAGCGATGCGGTCAGTTATGAATCGCAGGCGCAGGCGCTCAGCGGCGTCAGTTCTCTCATCAAGATGATGGAGCTGAGCTCGGCGGTGGACGCCAACCACGAGATTTTCTTCACGGAGCTGCGGCGTCAGCAGCTCGATCAACTGACGCAGGCGCAGAGCGACGACGCTCCGCCGCTCGCCTTCTCCATCGCGCTCGCGCAGTTCTGCTTCAACAATGACTATGTGTTCTTCGAGACCCCGCAGGAAAAGGTCCAGATCGCGCGCCTGAAGGAAACGATCGAGAGCTCCGTCGCCGCTGGACGCATCGATTGGAGGCGGATCGTCTGTTTCTGCAGCTACAGGGCTCTGATGGAGCTTGGCGTCGCCGCACAGATCGCACAGGCGCCGCTCGCCGAATCTCTGGATGGCCTGTTGAACCAGCAGCATCGAGAGCCCGCCCTTGAGGCGCAGATCCGCCCGACCATCGCAAAGCTGCTGCCCATCGAAGATTCGGTCTCGCAGAAAGTGCAGGGCATGTATGAGAGCAGCCCCTATCCGCGCTGGACAAAGCCCTGCATCGTCAACCCCGTCGCGTCTGTTTCGCAGGCGCTGGCGGTCGATGGCCTGGCAGGCCACGCCCAAGGCCTCCACCAAGACCGCGCGATCAACGAGCAGACCCGGGTTCTGATCGCGGGCTGCGGCTCCGGGCAACATTCCATGTTCTGCGGTGGCCGTTACCGGCCCGCGCGCGTGACGGCTGTCGACCTCAGCCTCTCGAGCCTCGCCTACGCGACCCGCAAGACGCGCGAATGCGGTCTGGCCAATGTGGACTTCCTGCATGGCGACCTGCTCGATGTCGGCCGCCTTGGCGAGCGCTTCGATGTCATAGAAAGCGTGGGCGTGCTCCACCACATGAAAGATCCCATGCGCGGCTGGAAGGCGCTCGTTGACGTCCTCAAGCCCGGCGGCGTCATGAAGATCGGTCTTTACAGCCGCAGGGCGCGGGCGACGGTTTTCGAACTGCGGGACCGCTATGTGAAAGAAGGGGTCATTCCCGGTCCCGACGAGGTCAGGGCCATCCGTCGGGACATCATCGCAAGAGCGAGCGAGGGCGCCGCAAATCTGCAGCAGTTCCTAACCATACGGGATTTCTTCAGCCTGAACGAAGCGATCGACCTGATGTTCCATGTTCAGGAAAGCAGCTATTCGCTGGTGCAGATCGCTGCGATGATCGAGGAGCTCGACCTGCGGTTTCTCGGCCTGTGCCTGCCGCAGGAAAGCTTCCGTCAAATCTTCCTCGCCGAACAGGGGGCACAGGCCGACCTCACAAGCCTGCTCCAATGGGATCAGTTCGAGGAACGCCACCCCGACGCCTTCATCGGCATGTTCACCTTCTGGGTGGCCAAGCCGATGGAGGCTCTGGAGGGATAGGCGTTCCTGTTCAGCCCCGACCGGGCGGGCGGGGCGACGGCACGCCCTTGGTGAGGAATTTTTGGCCCTGCGCCTGCCCGGGGCGCTGGCGTCCCTTGTGGCCGATGCGTTTGCCTTCGCCCTGCAGGCCTGTGCCGGCGGGTTGCCATATCGGCACAAGCTGGTGCTTGCCCGGCCCGATGAGGTCGGCGCGTCCCATGCTCTTCAAGGCCTCGCGCAGCAGCGGCCAGTTTTCGGGATCGTGATAGCGAAGGAAGGCCTTGTGCAGCCGCCGCTGGCGCAAGCCGCGCACGGTGTCGACGGGGTCGGAGGCGCCGCGCCGCACGGGCTTCAGCGGATTGAACCCGGTGTGGTACATGGCCGTCGACAGAGCCATGGGCGAGGGCAGGTAGGTCTGCACCTGATCGGCGCGGTAGCCGTTTTTCTTCAGCCACAGCGCAAGGTTCATCATATCCTCATCCGTGGTGCCGGGATGGGCCGCGATGAAATAGGGGATGAGAAAATATTTCTTGCCCGCCTTCTTCGCCGCAGCGTCGAAGAGCGCCTTGAAGGCGTCGTAGGAGCCGATGCCCGGCTTCATCATTTTCGAGAGCGGGCCGTCCTCGGTATGCTCCGGCGCGATCTTGAGATAGCCGCCGACGTGATGCTCGACGAGCTCCTTCACATATTCCGGGCTCTCGACCGCCAGATCATAGCGCACGCCCGAGGCCACATTGACCTTCTTCACGCCGGGCACGGCCCGCGCCTTGCGATAGAGCTGGATCAGCGGATCATGGCTGGTGTTGAGGTTCTTGCAGATGTCGGGATAGACGCAGGAGGGCTTTCTGCACAGCGCCTCGGTCTCCTTATCCTTGCAGCCGATCCGGTACATGTTGGCGGTGGGGCCGCCAATGTCGGAGATGACGCCGGTGAAGCCTTCGGTCTTGTCGCGGATCGTCTCGATCTCCTTGAGGATCGACTGCTCCGAACGCGACTGGATGATGCGCCCCTCATGTTCGGTGATCGAACAGAAGGAGCAGCCGCCGAAACAGCCCCGCATGATCGTGACGGAATGGCGGATCATCTCCCACGCCGGGATCTTCTGGCCCGCATATTCGGGATGCGGCGCGCGGGCGTAGGGCAGGCCATAGACGCCGTCCATCTCCTCCGTGGTCAGCGGGATCGGCGGCGGCGTGAGCCACACCTCCCGGTCGCCATGGCGCTGGATGAGCGGCAGCGCATTGCCGGGGTTGGCCTCCTTGTGGAGCACCCGCGACGCCCGCGCATAGACCTCCCTGTCCTCCGCCACCTGTTCGAAGGAGGGCATGCGGATCACCGCCGGGGCATCCTGCATCTGCTTGCGGCGAAACCCTTCGTCGGGGCTGTCAATGTCGTCGGCGGGCGCTTCGACCCAGCCCTCGGGCGTTCCATGGCGGATGAAGGCGACGCCGCGCACATCGCTGAAATCCTGCTTGAGCCCGCCCCTGGCGACGCGATGCGCCACCTCAACGAGAGCGCGCTCGGCGTTGCCATAGAGCAGAAGGTCGGCCTTCGCATCGACCAGGATCGACCGGCGCACCTTGTCGGACCAGTAATCGTAATGGGCGATGCGGCGCAGCGAGGCCTCGATGCCGCCAAGAATGATCGGCGCGTCGGGGAAGGCCTCGCGGCAACGCTGGGCATAGACGATCACGGCGCGGTCCGGCCGCCTGCCGCCCTCGCCGCCGGGGGTATAGCTGTCGTTATGGCGCAGCCGACGGTCCGAGGTGTAGCGGTTCACCATCGAATCCATATTGCCGGAGGTGACGCCGAAAAAGACGTTCGGCTTGCCAAGCGCCTTGAAAGCCGAGGCGTCGCGCCAGTCGGGCTGGGCGATGATGCCGACGCGGAAACCCTGCGCCTCCAGAAGCCGCGCGATCAGCGCCATGCCGAAGCTGGGATGGTCGATATAGGCGTCGCCGGTGACAAGCACGACGTCGCAGGAGTCCCAGCCCAGAACATCCATCTCCGCCCGCGACATCGGGAAGAAGGGCGCCACGCCGAAACGATGCGCCCAGTGCTTGCGATAGGAAAACAGCGGCTTGGCCGCTGGCGCGGCCTTGAGCGAAGGGGCGGCGGAAAGGGAGGCGCTGGGCATGGCGGGCACGGACATCGGCGTCACCGTAGCAGGAAAGATGCGCCGCGACGCGGGTTTCGGATGAAGCGGGCCGCCGCGCTGGCGGCTTTCGCCGCGTGTTCTGTCGGAAATGGCCCGCAAGGTCAACAAAGCGCGTCGGCGGGAGCGGGCGCGTCCGCGATGGGGCGCATGATGGCGCAGGCCCGGCCTCCTGCGCTTTGAGCCCTTGAACCCCCTTCCCGCTTTGGTTATTGCAACGCAGTCGCCAAAGGAGACCAGCCGCCTGCTGCTGGATCGCTCGGCTGGAGCACGTTCATGAAATTCACCCTCTCCTGGCTCAAGGACCATCTCGAAACCACGGCGTCGACCACCGAGATCGTCGAGACGCTGACCCGCATCGGCCTTGAGGTCGAGCATGTCGAGAACCCCGCTGAAAAGCTGAAGGACTTCGTCATCGCCCATGTGGTCGAGGCCAAGCCCCATCCGAACGCCGACCGCCTGCGGGTCTGCATCGTGGACGCCGGTGGGGAAGCGCCCGTGCAGGTCGTCTGCGGCGCGCCCAACGCCCGCACGGGACTGAAGAGCGTCTTCTCGCCGCCGGGAACCTATATCCCGGCCAAGGGGATCACGCTGGGCAAAGGGGTCATTCGCGGCGTCGAGTCGAATGGCATGCTCTGCTCGGCCTTCGAGCTTGAGCTTTCCAACGACCACGAGGGCATCATCGAATTGCCTGCCGACGCGCCGGTGGGGCAGGCCTATGTGTCCTATGCCGGGCTCGATGAGCCGCTGATCGAAATCAACCTCACCCCCAACCGGCCTGACGCGGCGGGCGTGCATGGCGTGGCGCGCGATCTGGCCGCCGCCGGCCTTGGCCGCCTCAAGGACCGGGAGATCAAGCCGGTCGAGGGGACGTTCCCCTGCCCGGTGGGCGTCACCCTCGATTTCGCCTCCGCCGACAAGCATCTCGCGCCCATGTTCGCCCTGCGCCTCGTGCGCGGCGTCAAGAACGGCCCTTCGCCCGAGTGGATGCAGAAGCGCCTGAAGGAGATCGGCCTGCGGCCGATCAATGCGCTGGTGGACATCACGAATTACCTCACCTTCGACCGCGCCCGCCCCCTTCACGTCTTCGACGCGAAGAAGGTCGCGGGCAACCTCGTGGTGCGCCGCGCCAGGGCGGGCGAGGAGATGCTGGCCCTCGACGGCAAGACCTACAGGCTCGATGACGACAATGTGGTCATCTGCGACGACCATGGGGTTGAATCCATCGCAGGCGTCATGGGCGGCGAGGCCTCGGGCTGCGACGAAGGCACGACCGACGTGCTCATCGAAAGCGCCCTCTGGGATCCCCTGAACATCGCCCGCACGGGCCGCGGGCTCGGCATCGTCACCGACGCCCGCTATCGCTTCGAGCGCGGGATCGATCCCGCCTTCACGGTCCCCGGCGCGGAGCTGGCCACGCGCCTCGTCATGGAGATCTGCGGCGGCGAGCCCTCCACGCTCGTGGTCGCGGGCGCCGCTCCCCCGGCCAGGCCCGCCATCGAATTTCCCTGGAGCGAGGTCAGGCGGCTCACCGGGCTCGACCTCACCACCTCCGAAATGGCGGCCATTCTGGAGAACCTCGGCTTTGGCGTCATGGCGCAGGCCAGCAACGCCGACCGGGTCTTCGTGCAGATCCCGAGCTGGCGCGGGGATGTGGAGGGCAAGGCCGATCTCGTGGAGGAAGTGCTGCGCATCGCGGGCCTCGACCGCGTCGTCTCGACGCCGCTGCTGCGCGAGGAGCAGACCATCGCCAAGCCGATCCTCACGCTGCTGCAAAAGCGCACCCGCGCCGCCCGCCGGGCGCTGGCGGCTCGTGGGCTTGTCGAAGCCGTGACCTGGTCCTTCGTGTCGAAAGCCCGCGCCGCCCTGTTTGGCGGCGGGGCGCCGGAGCTGGCGCTCGCCAATCCCATCGCGGCGGATCTGTCGGACATGCGCCCCTCCCTGCTGCCGGGCCTCATCGCGGCCGTGCAGCGCAACGCCGACAAAGGCCTTGGCGACGCCGCCCTGTTCGAAGTGGGCCAGGTCTTCAAGGGTGATGGCGAGGGCGACCAGCGCATGGGCGCGGCGGCTGTGCGGCGCGGCGGGGCCAAGCCTGCCGGCGCCGGGCGTCATTGGTCCGCCTGCGCGGCGGATGTGGACGCCTTCGACGCCAAGGCCGACGTCATGGCGCTTCTCTCGACGCTGGGCGTGCCGGTCGCAGGCATGCAGCTTGTGGCGGGCGCGCCGTCCTGGTTCCATCCGGGCCGCTCGGGCACGCTGCAGTTCGGGCCGAAGACTGTCATCGGCCATTTCGGCGAGCTGCATCCGCGGGTGCTGGAGGCGCTCGACGTGCAAGGGCCCATCGTCGCATTTGAGATCCTGCTCGACGACATCCCGCCGCCCAAGGCCAAGCCCACGAAGACCAAGGGCAAGCTTGAGGTCTCCGAATTCATGCCGCTCGGACGCGATTTCGCCTTCGTGGTGGACCGCGACGTCAAGGCGGGCGACATCCTGCGCGCCGCGCAGGGCGCCGACCGGACGCTGATCGCAGGCGCCGACGTCTTCGACGTCTATGAGGGGACGGGCGTTCCCGAGGGCAAGAAGTCGGTGGCGGTGTCGGTGACGCTCCAGCCCCGGGAAAAGACCCTGACCGACGCCGAGATCGAGGCGGTCGCCGCCAAGGTCGTGGCGGACGTGTCGAAAAAGACGGGCGCTGCCCTGAGGGGCTGAGGCCGGGGCCTCGCCAGTCCGCCCAAACGAAAAAGGCCCGCTCATATCGAGCGGGCCTTCTTCATTTCAAGCGTCGCTAGATCAGGCGGCGGCGGGAAGCGCGGCCTTGGCCTGCTCCACGATGGCCTTGAAGGCCGCAGGCTCGTGGATGGCGAGTTCGGACAGAACCTTGCGGTCGATCTCGATGCCGGCGCGGTTGAGGCCGTCGATGAAGCGGCTGTAGGTCAGGCCGAATTCCCGGACGCCCGCGTTGATGCGCTGGATCCAGAGGGCGCGGAAGGTGCGCTTCTTGTTCTTGCGGTCGCGATAGGCATATTGCATCGCCTTGTCGACGGCGGCCTTTGCGGCGCGGATGGTGTTCTTGCGACGGCCATAGAAGCCCTTGGCGGCTTCGAGGGTCTTCTTGTGCTTGGCATGGGCGGTTACGCCACGTTTAACGCGAGCCATGGCTGATCTCCTGTAACTTCAAAAAGGTTCGTAAGGGGGCAGGACTTCAGCCGTTGGGCAGGAAGTACTTGATGATGTTGTCGCCGTCCGTCTTGAACAGGACATTGGTGCCGCGCAGGTTACGAATCTGCTTCTTGGTCCGCTTGA
>CANGFT010000043.1 GCA_947453205.1 Beijerinckiaceae bacterium | reverse complement strand
TTCATGGTCGGCCTTCCAGGCGTGGACGAGGGCGATGTCGGCGACGAGGCCGCGCTCCATCACATAATGCTCGCCATCGAAGGTGCGGGTCTCCTTGCCCTCGGCGATGATGGTGCCATAGCCCGTCTTGGTGAAGAAGGCGGGGATGCCCGCGCCGCCCGCGCGGATGCGCTCAGCCAGCGTGCCCTGCGGGTTGAACTCCAGCTCCAGCTCGCCCGCGAGGAACTGCTGGGCGAAGAGCTTGTTCTCGCCCACATAGGACGAGATCATCTTCTTGATCTGGCGCGTCTCCAGGAGGATGCCGAGGCCCACGCCATCGACGCCCGCATTGTTGGAGATGACCGTGAGATCTCTGGCGCCGGACTCGCGGATCGCCAGGATCAGGGTCTCGGGAATGCCGCACAGGCCAAAGCCGCCGGACATGATGGTCATGCCATCCTGGATCAGGCCTGCCAGTGCGCGCGTGGCGTCGGGATAGATTTTCCTCATTGGCGTGTCGCTCCCACTGCGCTGAGCCCCAGCACATGCCGGGACAGATGTTCGGCGACCATCAAGGGCTGTTCGACAGCCAACAGATGGGCGGCAGGCTCCAGAACCACCAGCCGCGAATCCGCGATTCCTTGGTGGAGATCTCGGGCCATTTCAATGGGTGTCGCCACGTCATTGGCCCCTGCGATGATGAGCGTGGGGACGCTTATTTTCGCCCCAAGCTCGCGCAAGTCCATTCGAGAAATGGCCTCGCAACAGGCGCCATAGCCTTCGCGATCAATGTCAATGAACTCCTCGCCAATCAGACGCACCTGTGGCGTCTGTCGTTTGAGGCAGCCCTGCGTGAACCAGCGCTCAAGTGTTGCTGGCAAAATGGCCTTCGTGCCCTCGCGGCGCACCAGAACAGCACGATCCGTCCAGCCAGATGGCGGGGGCATATAGGCGCTGGTGGCCAACAGCGAGAGGGTAGCAATCCGCGCAGGGTGATCAGCGCCGAGCACCTGGCCGGTCATCCCGCCAAGGGAAAGGCCCGCGAAATGCGCCTTAGTGATCCGCAGCTCATCTAAAATCGCGATCACATCGGCGGCGAGGTCGGCGATTTCAAAGGGAGAGCCATCCCAAACCGATCCGCCATGGCCGCGTGTGTCATAGCGGATCACCCGAAAATGTTCGGACAGGATCGAGCTGACCTCATCCCACATGTGATGGGTCGTGCCGAGCGAGTTCGAAAGGACGATTGGCGGCGCGTGTGCGGGACCGCAATCCCTGACGAGGAGGCGCGCACCGGGGGTGTCAATGTAGCTCATGGGTCAACCAACAGCTTCGGCGAGCAGCCTGGCTGCGCTGCCCGTGCGCTGCAATCCAAGGATTTGCCGGGCCTGCGTCGGCGTCGCAATGGGACGATTGAAGGTGGCGGCGAGATCCACGACCTGGCGGACGAGCGACGCGTTGGAAGGAGCAAGACGATCACGATCCAACCGGATGTTGTCTTCAAGGCCGGTGCGGCAGTGGCCGCCAAGCTCCAGCGACCAGCGGGCCGCTGTCAACTGATCCCGGCCGATGCCTGCGGCGGTCCAGGTCGCGCCCGGGATAAGGCTGCGCAGCTTCTTCAGTTGGAATTCGAGCACGTCGCGGTCAGCCGGAAGCGCGTTCTTGATGCCGAATACAAACTGGATGTGCGGCTTTGCAGGAATGAGCCCCTCAGCCGAGAGCTTTGCGGCGCTGTAGAGCATGGCGAGATCGAACACCTCGATCTCCGGGATCACGCCATTGTCCTTCATCTTCTGGGCGAGGGAGCGGATGAAATCCGGCGCATTCTCATAGATGATGGTCGGGAAATTCACGCTGCCGGTCGCCAGAGACGCCATATCCGGCTTGAGATGCAACATGGAGCCCCGGGCGTTCATCTCACGCCCCCTCCCGCCGGTGGAGAACTGCACGATCAGGTCCGGACAATGCTTGCGGACGCCCTCCTGAAAGGCGGCGAAGAGCGCAGGATCGCTGCTGGAGCTCTCATCGGGGTTGCGCACATGAACATGAACAAGAGAGGCCCCGGCTTCATAGGCTTCATGTGTGCTCTCGATCTGTTCCGCCGTGGTGATGGGAACAGCCGGATTGTCTTTCTTGCGTGGCACCGAACCTGTGATCGCCACCGAGATGATGCAGGGATTGGGCATGACCTGTCTCCGTAAAGGATAGGGCCCGGATCCACCGGGCCCCGGGGAACGTCACTCCGCAGCCACAGGCTGCAGGGCTTGCTTGCGGGCGCCGAGCGAGGCTTTGACCAGCATGGCGACGGCGGCGATGAACAGCGGGCCAGCGGCGACCGAAAAGACGGTCGTGAGATCCCAGCCAAGCGACAGAAGAAAGCCGCCGACCATAGAGCCAAGCACCGACCCGGTGCGGCCGACGGCGTTCGCCCAACTGACGCCCGTGGCGCGGATCGCGGTCAGGTAATAAGCGGCCGCCAGCGCGTTGACGCCGACCTGCGCGCCCGCCACGCCAAAGCCTGCGCCAAAAATCGACGCGACCAGCAGCCAGGGAGCGCTTACAGTCGCCCCCAAGGCGATCACGAATCCACCCGCCAGGAGATAGGCGAGGGCAAGCACGCGGTGGGGGTCATGCCGATCCATGAAGCGGCCGATGACCACGGCGCCGACAGTGCCGCCGGCGGCCAGCGTCGCCGCCATCAAGGAGGCGTTGGCCATGGAGAAGCCCGCAGTCGTGATGAGCAGGGGCAGCCAGCTCGACAGAAGGTAGAAGACCAGCAGGCTCATGAAGAAGGTCGTCCAGATCAGCAGGGTGCCGCCCGCGAGGCCATTGCGGAAGAGGTCCAGCGCTGGCGAGCCCGACGGCTTGACCGTTCCGGTGAACGTGGCGTCCTCCGGAAGCTCCTTCCCCGTTATTTGCTGCAGCAGGGCGCGGACCTTTTCGGGTTTTGATTGTTTGAGCACGAGATAGCGGACGGATTCTGGCAGCATGGCGAGCAGCACGATGGTGAGCGCCACCGGCAGAAGCCCGCCGAGCACGAGCAGGCCCTGCCAGCCATAGGCGGACACCACATGGGAGGCTGCGAGGCCCGCAGAAGCCGATCCGATTGTGAAACCGCAGAACATGATCGTGACGAGCGAGGAGCGGCGCTGCTCGGGGCAGAACTCTGACGTCAGGGTGATGGCCGCCGGCATGGCCCCACCAAGACCAAGGCCCGTGACGAAGCGCAGGAGCACGAGCGACTCAACCGATGTGGCGAGCGCGGACGCCAGGGTGGCGAGGCCAAAGAAGAGGGTCGTCGCGACCAGCACCGGCCTGCGGCCGAATTTATCCGCCAAGGGGCCGAAGATGAAGGCGCCGACCATGAGCCCGAAGAGCCCCGCGCCGAACAATGGCGCGAGTTGCGCGGGCGTCACGCCCCATTGAGCGCGCAAGGCCGGTGCGATGAAGCCGATCGCCGCGGTATCGAAGCCATCTATGGCGACGACGAGAAAGCAAAGCGCAATGACCCAGCGTTGCATGCTCGACAATGGATGCGCGTTGATGACGTCCTGGACGTCTGTGGGCGTGGATTGATGCATGATGAAACCCTCCTCGAACTTCCGGCGTTCCTTTCGAGTGCGATCCGCCGCCGGGGAGCGGTTCGCGACACATCAATCGATGGCGGAGGGGTGACGCGCGAGCGGCGTCACGACGATGGCCATGAAGGGAAAGAGCGGCAGCGTTGAAAGAAGAGTGTGAAGCTCATCGTGGCTGGCCACATCGAAGATGCTGATGTTGGCGTAGGCGCCGGCGATGCGCCAAAGGTGTCTCCACACCCCAGCGCGCTGCAATTCGATCGCCCTCGCCTTTTCTTCGGCCTTCAGCATCTCGATGCGCTCGGCCGGATAATCGTGAGGGATCTGGACATCCATTCGGACGCAATAAAGCATGGCCCACTCCTATTTGCGTGCGAAGCGCGCGAGTTGTTGGGGATCAATTTCGATTCCAAGACCAGGCCCCTTCGGCAGGTGCACATGGAAGTTTTCGAAGTGGAGGGGCGTGACGACAAGATCCTGCTTGAGGATCTGCGGCCCGAAATGCTCGCAACCCCAGGAGAGGCCCCGCAGGCCCGCGAACGCCTGCAGATGCGCCGCAGCGCCGATGGAACTCTCCAGCAGGCAGCCGCCATAAAGCGCCACACCCGCGGCTTCCGCGACCGCCGCGACCTTGTGCAGCTCCCTCAGGCCGCCATGTTTGACGAGCTTGAGCGAGACGGCATCAGCTGCGCCCGCTCTCGCTACTGTCATCATGTCATGGGTGGTGAAGACGCTTTCATCGGCGAGCAATGGTGTTTCACAACGATGGCGCAGCCGCGACATGCCATCAATGTTCCATGCAGGCAATGGCTGCTCGACGAGCACGACGCCAAGGTCCGCCATCTCGCGCATGCAACGAAGCGCTGTCGTCTCATCCCATGCCTGGTTGGCGTCGACGATGAGCTCGGCGCGATCCCCAAGCGCCTTCGCCAGAACGCCAAGGCGCAGCATGTCAGCGTCAGGCGCCTGCGCGCCGATCTTCACCTTGAAGGTGCGGTGCAGGCGCGCAGCCAGCTTCGCCTCAGCTTCCTCGACCTCCTGGGCGGGATCGCCGGATGCGAGGGTCCAGAGGACGGGAAAACGTTCGCGCACAAGGCCGCCCAAAAAGGCATGAGCGGGAAGGTCGAGGGTCTTGCCGACCGCGTCGATCAGGGCGCTCTGGATCGCGGCCTTGGCGGCGTTGTTGCGCTTGGCGGCGGCGTCCATTCGCGATGCCGCGCTTTCGAACTGCGATGCGTCGAGGCCGACGAGCGCGGGGGCAAGGTAGGAATCAATGTTGGCCTTGATGCTCTCGACGCTTTCCTCGCTCCAGCGCGGACCGCCAAGGGTCGCAGCTTCGCCGGCGCCAATCACGCCATTTTCGAGCAGTATTTCGACTATCACATAGCTCTGCGCGCTGACCGAAGTCTGCGACAGCTTGTGCTGCCGGACTGTGGGCACATCGACGATCGTCGTCGTCACTGTGCGGACCGCGAGCTCGTGCTTCATGTCGGCGGGAATTCTGGCGATCTGGTCAAGCATGATGATTTTCGCCCGCGTTCTCCCATTCGCGCGTCCAGGAGGACGCACGCCAGGGACATCGAGAATGTTTGGAAAAGGATGCGGCGCCGGTCGGCTCCGGCGCCGCAGACGATCAGGCCGCTTCGGCGTGTTCGCGGTTCACGATGGTGACGGGCGCAGCGGCGCTCTCGGCATGCAGCACGAAATCGAAGGTGATTTCAGCATAGGGAGCGTTCAGCCCCTTGGCGTGAACCTTGGCCGCGTCTTCAATCCGACGCACCTCGGGGATCAGTTCGTCGCGTGTGGCGAAGGCGAAGTCGTCATGGAGATATTCATCGCCATCGATGTTGATCTGGGTGGTCAGCTTGCGGTAGCCGGGCGCAGCCACGAAGAAGTGGATATGCGCGGGGCGATGGCCGTGGCGGCCGAGGGCGTCGAGCAGCTGCTGGGTCACGCCTTCAGGCGGGCAGGCGTAGCCGGCGGGAAGCAGCGAACGGAAGCGATAGCGGCCCTGCGCGTCGGTCTCGATGCGGCAGCGCATGTTATACTTGGGCTGCGAGGGATCGAAGAACGAATAGCCGCCGAGCGTGTTGGCGTGCCAGACATCCACGATGGCGCCAGCGACCGGCTTGCCGTCGACGTCGCGGACCTGGCCTTCCATGAAGAGCACTTCGCCCTGCTCGGTGCCGTCATCAAGGCGGGCTTCGCCCTTGGAGAGCGGCGCGCCCGCAACATAGAGCGGCCCCTCGATCGTGCGCGGCGTGCCGCCCTCAAGGCCGGCCTTTCGCTCAGCCTGATCGAGCCGCATGTCAAGGAAGGTCTCGATGCCAAGACCGGGAACCAGCAGGCCGACTTCGTTCGCCTGGCCGAGGCGCGTGACATAGCTCATGGCGGACCAGAACTCGTCGGGCGAAATGTCGAAATCCTCGATGATGCGGAATGTGTCGGCGACGATGCGCTGGACGATGCGCTTCAGGCGCTCGTCGCCATTGCGGTTGTCAAAGCCGCCGACCTTGTCGAGCAGGCTGCGGACTTCTCTGGTGTTCATCAAGCTGTCAGTCATGGCGTTGCCTCCAATTGAGCAGGAATGCCGGAAACGGTCCGGCGACCGTTGGGTCAGCCGGCGTCCCCACCCGCCACAGGTAGGGTGAGTCCGGTGATGTAGGAGGCCTCGTCAGAGGCCAGGAACAGAATGGCGGCGGCCTGTTCGTCGGCGCTGCCGTATCGGCGCATGAAGCTCGTCGCGATGGTTTGATCGACGACTTCCTGCGACCAGATTTCATCCTGCGCGCTGCGCTCGCCGTCGAAGCGGGGAATGAGCCGGGGCGGAGCGTCGGTGCCGCCGGGCGCCACGCCGCAGACACGGATGCCCTTGCTGGCGTATTCCATGGCGAGGCAGGTGGTGATGGCGTTGACGCCGCCCTTGGCCGCCGCATAGGGCACACGGTTGAGGCCGCGCGTCGCCACCGACGAAACATTGACGATCACGCCGCCCCCATGCGCCAGCATGGCGGGAAGCACGGCGTGACAAGACCAGAGCGTCGGCATCAGCGAGCGCCGGATCTCAGCCTCGATCTGCCGATCATCGAAGGCTGCGAAAGGGCGCATCCAGATGGCGCCGCCGACATTATTGATGAGAATGTCGATGCGTCCGGCCGCAGCTTTGACTGCCTCGATGGCGGAGACAGCCCCCGCATAGGTTTCGAGATCAGCGAGCACGGGCGTCGCATTTGCGCCAATCTCCGCGCAGGCTCCCTTCACGATGTCGGACCTGTCGACCGCAAAAACCTGCGCCCCCTCTGCGGCCATGCGCTCGGCGACCCTGCGGCCTATGCCTTGTGCGGCGCCGGTGACGACGGCGACCTTGCCGCTGAAGCGATGTGCGAAAATTGTCATGTCACGCCGCCTTCGAAGCTGGGGTCGCCGCGCCCGGGGTGAACTTCTCGTAGTGGAACGAGGCTGGCGTCACGCCTTTCTGGCCGAGCCAGGAGCGCACCGCCTCAACCATGGCGGGCGGGCCGCAAAGATAGATGTCGACATCGCCGCCATTGAGGTCGTCAGGCAGGATGTGGTCGGTGACATAGCCCTTGCCTGCATGGCTGCTGGCCGGCGAGGCCACGCAGGTCGTGTAGGTGAAGTTCGGAATCTCAGCCGCCAAACCTTCAAGCGTGTCGACGCTGACGAGGTCTTCATCATGGGTGACGCCGTAGATCAGGCGCACCGCTGAACTATCCCCCTTCGCTTTCATCTCGCCGAGCATGGACAGGAAGGGCGCGAGGCCCGTCCCGCCTGCAAGGAACAGCGCGGGGCGCGAAAGATCGCGCAGATAAAAGGCGCCGCAGGGACCGGACATACGCATCGCCGCGCCGGCCTTCGCCCGCTCGCTCAGCCAACCGCTCATGAGCCCGCCAGGGACGTCGCGGACAAGGAAGCTCAGGTGATCGTCAGCGGGCGCCGAAGAGAAGCTATAAGCCCGGCTCTGGTCCGTGCCGGGAACCCCGACATTCACATATTGTCCGGGCAGGAACGACAGCCCTGCAGGCTTTTCAAGGGTGAAGGCGAGGCTGGATTCGGAAAGCCGCTCCACCTTGACGAGCGTCGTCTCCCATTCCTGCTGCTTCGTCTTGCAGGCGGCGGAAGACGCGAGGATTGATATGGCCATGTCGCTCTTCGGCGTCGCCTGGCAGGCGAGCGCGAATCCCGCCTGCGCTTCTTCATCGGACAATGCGTCCTCGATATAGGCGCCGCTCTCATAAGCGCCGGCTTCGACCCTGCACTTGCAGGCCCCGCAAGCGCCGTCGCGGCAATCGAGGGGAATGTTGACGCCGACGCGATAGGAAGCGTCAGCGATGGTCTCCCCTGCCCGCGCCTCGACGAAGCGGGTCACCCCATCTTCAAAATTGAGCGCAATGCGATGCGTCATGATCTTCGCTCCGCTCAGAGGTGATAGATGTCGACGACATGGTGGATGTAGTCGTTCTTCAGGATCACCTTCTTGCGCTTGATGAGCGGCGCGCCGCTTGCAAGGTCGATCGTGTAGAAGGACGTTCCGAAATAGGTGTCGACGGTCTTGTAGCGGAAGCTCAACGTCACCCAGTTGCAGCGCAGCTCCACCAGCGATCCCTTTGTGGAGAGAATCTCGGTGTTGGTGATGTTGTGAGACGTGCGTGGCTCGGGAAGGCTCGTCGCGCTGGAGCGCTCGGTCCTGATGCGGAAGATCCGGTCTTCCAGTCCGCCCTTATGGCCGTACCAGATCAATGAAATTTCCGACTGGGGATCTTCGACGAGCTTATCGTCGTCATCCCATGACGGCATCCAGAACTCGCAATCCTCAGCGTGAAGGTCGAGCCATGCGTCCCAGTCCTTGTCATCAAGGGCGCGGGCCTCGCGATACAGAAATTGCTCGGCTTCCGCCTGGCTGAATCGCATCGTGTTGGAAGTTTTATCGAGAACCAGCATCTCCACCTCCCTCAAGCCTTGTCTTCGGCGACAGCGCGGGTCATCGCTTCCTGCCAGTATTTGTGCTGCAGAACGAAGAGGCCTTCGTCCTCTGTGCGCTTGCCGCTCATCAGGGGTTTGAGCCCGATGGATTGGGCGGCTTCGTCGGCGCCCTCGATCCAGTGGTCGGCGCCGCGGCACATGTCGTTCCAGCGCGCCGCCCGGCCCATCATGGCCATCTGGCAGGAGCGGAATTCCTCAAGGTCGTCCGGCGTCGCCATGCCCGAGGCGTTGAAGAAATCCTCGTACTGGCGAATGCGGCGCGCGCGTGCTTCGGGCGCTTCCCCCTTGGGCGCGATGCAGTAGATCGTCACCTCCGTCTTATCGACGGAGATGGGGCGATAGGTCCGGATCTGCGAGGAGAACTGGTCCATCAGATAGACGTTGGGGTAGACGCAGAGATTGCGGCTGCGCTGCACCATCCAGTCCGCACGCGCCTGGCCGAACTCGCGAGCAAGCTCCTCGCGCCGCTCCCAGTTGGGGCGATCCTCGGGGTTCGCCCAGTTGGTCCAGAGCAGCAGATGGCCGTGCTCGAAAGAGTAGAAGCCGCCGCCCTGCTTGGCCCAGCCGCCTGCGCTCATGGCGCGCACATTATCGACCTTCGCGGCCTCCTTGCGACGGCCCGTGGTGGCGGCATAGTTCCAGTGCACCGCCGTGACATGGTAGCCGTCCGCGCCGTTCTCGGTCTGGAGCTTCCAGTTGCCGTCATAAACATAGGTCGAGGAGCCGCGCAGAACCTCAAGACCTTCGGGCGACTGGTCGACGATCAGGTCGATCATCTTGGCGGCCTCGCCCAGATGTTCGACGAGTGGCTTCACCTCAGGGTTGAGGCTGCCGAAGAGAAAGCCGCGATAGCTCTCGAAGCGCGCGACCTTCGTCAGATCATGCGAACTGTTCTTGTTGAAGCTTTCGGGATAGCCCGCGCCTTCGGGATCCTTCACCTTCAGCAGCTTGCCGTTGTTGTTGAACGTCCACCCATGAAAAGGGCAGGTGTAGGTGCTTTTGTTGCCACGCTTGTGACGGCACAGCATGGCGCCGCGATGGCTGCAGGCGTTGACGAAAGCGTTGAGCTCCCCTGCCCGGTTGCGCGCAATGACGATCGGCTGACGGCCGATATGGGTCGTGAAGTAATCGTTGGGGTTGGGAACCTGGCTCTCGTGCGCGAGATAGACCCAGTTGCCTTCGAAGATATGGCGCATCTCGAGTTCGAAGAGCGCGGGGTCTGTGAAGATGTCGCGGTCGACGCGGTAGAGCCCGCGGGCGGCGTCATCCTCAAGCGCGGCGCCAAGCTTATGATCAAGAGTATCGAACATTTCCCCCTCCAGATTGACTGTCATGAGACTTTCATGCTCCTCTGAGGGCGATAAATCCAAGACTGAATAGGTCTGCTCGATACTCGGGAGGTATGGCGTGGAATCGCGACAACTCCGTTATTTCGTGGCCGTGGCGCGGGAGAAGAATTTCACGCGCGCCGCCGAAAAACTGCACATCGCCCAGCCGCCCCTGAGCCGCCAGATCCAGGCTTTGGAGGATGAATTCGGCGCCGAACTCTTTGACCGCAACAGCCGTCCGCTGGCGCTCACTGAAGCGGGGAAACTTCTGTTCGATCAGTCTGTGCAGGTTCTTGAGCGCATGGACGAGATGAAGGCCGCCGTGAAGCGGCTGATAGAGGCCGACAAGCCGCGCTATTCCATCGGCTTCGTCGCATCCACCCTATATGGTTATTTGCCGGAGGTGATCCGACGCTACCGCGCGGCGAGGCCCGGCACTGAAATCCTGCTTCATGAAATGACGACCGTTGAGCAGCTCGTCGCCCTGAAGGAGGGGCGCATCGATGTCGGATTTGGAAGACTGACGCTGCAAGATCCAGCTGTAGATCGCGTCCTCTTGCGCAACGAGAGCATATGCGCTGCGCTTCCTCTCGAACATCCACTGGCCGCGCGACGGGATTCGCTTGCGCTTGAGGAGTTGGCGCAGGACACGCTGATCGTTTATCCGCGCGCTCCACGCCCGAGCTACGCCGATCAGGTTCTGTCGATCTTTCGCGACAGAAACATCACGCCGCGCGCCGTGCTTGAGGTGCGGGAGCTGCAGACGGCGCTTGGCCTCGTGGCGGCCAATAGCGGCGTCGCCCTCGTGCCCGGGTCCGTGGAGCGGCTGCGTCGCGATAATGTGGTCTACAGGGCGCTCAGCGCGCCTGAGGCCGTCTCGCCAGTGATGATGAGCACGCGCAAGGGCGACCGCTCCCCCGAGGTGGAGCGCATGCTGAAGATCATCAAGGATATGTATAGAAAAGACGGCGTCGCCTTTGGCAAATGACGGCGCCGCGCCAGTGTCAGGCGTCAGGCCCGCGCCTCGGCGAGGCGGGCCAGCAGAGTGGCGCCGATCGGGATGGCGGCGTCATTGAAGTCATAGCGGGGATTGTGCAGGGCCGGGCCTTCTCCCTGTCCGAGCAGCAGATAGGCGCCCGGAACGATCGCAAGCATTTCTGCAAAGTCTTCGCTGCCGGTTTTTGGCAGTTCGTCATATTCAGCGAGGGTCGGGCCTACGATCTCGGCGGCGACCTGCATCGCCGATTCCGCCAGGCGGTCGTCATTGCGCAAGGCGGAGAAGCGGGGCTCGATGGCGACGGTGGCCTCCGCGCCGAAACCTTCCGCGATGCTGCGCGCCAGAGACGTGATGCGCTGCGCTATCAAGTCGCGAACCGCAGGTTCGAAAGTGCGGATCGTGCCGCCGAGAAAGGCGGTCTCGGGGATGACGTTATAAGCTGATCCGGCGTGGATCTGCGTGATTGAAACGATTGCAGACTTCACCGCATCCACGTTGCGGCTGACGATGGTCTGCAGGGCCTGCGCGATGGCGGTCGCGACCATGATGGGATCGACTGCATGATGAGGCTGGGCGCCATGGGCGCCGCGTCCGGATATATGAATATCGAATGTGTCGGCCGCCGCCATGGCGACGCCGCGCGTCAGGCTGATGCGGCCAAGCGGCGCACCCGGCCAATTGTGCAGGCCGTAGATTTCATCGCAGGGAAAACGGTCGAAAAGGCCGTCGGCGATCATGCGGCGGGCGCCGCCAAGGCCCTCCTCCGCAGGCTGGAAGATCAGCACGATCTGGCCTGCAAAATTACGCGTGCTGGCGAGATGGCGCGCCGCGCCCAGCAGCATCGTCGTATGTCCGTCATGGCCGCAGCCGTGAAAGACGCCCGGGGTTTTCGATGCATGCGAAAACCCTGTGGCTTCGGCCATTGGCAGGGCGTCCATGTCCGCGCGCAAGCCGATGCGGCGACCTGGCCCCTTGCCGTTGATGACGCCGACGACCCCTGTCCCGCCAATCGACCGATGAACCTCGGCTCC
This sequence comes from Beijerinckiaceae bacterium, assembly GCA_947453205.1. Lineage (GTDB taxonomy): Bacteria > Pseudomonadota > Alphaproteobacteria > Rhizobiales > Beijerinckiaceae > Terripilifer. Next base: position 24,923 of record CANGFT010000043.1, on the reverse strand, counting down.
CCAGGCCTGCAGATGGTTGGCCACGATCTGCGAGGTGCGGTTTTCCTCAAAGCCGATTTCTGGATGGGCGTGAATGTCTCGCCGAATGAGCGTGAGTTCTTTGGAGAAGTCCACGATGGCGGGGGCGAGGTTCATGCTGCAGATCTTTCGCTTTGAAGAGTTGCGGCCCGTCGGAATCCGATGGGCCGCTGGTTTGCTGTCAGGTGAGCTTCACGCCGGATGTTTCGGGGGTGAAGCGCACGGCCGCGAGGGTCGCAGTGCAGCAGGCCATCACATAGAAGGCGGGCGCCAGCGGATCGCCGGTGGCGGCGATCAGCCAGGTGACGATGAATTGGCCGAAGCCGCCGAACAGGGCCACGCCCAGCGCATAGACCAGCGACATGCCCGTGGCCCTGACCTCCGCCGGGAAGACTTCGGCGAGCGAGATGATGGCGGGTGCGCCGCCTCCCGCATTCAAGGCGCCAAGAACCAGCACCACCCCGATCAAGGTCGGCAAGGTTGGGGAAGCATTGACCAGCAGGAAGGCGGGGTAGATCGCCAGGCCGATCAGGACATAGCTCAGACCGATCAGCTTTCGGCGGCCGAAACGATCAGACAAGACACCCGCGATCGGCGCTGCGAGCAGGGTGATGAATCCCGCCGCGACGCCTGCGAAGAGGGCCGTGGTCGGCGGCATGGAGAGCTGTCGGATGGCGTAGGTCGACATATACAGCACGATCACCGCATTCGACGCCGTGGCGCCGATGATGAGCGCTACGCCAACCCCGATCTTCGTCCAATGCTGGCGCAATGCGACCGACAGCGAACTCAACTGCGCCGTGTCGGCGCGGTCTTCATTGGCATGGGTCTCCTTCAGCGCGCGCCGCAGCCAAAGGCCGATGGGCACGATGAAGATGCCGATGAGGAAGGGCACGCGCCAGCCCCATTCCTTCACCTCGCCCGGCGTGAGCAGGGTGTTGATCGCCCATGACAGTCCGGCTGCCACAAGAATGGCTGCGCCCTGGCTGGCGAGCTGCCAACTGCCGAAAAAGCCGCGTTCGGCAGGCGGCGCATATTCGGCGAGCAGGGTCGTGGAGGCGCCGACTTCGCCGCCCGCTGAGAAGCCCTGGATCAGCCGGCCCGTGACCACCAGCATGGGCCCGAGGACGCCAATCTGCGCATAGGTCGGCGCGAGGCCGATCATGCCCGTGCCCAGCGCCATCAAGAACAAGGTGAGCACAGTGGCGGCCTTGCGGCCGCGCCGATCCGCGTAGGCGCCAAGGACAATGCCGCCGAGGGGGCGCAGGAAAAAGCCCACGCCATAGGTGGCGAAGGACAGCAACAGCTGAACCGTCGGATCTTCCGAGGGGAAGAACAACGCGCCGATCGTTCCGGCGAAAAAGCTGTAGATCACGAAGTCGTAAAATTCGAGCGCATTGCCGATCGTGCAAGCTGCAATCAGGCGCGTTCTGCCCATCGCAGGCGCAGCCCCTCCTGTCATCACCATGGTCATGGCCTCTCCCTCCCCTACAGCCTCCGCTCATCCGGATGCGCTGTCGATAGGCGCTTATGGCACATATTGTTGCAATTTGTAATAGACTTAATTTGATATTATATCTATTTAAGATTTTCGCGATGTGATATAACTCCGTTGAAAAGGAGATTCACATGTTGAGTCAGAGCTTTACCTACCAACTGGCTTCGATTGCGGAGAACGCGGTCACGCCTGCGGCCCGACTGTTAGAGCAGCGCTTCGGCCTTGATGTTCATGAATTGCGCGTCTTGCGGCTCATCGATGACCAACCCGGCGTGACTTTCACGTCCCTGGCCCAGCAGACAAGGTTCGAGCGGTCGGCGACCTCGCGGATTCTCTCGAGGCTGGTGAAGGCCGGGCTCGTGGAGCGCGCCATCGACGACCATGACGCCCGGCAGTTCCGCCTGCGCGCCACTGAAGCTGGCAAGGCCCTGCGCAAGGGCGCTGACCCCCTGAGCCTTGAAATCGAGGGCCTGATCCTTTCCGCCCTGTCCGATGCTGAACAGCTTCAGTTTCGGACAATCCTCGACAAACTCAACACCTGGCTCAATGTGGAGTTCATACCTCAGCTCGAGCGCCGTTTTCCAGAAGCGGCTCGCAAGACCATCAAAAAGCGGGCCTGACACATGCTGCTCACCACACTGGACATCATCGGGACCTTCGCTTTCGCCCTGAGCGGGGGCATGCGCGCGGTTGAGAATCGGATGGACCCGTTCGGCGTTGTGTTCCTGTCCTTTGTGGCCGCGGTTTCAGGCGGCATCGTCCGCGATGTCCTCATCGGCGCCGTTCCACCCGCAGCGCTGCAGAGCAGCCTCTATGTCGGCATCGCCGTCGTTGCGGGCGCCCTTTGCTTCTTCGCCTCCGGACGCATCATCAGATTGGCGCGGCCTGTCGCCGTCTTCGATGCGATTGGTCTGGGCCTCTTCTGTGTCGTGGGCGCCCGCAAGGCGCTGGACGCCGGATTGTCTCCGCTGATGGCATCCCTGTTGGGAATGCTCACCGCCGTGGGCGGCGGAATCGCGGCGGATGTGCTGACCGCTCGTCCGCCCATGGTCTTGCAAAGGGAAATCTACGCCCTGGCGGCGCTGGGAGGAGCGGCGCTGCTGACGCTCGGAGACATGGTTGGCGTTCCAGACGCCGTCATAGCCCCTCTGGGCGCCATTTTAGCCACCAGCCTTCGCCTCGTCGCCATGAGCTATGACTGGCATCTGCCACGGGCTGGCGCGAACGAGTAGGCGGCCGGACACACCCACCGATAAAAGCAAAGCCGCTCTTCGAGCTGTCTCCTGCGGGTTGACGGATCAAGATAGGACGTATACTACATATAAACAGCGGTCACTCTCTGGCAGGAATCGACACATGCAATTTCACCTCAACGGTTTTCGCACGGGAGACCCGACAATTCTGGAACCCGTTCCGACCGTCACTCAGTCAGATGTGATTGACGTGCTGATCGTGGGGTGCGGCCCTGCCGGGCTGACGCTGGCCGCGCAACTCGCGAGCTTTCCGTCGATCCGCACCCGCATCGTGGAACAGAAGAAGGGACCGCTGGAATTGGGCCAGGCCGATGGGATCGCCTGCCGCACCATGGAGATGTTCAACGCCTTCGGCTTCGTCGAGAAAGTGATGAAGGAGGCCTATTGGGTCAATGAGACCACCTTCTGGAAACCGGGCGACAGCGAGACGCGGCAGATCGTTCGCCACGGCCGCATTCCCGACACGGAGGAAGGGCTTTCGGAATTCCCCCATGTGATCCTGAACCAGGCGCGCGTGCATGACTTCTATCTGGAGCGGATGCGCCATGCGTCCAACCCGCTCAACCCTGATTATGGCCTGCGCCTGCTCGATCTCACCATCCCCGAGGATCCTGCGGAGCCCGTGACGGTTCGCCTGCAGCCGGTGGACGCTTCAGGCGAAGACGGGATCGAAGTCGTTCGGGCGCGCTATGTGGTGGGCTGCGATGGCGCCCGAAGCGGCGTGCGCAAGTCAATGGGGCGCGAATTGCAGGGGGAATCCGCCAATCAGGCCTGGGGCGTGATGGATGTGTTGGCATATAGCGATTTTCCCGACATCCGCCTGAAATGCGCGATCCATTCGGCCAACGAAGGCAATATCCTGATCATTCCGCGTGAGGGCGGCTATCTCGTGCGGCTCTATATCGAACTCGACAAGCTCGGCGAGGACGAGCGGATCGTCGCGAAGAACATCACGCAGGAAAAGTTGATCGCCGCCGCCCAGCGCATCCTCCAACCCTATGTGCTGGATGTGAAGCAGGTGGCGTGGTGGTCGGTCTATGAGATCGGGCAGCGGCTCTGCGATAAATTCGATGATGTGCTTGCAGGGCAGGAAGCGACGCGCGCGCCGAGGGTGTTCATCGCAGGGGACGCCTGCCACACTCATAGCCCAAAGGCGGGTCAGGGCATGAACGTCTCCATGCAGGACGCTTTCAATCTCGGATGGAAGCTCGCCGCCGTGCTGCAGGGCTGGGCGACGCCCGCATTGCTGCACAGCTACTCGGGCGAAAGGCAATCGATCGCCAAGGAGCTGATCGACTTCGACCGCGAGTTCGCGAGGATGTTCAGCGCCAAGCCGAAGACAGCGGCGGATGATGACGGCGTCGACCCCGCCGAATTCCAGCGTTATTTCATCAAACAGGGCCGCTTCACCGCAGGCACGGCGACGCGCTATGCGCCTTCGCTGCTCACCGGACCTGATACGCATCAGCATCTGGCGCAGGGCTTCATCGTCGGCATGCGCTTCCACTCGGCGCCGGTCATCCGGCTTGCGGACGCCAAGCCCATGCATCTTGGCCATGTGGCTGAGGCGGATGCCCGCTGGCGCCTCTATCTCTTCGCCGGGGCGGATGGGCTGGCGCCGGGCTCGCGTCTTGCCGGGCTTTGCGCCTTTCTAAGCCATGCGCCGGCCTCGCCAGTGCGCCGCCACACGCCCGCAAATATGGACGTTGACGCGCTCTTCGACATTCGCGCGATCTTCCAGCAACCGCATCAATCCCTGTCGATGGATGCGTTGCCAACGCTGCTATGGCCGACAAAGGGCCGGCTCGGCCTGCGCGATTATGAGAAGGCCTTCTGCATCGACCCGAAGGCGGGCGACATCTATGAGATGCGCGGCGTCAATCGGGAGCAAGGTTGCATGGTGGTCGTTCGTCCCGATCAATATATCGCGCAGGTTCTGCCGCTCGACGCCCATGCGCAGCTGAGCCACTATTTCGCGGGGATCTTGACGGCTGGCGCCTGACGGCGGCGGCCAGCATTGTCCAGCCAGGGGGCCAGCATGAGCGAGCTCGACACTTTGCCCGGCCACCTGATCCGCCGTGTGCAGCAAATCTCGGTTTCGCTCTTTTCCGCACGCATGGCTGAGGCGGGACTGGATCTCACTTCCGTCCAGTTCGCGGCGCTGGCGACCCTCAGGGATCATCCAGGCCTCGATCAACAGACGCTAGCGGGGTTGATCGCCTATGATCGCGTCACCATTGGCGGCGTCGTTGATCGGCTGGCGCAAAAGAACTTCATAACGCGCGAGGTCAGTCCGACGGATCGCCGGGCGCGGGTTCTCATGCTGAGCGCCGAGGGCGCCAAAGCTCTCGATTTAGCGCGTCCATGGGTGGCCCGCGTGCAGGACGACATCGTCGAATATCTGTCTCCGAAAGAACGTGAAACCTTCGTCGCGCTGCTCGCCAAGATCACCAGAGCAGGAAATGTCCGCAGCCGCGCCCCTTTGCGGGCAGGCGCACCCTCCGCCAAACCCAAGTAGCGATGGGAAGCGAATCGAGCGGCGAGGAAGCCGGTGAAGACGCCTGCTTTCGAGGATGGCGCCGAATGATCTTCAAGCCTGCCGCTTCAAGCGCCCGCCTGAAGATCCCGCCCGGCCAATCACGTCGGAAGGTGGATCACCCCTCGAGGGCTCAGCGACGCGCAAAGCATCGCCATCGTGTTTCTCGGCCACTTCAGGGGTGCTGGCGGCAAGACCACATGAGATGATCCAGATTGCATTGAGAGTTGGAGCTTCGCAACCCCAGTTGCTCAGCCAAGCCTCGGAGGAACAACCTTCATAGCTTTGACGCCTAGCCAGCGCGCATCTTGTCCTCAAACAGATCTGCAAAGGATTCGCCGGGTCGCGCTGTGAAGCGCGTCGGGCGCAGCCGATAGGCCGATCCTGGCGGGGGAGTTACAGTGACGCCATCGATCTGATCCTTCACGAGTTGCATCAACTGCCGACGAAGGCGGATGATCGCTGTGTCGCTTACGCCAAGATGCTCCTTCGTGCGGTCCGCAATAGGCCCCATGGACTCCTGAATGGCGCAATCCTGCACGCCAAGGCCCTTCATGCCGGTGAAGGAGCGCCCGCTCGCCTGCAGCGCCCGATCAATCAGATAATCGTTGTCCTTGTTCTGGATGGCGCGATCTGTGCCCGGCATGTTCTCAGTATGGATTCCGTTGAAGGTCTTCGAGCGCCGCAGGTCATCCTCGGTGAGGGGACGCTCCGGGTTGAAGTCGATGCTGTAGAGCATGGTGTTCTCATCATCGATCGGCGCCCAGACATGAGCTGCGATCGGATCCGACGGGATGAGTTTGTGGAAGGGGGCCAGCATGGCGGCGGCTGTCCAGAACGTGCCGCCATCCTCAAGATCACGCCCCGTGCCCGCCACAAACCCAAGCGGCTGGGGCACCAGCTCATAGTGGCCTGGAACCACTTTGAACCGATTATCAACAGCCCCGGCATGCAGAAAGGAAAGGTGACTGGTGTCGAAGCCGCCCTCGAAGCCCTGCAGCCAGTTGCACTCCTGAATGTGGCGCGTGACATAGCGATGGGAGTCCGGGATCAATGTCCATTCCAGCTCGGGGAATTCAGGCTTGAGCTCTGGCGCGCCCATATAGGCCCACACAAGCCCACCCGCTTCATGGGTTGGATAAGCGGTGATGCGGACCTTCTCCCGGAAGCGGCTTGTCGGCGGCTCGCTCGGCATGTCCACGCATTTGCCCTCGACGTCGAATTTCCAGCCGTGATACACGCAGCGTAACCCGCACTCCTCATTCCGACCGAAGAACATGGAGGCCGTGCGATGCGGGCAATATTCATCGAGCAGCCCGATCCTGCCGCTGGTGTCCCGAAACAGCACGAGGTTTTCGCCGAGCATGCGCACCCGCACCGGCGGCCCATCGGGCGTATCAACGCTGGCGCTGAAAGCGACGGGTATCCAGTAGCGGCGCATGACCGCCCCCATCGGCGTTCCCGGGCCGATGCGGGTGAGGAGTTCGTTATTTTCCTTCGATAGCATCTTGAACCTCTTGAGATGTCCTCACAGATCGAGGATGCGCTTGATGCGTTGCACGGCGCTGTCGGGCGTCGCGAGTATCTTGCGCCTGGCTTGATCCTGATCCTCCCAGGAGACGGGATTGATGGCCATGTTGCGTCGCGCAGCTTCGGCACGGAATTCAGGATCAGCCATGGTCGCAGCGAAGGCTGACCGCAATGCCGCCAGGCGATCTTTTGGAATGTCGCCGATGGCGACCCAGGCGCGGCCGTGTTGAGCCGATGCACAGAGCAGCTCCACGAGGGCCGCATCATCGGCGCCCGTCGCAAGCTCCGTCAAAGCCGGCGCCTGCGGCAGATCCGGGTCGCGATCAAGGCCGATGGTGACGAGGTTGGCGACGAGATCGTTTCGAATCCAATCGGGTTTTGTGTTGGAGATGGTCGGCCATGAGGCCGCCGTCGCCTGCACTTCGCCGCGCTCCATGGCGAAATGGATGTCGCTGATGTCCTTGTAGCCGATGATGGGCTTGAACTTCGTCTTGAGGAGGCCGTTCAGGACCATGGGCACGAGATAGGACTGGCCGGACTTGCCATTGGTGCCGACGAGAATCTCCCGCTTCGTCGCATCCTCGAGCGTGGCGACATTCGCTGCGCGCATGATCGAGAGAACCGTGCGCGTCGTATCCGCGCCACCGAGATAATGGATCTGCGCAGGATCGTATTTGACCTCCTGCACGCCTATGCGCGCGTTGAAGACGAGGTCCTGCAGGGGAAGGCCGATCACCGTCCCATCCTTGGGCGCGACGGCCTGCAGATAGTTCATGGCGGTGTTGCCGCCAGCGCCAGGCATGAACTGGACCACGACATTCGGGTTCCCCGGAATGTGCCGTCTGATATGGGTCGCGATGATCTGCGCGTAAAGCCCATGTGCGCCGCCGGCTCCACCTGCGCTGAGCACAGTGACGGAACGACCCTTGTAAAAATCCGCGACCGGATCAGCACGGGTTGTGATCGCCCCCGTCACGCAGGACCACGCGATGCAAGCAAAGATCAAACAGACCCTCATCACTCCCTCCCCTTTTCCGCCGCGGCCTTCAGGTCGTCTGTGGCGATCACTCCAGCTTTATGTTTTTTTCCTTGATGAGATTCGCCCAACGGTCGACTTCAACGGCGAGATCCCTTGCGGTCTCCTGCGGATCCGCGCCCCTCGGAATCTGCCCGATGGCGCGAAAGCGCGTGAGCACATCTTCCGATTTCAGCGCCGTCGTGAAGAGCCCGTGGAGATAGGTGAGCAGGTCCCTGTTCATATTCGCCGGACCGAAAAGCGTGGTGCCGCCATCGACGGAGAAGCCTGGCAGGACATCGCTGAGCGGTGGAATTTCGGGACTGAGTTCATAGCGGCCATTGGAGGTCACGGCGAGCGGCAGCAGGGATCTGTCCTGCAGCACATTGGTGGCGCTCCCATAGTCCACAAAACAAAAATCTGTGACGCCCATGAATGTGTCATTCACCGCAAGTGAGGCGCCGCGATAATTGATGTCGACATAATCGACGCCCGCCTGAGACTTGAAGAATTCAGAGAGCAGCTTTGTCGTGGCGCTGTTGGAGGCGTGATTGTATTTGCCGGGGTTCGCCTTCAGCAGGGCGACGAACGAGGCTATGTCCTTGACGCCGAGCTTCGGGTTCACCAGCAGAATGAAGGCTCCCTTCGTCGTCGTTGTGATCGGCGTGAAGTCGCTGACCGGCGGCACATTCTTGAAGACATGGGGGTTGATGCTGAAGCCCGACGTCGAGACCAGCAGCAGCGTATAGCCGTCGGGTGGCGATTTCGCCACGGCGTTCATGCCGATGACCCAGTTGGCCCCGGGACGATTCTCGACATAGGCGCCCTGTTTAAACTGATCGGACACGCTGTTGACGAGCACGCGGGAAATGAGGTCGAGGGCGCCGCCTGCGGCGGCGGGCACGATGATCTTGAACGGCTGCGCCGACAGGGGCTGCGCTTTGGCGGCGCAAGCCATCGTCAGCGAGAGAGCGAGCGCCACGGCCCAGCCGGACAGCTTATGGTGAATGCGCCCCTTCATGTCTCACCCCTCCCTCTCGTCCCCGCCTTTTGGCGAGTGTTTTTGATTTTGCGTCAGTAGCGCGAATATTTGAAATTCTGCTTGGCGACGATCTCGATCAAGGCCGGCTTGCCTTCGGCGTTCGCCTTGAGCGCTGTGGCGAGCGCCGGTTTGAAGTCGTCGGGATTTTCAAGGCGGACAGACCAGGCGCCAAGGCCCTTCGCCACTTGACTGTAATCGCCGCCAAGGTCGGCGGCGTTATAGGCCTGCGCTTCGACGAGCCCATTTTTCTCACCCGCCATCACGCCATTGTTGAAGACGATGGTGAGGATGCCCAGCCTGTTGCGCACGGCGGTTTCAATATCCATGCCGACCATGCCGATGGAGGCGTCACCCATCAGATTGATGCAGATCTTGTCGGGATTGGCGAGCTTGGCGCCCATGATGAGTCCCAGACCATGGCCAAGCTGCGTGCTCTTGCCCCAGCCAAGGTAACCGCCCGGACGGACCGTGCGCCAGAAGGGGATCAGCTGTTCGCGGGGGCTGCCGGCGTCATGGGTGATGATGACATTCGCCGGATCAAGCATTGTGCGCAGGTCATTGATGATGCGGTATTGATTGATGGGGCGCTCGGCCGAGGTCAGTTCACTCGCCCATTCCGCTTCCCATTCAGCGCGCAGGCGCGCGATCTCGCCGGCAACGTCGGCGCCCGGGCGGCGTCTCTCGCCGATCTCCGCAATGAGGGCGAGAAGCACGAGGCGCGCATCGCCAAGGATTGCGGCTTCCGTCGGGAACTCTTTGCCCACATCGGAGGCGTCGAGCGTGCAGTGGATGATGCGCTTGCCCGAGGGGATCTGCGGCGCCCAGGGATTGCGCGTGAGGCTCGTGCCCATGCCCAGCACGACATCGGCTTGCTTCAAGAAATGAAAGGCGCTCTTTTGGGCCGAAATCACCATGGCGCCCAGCGAGAGCGGATGGTCCTCAGGGAAGGCGCCCTTCCCCGTGTTGGTCGTCAGGACAGGCGCGTTCAGGAGTTCAGCAAGCTGGACGAGCTCACGGGTTGCGCCGGAGTACAGAACGCCCTGACCCGCATGGATCACAGGACTTTTGGATTCCAGAAGCAGGGTGGCGACGCGCTTCACATCGTCGGGGTCGGGGCCGCTGGTGATGGTGCGCACGGGCTTGTAGTCATATTCGCCGGGCATCTCCATCGCGCCGACCTGCGTTGGGACTTCCAGCACCACAGGGCCCAGTTTTCCAGACCGCAGATTATGGAAGGCGCGGCGGACGAGCTCCAGCGCACGCCCGGGCTCGGCGATCTCCGCCCCCCACTTCGTGACCGGCTTGAAAGACTGGACGGGATCAAAGGACGGGTGGGTGAAGCTGCGGCCGATGCGGTGGCCGGGCATGATGAGCACAGGCACATTGTCTCCAAAGACCTGCGCCACGCCGGGGAAGGTGTTCTCTGCGCCCGGCCCGCCCTGCATGGAGAAAACGCCGATGCGCTTGCCATAGGTCGAGCGGCTGACGCCATCAGCGATGCCCATGCCGACACGCTCCTGGCGACAAACGATGGGCCTGATGCCGATGGCCGCACAGGAATCGATCAGGGCTTGCCGGGGATAGCAGATGAGATATTCGACGCCCTCGTCCTTCAGGGCCCGTGCGATCGCGTCGGTCACTCTCATGATTTTTTCCTCCCGATAGGGCTTTTCTTGTGTTTGCGCGAAATGGTTCAGCCAACGCCTGTCGGCGCAGGCGGTGGCGGCAAGTCGATGGCGTTCTCCAGCCGCGACCATGTCTTGGGCTGGGCGCTCTGGGCGATGGCGGTGAGTTCGCGCAGGAAGACCTTGCGCAGCATGATGATCCCCGCGTCAGAGGACGAGAGGTTTTCCTGAGCTCGATCACAGATCGCGCCCTGTCCGCGAACAGCCACATAATCCTGCGCGCTGATGATGGATTGGTCGCTCAAACCTGAGAGGTCTCCGCTGAACAGGGCCTGCGCATGCTCCGTCGGCTCGAAATCGAGATCCCCGCGGATCCTTTCGGCCGTCGCCTCATCCACGGGCTCTGTTGCGTAGATGCGAAAGCGCATGGTCCGTGCATCATCGATCGGCACCGCCCATACGCTCACATGGCCCCAGGAAGACTGTTTGGTGGGACCGGGCACGACGATGTGGTTGTTGTTGGGGAAGGTCCAGTCGCTGATCCTCACATTGCCGTTGGAGCGCGTCGCGATCTGGCGCAGGCCGCTGCTCGTCTCTGCATATTCAAGCTTCGGGATCTCGCCGCCCGCAGAGATCGACGCGCCAAACTGGCCCGCGACGCCCCATAGATGCGCGAAGCTGAGGTGCACAGCATCGAGAGAGTTTTCAACCTGCTGGAACCAGTTGCAATCCCAATATTCGCGCTTGGCGAAGAGCATGCGCTCGCCGCTTTCGAACTCGTGCTTGCGAGGCAGGTCGAACGCCGGCGGATGGCCCCCGCCCATGTAGGCGAAGATCAGGCCAGCATATTCGCGCGCCGGATAGGCCGCGATGCGCACGGGGTCGGGGCGCGGACGGTTTTCCGCCGGTATGTCCGTGCAAAGGCCCTCACCGTCATAACGCCAGCCATGATACATGCACGAGATTTCCTCGCCGCGCACAACGCCGGTGTGCAGGACGGTGCAGCGATGGGCGCAGCGGCCGCCCACAATATAGGGGGCGCCGCTTTCCCCACGGTAGAGCGTGAGATCCTCGCCCATGATCCGTAAAGCATGGGCCTTGCCCTTTTCCACATCCCGCGCAAGCGCCACGGGTTGCCAGAAGCGCCGCATCAGCCGACCCATAAGCGTGTCGCGACCAGTCTCATGCAAATGGAGCTTGGTGGGTTGCTGGATCCCGGCCTGTCCGACGCATCCCTCGCTGTCCATGAAAGACCCTGTTGTTGTTGTTCGTTTTGTCCGCTATACGGACTTTTGTCCGTATGACGATAAGCGAGCCCCGCCAGAGCGTCAACCCAGGCCAACATATGCCCATCGCCGCCACAGACCCTGACTTCGTGACCGCCCTGGCGCGCGGCCTTGAGCTGATTTCGGCTTTCGGCCCGCGCTCCGAGACGCTCACGATCACGCAAGCGGCAACCCGCACCGGCCTCAGCCGCGGCACGGCGCGCCGTCTCCTGCTGACGCTGGAGGCGCTGGGCTTCGTGCGGCAGGACGGAAAGAGCTTCACCCTGACGCCCAAGGCGCTGGTGCTGGGCTACGCCTATCTCTCGTCCATTCCGCTCTGGGAGGTGGCGAGGCCCGTGATGCAGCGTGTGGTGGAGGAGCTTGACCAATCCTGCGCCTTGGGCGTGCTCGACGCGCGGGATGTCGTCTATATCGCCCGCACGCCGCCGAGCCATTTATCCTTTTTGCCGACCAAGCCTGGCACGCGCATGCCCGCGCATGTCAACGCCATGGGCCAGATCCTTCTTGCGCAATTGTCGGAAGACGAGATCGACGATTATTTCCACAACACGCGGCTTGAGAAACTGACGCGCTTCACCCTTGATGACGAAGCGCAAATCCGTCAGGCCCTGAAGAAGGCCCTGCACGACGGCTACGCCATCTCCGATCGCCAGATACAGACGGGGATCAGATCGATCGCGATCGCCATTCCCAGCCGCCATGGCGCGCCCCAGGTCGCCATGAACATCAGCGCGTCGGAAAGCCACGCCAGCAAACAGGACTTGATCCAGCGCTTCCTGCCGGCGCTGAAGCGCGCCGCCGCCGAAATCGCTCACGCCATAGCGTGAACTGTGAGGATGCGTGGTCTGCATGAATCGTCTTTATTGCGCCGACCTGAGCCCGATGGCAGCGATCAGGATGGCGCTTAAATGAATTGAGCAGAACACGACAAACGCCCAAAGATTGCGTTCGCGCGCCTGTTATCAGCAAACCGGAATTTTATTGTTGATGACCGTTCGAGCGAGGCTTTGCGCTTGAATGGCTATGGTCTCTGCGAAGTGCCGCGCATCTGCTATCGCCACGACGCAAGTACTCTCCGCACCCCCGGCCTGCCGCAACTGCACCGCCGATTGCGCGCCTTGAGTCAGATAGGCGCAGCCAGCGGTCACAGCCCAGAGTTGGAGATAGGGAGTCGCAGCCCAAAGCAAGGCCTCCTGATCCACCTGGCGCGCGGCGAGCCATTCTGTCGCAGCTTCCAAGGCGCCGCAGGCTTCCACCAGTATCTCGCCTGCGGCCACGACATCAGGCTCAACATTCGTGAGCGCGTCCTTGCCGATTTCCGCAAAACCAAGGAGCGTGTCCTGCGCAACTTCACTTCCCGGGCGCAGCACCTTCCGCAACAGCAGGTCGATGGCCTGAATCCCATTCGTGCCTTCGTAAATCGGCGGAATGCGGGCATCACGGAGCAATTGCGCGGCGCCGGTCTCCTCGACATATCCCATGCCGCCATGCACCTGCACGCCGATGGAGGCGACATGAAAGCCCATGTCGCTGCACCATGCCTTGGTGATGGGCGTCAGCAGGCCTGCAAGCTCATCGTTCCGGCGACGCTCTTGCGCCTCTGGCGCGGCATGGGCGAGGTCTATCGCGCGCGCCGCGCTATAGGCGATGGCGCGGCCTGCGGCCGTCAGGGCGCGCATGGTGGCGAGATTGCGCCTTACGTCAGGATGGACGATGATCGGGCTTGATTGGCCAGCAGGCATGCCGGGCCCACGACCCTGTTTGCGTTGCTGTGCGAAGGCGTGCGCCATTTGATATGCCCGCTCCGCCACCGCGACGCCCTGCAAGCCCGTAAAGAGCCGCGCCTTGTTCATCATCGTGAACATGCAATTGAGGCCACGATTTTCCTCGCCGACGAGCCACCCCACAGCGCCGCCAGTTTCACCAAAGCTCATCGAGCACGTAGGGCTTGCATGGATCCCGAGCTTATGTTCCAGGCCGGTGCAAAGAAGATCGTTCCGTGCGCCGAGCGTCCCATCTTCATTCACAAGAAACTTCGGCACGACAAAGAGCGAAATGCCCTTCGTGCCAACTGGCGCATCGGGGAGGCGCGCGAGCACCAGATGGATGATGTTCTCGGTGAAATCATGCTCGCCCCAGGAGATGAAAATCTTGTTTCCGGTGATGCGGTAGGTTCCATCATCCTGCCGGACGGCCTTTGTCCGCAGCGCGCCAAGATCAGAGCCCGCCTGCGGCTCAGTGAGATTCATCGTGGCTGACCATTCGCCGCTGACGAGCTTTGGAACATAGGTTCTTTGCAGGTCTTGGGTTGCGTGAAGGACGAGGGCGTCGACCGCGCCTTGCGTCAGGACGGGACCAAGCGAGAAGGACATGTTGGCGCTCGTCCAGATCTCCATCACCGCCGTGGCGAGGCGCGTCGGCAGGCCCATGCCGCCCCAAACTGCAGGCAGATCGACGCCGTTCCATCCGGCTTGCGCCCATTCGCGATAAAGACCGGCCCAGCCATCGGGCAGGCTGACCGCGCCGTCGTTCAATCGCGCCCCGATCTTGTCGCCCTCATGATTGCGCGGCGCGAGACGCATCGAGGCGAAACGGCCAGCTTCATCAAGAATGCTTGCGAGCATGTCGGGCGCATACTCGCCTGCGGCGCCGCGCGCGGCGTCGAACCGCAGTCCTGCGATTTCGTTCAGCGTGAAGGCGATGGACTCTACCGGCGCGACGTAGGACATGGGCAGGCCTTTATTTCGGCGGCAGACGCAGCGCGCCATCAAGACGCACCGTCTCGCCATTCAAGAACGTGTTTTCGACCATATGCGCGACCAGACTTGCGAATTCCTCGGGCGCGCCAAGCCGACGCGGAAATGGAATGGAGGCGCCTAGGCTCTTTTGCACGTCTTCGGGCAACGCATGCAGAAGCGGCGTCAGGAAAAGTCCCGGCGCGATGGTGAGGACGCGGATTCCAAAGCTCGCAAGTTCGCGCGCCACGGGCAGCGTCAGCGCGGCGATGCCGCCCTTGGAGGCCGCATAGGCGGCCTGTCCGATCTGACCTTCGAACGCCGCGACCGATGAGGTCGAGATGATGACGCCGCGCTCGCCATTGGCCAGCGGCTCAGCCGTCGACATTTCTTCTCCGGCGAGGCGCATCATGTTGAAGGAGCCGATGAGATTGATGCGTATGACGCGTTCGAACTCTGCTAGAGGCATGGCCCCTTCGCGGCTCACGACGCGTTTGGCGACCCCAACGCCAGCGCAGTTCAGCAGAACGCGGCATGGCCCATGAGCGGCGCGCGCCTTTTCGAAAGCAGCGCGCATCTGCGCATCGGAGGCGACATCGCCGGGCAGCGCGACGCCGCCGATCTTCTTCGCCATGGCCTCAGCCGCCTCGGCGTTGATGTCGACGACGCCAACCTTCGCGCCGAGCGCGGCGAGCTTTTCCGCACTGGCGGCGCCAAGTCCGGAAGCGCCTCCGGTGACGATGACGCCATATCCTGCGACGTTCATCACGCCCTCCCCTAACGAAGACCAAGCGCTTTGATCGCATTCTCCTTGAGAATGAGATCATGCACCTCGGGTTTGAACCCGGCCTGCTTGAATTGCTCGATCCAGCGGTCGGGGGTGATGAGCGGGAAGTCGGAGCCGAAGAGCATTTTCGTCTTAAGTTGCCCATTGGCGTATTGCACGATCTGCGGCGGAAAATATTTCGGCAGCCACCCCGAGAGATCGATATAGACATTGGGCTTATGCAAGGCGATCGACAGGGCTTCGTCTGTCCATGGCCAGGAGGGATGGGCGAGGATGATCGTCATGTCCGGAAAGTCAACGGCGACATCGTCGAGGTGGATCGGCTGCGAATATTTCAATCGCAGGCCGCCGCCTCCGCGCATGCCCGTGCCGATCCCTGAATGGCCCGTGTGGAAGATGGCTGGCAGCTTGTATTCAGCAATGACCTCGTAAAGTTTATAGGCGAGGCGGTCATTCGGGAAGAAGCCCTGGCAGGTCGGATGGAATTTAAAGCCCTTGACCGCGCCGCTTTCAATGAGCGCGCGCGCTTCCCGCACCCCCATCATCCCCTTGTGCGGATCAATGGAGGCGAAGCCGATCATGATGTCGGCATTCTCGCGTGCGGCCTCGGCGATTTCCTCATTGGGGATGCGGCGGGCGCCAATCTGAAACTCGGTGTCAACTGTGAACATAACAAGCCCGATCTTGCGTTCGCGATAATGGGCGAGCGTTTCGGCGATGGTCGGGCGCTTGCCGACTTTGAAATATTTGCTCGCCGCTTCGTCATAAGGCGCCCAGAACGGATCCACCTCCTGCCTGCAGGAGACTTCAGCATGGGTATGGACGTCGATGGCGATGAGTTCGTCGAGATTCATGGGTCAGCTCCGGGGATCAGGCGCAAATGGCGCCGGCTGGCGGCGTCGCCGCATAGAGGGATTCGACAAGCGCTGCGCGGCGCGTCAACACGGCCCGCTGGTTGATCGAACCCTTGTCGGTCATTTCGTTGGCGTCGATGGAGGCGGGCTCCACGAGGAACATGATCCTGGCGACGCGGGTCGACGACCCCGTGCTTTCACGCGCGAGCTGCGAAAGCCGCCCCCCTATTTCTTCGCGCAATCGGGGCGCGGAAAGAACCGTTGCGTCGGACGCGCCCTTTGCGCCCTCCCCCAGAAACGCCCGGCAGGCGTCGATTTCGGGAAACAGCAAGGCCATGACATCGTCGCGGTCGTGGCCAGCGATGACAGCGTCCTTAATGAAGGGGGCAAGGCCTGAGATGAGCTTGGCGCGCAGAGGGCCGACGCTGACCCAGGTGCCCGTGACGAGCTTGAAATCTTCGGAGATGCGGCCATCGAAGATGAAACCGCCGTTGGGATCCCTGCCGCGCGCGAATTTCAGGGCGTCGCCAAGACAATAAAAGCCTTCCTCATCGAAGACTTTGGCCGTCTGTTCCTGGTCGCGCCAATAGCCCGGCATGATGTTTGGCCCCTTCACGCGCACCTCAAGCTTGCCGCTGGCTGGGACGAGCTTCATGGATACGCCGGGCAAGGGAACGCCAACGACGCCAGGGGCCGAACATTCCTTGGTGCTGGCGAGCGATGCCGGCGCAGTTTCCGTCGAGCCAAGGCTCGTCACCATGAGGATGCGTCGCCCGATTGTGGCGTACGCGAGATCGTCGAGCTCCTGCGCCACATGGGGCGGCAGGCCTGCGCCCGCATAGAAGGTGAGCTGAAGATTTTTGAAGAACGTCTCGCGCAGCTGCTGATCGTTGCGCAGCCGCAGCGTCAATTCCTCATAGCCCTTGGGCACGTTGAAATAGACGCTCGGCGAAATCTCCCGCAGGTTGCGCACGGTCTCTTCAATGCCTGCGGGCGTCGGCTTTCCGCCATCGATATAGAGGGCGCCGCCATTCGCCAGCGCATAGTTGAAATTATGGTTGCCGCCGAATGTGTGGTTCCAGGGCAGCCAGTCCACCAGCACGGGAGGCGTCTTCACGCCGAAGGCCAGCCAATGGGCGAGCATCGCCTGGTTGGAGCAAAGCATGCGCTGGGTGTTGATGACTCCCTTGGGCTGTCCAGTGGAGCCAGAGGTGAAGAGGATCTTCGCGATGGTGTCTGGTCCAACCTTGCGGTTTGCACTGTCGAGGTCATCGGTTTCGCACGCGTCAAGGAGGGCGGTGAAGGGCGTGGTCGTGCGATCGCTAGCTGCGCCGCTTGTAGCAACAAACTCGATCGAGGGGTCGCAACTTGCGGCCAGAGCCTTCGCGAAAGCGTCACCCTTCGTCGCATAGATGAGGCCGGGCGTCAGTTTGGCGAGGATGGTGCGCAGTTTTTCGAAATCACTCGAGATCAGCGAATAGGCGGGTGAAATCGGCGAGAAGGGAATGCCGACATACATGGCGCCGAGCCCTAGCAGCGCCTGTTCGATGTCATTGCCTGAGAGGATCGCGACGGGGCGCTCGGGGGAGAGGTCGCGCGCAAGAAGCCCGCTTGCAATCTGGCGCACCGCAGCGCGCACCTGAGCATAAGTGAGGCGCCGCCAATCCCCGCCGCCCTCGCGCTGCGCCAGAAAGACCGCGTCCGGCGTCGCCTGCGCCCAATGATCGAGCGCGTCGGTGATGCGCTCCGCATAGGGGCCAAGCGGCTGGGCGGGACGCACCAGCATGGAGCCATCTGCGCGCTCTTCAAGAATGGCTTCGAGCCCGCCAAGATCAACGTCGCGAAAATCCTCCATCATCGCTCCCCCTCGCGCCGCTGCGGCTCAGTCTTTTTTATGTGTGATCTTCGCGGCGCGCTTTTCGAGGAAGTCACGCAGGCGTTGTTGGGCCTCTGGAGTCGTCTCGGCGATCGCAGCCATGAGGGATTCCGTGAAGAAACCGGCGGAGGGACTGCTCTCGGCGATCTGCGGGAGCGCGTGAAGCACGGCGAAATTGGTCATGACCGCGTTGCCCGCCGCTTTCTTCGCGAGCTCCATGGCCTTGGCGAGGCCGGCGCCTTCCTCGACAAGATATTGGCTGACGCCGAATGTGTAGCCTTCTTCGGCCGAGAGCGTGCGGCCCGTCAGCATCATGTCCTGCACCAGGGGCACGCCGATGAGGCGGGGAATGCGCACAGAGCCGCCTCCACCTAAAAAGATGCCGCGCTGTCCCTCGGGAAGCGCGTAATAGGCTGATTTTTCGGCGATGCGCACATGGGTGGAGGCTGCAAGCTCAAGGCCGCCGCCAACGACAGCGCCATGCAGCACGCTGAACACCGGCACGCGCGCAAACTGGATTTCGTGAAAGGCGCGGTGCCACATCTGCGAATGGAGAATGCCGCGATGGATGTCCGGCTCGCCCGTGACTTCGCCAAGATCAAGCCCAGCGCTGAAGTGTGCCCCCTCGCCGTAGAGCACCACGGCGCGCACGTCTTCATCCAGCTCCGCAAAGAAGCGCCGCAGCCCCTTCACCGTTTCATCATCGAGCGCATTGCGCTTGTCGGGCCGAGACAAGCGCAGCACCGCCACGGCGCCATCGCGCGTCGCATGAAGGGTCGAGGGAAGATCATAAGGCATGTTTCACCTTCAGGTGTCGTGGCGGCCGCCAAGGCCGAGATAGCTTTCGATGATGCGCGGATCTGCGGCGAGGTCGCTCGCCCTGCCATGCATGGTGACCTCGCCGAGCTCCATGACATAGGCGTAATCAGCGACGTGCAAAGCCGCCCGCGCGTTCTGCTCCACCAGAAGGATGGAAACGCCTGCCTGCCGCAGTTCGACGATGATCTGGAAAATATCCTTCACGATGCGCGGCGCGAGGCCAAGGCTGGGCTCATCAAGCATCAGCAGCGCAGGCTTGCTCATGAGCGCCCGGCCCATGGCCAGCATCTGGCGTTCGCCGCCGGACAATGTGCCCGCCACTTGCGCGCGACGCTCCAACAAGCGCGGAAAGCGTCTGAAGACCTGTTGCAGACCCTCGGCGACGGCGCCGCCGCCAAGGCGATAGGCGCCAAGACGCAGATTGTCCTCGACGCTCATGGTCGAGAAGAGCTCGCGCTTTTCAGGCACGAGACAAAGCCCCGCGCCGACGCGCGCCTCGATTTCAAGCGCAGCGATGTCCTCGTCCTTGAAGCGCAGCGAGCCAGAGGCGCTCTTAACGCCCATTATAGCGTTGAGCAGGGTCGTCTTGCCCGCACCATTGGCGCCGATGACCGTGACGATTGAGCCGCGGTCAAGCTGTAGCGACACATTGCGCACCGCCTCGACCTTTTCGTAGGACGCGCTTACGTTTTTGAGCTCCAGAATTGGCCCGCTCATTCGACGCCTCCGAGATAGGCTTCGAGAACGACAGGATCTGCGCTGACGCTGGCGGGCGCTCCCTCGGCGATCTTCTCACCGAAATCGAGCACAACGAGATGGTCCGTGAGATTCATCACGAAGTCCATGTCGTGCTCGACCAGAAGAACGCTCATGCCCTCGCTGCGCAGTTGCGACAGAAGCGCGGCGAGCTCCTGCTTCTCACCAAAGCGCAGTCCGGCGGCGGGCTCGTCGAGCAGCAGCAACGCGGGGTCGAGGCAAAGCGCCCGCGCGATCTCCACGATGCGTTGCTGCCCTAGGGCCAGCGAGGCGGCGGGCTTGTGCATATGCTCCTTGAGTCCGACGCGCTCGATCTGCATGGCGGCTTCGCGCAGCAGCCGTTCCTCTTCCTCGCGGTCGAGCAGCAGCATGGAGGAGAGGACGCCGCTGGAGCCGCGCAGATGCGCGCCTATCGCGACATTTTCCAGCACGCTCATGCGCCCGATGAGCTTCACATGCTGAAAGGTGCGGGCGACGCCAAGCGCGGCCACATCGCGCGCCGGGCGACCGGCGATCTCCTGCCCGCGATAAAGGATCGAGCCTGACGTCGCACGCAGGACGCCCGTCAACAGGTTGAAGGTCGTGCTCTTGCCGGCCCCATTGGGTCCGATAAGGCCAACGATCTCGCCAGCCTTCACATTGAAGCTGACGTCATTCACAGCGACCAGGCCTCCGAAGACCTTGCGCGCCTTCTCGACCTGAAGAAGCGGCGAGCCAACTTCCGGCACGGCGCGGCGCGGCAGGGGTGCGGCGCTCTGCTCGATCCGGCGTGGTTTCGGGGCAGGCAGCAGCTTCAATGCGAAGGGCCAGAGACCCTGGCGGGCGAACTGCAGGATCACGACCATGAGGACGCCAAAGACGATGGTTTCGAAGTTTCCGTCGGCGCCGATCAGCTTTGGCAGAAGGCTCTGGAGATGATCCTTGAGGATGGCGACCACGGCGGCCCCGAACACGCCGCCGAGGACATGACCTGAGCCGCCCAGCACCGCCATGAGCAGATATTCGATGCCGGCATGAAGCCCGAAGGGCGAGGGGCTCACCGCGCGCTGCACATGGGCGTAGAGCCAACCCGAGAGCCCTGCGAGCAGGGCAGCATAGATGAAGACGGTGAGCTTGGCCTGCGCCGTGCGGACGCCGAAGGACTCCGCCGCCTGCGTTCCCCCACGCAACGCGCGTATCGCGCGGCCCATGCGGCTATCGAGCAGATTGCCGCTCAGGACGATGGCAAGGAGCACGCAACACCAGATGAGATAAAAGGCCGCGCGTGAATCTATGAGGCTGATCGGCCCAAGGGTGAAGGGCGGCAGGCCGGAAATGCCATCGAAACGACCGAGCGCCTCGGTGTTCCCGAAGAGATAGAAGACGCAGATTCCCCAGGCGATGGTGCCCAGCGGCAGGTAATGACCCGACAGGCGCACCGTCGGCAGGCCTAAAACAAAGGCCGCCAGGCCAGTCACGCAAAGCGATGCAGGAAGCGTCAGCCAGGGCGACCAGCCGAAATGGCTCGTCAGCACGGCGGTCACATAGGCGCCGAAACCAACGAAGGCCGCCTGACCGAAGGAGGTCATGCCGCCGACGCCCGTCAGCAGCACGAGCCCAATGGCGACGAGGCTGTAGATGCCGATGTAATCCCAGAGCGTGATCCAGAAATCAGGGACGCCCGGCAGGATTGGAAGGGCCGCAAAGCCCAGCATGACGGCGATCCAGAGCAGAGGCGCGGAGGAGAATTCCTTCATGTCACTCCTCCTCTTCGTCATGATGCGCAGTGACGAGGGAGCGCCAGATCAGCAAGGGAATGATCAGCGAGAAGACGATGACCTCCTTATATGCGCTGGCGAAGAAGGCGGCGAAGGATTCAAGCACGCCGACGCCGATCGCCGCCACCACCGTGACCGGATAGCTCGCGAGGCCGGCTGCGATCGCTGCGACGAACCCCTTCAAGCTGATGATGAAGCCGCTATCATAGGAAATCGTGGTCAGCGAGCCGATCAATGTGCCGGACAGGGCGCCTATGGCGGCCGCCAGCGCGAAGGCGATGCGCCCCGTGGCGCGGGTGGGAATGCCGACCAGCCGCGCGCCAAGGCGATTGATGGCGGTCGCGCGCAGCGCTTTGCCCAGCATGGAATGTTCAAAGAAGAACCAGAGCGCGGCGAGCAAAGCCGCAGTCGCCGCGAGGATCACGAGGCTTTGCCCCTTGAACATCAGCGGCCCCAGCGGAAACACGCCCGCAATGAAGGGCTCGTTGCGGAAGCCCTCTGCCCCGAAGAAGATCAAGCCAAGGCCGATCATGGCGAAATGAACGCCAATGGCGGCGATGAAGAGCGTCAGCACCGTCGCATCCGCGATGGGTTGAAAGGCAAGGCGATAGACCAGCGGCCCCAGCGGAACGACGAGCGCCAGGGTGAGCAGCACGCTCAGCCATAGCGCCGGCTTGGTCGGCGCGATCGTGCTCACGATCAGCAGCAGAGCGATGGGCATGGCGACGTCGCGCACAGCCATGACGCCAAGGCGCGCGGGCCTCATGGAGGCGCGCTCACGAATCGTCTCAACCACAGCCGCGCTGACGCCGAGCACGACGAGCAGCAAAGCCGTTCCGGGCGTCGCGCCCGATTCCAGCGAAGCCAGGGTCAGCGCGCCCCACGCGGCGAATTCGCCTTGAGGCACGAAGATGACGCGCGTGACAGCGAAGATCAGGACCAGCGTGACGCCTAACAAGGCGTAGATCGCGCCGTTGATGACCCCGTCCTGCAAAAGGAAGAGTGCGATCGTCGAATTCATGCCGAACCCCGATGGGAGCGATGGCTATGCGGTGAAAAGTCCGGCGCCGCGAGGACGCCGGACCGTCATCTCAGGGCAGCAGGGTCCACTTGCCGTTGACGATCTTGATGAGCACACGAGAGCGATTGTCGAGGCCCGCATGGTCTGTCGGCGAATAGTTGTAAACGCCATGAGTCGCAGGCAGCTCCTTCGTCGTCTCGATGGCGTCGCGCAACCCGCTGCGGAACTCCGCCGTGCCGGGCTTGCCCTTTTCGAGGGCTGGCTTGACGCTGTTGGCGGCGATGGACATGCAGTCCGCGAGATGCGCGCCAAAGACCGCGAAGGGCGTTTTATTATTAGCCTCATAGGCCTTGATATATTCCAGCCCGACCTTCTTTGAAGGATGGCTGTCGGGCAGCAGGTCTGCGACCACAACGGGGCCGGCGGGGAAGACGGTGCCGTCGACATCCTTGCCCCCGACGCGCACGAAATCCATCGTGCCGACGCCATGGGTCTGGTAGATGGGTTTGTTGTAACCCTGCTCCTTGATTGTTTTCTGGGGCATCACCGCCACGGTTCCAGAAGCGGCGATGAGGACTGCGTCGGGACTGCTGGCGAGGATTTTCAGCACCTGGCCGGTGACGCTGGTGTCGGTGCGCTGGAAACGCTCCACGGCGGTGATCTTGATTCCCTTGGCGGGCATCGCCTTCTCGACCTCCTCGAGCCACCCCTGACCGTAGCCGTCGGTGAACCCCAGGAAGGCGACCGACTTCACGCCATTGGCGGCCATGTGCTCGGCGAGGGATTCAGCCATGATGGCGTCGTTCTGGGGGGCCTTGAAGGTCCATTTGCGCTTCTCATCCACGGGGTCGACGACGGCCTTGGACGGAACCATCGCGCAATATGGGGTTTTGGTTTCAGCCGCCACGTCGACAAGCGCCATCGTCGCGGGCGTGGCGGAGGAGCCGATGAGATAATCAATCTTGTTCTCGGCGATCATCTTGCGGGCATTGGCCACCGCCTTGGTCGGATCAGTGGCGTCGTCAAGCACGACATAGTCCACCTTCTGACCGGCGATCTCCTTGGGCAATTGGGCCACCGAATTTTTCTGGGGAATCCCGAGGGCCGCCGCCGGGCCCGTCTGGGAAACGGTGATGCCGACATTGACCTGCGCCAGGGTTGTGGTGCCGACGAGGCACACGCCTCCCGAAAGCAAAGCGATGCGAATGGATTGACGCATGAATGATCCCTCCTGTTCCGGTTCTTCGACCTGATCGGACGCCGGGCCGTTCCCGGCTCCTTTCTGCTTGAAATTAGTTATAGAACATAACTATATTTCCGTCAAACGCTCGACACGGTCGGGCTTATTGGACTTTGGTCGGAGGTGAGACGCAGCGCCTCCATCCAGACTTCGCGGGTGAGGAAGCATATGGACAAGGTTCTGAAACAACGAGCAAAAGCTACTGAATGCGCCCCGCCCCGCGACGCTGGGCCAAGCCCGGTCGACTATGGCCCTCTGAAGCAACGCCTCGGATATGTGCTGCGGCGCGCGCAGGTCGCAGTCTTTCAGGACTTTTTCGAGGCCTTCAGCGAACACGACCTGCGCCCGGCTCAATATTCGGTCCTGACCCTCATCGAACATAACCCCGGTCTGCCTCAGGGACGGGTGGCGGAGGCGCTCGGCATCCAGAAGACGAATTTCGTCGCCATGATCGGCGCACTCAAAGATCGCGACCTCGTGCGACGCGAGCCTTCCAAGCAGGATCGCCGAATCCATGGCCTGTTTCTCACACGCAAAGGAGAGACATTAATGGTGAAGCTCCATAAAAGCGCACAGGACCATGAGATGCGCATTCTGAAACGCATAGGCGAGAGCGCGTATCACGAACTCTTCAGCCCGCTTGAATTGGTCGCATTTGGTAAAGACCCCGGCTGACGATTCCACGCCATTCCTGTTCAGGCGCATGCGACTTTCGAGGCTAGCCCCGGTCGGGTATGCCTGGATTGATTTCACCCTAAACATGGCGCCGGCGCCTGATGCTCTGAGACTGAACATGCTTGCGCGCTGATAAGGATAAAGCCGAACACGTCTACGTCATTGCAATGCTGCACCAATGACGGACCTGAGACTCATGCCTCGACCGGCAAGCAGAACCTAGAGAAACGCGTACGCCTGATCGTTAAAAGACCTCACGCCGTCGCCTGCCAATCAAGCCCCGGCGCCCAGCCGACATAGCCATAGTCGACAAGAATCTTGTTGTTGAGCTCCCAGACATAGCAGGAGCCGTCGTTGGCGTTGCGCAGGAGTATATCGCTCTTGCCATCGCCATTGAAGTCGCCTGTCCCCTTCACCTGCCAGGCGGAGCCCGGCGTCCAGCCGACAAAGCCGCTGTCGACGAGGGTCTTCCCGTTGAGCTCCCAGATGTAGCAGGAGCCGTCGGTGGCGTTCTGCAGAAGGACATCGCTCTTGCCATCGCCATTAAAATCGCCGGTCCCCTTGGCCACCCAGTCCTTGCCCGGCGCCCAGCCGACATAA
>CANGFT010000042.1 GCA_947453205.1 Beijerinckiaceae bacterium | reverse complement strand
TGGCGCCGGTTCGGCGGGCGCAGGCGCAGGCTCGGGGGCCTTCGCTACAACCGGAGCGGGAGCGGGAGCCGGGGGTGGGGCCGGCGCCGGCGCAACGGCGACGGGGGGCGCGACAGGCGCTGCGGGCGGGGCCACAGGGGCGGCGGGCGCAGCCGGAGCAGGCGCCTTGGCCACCGCCGGAGCGGCTGGCGCAGCGGCAGGACCGATGGTGCGACGCTTCACGGTCTCGACCACGACCGCCTTGGTGCGGCCATGGGAGAAGCTCTGACGCACGACGCCCTGCTCCACCGGCCGCTTGAGGGACAGTGTCTTGGGAGCGACCGTCAGGGTCTTGTCGCCAGAATTCTTCGTATCGTTCATTCGTTTCGGATCCCAGGGCTGAGCCCGTTCGCCACGTCGTTAACCGCTGGATCAACTTCAGACCCAACACCTTGTTTATCATCGGCATTCGCCGCCAGGCCCGGCTCGGATGCGCCCCTGTAGAGGGACAGCCGCCGGGCGCGCGCGAAGAATGCTTGCGCTGCAGGGCCGGTCTTCAGCGCTGCATGTATCACATTTGCCCGCCCCAATGCCAAATCCATTTGGCCTGAAGCGAAGAGAATCGCCCGAGGGACCGCCGCAGCCGCCTCGCCATACCGGCGTGACAGAAGCTGACCCATCTTGCGCACCCCATCGTCGCCTGCGTCGACAGCGTGGACCATGCCCGCGATCGGCGCCTCGCCTGCGATGAGCTTCTCCACTTTGGCGAAGCCCGTCACAACCAGCCCCGCCTTGTTGACGAGGGACAGATATTGCAGCGCATCGCGCGCCAGAAGGGCGTCCACCTCCTCGGCGAGCGCCGCAGAGGCCGTGACCTTCGCCCGCAAGCCGCGCGCGAAGGCGCCCTTCTTCACCGCCGCGGCGACCGCTTTCGCCGTCGCCGTGACCCAGACCCCCCGGCCCGGAAGCCGTCGCTTGAGGTCTGGCGTCACCGTCCCGTCCGGGGCGGCGACGAATCGGATCATCTGGTCGGGCGAGCCCTTGGCGCGGGTGACGATGCAGGTCCGCTCAGGCCCGCGCTCGTCCAGCTCCGCATCGGTCAGCTCGACCAGATCCATTTCAAGCCTCGGGCGCTTCTTCCGGTTCCGCCTCGGGAACGGGAGCCTCGATCCAGCCCGCCTTGACGCGCGCGGACATGATGAGCGCCTCGGCCTCCTCGCGGGAGATTTCGATCCCGTCAAGGAAGCCCGCCTGCTTGACCGACTCGCCATCCTTGCGCTCGGTCCAGCCGGTGAGGTCGTCGGTGGCGCAGCCCGCGAGATCCTCGACGGTCTTCACATCGTTTTCGCCGAGCTTGACGAGGATCGGCAGGGTGACGCCCTCGACCTCCTTCAGCTCGTCCTCGACGCCGAGCGCCTGACGGCGTTCGTCAAGCTCCGCCTCGATGCGGGCGATATGGTCGCGGGCGCGGTTCTGGATCTCTTCGGCGGTCTCCTCGTCGAAGCCTTCGATGCTCGCGAGTTCGGCCACATCCACATAGGCGAGCTCCTCGACGCTGCGGAAGCCTTCGGACGCCAGCAGCTGGCCCACGACCTCGTCGACGTCGAGCGCCGCCATGAACACCGTGGTGCGCTCCTGGAACTCCTTCTGGCGACGGCCCGATTCCTCGGCCTCGGTCAGGATGTCGATGTCCCAGCCCGTGAGCTGGGAGGCGAGGCGCACATTCTGGCCGCGACGGCCGATCGCCAGCGACAACTGGTCATCGGGAACCACGACTTCAATGCGCGCGCTGTCTTCGTCGAGCACGACCTTGACGACTTCGGCCGGCTGCAGCGCGTTGACGATGAAGGTCGCGGCGTCGATGGACCAGGGGATGATGTCGATCTTCTCGCCCTGCAGCTCGTTCACCACGGCCTGCACGCGCGAGCCGCGCATGCCCACGCAAGCGCCCACGGGGTCGATGGAGGAATCGCGCGAGACGACGGCGATCTTGGCGCGGGAGCCGGGATCGCGCGCCACCGACTTCACCTCGATGATGCCATCGTAGATTTCCGGCACTTCCTGCGCGAAGAGCTTCGCCATGAACTGGGGATGGGTGCGCGAGAGGAAGATCTGCGGCCCGCGCTGCTCGCGGCGCACGTCATAGACATAGGCGCGCACGCGGTCGCCGGGACGGAACATTTCGCGCGGCACCAGCTCGTCGCGGCGGATGATCGCCTCGGCGCGGCCAAGGTCCACGATCACATTGCCATATTCGACGCGCTTGACGACGCCGTTGATGATCTCGCCGATGCGGTCGCGATATTCGTCATACTGACGGTCGCGCTCGGCCTCGCGCACCTTCTGCACGATGACCTGCTTGGCCGACTGGGCGGCGATGCGGCCATATTCGAAGGGCGGCAGGGTCTCGGCGATCCAGTCGCCGACCTGCGCGGCCGGGTTCTTCTTGCGCGCGTCGTCGAGGGTGATCTGCGTCGCGTCGTTCTCGACCATGTCGACCACGAGCAGCAGGCGCGAGAAGCGCAGCTCCCCGGTCTTGGGATTGATCTCGGCGCGCACCTCCGTCTCCTGGCCGTAGCGCGAGCGCGCGGCCTTCTGGAGGGCGTCCTCCATCGATTGCAGCACGGTTTCGCGCGGAATCGATTTCTCACGGGCGACCGCGTCTGCGATCTGCAAGAGTTCAAGTCTGTTGGCGCTGACGGCCATGGCCTACCTCCTTATGCGGGACTGATCCCGCGCAAGCAAAGTTCAGGAGCGGGAGCCCCCGCGTGGTCCGGGTTTCCCCGATGGTGAAGGTTTGACGGCGCCGCCCGCAGGGCGGACCGGCGTTGGTTTGTCGCGGCGGAACCGGCCGGGGCCGCGGCGCGGCGCCTCCTCGGTCGGCTCCTCCTCCGGCGGCTCCTCGCCGGCGGCCTTGGCCGCCCTGAGGGACTCCCGGATGAGCGCTTCGGTGAGCACCAGGCGCGCCTCGGCGAGGTCGCGCAGGGGCAGGGCGACGTCCGACTCCTCGTCGGCGCGGGCGTCGATGCGGCGCAGCTTGAGGATGGCCTCGGGGCCTTCGCCCTCCACGCCCTCGATCCAGCCGCGGAATCTCTTGCGGTCGCCGACCATCACCGCCGTTTCGAGACGGGCCTCATGGCCGATGGCGCGTTGGAAATCGGACACGCGCACCAGCGGGCGGTCGATGCCCGGCGAGGACATTTCGAGGTGATAGGCGGCGGCGGCCACGGGATCCTCGATGTCGAGGACCGGCGAAAGGGCCATGCTGGCGGCCTCGCAGTCGCTGACGGTCATGGAGCCGTCCGGCCGTTCGGCCATGATCTGCACGGTCATGCCGTTGGCGCCGGAGATCTTCACCCGCACAAGCCGGTAGCCGACGTCCCGCAGGACGCGGCTGGCGATCGTCGCCACGCGCGCAGCCACGCCATGCTCGCTGACGAGGCGCGGCTCGTCGAGCAAGGCTTGGTCCGCAGCGGCGGAAGGCGGGGTCTGCTCCTCGTTCAACTCTGGCTCCCGGGCCCGCGCGTCGGGCGCGGGCAATAAAAAAGAGCGGGTCCCGGGCGGGCCCCACTCTCAAACGGCGATCATCTGACGATGACCGTTATATGAGAACGATGTTCGAGCGTTCTGATAGCAGGTTTTGCGGAAATCGCAAGGGATTTCGCGGCGCGGGATTCGCCGACGCCCCATTCCCGCTCGACACCGGCGGTCCCGCCCCCTAAAGCAGGGGCCGACCCCTTTCCGGCTCCCGAGGACAGATGCGACTGCAAACCGACACGCGCGGCATGACGCTTCTGCTGGCCATGATGACGGCGCTGGGGCCCCTCTCGACCGACATCTATCTGGCCTCCATGCCCCATATCGGCGCGGCGCTTGGGGCCTCCAACGCCTCGGTCCAGCTGACCATGTCGATCTATATCGTGGCCTTCGCCTGCGCGCAGGTGCTGCATGGGCCGCTGTCGGACAAATATGGCCGCCGTCCGGTGCTGCTGGGCGGCTTCGTCGTCTATCTGCTGGCGACGGCGGCCTGCGTCGCCTCCACGACCATCGGCATGCTCATCGGCGCGCGGGTGGCGCAGGCGCTGGGCGTGGCGGCGGCGTCGATCCTCGCCCGCGCCATCGTGCGCGATCTCTATGCCGGGGCGCGCGCCGGGCGGCAGCTTGCGGTCATGAGCACCATCGCCGGGCTCACGCCGATCTGCGCGCCTGTGCTTGGGGGCGTGCTGGAATCCTTCTTTGACTGGCGGGCGAGCTTCATCGCCATGGGCCTGATCGGCGGGGCCGTGGCCCTGTGCATGATCCTGCTGCTGCCCGAGACCAACAAGAACATCCAGTCCGGGCCGATCTCCCTCGCGTCGATCCTGGAAAGCTTCGGCGTGGTGCTGAAGAACCCGGCCTATCGCTCCTATCTCGGCATTCAGGCCTTCAGCTACAACGGGCTCTTCGCCTTCCTCAGCGGCTCGTCCTATGTGCTGCAGGAGATCTACGGCTTCGGTCCGACCCAGTTCGGCCTGATCTTCGGGGCCTGCTCGACGAGCTTCGTGCTCGGTGCGTTTCTGGGAGGGCGCATGGTGGCGCGGCGGGGGCTCGACGGCATGATCCGGCTTGGCGTCGCCTGCCTGCTGGTGGGCGGCCTTGGCCAGCTTGCGGCGGTCCTCGCCTTTCCCTGGTCGCCGGTGGCGCTGGTCGCGCCCGAGATGGTCTATTTTCTGGGGATCGGCTTCCTGCTTCCCAATACGCAGGCGGCGGCGATGACGCCCTTCCCCGAGCGCGCGGGCGCGGCCTCCTCCCTGATCGGCTTCACCCAGATGACCTCCGCTGCCCTTGTCAGCTGGATCATGGCGGCCTCGCTGGGCGCCAGCGCCCTGCCGCTGGTGACGGTCATGGCCATCGCGGGCCTTGGCGGCTTCGCGGTCTTTCATTCCACCAAGCGCCACCGGGGCTCGGGGCGCCTCTAGGCGATGGCCTCGACCGCCGCCAGCAGCCGCGCGATGTCCTCGTCCCGC
Source organism: Beijerinckiaceae bacterium (assembly GCA_947453205.1). GTDB lineage: Bacteria > Pseudomonadota > Alphaproteobacteria > Rhizobiales > Beijerinckiaceae > Terripilifer. The sequence continues at coordinate 33,439 of CANGFT010000042.1, read as the reverse complement.
GACTGGCGGTGGTCGGCGTCCTTGATGAGCGTCAAGGACACCGCGTCGCCCGCCAGCCGGTGGACAAGGCGCAGTGCGTGCTCCCAGGGCACATCGGGATCCTGCATCCCCTGCAGGATATGCACGGGGCAATGGCTGCGCACCACGCCGCCGAGCAGAAGATGGTCGCGGCCATCCTCGATGAGGGCGCGGGTGATGGGATAGGGCTGCGGCGCATAGGCGGTCGGCCGCATCCAGAAGCCCTGCTCAAGGATGTCGCGCCGGGCGGGCTCGGGCAGCTTGTCCCAGATGAGCTCCTGCGTGAAATCCACCGCCGGGGCGATCAGCACCATGCCGGCCAGCCGGTCGGCCTCGCCCAGCCGCGCAAGCTCGCGCGCGGCCAGCAGGGCGATCCAGCCGCCCATGGAGGAGCCGATGAGGATCTGCGGCCCCTGCGTCTGCGCCCGGATCAGCGCGAGGCTCTCCTGCGCCCAGAGCCCGATGGTCCCGTCCTCGAAGCGGCCCTCTGATTCGCCATGCCCGCTGTAATCAAACCGCAGGTTGGCGCGGCCATGCGCCGCGGCCCAGTCGTCGAGCCTTTGCGCCTTGGTCGAAAGCATGTCCGACTTGAAGCCGCCCAGCCAGACGAGGCCGGGGCGCGGATATGTGCTATTGAGCGGAAATCTCCTGCGGAATGCGATGCGCCGACGGTTGCGCTCGTCGCCCGTTTCGAGGAAGTTTGGCGTGGGGAGGCTGATGGTCGCCTCCCCCTGCGGTTGCTGTTGGGTCATCGATCCGCTCACCGTTCTGCGATGGAAGAGGCTTATGCGGCTCAGTTCATTCCCGCAAGCAAGATGCGGGGCGGCCCTGTGACGGGACCAGACGGCGCGCGCCTGAGCTCGCTGACCGCTTCGCTTGTCGGACGCACCGTCCTTCAGATCATCCCGCGGCTAGACGCCGGCGGCGCCGAGCGCACAACCATCGACATCGCCGCCGCCCTGGCGGAAGCCGGGGCCCGTCCGCTGGTCGCCACCGAAGGCGGGCGGCTCATCAGCGAATTGCAGGCCAATGGCGGGGTCTGGGCGCCCTTTCCGGCCAAAACGAAGAACCCGCTGGCCATGGCGCTGAACGTCTACCGGCTTGCGCGCCTGATCCGCGAGGAGAAGGTCGATCTCGTCCACGCCCGCTCGCGCGCCCCGGCCTGGGTGGCGCTGGGAGCGGCGCGGCTCACCGGCACGCCCTTCGTCACCACCTACCATGGCAGCTATGCGGGCCAGTCCGTCCTCAAGGTGCTCTATAATTCCGTGATGGCGCGCGGCGACGCCGTGATCGCCAATTCGCAGTTCACCGCCGACCGCATCCTGCGCATGCACCCTTTCGCGGCGGATCGGATCCATGTGATCCATCGGGGCACGGATTTCCGCGCCTTCATGCCCGAACAGGTCGACGCCGAGCGGGTCGCGCGCCTGCGCCAGTCCTGGGGCCTCGCCCCGGACGACCGGATCGTGCTGCTGGCGGCGCGGCTCACGAGCTGGAAGGGCCAGCGCGTGCTGATCGAGGCCGCCAAGCTTCTGATGGCGCAGGGCCTGACCGACACCAAATTCGTGCTGGCGGGCGACGATCAGGGGCGCGATTCCTATGTGCGGGATCTGCGCGCCCAGATCGCCGCCGCGGGGCTCAACGACGTGGTGCGCCTGCCCGGCCATTGCACGGACATGCCCGCCGCCTATCTCACCTCCGCCGTCGTGACCGTGCCCTCGACCGAGCCGGAGGCCTTCGGGCGGGCGGCGGTGGAGGCGCAGGCCATGGGCGCGCCTGTGGTGGTCTCCGAACTCGGCGCCGTGCCCGAGACCGTGCTCGCGCCCCCCCATGTCGACCCGCAGGCCCGCACCGGCTGGCATGTGCCCCCCGGCGACGCGAAGGCTCTCGCTGACGCCCTCGCCCATGCGCTGGCCCTTGGCGAGACCGCCCGCGACAGCCTCGCCCGCCGCGCCCGCGCCCATGTGCAGTCGCATTTCTCGCTGGACCGGATGTGCGGCCAGACCCTCGCCGTCTATGCGGCGACGATCGAGGATCGCCTGGGACGGTAGGGGCCGCGACGGGCGATTGCATTTCCCCCGAAGGTTCGATCTATTCCCCTGAGCGGCGGCGCGGAAAAACGGCCCCGCATGGAGGGAGAATGGCTCACGGCGTCTATCTCGTCGGCAGCGTGCCCATGGCTGATGCGCGCGAGGTCTTTTGCGCCGTCTGCGACGCCGTGGGGCCACGCTTGCGCTGGCTGCCTGATGGGGAGACGGGCGAGCGGCTTGATTGGGTCGCTGGCATGGAGCCTCTCTTCGCGGCCAATCCCGCCTTGCAGCCCTCGGGCCGCGAGTTCCGCCTCCATCCCGCCGCGACGCCCCGCACGCGCTACACGCTGCGTCCCGGCAAGACGATCGCCGACCTCGCCTTCGGCGATCTGGGCTATCTGCGCCATGCCCGCGAATCCTGGGCCGCCTTCAGGGCTTTGAAGGCTGAGGGGCGCATTCCCGCCCATGTGAAGCTCCAGGTCGATCTGGTGCCCGCCCATTCGGTGCTCTGGCTCTTTCTCGAAGACGACCTGCACGCCGCCGCCGACCCCCTCTACAACGCCGCCGTCATGGCTGAGCTCGACGCCATCGCCGCGCTCATCCCCCATGATGAGCTCGCCATCCAGTTCGACGTCGCCTCCGCCGTCTTCGCGCGCATCCAGCGCCAGGACGTCAGCAACTACGGCAGAACCAAGGAGGAGATGCAGGCGCGCTTCAGCCGCATCCTCATCGACTTCTGCGACCGCGTTCCCGCTGACGTCGATCTGCTCCTGCATTTCTGCTACGGCGACTCCAATCATAAACATGTGGTTGAACCCACTGACATGGGCGACATGGTGGAGTTCGCCAACCGCGTCACGGCTGGCTGCGCGCGCGACATCCAGATGATCCATCTGCCCGTGCCGCGCGACCGCACCGACGACGCCTATTTCGCGCCGCTCAAGGATTTGAAGCTGCGCCCGGCCACGCAGATCTGCCTTGGCCTCGTCCATCACACCGATGGTCTCATCGGCACGCGCGCGCGGCTCGCGACGGCGCGCCGCCATGTCCAGTCTTTCATGATCGCCACCGAATGCGGCTTTGGCCGGCGTCGGCCCGAGACGATTCCAGAGCTTCTGCGCATCCACGCGCAGGCGGCCGAGGAGTCCTGAACGAAATCAAAAAAGGGAGAAGCACATGCGTCTGGGACATTATCTGGCGGGAGCGGGCGCGGCGCTCGCCATGCTCGCATCAAGCCTCGCCGCCCATGCGGAGCCGCTGAAGATCCGCATCGCCTGGATCATCCCGGCGGCGAACATCGCGCCGACGCTCTTCGCCAAGTCGGGCGTCGCCAAGAATCTCGGCAAGACCTATGTGCTGGAGCCCGTGCGCTTTCAGGGCACGCCGCCCATGATCACCGCTCTGGCGGTGAACGAGATCGACGTGGGCCTGCTCGGCTTCACCACCATGGGCCTCGCCATCCAGAACGCGGGCATGGACGACCTGCGCATCTTCGCCAATGAATTCGCCGATGGCGCGCAGGGCTATCACAGCAACGAATTCATGGTGCGCGCCGACAGCGGCATCAAGACGGTCGCCGACCTCAAGGGCAAGGTGCTCGCCACCAACGCCGCAGGCAGCGCGGTCGATGTGGCCATGCGCGCCATGCTGCGCAAGGCGGGCCTTGAGGACAAGCGCGATTATACTGTGGTCGAGGCGGGCTTCGGCGCCATGAAGGCCATGCTGCTTGAAAAGAAGGTGGACCTCATCCCCGCCGCGCCGCCCTTCCATAATGACGCGGAGCTGCGCAAGAACTCCACGGTGCTCTTCACCCAGCGCGACGCCATGGGCGAGACGGCGCTGGGCGTCTGGGTGGCGCATGATTCCTTCCTGAAGAAGAACCGTGCGGCGATGGTGGACTTCCTGGCTGACGCCATGGCCGCGACGCGCTGGTATCTTGATCCGCAAAATCAGGAAGAGGCGGTGAAGATCGCCTCCGATTTCGCCAAGGCCCCGCCTGCGCTCTTCGCTGGCTGGCTCTATTCGCAGAAAGATTACTACCGCGACCCCACCTTGAAGCTCAACATCCCCTCGTTCCAGGCCAATATGGACCTTCAGAAGGAGATGGGCTTCCTCAAGGACAAGATCGACATCGCGAAGTTCTACGAACCCAGCCTGATCGAGGAAGCGGCCAAGCGGGCCCCGTGACGACCTGAAAGCGTCCCCCCACCTCTCCCGCAAGGGCGCGAATGCGCCAGCGGACGGGGTGGGGGGCTGCGGCCGCCTCACCGCGACTGTTCGCGCATCGCAGGGAAGGGTAGACTGGCCTGATGCGCCAGACCTTCACCCTCTCCGCCAACATCTCCATGCTCTTCGCCGACCTGCCCTTCGTGGAGCGGATCGAGGCTGCGGCCAATGCAGGCTTCCGGGCGGTGGAATGTCAGTTCCCCTACGCCTTCAGCGCCAGCGACGTCGCCGGCGAACTGGCGCGCCACGGGCTTGTCATGAACGGGATCAACACGCCGCAAGGCGATCCCGCGAAGGGCGAGTTCGGCATGGCGGCCGCGCCGGGGATGGGGAGCCGCTTTCGCGACGAATTCGAACAGGCGCTCGCCTATGCCGCCACCGTCGGCGCGCGGATGATCCATGTCATGTCCGGCATGACCGGCGGCCAGAGCGTGGCGGCGCGGGACGCTTTCTTCGAGAATTTCACCTGGGCTGCGGACAGGGCGCGGGCGGGGGGCGTGACCCTGCTCATCGAACCCCTCAACGCCGTCGACCGCCCCGGCTATTTCGTCTCGCGCTCTGACGAGGTCGTCGCCCTGCTGGGCGAGCTTGCCTGTGAAAATGTCAAGCTGCTGTTCGACGTCTATCATATCCAGATCATGGAGGGCGATCTGCTGCGTCGGCTCGGCCGCCACTGGCCGCATGTGGGCCATGTGCAGCTCGCCTCCGTCCCCCGCCGCCATGAGCCCGACGAGGGCGAGGTCGCCTTCGCGGCCATCCTGAATGAGCTCAGCGCGCGCGGCTATCGGGGCTTCGTCGGCGCGGAATATAACCCGCGCGGCAAGACGCAGGACGGGCTCGGCTGGGCCGCCCCATGGCTCGGGCGATGAGCATCGCCGACAGGGACGCCTTCATCCGGGCGCAGACGCGCCTCCTGCCCGTGCCCCACGCGCCCGAGATCAGCCTGCATGTCGCTGACGTCGCCACGGAGCTCTGGAGCAAGACCGAGGAGGAGCTGGGCGAGATCGGCCTGCCGCCGCCCTTCTGGGCCTTCGCCTGGGCGGGCGGGCAGGCGCTGGCCCGCTATGTTCTCGACCATCCCCAGACCCTGCGCGGCCGCCGTGTGCTGGATTTCGCCGCTGGCTCCGGCCTTGTGGGCATCGCGGCCGCCCGGGCGGGCGCGGCTGCGGTGACCTGCGTCGACATCGACGCCTTCGCCGTCAGCGCCATGGCGATCAACGCCGCGGCCAACCATGTCCATGTGACGCCCCGGCTCGGCGATGTCGTGGGGCTTGACGAGGGCTGGGACGTGGTTCTGGCGGGCGATGTCTCCTATGAGCGGGACATGGCCAAAGGGGTCACGGACTGGCTTGAGGGCCTTTCACGGCGCGGGGCGCTGGTGCTGATCGGCGATCCCGGCCGCAGTTACCTCGCCCGCGAGCGCCTTGAATCCATTGCGCAATATCAGGTGCCCGTGACGCGCGACCTCGAGGACGCCGAGGTGAAGAAGACCAGCGTCTGGCGCTTTCGCGCGCCCTGAACGCGAAAAAGGCCGGGGAGCGCCCGGCCTCTTCAATCCGTCGAAATGACGGGATCAGTCCTTGGACTTGACCTTGAGGATCTGGCGGCCGTTGTACATGCCGGTCTTCAGATCGACGTGGTGCGGACGGCGCAGCTCGCCGGAGTCCTTGTCCTCGACATAGGTCGGGGCGGCCACGGCGTCGGCGGAGCGGCGGAAGCCGCGCTTCATCGGGGAAGTCTTTCGTCTCGGAACTGCCATGTCACTCTCCAGATAGGCGCGTACCGAGGCTTGTCGCCGGCGCGCATCGAATTCGCTGGCGGGCTGATACACCGAAACTGGCGGGATTGCCAGTGAAGATTCCGCTTTTTCCGCGCCCGCGCCCTTCGGCGCCCCTCAATCGCCCGTCTTGAGGCAGTCCGCAAGGCCCTTCGCGCTGTCCATGCGGCCCAGGATGGCGGCGGCGATCCGCCTTTGCTGCGGCCCCGCCCGGGCGGGATCGCGCCGCAGGGGATTGGGCAGGGCGGCGGCGAGCAGGGCCGCCTCACGGGGCGTCAGAGCCGCCGCGGACTTGTGGAAATAGCGCTGCGCCGCCGCCTCCGCGCCGAACAGGCCCTCACCCCATTCGGCTATGTTCAGATAGACTTCCATCACGCGCCGCTTGCCCCAGATCCCATCGATGGCGAGCGCGGCGGGAATCTCCAGCCCCTTGCGCAGGGCGGAGCGGGAGGGCCAGAGGAACAGATTTTTGGCGCTCTGCATAGCGATGGTGGAGGCGCCGCGGGCGGGCCCATCTTCGCTGGCCTCGTCGATCACCTGACGCAGGGCGAGCCAGTCAACGCCCCGATGACGGCAGAAACGGCCATCCTCGGCGGCGATCACGGCGAGCGGCAAGGCGGGGCCGAGGCGCTCCAGCGGCGTCCAGACCCGCTCCACGGGCCGGAACGTGGCCCAGCGCGCCAGCATGAGCGTGGAGACGGCGGGGGCATAGGCCCAGAGCGCCGCCAGAGCCGCAAAAAGGAGAAGCAGGATCAGGGCGGCTCGCAGGAGCCATCGCAAGAGCCATCTGAATATCGTGCGCAAAAACGCCATGGATGCGCAGTCCAGCCCTCGCAAAACACGCGGCAGCCTTGACCCAGAGACGAGGCTGAGGCAAGCGGAACCCATTCCGGAGGCTTCATTGTCCGATACATCCGCCCCCCAGACGACCTTCGAGACCCGGCTTCAGGCCGTTGCGCGCGATGTCGCGGCCATTCTGGACGAGCTGCTCCATGACAATGCGTCGCCCGGCGAGATCGCCCGGCCCGCCCGCCTCGTCGCGGCCATGCGCCATGGCGCGCTGAACGGGGGCAAGCGGCTGCGGCCTTTCCTGACGGTCGAAGCCGCGCGGCTTCTTGGCGTGGAGGGACGCGGCGTTTTGCGCGCCGCCTGCGCGGTGGAGCTGGTGCATTGCTATTCCCTCGTCCATGACGACCTGCCCGCCATGGACGATGATGACCTGCGCCGGGGCCAGCCCACGGTCCACCGGGCCTATGACGAGGCGACGGCCATTCTGGCGGGCGACTCGCTCCTGACCCTCGCCTTCGACGTCATGGCTGATGAGGCGACCCATCCCGACGCGCAGGTGCGCGCCGCCCTGGTGCTGGGTCTCGCCAGAGCCTCGGGGCTCGGGGGCATGGCGGGGGGGCAGATGTTCGATCTCGCCGCCGAAGCCTCCACCGTCCCCCATACGGTCGAGGAGATCATCCGCCTGCAGGCCATGAAGACCGGCGCGCTCCTGCGTTTCGCCGTCGAGGCGGGCGCCATCGTCGCGGGGGCCACGCGCGAACAGACCGCGCAGCTCGTCGCCTATGGCGAGGCCTTGGGCGCGGCCTTTCAGGTCGCCGACGATATTCTCGACGCCGAGAGCAGCGAGGAGGAGCTGGGCAAGAAGGTCGGCAAGGACGCAGGCCGCAACAAGGCCACGCTCATCAACGCCATCGGCCTTGAGGCCGCCAAGGCCCGCCGTGACGCTCTGGCCGCGCAGGCGCAGGAGGCCCTGTCGGGCTTTGGCGCGGGGGCGCAGGTTCTGCAGGAAGCCGCGCGCTTCACCGCCGCAAGACGAAGCTAGGCTGGGCCATGACCACCAACACCTATCTCCACAGCCACCGTATTCTGCGCCATGTGATGGGGCGGCAACGTTTGTTCGTGTGCGTCGCCCTCGGCCTCATCGCGCTCGCGGTTCTGCCATGGGACTGGCGGACTCCCACGCGGCTGCTCGTGGCGTGGAATTTCGGCGTGGTCACCTATATCGCCAGCGCCATTCACCTCATGCTCACGGCCGATCCCGCCAGGATCCGCCGCCTTGCGCAGCTGACCGATGAAAGCAGGTTCGTGGTGCTGACGCTCGCCGTCCTCGCGGCCATCGCAAGCATCGTCGCCATCGTCGCCCTGCTGGCGCAGGTCAGGGATCTCGCAGGTCTCGACAAGGCGCTGCATCTGGAGCTCGCCGGGCTGACCATCGTCAGCTCCTGGAGCTTCATCCATCTGATCTTCGCCCAGCATTACGCCCATGAATATTATGTGGAGCGTGCGACGGAGCGGCAGGCGCCGGAGGCCCTGCGCGGGGGCCTTCTCTTTCCCGACACCCAGACCCCCGACTTCATGGATTTTCTCTATTTTTCCTTCGTGATAGGCGTCGCCTCGCAGACGGCGGACGTGGCCATCTCCTCACGGGCCATGCGCCGGGTGGCGCTGATCCACTGCGTGCTCGCCTTCTTCTTCAACACCACGGTTCTGGCGCTGACGATCAACATCGCGGCGGGGCTGATCTGAGGGGTCAGGCGCCCGCCCCGAACCGCTTCTCGATATAATCCGTCACCAGCGTCTTGAACTCGCCGGCGATGCCCGGGCCGCGAAGGGTCACGGCCTTCTCGCCGTCGATGAAGACGGGCGCGGCGGGGGTTTCGCCGGTGCCGGGCAGGGATATGCCGATGTCCGCATGTTTGGATTCGCCGGGGCCGTTCACGATGCAGCCCATGACCGCCACATTGAGCGTCTCGACGCCGGGGTAGCGCGTCTTCCAGCCGGGCATTTCGTCGCGGATATAGTCCTGGATCTCGCGGGCGAGCTCCTGGAAGACCGTCGAGGTCGTGCGCCCGCAGCCCGGGCAGGCCGCGACCAGCGGCACGAAGGTGCGAAACCCCATGGTCTGCAACAATTCCTGCGCCACGCGCACCTCGAGGGTGCGGTCGCCGCCGGGCTCGGGGGTGAGGGAGACGCGGATCGTGTCGCCGATCCCCTCCTGCAGCAGGATGCCCATGGCGGCGGAGGAGGCGACCACGCCCTTCGAGCCCATGCCCGCTTCCGTCAGCCCCAGATGAATCGCGTAATCCGAGCGCGCCGCCAGCATCCGGTAGACCGTGATGAGATCCTGCACCGCCGAGACCTTGGCCGAGAGGATGATCCGGTCGCGGCCAAGCCCGATCTCCTCGGCGCGCTCGGCCGAAAAGAGCGCCGAGCGCACCATGGCCTCGCGGGTGACGGCGCGGGCCTCGATGGGATTGGCCGAGCGGGCGTTCTCATCCATCATCGCCGTCAGCAATTCCTGATCGAGCGAGCCCCAGTTGGCGCCGATGCGCACGGCCTTGCCATGCTTGATCGCCTGCTCGACGATGGCGCTGAACTGCCGGTCCTTCTTGTCCTTGAACCCGACGTTGCCGGGATTGATCCGGTATTTGGCCAGCGCCTCGGCGCAGGCGGGATGATCGGCCAGAAGTTTATGGCCGATGTAGTGGAAGTCGCCCACCAGGGGCACGCCGACGCCGAGCCGCGCCAGCCGGTCGCGGATATGGGGCACGGCGGCCGCCGCCTCGTCGCGGTCGACGGTGATGCGGACGAGCTCGGACCCCGCACGCGCCAGAGCCTCGACCTGCCGGACCGTGCCTTCGATGTCGGCGGTGTCGGTGTTGGTCATGGACTGGACGACGATGGGTGCGCCCCCGCCCACCAGAACGGCGGCCGCGCCATCCCCGACCCGGACCTGAACGGTGCGATGGCGCGGCGCGGGGCCGCTTTCTGGGGCGGTCAGCGGATCGAGGGGCATTGGCGCAGTCTCCGGTTGATTCGGTCGGGCGGGCTCACGAGGGCTCAGCTCCATGGCAACGGGCGCAAAGGCCCGCCAGTTCGATGACCTGCGCGCGCGGGGCGAAACCAACGGATCGCGCGACGCTGCGCAGGCTTTCGGCCGCGGCTTGAGAGGTCACTTCGCTGACGGCGCCGCAACCGTCGCAGATCAGGAAAATGGCGGGCTCGTGGGCCCCATGGCCGTGATCGCAGGCCATGAAGGCGTTGCGGGAGGCGAGGCGATGCACCAGCCCCTTATCGACCAGAAAATCCAGGGCCCGATAGACCGAGATCGGCGCCGGGCGTTTGCCGGTCCCGGCCGCAAGGCGGTCGATCATCTCATAGGCGCCCAGCGGACTGCCCGCCGCGCACAGCTCATCCAGCACCCGCCGACGGGCGGGCGTGAGATCGACCCCATGGCCATGGGCGCGGGCCGGATCATGCGCGCAATGCGAGTGATCCCGGTGGCCGGCGTCCTCCGGCGGGGCGGAAGGGGGCGGGCGAAGCGGCTTCATAGAGCCATTATAGGCTGCATCCGCGCCGGGATCGACTCCGGCTTTGCAGGGAGCCGCGCCTCGTGACAAAGGCGGCGCGAGCCCTTAGAAATTGCGCAACAGGAGGAAACATGACCGAAGGCAAAATGGAACTCAGCATCGCCCTGTCCGACAACGAGCGCACCCGCCCGCTGATCGACGGCCATGTTCAGCCGCAGGGGATCAAGCTGCACACCACCGTGGTGCATCCCTCCGAAATGTTCTGGCGGCAGCTGAAATACGCCGATTTCGACGTGTCGGAGATGTCGGTCTCCTCGCTGCTGATCGCGGCCTCGCGGGGCGACTACACCTGGGCGGCGATCCCGGTCTTCACCTTCCGCATGTTCTTCCACACGCGCATCCTCGTGCGCGCGGATCGCGGCATCAGGACGCCGCAGGATCTGCGCGGCAAGCGCGTGGCGGTTCCCGAATACCAGCAGACCTCGGCCATCTGGTCGCGCGGCATCCTGCAGCATGAATTTGGCGTCCACGCCCGGGACATCGAATGGTTCATGGAGCGCACGCCCGACATGAGCCACGGCGGCTCCACAGGCTTCACCCCGCCCGAGGGCGTGCGCCTGAACCGCATTCCGCCCTCGACCAACATCGGCGAAATGCTGGTGAAGGGCGAGCTCGACGCGACCCTGCTCTATCTCACCAACACCAATCTCGTGGACCGCAGCAGCATCGACATGTCGCGGGTGCCCGAAGTGCAGCATCTCTTCGCGGACCCGATCGAGGAGGGCAAGCGCTTCTACGCCAAGACCGGGATCTACCCGATCAACCACACGGTGGTGGTGCGCCGCTCCCTGCTCGAAAAGCACCCCTGGCTCGCCCTCAACCTCTATTCGGCCTTCCTCAAGGCCAAAAATGACGTGACCCGCCGGGCGAAGGCGGCCATGGGGCCCTGGTTCGAGGTGGGCGCGCTCGATGCGGCTGCGGACAAGGGCTTCAACGCCGATCCGCTGGCCTATGGGGTCAAGGCGGCGCGGCCGGTGCTCGAAACCGTCGCGCAATATCTGCAGGAGCAGGGCCTGACGGACCGTCGCGTGGGCCTTGAAGAGGTCTTCGCCAGGACCACCCTCGACGTCTGAGGCCGGGGCCGCAAGGCCCCGCCGCATGTCGCCGGATGGACACAGGCCCTCCCACCCGTTTCAATGGGAGAAAATAAGGGAGGGCAAGCCATGTCCAGACGGCAGACGCGCATGTATGGGCCGAACAGGTTCAAGCTGGGCCTCTTCGGCCTGAACTGCTCCAACGGCCTGACCATGACCAAGGCGCCGGAGCGGTGGGACCATGCCTTCGAGAACAATCTCGCCGCCGCGCATCTGGCCGATGAGGCGGGGCTGGAGTTCCTGCTGCCCATCGGGCGCTGGCATGGCTACAAGGGCGAGACTGATACGCAGGGCGCCAGCTTCGAAACCCTGACATGGGCGGCGGGCCTGCTGGGCGCGACGAAAAAGATCACGGTCTGCGGCACCCTCCACATCGCCTTCATCAACCCGGTCTTCGCCGCCAAGCAGATGGTGACGGCGGATCATGTGGGGCGCGGGCGCTTCGGCCTCAACATCGTCTCGGGCTGGAACCACGGCGAATTCGGCATGATGGGCATCGAGCTTCTGCCCCATGAGATCCGCTACGACTACACGGAGGAATGGGTCGCCATAGCCCGGCGGGTCTGGCTGGAGACCAAGCCCTTCGACTTCGAGGGCCGCTGGTTCACGCTGAAGAACGTCCTGTGCAAGCCCGGGCCCTGGGGTGGCGAGCCGCCCCTGCTCATCAGCGCCGGCGCCTCGCCGGAAGGCCGGGGCTTCGCCGCGCGCCATGTCGACTGCCTGTTCACCGCCATCAAGACGCTGGATGCGCTGGGCGAGGACATCGCGGGCGTGCGCGCCGTCGCCGCGGAAGCCGGGCGTCAGGTCGGCGTCTATGCCAGCGGCCATATGCTGGCGCGCCCAACCTCGAAGGAGGCGCGGGACTACCACCACTACATCGTCTACGACATGGGCGACTGGGAGGCCGCCGACCATGCGGTGCGCATCCGCGCCCGCGCCAGCCAGACGCCCCCCGAAGAGCTCAGAGCCCTGAAGGAGCGGCTCATCAGCGGCGTGGGAACCTATCCGGTCGTGGGCAGCTATGACGAGGTGGCCGAGGCCTTCAAACGCATGGCGGACGCGGGCCTCGACGGCATGGCCATCGGCCTCGTGCATTACGTCAATGAATTCCCCCATCTGCGCGACGAGGTGCTGCCGCGCATGGAGCGGCTGGGCCTGCGCCAGCCTGCGCGGGCCGATGGCTGAAGCTGCGCCTGCCCCTCAGGGCCTCGCGAACCCGGCGGCGTCGAAGACGGCGCGGCAGGGCTCCTGCGCCAGGAAGGCGAGGAAGTCCTGCGCGGCGGGCGCGGCGTCGCCGCCAAGGGCGACCGCATAGCGGGTCGTCAGCTGCACCTCCTCGGGCAGCCAGGCGCCGATCTCGACGCCGTCCACCGCGACGATCTCGGTCGACTGGGTGAGGCCGAAGGGCGCGCGGCCCTCCGCCACCTCCTTCATGACATTGTAGCCGCCGATGCGCAGCACCGTGCGGTCAGCCAGCTCCTCGATGAGGCCCAGCCGCTCGAACACCTTCTGCAGGTGATTGCCCGCCGTGCCCCCGCCTGCGGGATCGCCCCGCACGATGACAGGGGCGGCGCGCAGTGCGCTCTTGAGGGATTCAACTGTCGAAATATCCGGCGGCGCCTCGCCTCGCCGCACCCCGAGCGCCACACGCGACACGCCCACCACGACCGGCGCGTCGCCGAGCAGGCCCCTGGCCTGCAATTCCTCAAGGCAATCCAGCGAGGAGGCCACGACATCGCAGGCCTCGCCCTCGCCGATGCGCCGAAGGATCGCCCCGGAGGTGTCGAAACGGGCGTGGGCGCCTTGCCCGGCTGCGGCGTGAAAGAGCTCCGCGCAACGCGTGATCGCCTGCCGCACGGCGCTTGCCGACAGGATGCGCAGCGACGAGCCGCCCTGCGCGCCGATGATGGTCTGGTCCGACATGTTTCCTCCTCGCAGATCGCCCGAACATAGGAGATGGCGCGCGCGCTGGCGAGGCGGGCTGCGCCTGAGGCCATGCCACAATTATCACGAAATGCTCACAAAAAGTTGATTGATTCGTGAAAACTCCGTGATAAGTCGTGAATGAAGACTGCAGCTTTTGGGAGGAGCGCGCGTCATGATCAGTGAAAGCAGGCGTGATTATTACGCCGGGGGATTGATGATCCTCATTGGCGGCGGGGCGGCCGTCATCGGCTCCACCTACAAGGTGGGCAGCCTGACCCAGATGGGGCCTGGGTTCTTTCCCGTTTGCCTCGGCGTCATGATCACCTTCATGGGCGTGCTGATCGCCCTGGCGGCCAGCGTCGGCGCCAAGGCCGGCGCCGACATCATGGACGCGCACCACGCGCTTCCCGCCCATCCCGACTGGCGGGGTTGGGGCTGCATCATCGGCAGCGTCGCGGCTTTCATCTTGCTCGCGGAATACGCCGGACTCGCGCCTGCGACCTTCTTCTGCGTCTTCATCGGCGCCTGCGGCGATAACGACAGCAACGTGAAATCATCTGCGCTTCTGGCGGGTGGCGTCACTGTCTTCGCCATCGCGCTTTTTTCCTTCGTTCTGCATGTGCAGATTCCGATCGTAAGGGGCCTGTGACATGGACACTGGACTCGGCGGCCTCATGCATGGCTTCAGCATCGCGCTGGAGCCCCATAACCTGCTCTGGTGCTTCGTCGGCGTCATGGTCGGCAATCTTGTCGGCGTGCTGCCCGGCATGGGCGTTCTCTCCGCGATCTCGATCCTTCTGCCGCTGACCTTCGGCATGAAGCCGGTCGCGGCCGTGCTGATGCTCTCGGGCATCTACTATGGCGCCCAATATGGCGGGGCGATCTGCTCGATCCTGCTGAACCTGCCCTGCCATCCCCCCCATGCGGTGACCTGCCTCGACGGCTTCCCCCTGACGAAGCAGGGCCGCGGCGGCGTGGCGCTGGGCATCACCATGCTGGGCTCGATGTTCGGCGCCGCCTTCGGCATCCTTCAGATGATCTTCTTCGCCCCCTATGTGGCGAATGTCGCGTTCCAGTTCGGCGCCCCTGAGATCTGTTCGCTGATGCTGCTTGGCCTGCTGGCGGGTTCGACGCTGGCCAAGGGCTCCCCCCTCAAGGGCGTCGCCATGACCTTGCTGGGCCTCATCCTCGGCATCATGGGCACGGACGTGAACACCGGCGTCGAGCGCTTCACCTTCGGGGTCGTCGACCTCTCCGATGGGCTTGAGCTCGTCGCCCTGTCGCTGGGCCTCTTCGGCATCGCCGAGTTCCTGCGCTCGGTGAACAATACGGCGCCGCTGAACCTCGCCTACACCAACATCAAGATGTCCGACATGGTCCCCACCCGGGACGACATCAAGCGTTCGGCCTTCCCGATCCTGCGCGGCACGCTCGTCGGCAGCCTGTGCTCCTGCATTCCCGGGACGGGCCCGACCATCGCCTCCTTCGTCGCCTACGCCACGGAAAAGAAAGTGTCGAAGACTCCGGAGCGTTTCGGCCATGGCGCGATCGAGGGCGTCGCGGCCCCTGAGGCCTCGACCCACTCCTCCGTGCAGGGCGACTTCATCCCCACCATGAGCCTCGGCATTCCCGGCGACGCGGTGATGGCGCTGCTGCTCGGCGCGCTCATCATCCATGGCATCACGCCGGGCCCACGCCTCATCGTGGAGCATCCCGATCTGTTCTGGGGCCTGATCGCCAGCTTCTGGGTCGGCAACCTCATCCTCATCGTCCTCAACGTGCCGATGATCGGCATCTGGGTGAAGATGTTGATGATCCCCTATAAATATCTCTATCCCAGCGCGCTGTTCTTCATCTGCATCGGCGTCTTCGCCGCCCGCAACTCGCTCTTTGACGTCGGCGCGACGCTGGCGCTGGGCATCTTCGGCTATCTGCTGGTGCTGTTGAAGTTCGAGCCCGCGCCGATCCTGCTCGGCTTCGTCCTCGGCCCGCGCTTCGAGGAGAATTTCCGGCGCGCGCTGATCATTTCGCGCGGCGACCTCATGACCTTCGTCGAGCGTCCGATCTCCGGCGTCTTCCTCGGGTTCTGTTTCCTGCTCGTCGGCGCGCAGATCTATGTGCGCTTCGTCAAGCCGAAGGTCGCTGCGGCAGCGGGCGTCGCGGGACATGCGGCCGAATAGGCGAAGGCCAAAGGTTCAGGATTGACGGCGCGGGCATGTCCCGCGCCGTTCGCGTTCAAGCCTCAGCGTTCGGGCCCCTGCTGGTTATGGACCTGATCCTGCATCTGCTCGTTCTGGATCTCCCGGCCATCAAGGCCCCGCGAATCCGAGCGCTGGCTCTTGTCCCGGTTGGACAGAATCTCATTCTCCCCGATCTTGTCGCCGGGAACCTCGGTCATGGCGCCTGAGCCGCTGCCCTTGTGATGCAATCCTGCGCCAAGCTTCTTGCGGGTGGCGTTCGCCATGTCCTGCTCCTCACGTTTCATTGAACGCAAGGGAAACGCGGCGTCGGCTGCATCGTTGCAGCCATGCGCATCTTGTCTCCGGGCGCCGTTCGGGCGAAAGTGCCGCCAACTGCGCATCCAACGCCGCGCGCCCCGGGAGACACAGATGATCCACACGAACCTGCCGCGCCTTGCGCGCCTCGCGACTGCGCTGAGCCTAGGCCTCTGCCTTGCGGCCCCTGTTCGGGCGGCGGACTTCCCGAGCCAGCAGATGAAGATCGTCGTGCCCCTGCCGCCCGGCAGCGCGCCTGATTTCCTGTCGCGCATCATCAGCGCCTCGTTCCAGCAGCAATGGGGCCAGACCGTCATTGTCGAGAACAAGCCCGGCGGCGCGCAGAATGTGGGCGCCGAGCAGGTGGCCCGCGCGGCGCCGGACGGCCACACCCTGCTCACCGCCCCTCCGCCGCCGATCGCCCTCAACAAATATCTCTTCCCCAACCTCAAATACGATCAGGACCGCTTCACGCCGATTACGGTTATCTGCAGCGTTCCCAATGTGCTTTTGGTGCGCAACAACCTGCCCGCCGCCACGCTCGCCCAGCTCATCGAACTCGCGCGCAAGCCCGGCGGCCTCAACTACGCCTCGACAGGCGCTGGCAGCACCCTGCACCTGACCGCCGAAATCCTGCGGGCCAAGACGGGCACGGATCTTGTCCATGTGCCTTTCAAGGGCACCGCCGAGGTGATGACCGAGCTTCTTGCGGGGCGCATTGATTTCGCCTTCGCCAATCTGCTGGACGCCTGGCCGCATCTGAGCTCGGGCGGCATGCGCGCCCTCGCCATCGGCTCTGAAAAGCGCGATCCCAGCCTGCCCGACGTCCCCTCGCTCAGCGAAACCTGGCCTGATGTGGTCTCGACCACCTGGTTCGCGGTGGTCGCGCCCCCGGACACGCCCGCCGACATCGCCGAGAAACTGTCGGCCGGCATCCGCCTCGCCTTCCAGGCCCCTGACGCCGCCAAGCGGCTCGCCGATCTGCGCGCCACGCCCGTCCTGAACACGCCCGCCGAAGCCGGGCGGATCTTCAAGCAGGACAGCGAGCGCTGGGGCTCGGTCATCAAGGCCAACAACATCAAGGGCGAGTGAGGGGCGATCACGCCTTGACCTCCGGCTGATAGAGTCTAGGGTCCGGCCGCGCCATTCGCCGCGCGCCAGCACGAGAACCCATGCCAGACGATTCTTCACCCCGCGCGCCTGCGGCGACGGGAAGCCTTGGGCTTGACTTCGGCACCACCAATTCTGTGGCGGCGCTGCTGCAGCCCGATGGCTCCATCCAGACCGCGCGTTTCACCCATGGGGGCGAGACCGAGACCGTCTGCCGCTCGGCGATCAGCTTCTTCAATCAGCGCGGCGCCACCCTCGCGGAGGTTGGGCCCTGGGCCGTGGATCGCTATCTCGCGGACCCCATGGATTGCCGATTCCTGCAATCTTTCAAGACCTTCGCCGCGAGCCCCTCGTTCCAGTCCACCGCCATCCATGGTCGGGCCTGGCGCTACGAAGACCTCATGGCGGCCTTTGTGGGCAAGATGCTGTCGCAATCCGAGCCGCCGCTCGAGGCGACGCGCAGGCTCGTCATCGGGCGGCCCGTCGCCTATGCAGGCCACGCGCCCGACCCCGCCCTCGCCCAGACCCGCTATCTTTCGGCCCTCGCCAAATGCGGGATCGAGGAGGTGCATTTCGTCTATGAGCCGGTGGCGGCGGCATATTATTTCGCCCAGCGCCTCAAGAAGGACGCCACCGTTCTGGTCGCCGATTTCGGCGGCGGCACCAGCGACTTCTCCATCGTGCGCTTTCGCCTGGGCAAGCAGGAGCTGCAGGCCGTGCCCATGGCCCGCACGGGCGTCGGGCTCGCAGGCGACCGATTCGATTTCCGCATCATCGACCATGTCGTCTCGCCGCGGCTCGGCAAGGGCAGCCGCTACAAGAGCTTCGACAAGATGCTCGACTTTCCCGCCCATTACTTCGCCAATTTCGCCGCCTGGCATCAACTGGCCATCATGAAATCAGGCTCGACCCTGCGCGAGTTGCGCCAGCTCGCAAGGGCCAGCGACCAGCCGGACGAGCTCGAGATGCTCATCACCATCATCGAGGAGGATCTTGGCTATCCCCTCTACAGGGCGGTGTCGGAGACCAAGCTTGCGCTGTCGCATGACGAGGAGGCGAGGCTGTCCTTCGACAGCATGGGCGTCACAATCGAGGCGCAGGTGACGCGGGCGGATTTCGAACGCTGGATCGAGCCTGATCTCCAGCGCATCGATCGGGCCGTGGAGGCGGCGCTGGCGGAGGCGGGTCTGGCCGCGCAGGACATCGACAAGGTCTTCCTCACCGGCGGCACATCCTTCGTGCCCGCCTTGCGCGCCCGTTTCGCCGCGCGCTTCGGCGCGGAACGCCTGGAGACCGGCGACCAGTTGCTCTCCATCGCCTATGGTCTGGCGCTGATCGGCGCGGACGATGACATTTCGCGCTGGACGGTGCGGGAGGCCTGAGCCTGATTGGCCGCAGGCGCAGGGCCCTGGCTCACCTTGACCCCCGAGGGGCCATGCCGGATAGTCCGGTCATTCAAGGCACGAGGAGCGCCCATGATCATCAATGACGAAAACGACGTCACGCCCGCCGTTCTGAAGGCCATGTCCGGCGCGCCCGACGCCCGCATCCGCGAAATCGCCGAATCCTTCGTCAAGCACATGCACGCCTTCGTGCGTGAGGTGAAATTGACGGAGAAGGAATGGGAATATGGCGTCGATTTCCTGAACCGGATCGGCAAGCAGACCACCGACACCCATAACGAAGGCGTGCTGTTCTCCGATACGATCGGGGTCTCGACCCTCGTCTGCCTCATGAACAATGGCGCCAATGGATCGACCGAGACGGCTGCGGCTCTGCTCGGGCCCTTCTGGCGCATGCGCAGCCCCGAGACGCCAAACGGCGGTTCGCTCCTGCGCTCGCCCACGCCTGGCCCTGCGCTGTTCGCGGGTTGCCGCGTGGTCGATCACAAGGGCCAGCCCATGGCGGGGGTCGAGGTCGATGTGTGGCATTCCTCCACCACCGGCATGTATGAAAATCAGGATCCCGAACAGGCCGACCATAATCTGCGCGGCAAGTTCCACACGGATGCGGACGGGCGCTTCTCCTTCCGCTCGATCCTGCCGGCGGGCTATCCAATTCCTGTGGATGGGCCTGTGGGCGACATGGTCCTGTTCCAGAAGCGCGAGCCCTGGCGCCCGGCCCATATCCACTTCCTGCTGCACAAGGATGGATTCAAGACCCTGGTGACGCAGGTCTTCGTGCAGGGCGCGAAATATCTGGACTGCGATGTGGTCTTCGGGGTCACCACGGCGCTGGTGGGCGATTATCGCCGCCACGAGACCGGCGCGCCGCCCGCGCCTGACGTGACCGAGCCCTGGTATACGCTCGACTACACTTTCCATATGGAGCCCGGCGAGTCCGGCTTGCCCAAGCCCCCGATCAAGTGATCGGGCCCATCGCCTAATCAAAAGGCCCGCCCCTTCGTCAGGGGCGGGCCGTTTCATTTGAGCGCCTGCGCTGGCGGCTCAGGCCATATACTGGCCCCCATTGGCCGACAGCGTCGAGCCCGTGATGAAGCCGGATTCGTCAGCGGCCAGGAAGGCGACGATGCGCGCGATCTCCTCGGGCTCGCCAAGACGGCCCACGGGGATCTGCGGCAGGATGCGCTTCTCCAGCACTTCGGGGGCGATGGCGCGGACCATCTCCGTGCCGATATAGCCCGGGCAGATCGCGTTGACCGTGATGCCCTTGCTGGCGTTCTCCTGCGCAAGCGCCTTCACGAAGCCGATCTCGCCCGCCTTGGCGGCGGAATAGTTCGCCTGGCCCGCCTGCCCCTTCTGTCCATTGATGGAGGAGATGCAGATGATGCGGCCGAAGTTGCGGTTGCGCATGCCGTCGATGACCGGGCGGCACATGTTGAACAGCGAATTCAGATTGGTGTTGATGACGGCGTTCCACTGGTCGGGCGTCATCTTGTGGAAGAAGCCGTCGCGGGTGATGCCGGCGTTGTTCACCACGACGTCGATGGGGCCGAGATCCTTTTCGATCTGGGCCAGACCCGCCGCGCAGGCCTCGTAGCTGGAGACGTCCCACTTGTAGACGGGGATGCCGGTTTCCTCGCGGAACTTCGCGGCGGCCTCATCATTGCCCGCATAGTTGGCGGCGACGTTGAAGCCTGCGGCCTTGAGGGCCTTTGAGATGGCGGCGCCAATGCCGCGCGAACCTCCTGTGACGACTGCGACTCGTGACATTCCCTGCTCCTCTCCCTGTGACTGACAGCCGGGTTGTATCAGGCCCGGCCGTCTCGCTCACTTAGGCTTTAGGGTTGCGACTTTAGGCGTGAAAGATCGGCTCAGCGCTCAAGACACATGGCGATGCCCATGCCGCCGCCGATGCAAAGGGTGGTCAGGCCCTTTTTGGCGTTGCGGCGCTGCATCTCGAAGAGCAGCGTGGTGAGGACGCGGGCGCCCGAGGCGCCGATGGGATGGCCAAGGGCGATGGCGCCGCCGTTCACATTCACGATGGCGGGATCCCAGCCCATGTCCTTGTTCACGGCGAGCGCCTGGGCGGCGAAAGCCTCGTTGGCCTCGACGAGCTCAAGATCACCCACCTTCCAGCCGGCCTTCTCCAGCGCCCGGCGGGAGGAGGGGATGGGGCCCGTGCCCATGATGGCGGGATCGACGCCGCAGGTCGCCCAGGAGGCGATGCGCGCCAGCGGGGTCAGGCTGCGCTTGCTGGCTTCAGCCGCAGTCATCAGCACGATGGCGGCGGCGCCGTCGTTGATGCCCGAGGCGTTGCCGGCGGTGATGGTGCCGTCCTTGGAGAAGGCCGGGCGGAGCTTGGCGAGGGACTCAAGGGTCACGCCAGCCTTGATATATTCATCCTGATCCACGACCACGTCGCCCTTGCGGCTGGCGACGGTGACCGGGCAGATCTCATCCTTGAACTTGCCCGCCTTCTGCGCCGCTTCGGCCTTGTTCTGCGACGCCGTGGCGAACTGGTCCTGCTCATCGCGGGAGATCTGCCAGCGCGTGGCGATGTTCTCGGCCGTCGTGCCCATGTGGTAGCCGTGGAAGGCGTCGGTCAGGCCGTCCTTGATCATGGTGTCCAGGAACTTCATGTCGCCCATCTTCTGCCCGTTGCGCAGATGCGCGACATGGGGGGAGAGGGACATGGATTCCTGACCGCCCGCCACGATGATGCTGGCGTCGCCGTTGGCGATCTGCTGCATGCCGATGGCGACGGCGCGCAGGCCCGAGCCGCAGAGCTGGTTGAGGCCCCAGGCGGTCTTCTCCTGGGGAACGCCCGCCTTCATCGAGGCCTGACGCGCGGGGTTCTGGCCCTGGCCTGCCGCCAGGATCTGCCCGAGGATGACTTCGTCGACGTCGGCGGCGTCGACCCTGGCGCGCTCAAGCGCGGCCTTGATGGCGACTGCGCCAAGCTCATGGGCGGGGGTGCCGCCGAAAACGCCGCTGAAAGACCCCACCGCCGTGCGCGCGGCGCCTACGATCACGATATCGGATGCCATCTGGAAACTCCTTTTGCGACAGGTCCGGAGCCATTGCGCCCCGTCAAGATCCGGGTCTCTTGCGAGCAGCGAAATTGTTCGCCGCTTGACTATCGGGCTACCCGTCCGCCTCCCGGCGGTCAAGCGGACTTGGCGACGCAGGGCTCGCCTTTTGGTCTACATAACCAAAAGACCAAAGCGGTTGGGCTGGATTGCGCCGCATTATTTCGTGACAAATCTGTTTCCGCAGGCTGCAAGGGCGGCTATCTTGCGGTCCGGGCATTTCGTCCATCGGGCAGGGCTTCACGAATGGCCAGTGAAAAGAAACCCATCACCATCAAGAAATACGCGAACCGCCGCCTCTACAACACCGGCACGAGCACCTATGTGACGCTGGAGGATCTCGCCAGGATGGTGAAGGCGGGGGAGGATTTTCTGGTTTTCGACGCCAAGTCCGGCGAGGACATCACCCGCGCGGTCCTCGGCCAGATCATTTTCGAGCAGGAGGCCAAGGAGGGGCAATCCCTCATGCCCATCACCTTCCTGCGGCAGTTGATCCGCCTTTACGGCGACAGCATGCAGATGGTGGTGCCGAGCTTCCTAGAATTCTCCATCGGCAAGTTCGTCAACGATCAGACAAAGATCCGGGATGACTTCATGAACGCCATGGGCGGCAAGGAAGTGCCGGGCGGCCAGATGTTCAGCGCCATGGAGGAGCAGGCCCGCAAGAACATGGCCATGTTCAATCAGGCCATCAGCATGTTCGCGCCCTTCACCGCGCCCGCCCAGGCCGGCGAGGCCGAGGCGCTGGCGCCCGCTTCTGCGCCCAGGGATGCAGGCGCGGCCCCGGATTTCGACGAGATGCGCCGCCAGATCTTCGAAATGCAGCGCCAGATCGAGAGCCTCAGCCGCAAGGGCTGAGGCTGCTTTCAGCCGCTCGCGCCGCGGGGCTTTCTTCAGCTCGCGCCGCGGGGCTGGTTTTTTAGCTCACGCCGCGGGGCTTTTTTAGCTCACGCCGCGTGGCTGGGGCCGCCAATCCGGCGGGGCCAACTCGAAATGGGCGAAGTCGAAGGCAGGGGCGACGGTGCAGCCCACCAGCGTCCAGGCGCCAAGGCTCGTCGCCGTCTGCCACCAGTTCGCGGGGACCACGAACTGCGGGCGTTGTCCGGCCTTCAGGTCTGCCCCCAGATGCACGGACTCGCAGTCGTGGCCGTTTTCGCAGATGGTGAGCGACAGCGGCGCGCCAGCGTGCCAGTGCCAGACCTCCGCCGCATCCACCCGGTGCCAGGCCGAGACATCCCCGACCCCCAGCAGAAAATAGATCAGCGAGGAGACGGAGCGTCCCTGCGCGTCGGTGCGCGGATCCCTGAAGGTCTCGCGGTAGAAGCCCCCTTCGGGATGCGGGGCGAGGCCGAGCAGGCGCACCACTTCGTCCGCGCTGAGGCCGTCATGGAGATAGGCGCCGCCCATGGCGTCAGAACCTGTTCTTGCGTTCGCGGATCTCGGCGAAGACATCCGCCGCAGCCGCGCCCGCCATGCCAAGCTGCGCCTGAACCTCCGGACGCTCCGCCCGCAGGAAGGGGTTGATGGCGAGCTCAAGGCCAAGCGTGCTCGGCAGGCTCGCCGCGCCCTTTGCGCGCAGGGCCTCGACCGTCTTCATATGGTCGATCAGCCGGGCGTTGCCGGGCTCGATGGTGAGGGCGAATTTGGCGTTGGCCAGCGTATATTCATGGCCGCAATAGATCGCGGTGTCCTCGGGCAGGGCGGCGATCTTGAGCAGGGAGTCCCACATGACCGCCATGGGGGCCTCATTGACCTTGCCGCAGCCGATGGAGAAGAGCGTGTCCCCGGCGAAGAGCAGCTTCTCCGCTTCGAAGAAATACACGATGTGGCCGATGGTGTGGCCGGGCGTTTCGATGACCCTCGCCTGCAGCGAGCCGACGCGCGCGACGTCGCCTTCCCTGACGGTGGCGTCGACGAGCGGCACCCGGTCCGCCTCGCCCGCCGGGGCCAGGACGCGGGCCTTGGGGAAGCGTTGCTTTACCTCGGGGATGCCCTGCACATGGTCCCCGTGGCGATGGGTCACGAGAATGTCGGTGAGGGTCCAGCCGCGCTCGTCGAGGGCTTTCAGGACCGGCGCGGCCTCGGGAACGTCGATGGCGGCGGTGGCGCCGGTCGCGGGATCATGGACGAGGACGCCGAAATTGTCGGTCAGGCAGGGGAATTGATGGACCTCAGCAGGCATCGGACGCTCCAGACGTTAGGTTGCGAAAGCTAACGGAGCCACCCGCGCCGGGCAAGCGGAGCGCGGCCTTTCGTGCCGCGCCCCTGTTTTCATTTCTGCAGGATGGACTGCATGCGCTGGATCACCTCGGGCCGCACGGCGGCGGTCTGGGCGATGATCTTCTGCAGCTGCTCGCCCGTGCCCGGCACGAAGTCCAGCCGCGCCTTTTCGATTTCGCCGAGCAGCTCGGGATCCTTCATCGTGTCGTCGAAGGCCTTGCGCAGCAGGGCCACGCGCTCAGCGGGCACGCCGGGAGGGGCGAGGAAGGACCGGCCCACTTCGCCGCCGCTCACATAGAAGGCGAAGAGCTCCTTGTCCTCGGGGGTCTTGCCGAGCTCCACCATGGTTGGGACATCCTTCATCTCCGGTATGCGCTCCAGCGCATATTGCACGAGCATGGCGACCTTCTTCTGCTCCAGCCAGTCGCGCTTGGTGGTCTTCAGCGTGTTCCAGGAGGTGAAGGCGCCGTCGGTCTCGCCGCGCTCCATGGCGAGCAACCCGTCGGTGGAGCCGGGATAGGGGCCGACCAGCTTGAACTTGGTGCCGATGATGCCGTTCAGAAGCTTCGGATAGCCCTCGCCCGGCGAGCCTGCGCCGGTCGAGGCGAGGGTGGTCTCGTGGACCTTGGCGTTTTCGATCGTATTGCCCTTCACATTGCTGTTGACCAAGGTGATCTCGACATTGGAGGTGGCGCGGCCGATCCAGTTGAATTCGGCGGCCTTGTAGGCGACGCCGGTCGTCTTCAGCATCTCCTCGATCGCCATGGTCTGCGAGACGATGCCGATGGCCGTGCCGTCCTTCGGCGCGATGCGATACATCCAGTTGGCGAGGGTGAAGCTGCCCGCGCCCGGCATGGATTGCGCCACGACCGTCGGATTGCCGGGAATGTGCTTGCCGATATGGCGGGCCACCATGCGCCCGAAGAGGTCATAGGTGCCGCCGGCCGAGAAGCCGATGTAGACGCTGAGGGTCTTGCCCCTGAAGAAAGGGTCGGCGCTCTGGGCGAAGCTCGCGGCGGGAAGAAGGGCGGCGCAAAGGCCTAGGGCCAGCGGACGCAGAATGGGGAACATCGGATTTCTCCTTCATGGGCGGAGGCCCATCGACGGCGATGTTCTACAGGTCCAGCCGCTTCCCTTCAATCCGCTGGGGCTGCGGCTTATTTAGCCGCCTGCAGCAATCCCTTCATGCGCGCGATGATCTCGGGCGGGGTCTGGGCGGTCGCCTCGATCAATTTTTGGAGATCGGCGCCCGGCAGGGGGTGAAACTCAGCCTTGGCGCGGGTGACTTCGGCGCGGAAGTCGGGATCATTCATCGTCGCGTCAAAGGCCGCGCGCAGGGTGGCGACGCGCTCGGTCGGCAGGCCCGGCGGGGCGATGAAGGAGCGGCCTATGTCGGCGGTGGAGGCGTAGAGCTGCAGCATCCGGCGATCTTCCGGCGTCTTGCCGAGTTCGCCCACGGCGGGCACGTCGGGAAGCTCCTGCGTGCGCGCCACTGTTCCCTGCACCAGCAGATTGACCTTCTTCTGGTCGAGCCAGTCCTGATGATAGGCCTGCAGCGAGCCGAAGGAGGTGAAGGCCGCGTCGACCTCGCCTTTCTCCATGGCGAGCAGCACTTCGGCGGAGGCCGGATAGCCTGCGATGATCTTGAATTTCGTGCCTGCGGCGGCGTTGAGCAGTTTGGGATAGCCCTCCGACGGCGAGCCGGGCCCCGTGCCGCCGATCATCACCTCGCCTTTAAAGGCGTCGTCGAGGGTCTTCGCCTTCGCTTTCTCGCCGGTCATCATGATCTCGATCACGGAGGTGGCGCGGCCGATCCAGTTGAAATCGCGGGCCTTGTATTGCACGCCTTGACTGCCGAGCGCCTCCTCCAGCGCCGCCGCCTGCGAGACGATGCCCATGGCCGTCCCGTCTTTGGGCGCGACCGAGGTCAGCCAGTTCGCCAGTTTGAAGCTCCCCGCCCCCGGCATGGACTGGGCTACGACCGTCGGATTGCCCGGAATATGCTTGCCGATGTGGCGGGCGATGAGATGGCCATAGAAATCATAGGAGCCGCCGCCGCCAAAGCCGATGTAGATGCTGACGGTGCGGCCCTTGTAGAAGCTCTCGGGCGTCTGCGCCTGCGCGCCAGTCGCGGCGAGGGCGAGAAGGCCGGTCATGGCGATGAGCGGCAGGGCGGCGCCCTGGGCGCGGCGTTTCGACATGGTTTCCTCCTGAGGATCTTTCAAACGTTCTTGAGCTTAGTCTAGCCCCTGCGGCGGCGCGCTCCAAGGGGCCCGCCGCCGCATTGACAGGGCTTCCCTCGCGCTCTTAGGGTCGTGGCCAACGACGCCCCGCGCGACCAACCATCAGGAGGAGCCCATGGCCTTCAATCTCAACCAGATTTCACCCGCAGGCGCGGCGGAGATCATCGGCCTTGATTGCGCGGCGCCCCTGACTGCGGAGGATTTCGCGGCGCTTCAGCAGGCGTTCAATCGCCATCCCATCCTCTGCATCCGCGATCAGCGTCTTGAGCCCGCCGCGCAAGCCCGTTTCGCGCGGCTCTGGGGCGACCTCGAATCGCAGGACCGCAGCGCCTATTGCCATCCCGACGACCGGGATGTGCTGATCCTCTCCAATGAGCGTCGGCCCGACGGGTCGCAGGTCGGAATCGTGGACGCCGGGGACTTCTGGCATTCGGATTCCTCCCACATGACCGATCCCTGCCGCATCACCATGCTCTATTCGGTGAAGAACCCCAATCAGGGCGGCGACACCGAATTCATCAACACCACCCAGGTCTATGCGGCCTTGCCGGACGCCCTCAAGCGCCAGATCGAGGGCCGCAACGCCGTCCATCACGTCTCCAAGACCCTCAACCCCCGCGTGACCATCTCCGCCGAACGCGAGGCCGCCGCCGATTATTACAAGCGCCGGGAGAAGGAGACGAAGCCGGTCGTGCAGCCCATGGTGCGCACCCATCCCGAGACCGGCGCGCAGGCGCTTTATATTTCGCCGCGCTTCACCATCGCCATCGAGGATATGGACGACGCGCAGGCCCAGCCCCTGCTCGACGAGCTCTTCCGCTTCATGTTCTCCAGCTCCGCCTGGCGCTACACCCACAAATGGAAGGACGGGGACTTCGTGTTCTGGGACAACGCCTGCCTGAACCATATGGCGGGCGGCGGCTATCAATATCCCGACACCCGCCGCATGCACCGCACCACGGTGGCCGGAGGCCGTCCCTTCTACCGCGCGGCCTGATCGTCGCGGGTGTCGTCAAAAACGTCACGCCGGTTCCCGCCAAAGCCTATGCCGGCGGGGGTGGGCGCCAGCGCAGGCTCAAGCTCGGGCAGGCGCCGCCGCGCCACCTTGCGCGCGCCGATGGGGCGATAGAGCTGTTTGGTCGCCTCGATCACATGAACGCCCCCGCCCGGCAGGCCGAACCGTTCCGCCATGCGCTCGAAAGCGCCGGCCATGCGCAGCAGGAAGGGGCGCCCGAAGGGCGGCACATAGAGCGCCTCGGCCTCATGAACCGGCGAAAACAGGGTGTCGCGCAGCAATTCCCTGAGCTGGCCGCGCGAATAGGGGCGGCCCTGTCCGAAGGGCGTCGTCTCCAGCCGCGCCCAGACCCCGCGCCGGTTGGGCGCAACGATCATCAGGCGCCCGCCGGGGGTGAGGATACGCCAGATTTCGGACAGCAATTCGGTCGGCGACTCGCTCATCTCCAGCGCATGAACCACAAGAACCCTGTCGATGCAGGCGTCGGGCAGGGGCATCATGGTGGCGTCGACGAGCGCTGCTGAGGAGGCGCCGTCCTCCGGCCAGTTCACCACGCCCTGTTCGGCGGGCATGAAGGCCAGCACCCGAAGGGCGTTGTCGCGAAAGCTGTTCAGATAGGGGGTGGCGTAGCCGATCCCCAGCATGGACAGGCCCGCGCAATTCTCCCAGCGCCGGGAGATGATGGCGCCGACGAAACGGTGCGCCACCCGGCCAAGGGCCGAGGCGTAGAAGGAGCGCAGGTCCACAACATCGAGCGACATGCGCTTCTTGTCGCATTAAACGGCGGGCGAGGCGAGGCCCCGCCCGCAAAAGGCCTCGATCAGACGATGATCTCGGTGTCGATGCCCGCCGGGAAGACCTCCTCCACCTTGGCGTGGCGATGGGCGATGCCCTGCTGATAGGTATAGAGCAGCAGCTGCTCCCAGGTCGCCCGGTTGGCCTCGACGCCGAAGGGGAAGGTGTCGCCATGCATCCGGTCGCGCATGCGCCGCGCATAGGTCGGCAACCACGGCAGGGGATAGCGCGAGACGGCGGGATCGAACAGGCGCTCGAGCGAGCGACGCTTCGATTCATTGAAGGCGTTCAGCAGGTTGCGCGCGACCCAGGGGTTGGCGTCCAGAATGTGCTTCTGGATCGCGATGATGTGCATGATCGGCCAGACGCTTGTGCGGTCGAAATAGTCCTCCTCCATCTCCAGATAGTTGGGATAGAGGCGCACCACATCCGGGTGGTCTTCGAGGAAGCAGGTGGGGGGACGCGCGATGATGGCGCAATCGATCTCGCCGGAGGCCAGCATCTCCGATAGGGACTTGTCGGAGACGCGGGTCAGCTTGACGCCTTCAGGCAGGGACAGCTCGACCTTCTCGATGCGGCCCGGCGCATTCGCGCCCGCCTGATACCAATGTACGTCCTGCAGCTTCACGCCGCATTCATTGTGCATCCAGCCGCGCATGTAGACGGCGGCGGAATGGGCCCATTCGGGCGAGCCGACGCGCTTGCCCTTGAGGTCCTGCACCGTCTTGATGCCGCTGTTCTTGTTCACATAGAAGGACGAGAAGCGGAACAGGCGCGAGCAGATCACGGGCAGGCCGACGATGTCGGGATTGTCGCGCGTCACCTGCGCCGTGAACTTTGCGCAGGACAGCTCCGTCACATCCCATTCGCGATTGAAGGTGAAGCGGGCGAAGACTTCGTGATGGCCGAGGTTGAGCCAGGTGTGCTCGATCCCTTCCGCCTGCACCAGGCCGAAGCGGAAGTCGCGGAAATGATCGTAATCGGTTGTTGCGATGGAGAGCTTGAGCTTGTTCACCTGAGGTTCCTCTCTTGGCGGTTGAAGGATGGGTTCAGCGGCTGGGCAGGCGAACGCCAAGGGCCTTCGCCAGAAACAGGCCCCCATGGACGAGGCCCGCCTGATCGATTCCATGGCCCAGCCCGGCGGACATGTGCCACTGCGTCGGGATGTCGGCCTTGGCGAGCTGTTCGGAACTGTCGAACAGGGCCTCGAAGGGGATGACCTCATCCGCCGTGCCATGGATCAGCAGCACCGGCGGCGCCTCGCCCCGGATGTTGCGGGCGGTGGCGCCCGCCAGATGCTCGGGGCCGACCAGCACGCCGGAAAAGCCGAGGATGGCGGCGGGGGCGCGCCTGCGGCGCAGGCCCACATGCAGCGCCATCATGGTTCCCTGGCTGAAGCCGACGAGCGCGAGCTTGCTGTCGTCAAGGCCCGCCGCCTCAAGCTCGGCGTCAAGAAAGGCGTCGAGGCTGGGCTGGGCGGCGTTGACGCCCCGCCAGCGCTCGTGGGGATCGCGCATGGTGAGGGGAAACCACTGCCGCCCCGTGGGCGCCATGCCGCAGGGCTCGGGCGCATGGGGGGAGACGAAGGCAGCCTCCGGCAGGATGCGCTGCCATTGCTTGCCAATATCAATCAAATCCCGCCCATCGGCGCCATAGCCGTGGAGGAAGACCACCAGTTGCCTGGGCGCGCCCGAACGGGGCGCAAGGCGTGGGCCGGTGAGGGAGGCGTGGGAAGATGTCGTCATGGATGTTCTGTGAAACGGCGTGGGCGCGGCGTCAAGCGGGGAGCCTTGAACAGGGCCTTGCCGTTGGCCGCCCCTCCCCCCCCCCCCCCGCCTTGCCTTCTCCCGCCGCCCGCGCCAGTTTGAGTCCCGCACTGGCTGACCCATGACCACATCGCCCCTCCCCACGCTTCGCTTCGCGCCCTCGCCCAATGGCTATCTGCATCTGGGCCATGCCTATTGCGCGCTCCAGAACGAGCGCGTGGCCGCCAAGCTTGGCGGTCAGCTTCTGCTGCGGATCGAAAACATCGACCTTGATCGCTGCCGCCGGGACTATGAGGCGGCGATCTTCGAGGATCTCGCCTGGCTTGGCCTCAGCTGGCAGGAGCCCGTGCGCCGCCAGTCCGAGCATTTTTCCGACTATGCCTGCGCCCTTGAGGATCTGACCGGCCGGGGCCTTCTCTTTCCCTGTTTCTGTTCGCGCGCCGACATCGCCCGCGCCGTCAACGCTGCGTCCGACCGGCCGCGCGATCCCGACGGCACGCCGCTTTATCCGGGAACCTGCAAAACTATGGGCGCGGATGAGCGTGCCCAGCGTCTCGCGTCCGGCCAGCATGCGGCGCTGCGGATCAATATGGATGAGGCGCTGGCGGCGGCGGGCATGCGGCTTGGGTGGTGCGAATATGGCGAGGAGGACGAGTCTCGCGACGTCACGGCCGAACCTGCGCTCTGGGGCGACGCCGTGATCGGGCGGCGCGACATTCCCACAAGCTATCATATCGCAGTGGTGGTGGACGACCATATCCAGGGGGTGACCGACGTGGTGCGCGGGCAGGATCTCTTCAACGCCACCAGCCTGCATCGTCTGCTTCAGGCCCTGCTGGGCTATGACGCGCCCCGCTACCACCATCATAAGCTGCTGCGCGACAAGGGCGGCGAGAAGCTTTCGAAGAGCACCCGCGCCAAGGCGATGCGCTCCCTGCGCAACGAAGGCGTGAGCGCCAACGAATTGCGCCGGCGCCTCGGCTTCGCCTGATCAGCCGCCTGTGCGGCCCGCGACCCGCGATGCGCCTGGCGCCTTGCTGATGAGATCCTCGATGCGCTCGCGTTCGCGCTTGAAGGCGGTGATCATGCGGCCGTCGAGTTCGCGCGTGCGCGCCAGCCGGACCTTCAGCGGATCGACGAAATGGCCGTTGACGATGACTTCGTAATGCAGATGCGGGCCTGTCGCGAGGCCGGTCATGCCGAGATAGCCGACGACCTGGCCCTGCCGCACGCGGGTGCCCTCGGTCAGGCCGCGCGCATAGCCGGACAAGTGGTTGTAGGTGGTGACATAGCCATTGGCGTGCTGCACCTCCACGCGGTTGCCATAGCCCGACTCGCGCCCCGCCTTGATGACGGTGCCATTGCCCGCCGCAAAGATCGGGGTGCCGATGGGGCCGGACCAGTCGATGCCCGTGTGCATGCGCACATAGCCGAGGATCGGATGGCGGCGCATGCCGAAGCCGGAGCGCGTCTCACCCTGGGTGATGGGCTTGCGCACCAGAAACTTGCGGGTCGAACGCCCGTTCTCGTCATAGAAGTCGACCATCTGGTCGTCGGGCGTCTGGAAGCGATAGTAACGGAAGGTCTCGTTGCGCGTCGTGATCGAGGCGAAGAGCAGATCGTTGCGCGTCTCGCCTTCTTCTCCCTCCTCGTAGAAAGCGTCGAAACTGTCGCCCGCCGAGACGGCGCGTTGGAAGTCGACGTCATTGGCGAAGATGCGCACGAGGTCGTTGATGACCGAGCGCGGAATGTCAGACTTCAGCGCGGTCTCATAAAGCGAATCATAGAGACGCATGCCTTCGCCGTCGTCATCATCCTCTTCTTCGGCGGGCTTGCGGCGCGGCGTCGGCGTGGGCGCTTCGGACCGTTGCACCGGCACGAATGATCCATCGTCCGCCATAGCGACGATCGCCTCGAGTTTGTCGTCCGTATAGATGGAGACGCGGGCGATCTGCAGACCCTTGCCCAGACCCGTCACATCCGCCATGAGCAGGCGCACGCGCTGGCCTTCCGAAACGGTCGATTGTCCGCCGCGCCGCAGCGCGCTCACGATGCGGGCGATATGGTCGCGCGCAGCCCCATTGGTGCGCAGGACGTCCTCGATGCTTTCGTTCTTGCGCACGGTGACGAGGCGCTCTTCGGAATCCTTGTCCTCCGCCCCGCTCTTGGGGCGCGGCGTGACATTTTCCGGGACCATGCGCACTTCGATGTTGGAGAAGGGCGAGGAGAGGGCGCCTGCGCCGATGGTCGCGTAGCCCAGCCCGTCGGGCGCCTCGAGGCCGACGCGGCTGGTGCGTGTCAGCAGAAGCTGCGAGGCCAGCGGCAGGGGATTGGCCCCGGAGAAGGCGCTCTTCAACAATT
Source organism: Beijerinckiaceae bacterium (assembly GCA_947453205.1). GTDB lineage: Bacteria > Pseudomonadota > Alphaproteobacteria > Rhizobiales > Beijerinckiaceae > Terripilifer. The sequence continues at coordinate 1,492 of CANGFT010000042.1, read as the reverse complement.
CCGCCACCTGCGCCTGCACCTCTTCGGCCGACAGGGTGGGGCCGCCCATGGGCAGGTCCGCGCCGGCGAGGTCACGGCTCGCGAAGGAGACTTCGGCGTCGTCCTGCCTCTGGCCGGGGTCGATGGCTTCCGCAGAGAAGGGGTTGCGCGCGTCATTCAGAAGCTTGAGCGGATTGAAGGGGGGAACCTCATCGGCGAATCCGGTGCTGGCGAGGGTGAGCGGGGTCGAAATGCGCGTGAAGCCGCGCATGCGCATCACCTCGCGGTCCCCCACGGCGATCCGCGTCGACGTCCGGAAGGTCTGCTTCGCCGCCACGAGATCCACCGACTTCATCAGCCGGTCGCCCTTGCCGCCATTGGCCTGCTCGCCGCCGCCATCGCGCCGGTTGATGACCGCGAAGGCGGGGGTTTCGGCGAAATAGGAATGGCTGCCCAGCGCCGCATAGAGCGCCGCGCCGATCAGCGACGCCCCCGCCATGCCCGTCAGGACCGTGCCGACCAACCAGCGAAACGACACGCGCCAGCGGTCGGTCTCGGTGTGCTCCTCGCCGCCATCCAGCTCGATGGCGGGCTCGACGCCAAGATCAGCCCGCACACGGCCGCGATCGGCGGCGCGATCGCTGTAGCGGTCGATGCGGGTCCACCTCATCCGCGCTGGCGTATCCATAAAGCTCGTCAAAATGCGTATCCTGTTCGCTGCTCAGGGCAGGGCCCGACGCGGGAGCCGACGCAAATCACGCGACAACATGACTGCGCCGCGCCCCCCGGTCAACGGCGCGGCCCCAGCCGGACCCGAATCCCTGGGGAGCCTAGCATTGGAAAATGGGCTCAAATGCGGCTGCCGACCCCCTATCGTGGGGGATGTCTGGGCGATGTCATGGAGACGTCATGGAGATCTGGCTCACTTTTGCAGCGATCTGCGCAGGGAATCGCCAGGGCCGCTAAAATCGGCCCGCGATGACTGGTCCCGAACCGCCCGGTTTTCCGGGCTTTTTGCAATGGGTGAAAGTTTTTTTGGAAATCGTGTTGACAGGGTCGGGGCGCCCGAATATATAGCACCCACTGACGGCGACGCCGCCTTGTGCGGCTGACGCGGTCCAATTCTTTTCGAGCTCCTCCGGGTGTTCAAAACCTGATCCAGTCGATCAGGACGAGTTGGTTCGTCTCATGAGCGCAAGCTCCGCCGGTGAATGCGCTGTTTGACATTTAAATCGGAAGAAAGAGAAACGTGGACGGCGGTATCCTTGCGGGGCTTGCTTGAGAGAGTGAGCCTGTTCGAGAGATAACTGACTGTCACACGTTTTCTAAGTACACCATCGCGCAGCCGTGAGGCTTGTGCGAGTGTGCTTGGGACTCGTCAAGAAATGTGACTAGTCAGGCATCGGATCTCATACAACTTGAGAGTTTGATCCTGGCTCAGAACGAACGCTGGCGGCAGGCCTAACACATGCAAGTCGAACGCTCGTAGCAATACGGGAGTGGCAGACGGGTG
>CANGFT010000041.1 GCA_947453205.1 Beijerinckiaceae bacterium | reverse complement strand
GATCGGCCCCGACGCCGGGCAGGTGTGCCAGTCGTTGATGGTGGTGTGATACTGGATGCCCGGATCAGCCGAGGCCCAGGCGGCGTAGCCGATCTTGTCCCAGAGGTCGCGCGCCTTCAGGGTCTTGTGCAGCTTGCCATCGGTGCGGCGCGTGAGGTTCCAGTCCGCGCCGGTCTCCACTGCGCGCAGGAAGTCGTCGGTGACGCGCACGGAGTTGTTGGAGTTCTGGCCGGAGACGGTGAGATAGGCGTCGGAATCCCAGTCGGTGTCATAGGTGTCGAACTGGATGTCCTTGAAACCCTGACGGGCGAACTGAATGACCCGCTTGATGTAGTTGTCCGGCACCTGATCGCGGCGCGCGGCCTTGATCGCCTTCTTCAGCGCGGGGTTCTTCTCGGGGTTGTAGCAATCGTCGCCCGGGCCCTCGCAGTTCACGCAGGCCTTCATGACGGCCTTCATGGCCTTCTTGACGATCTTGGAGCCGGTGACGAGCGAGGCGACCTTCTCCTCCTCCTTCACCTTCCAGTCGATATAGGCCTCGATGTCCGGATGGTCGGCGTCGACCACGACCATCTTGGCGGCGCGGCGCGTCGTGCCGCCAGACTTGATGGCGCCCGCCGCGCGGTCGCCGATCTTCAGGAAGGACATGAGGCCCGAGGAGCGGCCGCCGCCCGACAGGCGCTCGTTCTCGCCGCGCAGGGCCGAGAAGTTGGAGCCGGTGCCCGAGCCATATTTGAACAGGCGCGCCTCGCGCACCCACAGATCCATGATGCCGCCTTCGTTGACGAGATCGTCAGCGACCGACTGGATGAAGCAGGCATGGGGCTGGGGATGCTCGTAAGCGGACTTCGACTTCGTCAGCTTGCCCGTGAAGGGATCGACATAATGATGGCCCTGGCCGGGACCATCGATGCCATAGGCCCAGTGCAGGCCGGTGTTGAACCACTGCGGAGAGTTGGGCGCCGCCTTCTGGGTGGCGAGCATGTAGCGCATTTCGTCGAAGAAGGCCGCAGCGTCGTCCTCGCCGTCGAAATAGCGGCCCTTCCAGCCCCAATAGGTCCAGGTGCCCGCGAGGCGATCAAAAACGTCCGTGGCGGTGCGCTCGGAGCCGTAACGCTCGGACGCAGGCAGCGCCTCGAGGGCGGCCTCATCGGCGACGGAGCGCCACAGGAAGGAAGGAACGTCGTTCTCCTCGACCTTCTTCAAAATGCGGGGAACGCCCGCCTTGCGGAAATATTTCTGGGCGAGCACGTCGGTCGCCACCTGGCTCCAGGTGGTGGGAACGTCGATATTGTCCTGCGAGTAGACGACCGAACCATCGGGGTTGCGGATCTCGCTCTTGGCCTTGCGGAATTCAATCTCCGCATAAGCCGACTGCCCTGCCTTCGTATAGCGCCGTTCGATCCGCATGTTCATGTCCCGTTGAAACGCAGGCGCAAGCCCGCGTCCGGCCGCCTTCGCGGCCCAGCCCCTTCCAAAATGTCCGAAACGCCTGGCCTCCGACAAACAGCGGGCGACCTTACAAGCCGAACCTCGTCGCGCGTCCCCCAGGAGAGGCGCGAACGTCATTTCCGGCGTGTGTGCAAGGTAGGGCCGACAGAGCGGTTTCGTCAAGCGCTTGTGCGCAAATTCGATCCGGACACTAGATATTGTGCGAAAGGCTCGGAAAAGCGGGGACAGGCCCTGTGGAAACCGGGGACGGACACCCCCAGGCCGCCAAGGGGCCCGCAGCGCCGAGCCTGACCCAACCAAATGTGAGGCCGAATCGCCGCCCTGAAAAGCCCTGCAGTGCATCTCGAAAGGCGCACTGGACAGAACCTCGCGGCGCCGCCATAGTCCGCGCGCTTTCAGGGCCCTGAGGCCCGCATCGGACGGAATCGATCATGCTGGCGTGGCTCACCCAGATCTTCACCTGGTGGAACGGACAGACCCTCAACACCCGTTTCCACACCTGGCGATTCGGCGAGCGCGTGGGGACCGACGAGTTCGGCAACATCTATTACCAGACGAAGGGCGGCGTCATTGATCCGGCCCTTGGCTATCAGCGCCGCTGGGTCATCTATTCCGGCGTGAGCGAGGCCTCGCAGACCCCGCCCGGCTGGTATGGCTGGCTGCATTACACCGTCGACACGCCCCCGACCGAGGAAAACTACGAGCCGCGCGAATGGCAGTTGCCGCACCGGCCGAATCTGACGGGCACAAGCCTGGCCTATCGCCCCTCCGGCTCGACCCTGGCCCAGGCCGCGCGCCCCGCCGCCACCGGCGACTACAAGGCCTGGCGCCCCGGCGCATGATCCCATGAACGAAGCGCTGCGCATCTCCCTTTGCCTGATCGTTCTTCTGGCGGCGGCCAAACACTATTTCGCCTGAGGGCATGATTTGGCCGTTTTGCCCGGCCAGGGTGGATCAGGCGCCGCTTCATTTTGTTTCGCTTCTCCGGCGTGCTATCGGCAGACCATGATGCTTCCGCTTCCCCGCATATTGCGCCTCGCCGCGCCGCTGACGGCCGCCGCGCTCGCGCTCGCGCCCATCGGCGCCCTGGCGGACAAGATCAAGCATCCCACCGCCCGATATGCAGGGCTCGACAAGATCACGGGCCGAATCATCGCCTTTGACGTCGCCATCGACGAGACCGTGCAGTTCGGCACGCTGCAGATCACGCCCCGCGCCTGTTTCACGCGCCCCCCGACCGAAGCGCCCCTCACCCTCGGCTTCACCGAAGTGGACGAGGTGCTGAGTTCGGAGGAATACAAGCGGATCTTCTCGGGCTGGATGTTCGCCGCCAGCCCCGGCCTCAACGCGCTGGAGCATCCCGTCTATGACATCTGGGTGACCGACTGCATCGGCGGCAAGGACATCATCCGCGAGGCCGTGGCGGGCGCAGCGCCCGAAGAACCCGCCAACGCCACAAAGCCCGGCACGCAGCCGCGCCCGCGCAACCAGCAGCAGCAGCCTCCGCAAGCACGGCCCGTCACCGCGGGGCCGCTCGCCCCGCCCGCCGCCAGCCCTGCGCCTTTGCCAGGCGCCGCAGGCGCACAGTCATTGCCGGGCGCCGCAGGCGCCCAGCCCCTGCCCCCGCGCCCCGCCGCCGCGCGTCCCGACGCCAACGCGCCGCCGCTGCCGCCTGCCAACATTCCGGGGCCGCCGCGCCGGCCGCCCTCGCAGACCTATTTTCCCGCAACGGCCGAACCACAGCGCTGACTATTGAAGGGCGGCCAGCGCCTTGGCGCCGCTGACGGGCTCGTCTTTCGGCCAGACATAAAAATCCGCCGCAATCCCCAGGGCCTCATCAAGCCTGCGATGGAACTCGGCGCGGGGAATCTCGATGGCCCCCAGCGATTCCAGGTGCGGGGTGACGAATTGCGTGTCGAGCAACATCGCCCCCGCCGCGCGCAGCCGCGCCGCCAGATGCACCAGCGCGGCCTTGGAGGCGTCGCGCTCCCGGTGGAACATGCTCTCGCCGAAGAATACGCCGCCCATCTGCACCCCATAGAGGCCGCCGACCAGCCGCCCCTCCCGCCAGGCCTCGACCGTATGGACGAAGCCCCGCTGGAAGAGATCGCGGTAGAGCTTGCGGATGCGCTCGTTGATCCAGGTCTTGGGCCGATCCTCGCCCCCGCCCGCGCAGCCGTCGATCACCGCCTCGAAGTCATGGTCCACCCGCATTTCAAAACGGTCGGAACGCACGAGTTTCGCAAGGCTGCGGGAGACGCGGATCCCATCGAGCGGAAACACCCCCCGCTGCTCCGGATCGACCCAGAAAAGGGTCGGATCGTCAGCCGATTCGGCCATGGGGAACATGCCGATCGAATAGGCGCGCAGCAGCACCTGAGGCGTGATCTCGAAGGTGTGGGTCGTGGACATGGCCAAAGGGTGGTGCGGACGCGCGCTGCGGTCAAGGGTGACCTTGCCGAATGAGGGTTTACTTCTTCTGCTCATGCTGGCAGTAATGGGCTCTGAAGAAGCCACAGGAGAGAAGCATGGCCTACGCTTTGACCGACCTGCTTCGCCGGTGGACGACGACCGCAGGGCGTGAGCGTCCCTCATTCATGAGCGATGACGAAGCCTATGATTTCTGTCGCGAGGCCTATGAAAAGAGCGGCGGCGTTTCTGCGGACCTGCTTGAAGCCCATAAATTTTACAAGACAAATTTCGATGAGAAACTGGCCCATGAATCTGGAGCTGAGGAAGCTCCACATAAGTGAGATTCGATCTCGTGAATGCCTGAGGCGCTTCAATTGCGGCGTCGCCGAAATTGACTCCTGGGCTTCTGACAAAGCGTTCAGGCGCCATGCGCAAGACCGGACACGGGTTTTCTGCGCGCGGCTTGGGGCGGACGCGCCGGTCATTGGATTTTACTCTTTGTCCCTCAGCCCTGTCGGATCAGGTCTGCTGCTTGGCCAGCATGCAGACCGCTATCCCGAGGGCTTCGCTCCCTTCGTTTATATTGACCGGCTAGCTGTCATGCGGATGCAACAACGCAACGGCATCGGCCGCATCTTGCTGATGAACGCCTTGAAGCGCGCCTTCATCGTAAGCCGCGACCTGCCATTCTACGGCGTGGCCCTTCGCTCACTGAATGACCGGACGACAGAATTTTACAAAAAGATGGGGTTCGCCCAACGGGAAAACACCGGACACCCCCTGATGATCCTGCCGATATGGACGATCCGGGATCTCTTTCAGACGCCGCACTGACGTCAATTCCTCTGGTCTCGCTCGCCCCGGCCCGCTACAGCTTGGGTCATAAACGTCAGGGGGAGACATGCTTCGGGTCGCCATCGCCATCAGCGCCGCAGGGGGCGCGTTCTGGGCTTCGCGGGATGCGGACGGCGCCTATCGGGGCGTCACCGTCGATCTCGCTCATGCGCTGGCCGCTGACCTTGGCGTCGAGGCGCAGATCATCGCCTATCCCAACTCCAACGAGATCACCGAGGACGCGGCGCGCGGCGCCTGGGACGTCACCTTCATCCCCATGGACGACGCCCGCGCGCAGAAGCTCGATTTCGGCCCGGTCTACAACGCCTCCGAATCCACATGGCTCGTGCGGCCGGGCCTGTCGCTCAAGACGCAGGCCGATGTGGATGCGCCGGGCGTGCGGCCCATCGCGGTGGCCAACACGACCACCGGCCGCGCCGCCGCCGCCTTTCTCCAGCGCGCGCAGGTGCAGGGCTACGCCACCATGCCAGAGATCATGGAGGCCCTGCGCAGCGGCGCGGGCGACGCCTTCGCCATGAGCCGGGACGGGCTGGAGCGCCTTTCCCGCGAGCTGCCGGGCTCCTATGTGCTGCCGGGCCGCTTTTTCGAGGCGAAGACCGCCGCCGCCACGCCCAGGGGCCAGACGGCCCTGCTGGAAGCGGTGACCGCCTTCCTGCGCCGCGCAGCCCGGGACGGGCGCCTGCGCGCCATTCTTGACGCGAACGACATGCGGGAGGCGGAGATTCCGGCGGAACTGCTGGCCGGCCACGCTGGCGCTTGACCTTGACTTGTGCGAACTTGGGCCTGCGATGAACAGGGAGGGTTCAAACATGGCTTCGCATCGCATCCTGTCGCCCCGCTCGTGTGGGAAGCAGCCGCAACGGCGGGCGCTGCGAAGATCGCGGTCCGAATGAAATAAGCGGCGCTCTTGCTCGTGGCCTCAATGTAGCTACATTAGGGCTACGCACTACAGGAGCCAGAGATGACCGCCACCGACATCGTCCGCGCACGCATTGACCACGCCACCAAGGAACGCGCCGCCGCCGCGCTGGCCGACATGGGCCTTTCGATTTCCGACGCGATACGCCTTTTGATGATGCGCATCGCCGAGGAGCGGCGGCTGCCCTTCGAGATCCGGGCGCCGGGAGCGCGGACGCGCGCCGCCATCGAGGAACTTGAGCAAGGTAAAGGAAGGCGCTTCGACAGCGTCGACGATCTCATGAAGAGCCTTCGTGATGAGGAAGATCGATGAGTCCACGGCATTCCGTCGGGACTATAGGCGAGAGCGTCGAGGTCGGCGCCGCACGACGCTCGACGCGGACCTGAGCGCCGCCCTGTCCATGCTCGCCACAGACGCTGCGCTCGCGGAGCGGATGCGCGATCATGCCTTGTCGGGCGACTGGGCCGGATACCGCGAATGCCATATACGCCCGGACCTGCTGCTGATTTACCGCAAAGTCGGCGATGACGTTCTGAGGCTGGCGCGTCTGGGATCTCATAGCGAATTATTCGGCAGATAGCCCAGCTGGCAAAAGCCCATCCCCCGGCTTCACAGCCGCCGCACAACCTCTTAAAACAGCTCCAACGCAATACAGGAGCGAGACGTCCCATGGCCCTTCCCAAATTCACCGCCGTCACCCGTTCGCAGGGCGCAAACATCGCCCTCAAGGATGGAAGGGTTCAGCCCAGGACCTTCAGCTTCGACTTCATCGAGGTCGATCCGCTGATCGCCGCCTTCCGCCGGGAGGTGCGCACCAGCGAATTCGACATCTGCGAGCTCGCCATCACCACCTATATCTGCGCCAAGGCCCACGGAAAGAAGCTCACCGCCATTCCCGTGCCGATCGTGCGCCAGTTCCACCACGGCGCGATCCTCGTGAACAAGAACGCGGGCATCAACTCGCCCAGGGATCTTGAAGGCAAGCGGGTCGGCGTCAATCGCGGCTACACCGTCACCACCGGCGTCTGGGCGCGTGGCATCCTCGCGACCCAATATGGCGTGGACCTGTCGAAGGTGACCTGGGTTCTGTCGGGCGACGAGCATGTGGCCGAATATGTCGCGCCCGCCAATGTCGTGCCGATCGAAGCTGGCAAGAACATGCAGGAGATGCTGATCTCCGGCGAACTCGTCGCCGCCATCGGCGTCGAGGCCAACCATCCCGACATCGTGCCCCTGATCCCCGACGCGCAGAATGTCGGCCTCGCCGCCCTCAAGAGCGAGGGCCACTGGCCGATCAACCATCTCGTCGTCATCAAGGACGAGGTGCTGGAGGCCAACCCCGGCATCGCCGCCGATTGCTTCGAGGCCTTCGCTCAGGCCAAGCGCCTCTATGTGGCGGACCTCAAGGCCGGCAAGATCGAAAAGCCCGACACCGCCGACCGCCTGCACCAGCGCGTCATGGAGGTCATCGGCGATCCCATGCCCTATGGAATCGAGCCCAACCGCAAGGTGATGGAGACCCTGATGGGCCACGCGCATGCGCAGGGGATCATCAAGCAGCCCATGAAGGTCGAGGATCTCTTCGCCAGGGAGACCTGGAGCCTCGTGGGCTGAATCCAGGGGATCACACTACGGGGGTGGCGTGCTGAAGCGCCACTCCTGCCCATTATTTCAGCACGTCCAACCCTATTCATCGCCTAAAATTTAAGCGGAACACTCTGCCGCCCGCCGCTTCCGGCCGCGTCCCCCCTGTCCCGCGCTAAAATTGATCAGATTTCGGTTGCTTGAGGCGCTGGCCTGCTCCTTGCTACCCCGATCACGAGGCCAATCATGGGCCGTGCGAGCGGACGATGACTTTCTTTGACGAAATGAGCGGCGCGGACGGGCTGTTGAGAGCCCCCTATCGCCTCATCCGCGACTGGCTCGACACCTCCCCGCCCGATCTGCTCGAAGCGCGCCGCGCGCAGGCCGAACTCATGTTCCGCCGCATCGGCATCACCTTCGCCGTCTATGGCGAAAAGGAAGCCGCCGAGCGGCTCATCCCCTTCGACATCATTCCCCGCATCCTCAGCCAGAGCGAATGGGCGCGGATGGAGGCTGGCCTCAAGCAGCGCGTCACCGCGCTCAACATGTTCATCGCGGATGTCTACGGCGCGCAAAGCGTGATCCGCGCCGGCGTCGTACCCGCCGACATCATCCTGCGCAACGCCTGCTACCGACCGGAGATGGCCGGCTTTCGCGCGCCCCATGACGTCTGGGTGCATATCGCCGGCATCGACATCGTGCGCGTGGACGACAAGGATTTCTACGTCCTCGAGGACAACGCCCGCACGCCCTCCGGCGTCTCCTATATGCTGGAGAACCGTGAGGTCATGATGCGGCTGATGCCGGATCTCTTCGTGCGCCACCGCGTCGCGCCCGTCGAAAACTACACCGACAATCTCCTGAGCTGCCTGAAGTCCGTCGCGCCCGCCTCGGCGCGCGGCGAAGGCGCAGCCGTGCTCTTGACGCCCGGCCAATATAATTCGGCCTATTACGAGCACTCCTTCCTCGCCGACCGTCTTGGCGTCGAGCTCGTCGAGGGCGAAGATCTTCTGGTGCGCGACGACATCGTCTACATGCGCACGACGCAGGGTCCGCAGCGCGTCGACGTCATCTATCGCCGCATCGACGACGACTTCCTCGACCCCCTCGTGTTCCGCCCGGATTCAGCGCTCGGCGTTCCCGGCCTCATGAACGCCTATCTCAGCGGCAATGTCACCCTCGCCAATGCGGTTGGAACGGGCATCGCCGACGACAAGGCGATCTACACCTATATGCCCGACATCATCCGCTTCTTCACGGGCGAAGAGCCGATCTTGAAGAATGTGCCGACCTGGCGCTGCCGCGAAGAGGATTCGCTGAAATATGTTCTCGAACATCTGGGCGAACTGGTCGTCAAGGAGGTCAATGGATCCGGCGGCTATGGCATGCTGGTGGGGCCACATGCGACAGCCCGGCAGATCGAGGAATTCGCGCTCAAGGTGAAGGCGGACCCCTCGAACTACATCGCGCAGCCAACGCTGCAGCTCTCAACCTGCCCCACATTCAGCGGCGCGGGGACAGGGCCGCGCCATGTGGACCTGCGTCCCTTTGTCCTCACCGGCGCCAATGGCATGCGCGTCGCGCCCGGCGGCCTCACGCGCGTCGCCATGAAGGAAGGATCGCTTGTCGTGAACTCCAGCCAGGGCGGCGGCACGAAGGACACATGGGTGATCGAGGACGCTCCACATGACGCGCGCTGACCGTCCTTTCAACCGGGGTTTCGACCATGCTTGCTCGTAGCGCCGACAATCTCTTCTGGGTCGCCCGCTATATTGAACGCGCGGACTTCTCGGCGCGCATGATCGACGCAGCCCTGCGCCTCGCCGCCCTGCCGAAAGCCTATGGCGGCGACGAGAACGAGTGGACGAGCCCGCTCGGCGCCGTCGGCAACCTGACTTTGTTCCAGCAGCTCTATGAAAAGCAGGATCAGGACAGCGTCTTCGCCTTTCTGGCCTTCGACCGGCAGAACCCCTCCTCCATCCGCAACTGCATCGCCAACGCCCGGCGGGCCGCGCGCGCAGTGCGCACCGCGCTCACGCTGGAGATGTGGGAGAGCATCAACTCCGCCTGGCTCGAACTGCGCCGCATCGAAAGCGAACGCGACGCGCAACACCCGATGTCGCGCGAGGAGGTGGACCGCTTTCTGGATTTCGTGAAGGCGATCTCGCGCGATTTCGACGGCGCGGCCTATCGCACCATGCTGCGCGACGACGCCTACTGGTTCAACCGCATCGGTCTTTATGTGGAGCGCGCCGACAACACCGCGCGCATTCTCGACGTGAAATATCATGTGCTGCTGCCGCAGTCCGAGGAGGTGGGCGGCACGCTCGATTACTTCCAGTGGACCGCCATCCTGCGCTCGGTGTCGGCGCTCACAGCCTATCACTGGGTCTATCGCGAAAGCGTCAAGCCATGGCTTGTCACGGACCTGCTGGTGCAGCGCCATGAAATGCCGCGCTCGCTCGTCTCCTGCTACGAAAACCTCGCGCATTATCTCGACAGCATCGGCCAGCGCTATGGGCGGCAGGGCCCCGCGCAGCGCCTGGCGCGCTCCATCCACACAACCCTCGTCAACAGCCGCCGCGAGGACATCTTCCAGAACGGCCTGCATGAATTCGTCACGGACTTCATCGCCAACAACAACAAGCTCGGCGTGACCCTCGCCGAACAATATTTCCCCTCGTGAGGCTCAGATGCGCATCGCCGTCAAACACGAGACCCGCTATGTCTATGCGAGGGCGCCCAAGGCGATCGTTCAGATCCTGCGCATGACGCCGCGGTCCCATGAGGGGCAGCATATCCTGTCCTGGCGCATTGATTGCGACGCTGACTGCCATCTGAAGAAAAGCGAAGACGCCTTCGGCAACATCACCCATACGCTCACGGTGGACCGCCAGGTGGAGTCATTGAAGCTCGTGGTCGAGGGCGAAGTCGAAACCTTCGACACTGCGGGCCTCGTCAGCAATGCGGCGGAGCGTTTCGCGCCGCTTCTCTTCTTGCGCGAGACGCCGCTCACCGCGCCAAGCCCCGCCATCCGCGACCTCGCCGCCAGAGGCGCGGGCAAGGACATGCTGGACCGCATGCATGATCTCATGACGGCGATCCATGGCCGCATGACCTTCGACACCGCAAGCACCAATGTTCACACAAGCGCTGGCGAAGCGTGGGAGCAAGGCCGCGGGGTCTGTCAGGATTACGCCCATGTCTTCATTGCGGCGGCGCGTTGCGCAGGCGTGCCCGCCCGTTTCGTCTCCGGCCATTTCTTCCGCGCCGACGGCGTCACCGATCAGGCGGCGGGCCACGCCTGGGCGGAGGCCTATATTGATGAACTCGGCTGGGTCGGCTTTGATCCGGCGAACGCGCTTTGCCTTTATGAAAACCACATCCGCGTCGCCTGCGGCCTGGATTATCTCAACGCCGCGCCCGTGCGCGGGGCGCAAACCGCAGGTTTCGGCGAAAGCATGAGCGTCAATGTCGCGGTGGCGCAGGCGCGGGTCAACATGCAGCATTAACGGCGTTTCATCACATTGACCGGCGCAGGCCCGGAGCGCTCTTTCCAGCCCCTTGGCGAGCCTGTATCAAGACCACGAGAGTCTCAGGGAACATCGACATGACCTATTGCTGCGGCTTGCTGGTGCGTGAAGGGCTGGTCATGATCGCCGACACCCGCACCAACGCTGGCGTCGACAACATATCGACCTTCCGAAAACTGCATATCTTCGAAAAGCCCAACGACCGTGTGGTGATGATCGCCACGGCGGGCAATCTTTCGGTGTCGCAAAACGTCATCTCCCACGTCACCGCCGGGCTCGACAACCCCGACACAGGCGAGCGCGAAACCATCGCCACAGTCTCGTCCATGTTCGCAGCGGCGCAGCTTGTGGGACGGGCCGTGCGCAAGGTGCGCGAGACCCTGGGCGCTTCGACCGAGCAGGTGAATTATGACGTCACGATGTTGCTGGGCGGCCAACTGGCGGGACGGAACATGCGTCTCTTCATGGTCTATTCGGCGGGCAATTTCATCGAGGCGACGGAAGACACGCCCTATCTGCAGATCGGCGAGCATAAATACGGGAAGCCCGTGCTGGACCGCGCCGTGAATTTCGAAAGCGAGATCTACGATTCCCTGAAGCTCGGCCTCGTCTCGATGGACTCGACCATGCGCTCGAACCTCGGCGTCGGCCTGCCCATCGACATCGCGCTGCTGCGCCGGGATGCGCCGGACCTCGAAATCAACCACCGGATCGACCACGTCGATCCCTATTTCCATGACCTGCGCGACCGCTGGTCAGTCGCGCTGCGCCAAGCCCATCTCAACATCCCCCGCCCGCCTTATGGGAAGAGACGGTGAAGCAGTCGGACATTCCGACTGCCGACTGCCTAATGCCGACTGGCTCCGCTCAATGCTTCCCCAGGAACTCCAGCAGCCGCGCGCTCGTCGGCTCCTCGGTCTGCTGGGCCACCGGCACATCCCAATATTCGGACTTCGGCAGACATTCCTGCAGATAGCGCGCCGCGGAGGTCGCATGGGAGGCGTCGGCGCCGGGGACGACGAGCGCGGGCAGCGAGCAGCGCAGCATGTCCTCGGGCTCGGCGCCGGGCGCCGTGTCGCGGTCGAACATGGTGCGCGCCCAGCCCGCCACGAGGTGTTTGTAGCCCTCGACGTCAAGCTGCGCATAGGCCGCGGCGAAGGCCTCATCGATCTTGATGACGGAAGCCCAGGGCCCGCCGCGCGGATCAGTCCCGAAGGCCTTGCCGTCCTTGCGCACGAGGTCGACCACCGCCTGCAGGCCATTCTGATTCACGAAGGCGAGATGTTCGGCGAAGCGCATCTGTCCGGAGAGGCGATATTTCGCGCCGCCCACGGGCCAGAACAGCACAAGGCTCGACACGCGCTCGGGATGCATGACGCCCATCAGCGCCACCGGGCTGCAGCCCATGCAGCCGCCCATCATATGGGCCTTTTCGACGCCCAGATGATCGAGCAGGGCAACCGCCTGGCGCACATAATGGGCATAGGTGATGCGCTCAACGCGCCCGCCGGACTGGCCGCATTCGCGCCGGTCGAACAGGATCAGCGTGTGCTTCCTGCTGAGATTGTCGACCGGCTTGATCTTGGCGTAGACGCCCTGCGTCGACCATTTCTCGATGGTCGCGTCAAAGCCGCCGGGCGCGAACATGAGGATGGGCGAGCCGGAGCCCGTCACCTCAAAGCGTGTCTCGATTCCGTCCAGAACCACCTTGGGCATGGCGGCTCAACCCTTGATCTGCTTGCCCGCGCGGGCGTCGGCGATGAGGGTCTGGAAGGCTTCGAGGGTGTGGCGCGCGCCGTTGAAATAGGTGTCGGCCTTGGAGTCGATCCACTTCTCGGCATAGCCGATGGCGGTATGGGCGAGGCGCACCCGGCCATCGAGCCAGGGCCCGCCGCCAAAGCCGCCGATCACCGGGATCGAAACCGCCTCGCAGACCGCCTTGCCCGCGACAGGGCCGGAATTGGTGAAGTCGAGCATGGCGGCGCCGGCGGCTTCGAGCATCCTGGCCTCCTCCACCAGCTTGGCGGCGGCCTCGGCGGTCGCCATGGCGGCGGCGGAGTTCTGGGAGCTGTAGGGGATGCCGTATTTCAGCGCGGTCTGGGGCGTCAGGCCGAACTGGGCGAAGACCGGGATGCCCGCGCGGGTCAGCGCCGTCACGGCCTCGGGATAGTCCGCCGCGCCATCGAGCTTGATCATGTCGGCGCCGCCTTCCTTGACGATGCGCACGGCGGCGCGCAAGGCGGTGTCCATGCCTTCCTGCACGGGGCCATAGGGCATGTCGCAGATCAGCATGGCGCGCTTGGCGGCGCGGCGCACGGCCTTGCAGCAGATGAGGATCTCATCCAGCGTCACTTCCAGCGGATTGTTGTGGCCCCACAAATTCACGCCGACGCTGTCGCCGATGACGAGGAAATCCGCGCCCGCGCGCTCGGCGATGAGGGCGATCTGGTAATCCCAGGCCACGAAGCCGACGCTCTTCTGGCCGTCCCGCTTCATCTGCTGCAGGACGGGAACGGTCACGGTGTCGTTTCTCATGGGGGTTTCCTCGATGGTTGCGGCGGTATGGATCGTGTCGGCGCAGCCGACGCTCCCCTGTTTTTGCACCGGGGCTTCGGCGCCCGTCAACTCACCCCAGAATCTGGCTCAGGAAGAGTTTGGTGCGCTCATGCTGCGGGTTGGCGAAGAAGGGCTCGGGGGCGTTCGCCTCCACGATCTCGCCCCGGTCCATGAAGATCACGCGGTCGGCCACCTGTTTGGCGAAATTCATCTCGTGGGTCACGCAGAGCATGGTCATGCCGTCGCGCGCCAGCGCCACCATCGTGTCGAGCACTTCCTTGACCATTTCAGGATCAAGGGCGGAGGTCGGCTCGTCGAAGAGCATGATCCTGGGGTTCATGCACAGGGCCCTCGCGATGGCGACGCGCTGCTGCTGGCCCCCGGAGAGCTGGCCGGGATATTTATGGGCCTGTTCGGGGATCTTCACGCGCGCGAGATAGTGCATGGCGAGGTCTTCGGCCTCGCGCCTGGGCATCTTGCGCACCCAGATCGGCGCGAGCGTGCAATTCTCCAGAATGGAGAGATGCGGAAACAGGTTGAAGTTCTGGAAGACCATGCCGACGTCCCGGCGGATCTCGTCGATCTTGCGCAGGTCGTTGGTCAGCTCGACCCCGCGCACGATGATGCGCCCGCTCTGGTGCTCCTCCAGCCGGTTGACGCAGCGGATGAGGGTCGATTTGCCCGAGCCCGAAGGGCCGCAGATGACGATGCGCTCGCCCTGCCCCACGACAAGGTTGATGTCGCGCAGCACATGGAACTGCCCATACCACTTGTTGACGCCGATCATCTCGATGGCGGCGGCTTCGTGGGCGGATTCTTGGGCGGGTTCTTGAGCGATGGCGGCCATGTTCGATCCTGTTTTTTGCGGCTATCTTTTACGACCTGCCGCGAGCCTGCGCTCCATCATCAGGGAATAGCGGGACATGCCGAAGCAGAAGACCCAATAGAAGGCGCCTGCGAACAGATAGCCCGTCGTGGAGATGGTCGGGCCCGCCCAGGCCGGATCCAGCCGCGCTGTCTCGACCGTGCGCAGAAAGTCGGGAATGCCCACCACCGCCACCAGCGTCGTGTCCTTGAACAGACCGATGAAGATGCCGACGATGCCGGGGATCACCACGGTCAGCGCCTGCGGCAGGATGATGAGCCGCATCATCTTCCAGTAGCTCAGGCCCAGCGCCATGGCGCCCTCGGTCTGGCCGCGGGGGATCGCCTGCAGGCCCGCGCGCACGACCTCCGCCATATAGGCGCTGGCGAAGAGCGAGACGCCGACAAGCGGGCGCACCAGCCGATCCGGCGACCAGCTCGCGGGCACGAAGAGCGGCAGCATGGTGTTGGCCATGAAGAGCACGGTGATGAAGGGCACCCCGCGCACGAATTCAATGAAGAGCGTCGCGAAGAAGCGCACCACCGGCAGGCGCGAGCGTCGCCCCAGCGCCAGCAACACCCCGCCCGGCAGCGAGAACACGATGCCCACGGTCGCTACGATCATGCTCAGAAATATGCCGCCCCACAGATCCGTCGGCGCCTTGGGCAGGCCAAGCGCCTCCGATCCATGCAGCAGGACCAAGGCCGCCACGGGATAGACGATGAAGAACAGGGCTGCGCCGAGCCCCTTGCGCGCCGCGCCCGGCCACAGCAGCCAGACCGCCAGCACCGCGCCCATAGCGAGGCACAGATTGACCCGCCAGACCATGTCGCGGGGATAGGAGGCGTAGAGAAAAAATTCGAGCTTGCGCGCGATGAAGGACCAGCAGGCGCCCGCGCCCGGCGCCCGGCAGGCCACGCCATCGGGCGAGGTCCAGACGGCGTCGAGGATGAGATGACGCACCAGCCCCGGCGTCGCCCAGACGATGAAGGCGAGGCCCACAAGCGTGAAGAGCGCCGAGCCCGGCCCCGCCAGCATGTTCTCCCGCACCCACTTGACCGCACCCCCGGCAAAGACGGGCGGCGGAAGGACCGGGCTTGGCTCGGTCCGCAGGAAGCTCGGGGTGGTCCGCTCAGCCATCTATCGCTCCGCCCAGGCCGTGCGGCGCGCATAGAGGGCCATGAGCCCCGAGGTCGCCAGCGAGATCGTGAGATAGACCGCCATGGTGACGGCGATGACCTGAACCGCCGCGCCCGTCTGGTTCAGCACCGTGCCCATGAAGACCTGCACGAGATCGGGATAGCCGATGAAGACGGCGAGGGAGGAGTTCTTGGTGAGGTTGAGATATTGGCTGGTCAGCGGGGGCAGGATCACGCGCATGGCCTGCGGCAGCACCACGAGCCGCAGCGTCGGCGCGGCGCGCAGCCCAAGCGCATGGGCGGCCTCGGTCTGTCCCCTCGCGACGGACTGCACGCCCGCGCGCACCTCCTCGGCGATGAAGGCGGCGGTATAAAGCGAAAGGCCCAGCAGCAGCGCGACGAACTCGGGCAAGACCCGGACGCCGCCCTGAAAATTGAATCCGCGCAGCACGGGATATTCGAGCGTCACGGGCCCGCCCGCGGCGAAGAAGGCGAGCAACGGCAGGCCGAGGATGAGGGCGAGGCTCACGAGGGCCAGGGGGCTCTGCGCGCCGCTCAACGCCTGCCTGCGCCGCGCCCATATGCCGAAGGCGAGGCTCAGCGCGACGCCGAGCGCCAGCGCCGCCATCACCCATTCGAAGCCCGGCCCGAAGCGCGGATCTGGCAGCAGCAGGCCGCGATTGTTGAGATAGACGCCCGCAGGCCCGCCCCAATGCAGGACGCCCCCGCCGGGCGCGCCGATGAAGACCGAGGCGCCGAAGAGCAGCGCCACGAGGGCGACGATCCAGCCAAGGGCGGCGCCGACAGAGGCGAGAAGTTCGCGGGCGTCATCCTCGGCGCGCGAGCGGGCGAAACGCGCGGCGAAAAAGGCGCCGCCTGCGGCCGCCAACGCCAGCGCGAAGGAGGGCGCATCGGGCCATGTCAGGGTCACCGAAGGCATGCCCAGCGACGCGCGGGGCGCGGGCAGCGGGGTCAGGATGGCGTTGTACCAGAACAGCAGTTGCAGCAGCAGCGGCACATTGCGCAGGGTCTCGACATAGATCGCGGCGAAGCTGCGCGCGGCCCAGTTGGCCGACAGGCGCATCACGCCAAGCAGGAAGCCGAGAAGCGTCGCAAAGACGATGCCGATCCCCGCGACGAGCAGTGTGTTCAGCAGCCCGACCCAGAAGGCCTGTCCATAGGTTGAGATCGCGGAATAGGCGATCAGGGTCTGGTTGACGTCGAAGCCGGAGGTGCGGTCCCAGAAATCGAAATTCGTGGGAATGCCGCGCGCGCGCATGTTGGTGGCGGCGTTGTCCACCGCCGCCCAGATCAGGGAGATGACGACGAGGGCGGTGAGCGCCTGCGCCAGAATCCCGCGAAAACGCGGATCATGCAGCAGCGGAACCTGCGGCCTTGCGGCCCCCTGTTCGCCGCCGCTCATGCCCGCGCCCCCGCCTTTGCGTCAGCGCACCGGCGGCGCGTATTGCAGCCCGCCCTTGGACCAGAGGTTGTTGAGGCCGCGCTTGATCTTGAGCTTGGAGTTCTCGCCGACCGTGCGCTCGAAGCTCTCGCCGTAATTGCCGACGTGCTTGACGATCCGGTAAGCCCAATCCTTCGTCAGGCCCATTCCCTTGCCGAAGTCGCCCTCGACGCCAAGAAGACGGCGCACTTCGGGCATGGGGGATTTCACCTTCTCGTCCACATTGGCCCTGGTGACGCCAAGCTCCTCGGCGTTCAGCATGGCGTAATGGGTCCAGCGGATGATGTTGAACCACTGGGAGTCGCCCTGACGCACCGCAGGCGCCAGCGGCTCCTTGGAGATGACCTCCGGCAGCACGATCGTGTCGTCGGGATTCACCAGCTTCAGCTTCTCGGCATAGAGCTGGGAGACGTCGGTGGTGAAGGCGTCGCAGCGCCCGCTGTCATAGGCCTTGATGGCCTCATCCGCCGTGGCGAAGGCGATGCCCTCGTATTTCATGTTGTTGGACCGGAAGAAGTCCGACAGGTTCAGCTCGGTCGTGGTGCCCTGCTGCACGCAGACGGAGGCGCCGTTCAGCTCCAGCGCTGAGGAGATGTTGTTCTTCTTGCGGGTCATGAACCCCTGGCCGTCATAATAATTGACGCCGCCGAAGTTGAGCCCAAGCTCGGCCTCGCGCGACTGGGTCCAGGTGCCGTTGCGGGCCAGCACGTCCACCTCGCCCGACTGCAGGGCCGTGAAACGGTCCTTGGCGGTCAGGGGAATGAACTTCACCTTGGTCGGATCATCGAAAATGGCGGCGGCGACGGCGCGGCAGAACTCCACGTCAAGGCCGGTCCACACGCCCTTGTCGTCCGGCAGGCCGAAGCCTGCGAGGCCGGTGTTGGAGCCGCAGGAGAGAAAACCCCGCTGCTTGACGTTGTCGAGGACGCCGGCGGATGCTCCAGTGGCGAGACAGGCGGTGAGTCCGGCTGCAATCAAAAGATGTTTCATGATGAAACGGCTCCAATCGTGGTATCGACGCAGGCAGGCGCGGCGCGCCCGCCCGAAAGATTAGTTCATAACGCCATCCAATGGGCAATCGCGCCGCCGGTCAAGCCTCTGCAAACGGGATGCTGTAGATGTCGAAGCTGACGAAAGAAACCAAGGCCAGCCTGCGCGAAGCCACAAGGCTCGTTCACGCCGGGCGCGACCCCGAGGACCAATACGGCTTCGTCAACACCCCGATCTATCGCGGCTCCACGGTTCTGTTCCCGACCATGGCGAGCCTGAAAGACCGCAACATTCCCTACACATACGGCACCAAGGGCACGCCGACCATCCGCGCGCTCGAAGACGCCTGGACGCAATTATGCGATGCGGAGGGGACGGTGCTGGCGCCGACCGGCCTCGCCGCCATCACCCTCGCCCTGATGACCGCCGTCAAGTCCGGCGATCACTTGCTTGTGACCGACAGCGCCTATGGCCCGACCCGCCATTTCTGCGACACCGTCCTCGCCCGCATGGGGGTCGAGACCACCTATTACGATCCCCTGATCGGCGCCGGGATCGAGGCGCTCTTCCGGCCCAACACCACCACGGTGCTCGTCGAGGCGCCGGGCTCCCAGAGCTTCGAGATGCAGGATGTGCCGGCCATCGCCGAGGTCGCCCATCGCCATGGCGGCTGCGTCATCATGGACAACACCTGGGCGACCCCGCTGTTCTTCCCGCCCCACGAGCGCGGCGTCGACCTCGCCGTGGAGGCGGGCACGAAATATCTCTCGGGCCATTCGGACCTGATGATGGGCCTCGTCTCGGCCAACAAGGCGTGGTTCCGGCGCCTGCGCCAGACCTTCGACGCCTTCGCCATGTGCGCGGGGCCGGAGGACGCCTTCCTGTGCCTGCGCGGCCTGCGCAGCATGAAGCTGCGGCTGAAGGAGGCGGAGCGTCAGGGCCTTGAGCTCGCCCGCTGGTTCGAAGGTCGGCCCGAGGTGAAGACCGTCCTGCACCCGGCCCTGCCGTCCCACCCCGGCCACGAGATCTGGAAGCGCGACTTCAAGGGCGCCTCGGGCCTCTTCTCCATCATCCTCCACCCCGTCAGCGAGGCGGCGGTGGCGGCCATGCTCGACGGGCTCGAGCTTTTCGGCATGGGCTATTCCTGGGGCGGCTTCGAAAGCCTCGTCATCCCCTTCGACTGCTCGACCTACCGCACCGCCACCACATGGGCGCCCGGCGGCCCGGCCTTACGCTTTCAGGTGGGGCTGGAGGACATGGCCGATCTGACCGCCGACCTTGAGCGGGGCTTCGCGCGGCTGCGGGCGGCGGGTTGAACTCAGGCGGGCGGGATCGAATAAGTACCCGTCGCATGAGCCACCGGCTCGTCATCGCCCGGGGAATAAAGCGACACCTCGCCCACCGCCAGCCGCTTGCCGAGCTTCAGCAGGCGGCACTCCGCGATGAGGTCGCCGGGGGCGGGGCGGCGCAGGAAGTTGATGTTGAGGTTGGTGGTCACCGCCAGCGCCACCGGACCAACCTCAGCAAGGATCGCCACATAGAGCGCCACATCGGCCAGCGCGAACATGGATGGCCCCGAGATAGTGCCGCCCGGGCGCAGATGCTTCTCTGAGGCTGCGAGGCGCAGGCGCGCGCGCATGGGCCCGACGGACTCGACGATGAACTCGCGGCCGGGGGCGATCTGCGGGAAGTCGCGGATGAGGAAGGCGTTGACCTCCTCGAGGCTCATCACGGGGCCGGATGTCGGGGCCATGGGGCTGATCCTTGTTGCAGCCCCGCTTGAACCACGGAACCAGCCCGGCGACAATGCGGGCGAAAGGCCCCGACGATCTCCAGAGAAAGATTCAAGTCCGTGACCCATTCTCTGAATCAACCGCCGCAAGGCGCTGGAAATGAATCGCTTTCCGTTGCGGTGAATGGCGGCGTCGCGCATGTGGCCATGAACAGCCCCGCCAACCGCAACGCCCTGTCCCTCAGGATGATGGGCGCGCTGGCCGATGCGTTCTTTGCCCTTTCGCGCGATCCTTCGGTGCTTTGCGTGGTCCTCTCGGGCGAAGGCCCGGCCTTTTGCGCGGGTCATGACCTGCGCAAAATCACAGGCGCGCGGACGGCGCCCGACGGGGGCCGCGCGCTCTTTGAGGAGACCATGGCCCGCTGCAGCGCCCTCATGCAGGAGATCGCCGCCCTGCCCCAGCCGGTCATCGCGGCCGTGGAGGGCGTCGCCACCGCCGCAGGCTGCCAGCTCATCGCGACCTGCGATCTGGCGGTCGCGGGCGAGGCGGCGCGGTTCTGCACGCCGGGGGTCGACATAGGCCTGTTCTGCTCCACGCCCGGCGTCGCGCTTGGCCGGGCCGTCGCGCCCAAACACGCCATGGAGATGCTGCTGACGGGCGACATGATCGACGCCCGTGAGGCCCACCGTTTCGGCCTCGTGAACCGGGTCGTCCCCGGAGGCGAGGCGCTGGCGGAGGCGCTGGCGCTGGCCGCCCGGATCGCCAGCAAGTCCCCCACGGCCCTGCGCATGGGCAAGGCGGCCTTCCGCCGACAGATGGCCTGCCCCCTGCCCGAGGCCTATGACCTTGCAAGCCGCACCATGGTCGCGAACCTTCTGGAGGCCGACGCCCGCGAGGGGATCAGCGCCTTTCTCGACAAGCGCGCGCCCGCATGGCAGGAGCTTGCCCCATGAACCACGACTCCTATCCCGACGACCTCATCCGCTCGATCCTAAAGAGCAGCAAGACCATAGCCTTGGTCGGCGCCTCCGCCAACGAGGTGCGGCCCTCCTATTTCGTACTGAAATATCTGCTGGGCCGGGGCTATCGCATGTTCCCGGTCAATCCGGGCATCGCCGGTCAGGAGATCCTGGGCGCCAAGGTCTATGGCTCTCTCGCCGAGATCCCCGAGCCCCTCGACATGGTCGAGATCTTCCGCAATTCGGAGGCGGCCGATGGGATCGTGGACGAGGCGCTGGCCCTCGATCCCCTGCCCAAGGTCATCTGGATGCAACTCTCCGTGCGCAACGACGCGGCGGCGGCGCGGGCCGAGGCGCGGGGCGTGCAGGTCATCATGAACCGCTGCCCCAAGATCGAATATGGCCGCATCTCCGGCGAGATCGGCTGGACCGGGGTCAACACGCGGATGCTCTCCTCCAAGAAGCCCGCCATGCTGAAGGGCTTCCAGAAGTTCACGATTGATAGAAGGTAGGCTTCAGGCCGCCACCCTCGCCCGGAAGCTGCCCGCATCCGCCATAGCCCACAGGCGCATATATCTGTCGCCCGCCGTTCCCTCGAGCAGCGCGCCCGGCGCAAGCTGCGGATAGGCTTCGGCGAAGGTCTGGACCTCGCCGGTCGTGGTCCGGCGCATCAACTGGTGGCGCGATATGTCCGTGGGATGGGTGACGCCTGCGGCGGCGCAGAGTTCGGCCATGGCCTCCAGAGTGCTGGCGTGGAAGCGGCGGACGCGTTCGGCCTTGTCGGGCACCACCAGCGCCCTGGCGCGGCCCGGATCCTGCGTCGCGACGCCCGTGGGGCATTTGTCGGTGTGGCAGGACAGGGACTGGATGCAGCCGAGCGCGAACATGAAGCCGCGCGCCGAATTGCACCAGTCCGCCCCCAGCGCCATGATGCGGGCCATGTCGAAGGCGGTGATGATGCGTCCGCTCGCGCCGAGGCGGATCTTGTCGCGCAGGCCCGCGCCCACGAGGCAGTCATGGGCGAAGGTGAGCCCCTCGCGCAGCGGCGTGCCCAGATGATCGGCGAACTCCAGCGGCGCCGCGCCGGTGCCGCCCTCCTTGCCGTCGATCACGATGAAGTCGGGCGTCACGCCGGTCTCGATCATGGCTTTGCACAGGGCCATGAATTCGGTGGGCTGGCCGATGCAGAGCTTGAAGCCCACGGGCTTGCCGCCCGACAGCTCCCGCAACCGGGCGATGAAAGCCATCATCTCCAGCGGCGTCGTGAAGGCCGAATGGCTCGGCGGGGAGACGCAGTCCTGCCCCATGGGCACGCCGCGCGCCGCGGATATCTCCGGGGTCACCTTGGCCGCGGGCAGAATGCCGCCATGGCCGGGCTTGGCGCCCTGCGACAGCTTGATCTCGATCATCTTGATCTGCGGCTCGGAGGCGGTCTTTGCGAAACGCTCGGGCGAGAATGTGCCATCGCCGTTGCGGCAGCCGAAATAACCGCTCGCCACCTCCCAGATGATGTCCCCGCCGCCTTCCTTGTGATGGATGCTGAAGCTGCCCTCGCCCGTGTCATGGGCGAAGCCGCCGGCCTTGGCGCCTTTGTTCAGCGCGCGGATGGCGTTGCCCGACAGGGAGCCGAAGCTCATGGCGGAGATGTTGAACAGCGACATGGAATAGGGCTGCTTGCAGTCGGGCCCGCCGATCTTCACCCGGAAATCATGGCCATGGGCCTTCGCGGGCGCCATGGAATGGGCCAGCCACTCGAAGCCGTCCGCATAGACATCCTGCTGGGTGCCGAAGGGGCGGCTCTGGAGCTGGCCCTTGGCGCGCGCATAGACGACGCTGCGCTTGGAGCGGTTGAAAGGCGCGCCATCGAGGTCGCTTTCGAGGAAATACTGGCGGATCTCCGGGCGCACGCTCTCCAGCAGAAAGCGGAAATTGGCGAGAATGGGGTAGTTGCGGCGCAGCGCGTGGTGGGTCTGCGTCATGTCATAGACGCCAAGCGCGGTCAGGCCGCCTGCGATCACAAGGCCGACGATGGCCCAGCCCCCGACGAAGGGCGCCAGCGCGCCGAAAATGACAGTCAAGGCCGCCGCCAGGAAAAAAGCCAGATAACGCATAGTGTTGCCCTCCATTATTCAGCCTACCACCGGGCGGAAGGAAGGCAATGGCGCTGTGGGCGGGGGTCGCCCCATCAGCTCAACCATCAAAACTGCCGACCGCCGACCGCCCAATGCCCACTCCCCCACCTTGCAGCGCGCCAACTTCCTGCCTAAAGCTCATCAAGGCCAAACATCAGGACGCCACCATGACCGACGCTCCCCAGACGCCCCCCGGCTTCGCCACCCTCGCCATCCACGCCGGCGCCCAGCCCGACCCCGCCACTGGCGCACGCGCAACCCCCATCTATCAGTCCACCTCCTTCGTCTTCGACGATGTGGACCATGCCGCCTCGCTCTTCGGGCTGCAGGCCTTCGGCAATATCTACACCCGCATCACCAACCCCACCTCCTCGGTGCTGGAGGAGCGCATCGCGGCGCTCGAAGGCGGCACGGCGGCGCTGGCGGTGGCCTCGGGCCATGCGGCAGAGTTTCTGGTGTTCCACACCCTGATGCAGCCAGGCGATGAATTCGTGGCCTCGACCAAGCTCTACGGCGGCTCGATCAACCAGTTCAATCAGGCCTACAAGAGCTTCAACTGGACGCCGAAATGGGCGGATCCGGATGATCTCGCCTCCTTTGAGGCGGCCATCGGCCCGCGCACCAAGGCGATCTTCATCGAGTCCATCGCCAATCCCGGCGGCGCCATCTGCGACATCGAGGCTATCGCCAAGATCGCCAAGCGCGCCCGCGTGCCGCTGATCGTCGACAATACGCTGGCGACACCCTATCTGCTGCGCCCCTTCGAACATGGCGCGGACATCGTGGTGCATTCCGCCAGCAAGTTCATCGGCGGCCATGGCAACTCCATCGGCGGCGTGATCGTGGACGGCGGCAGCTTCGACTGGATGGCGGACAAGCGCTATCCCATGCTCTCGGCGCCGCGCCCCGAATATGGCGGCATGGTGCTGGGCGAAACCTTCGGCAATTTCGCCTTCGCAATCGCCTGCCGGGTGCTGGGCCTGCGCGATCTCGGCCCCGCCATCTCGCCCTTCAATTCCTTCATGCTGCTGACGGGCGTCGAGACCCTGCCGCTTCGCATGCAGCGGCACTGCGACAATGCGCTGGCGGTTGCCGAATTCCTCTCCACCCATCCGGCGGTGAAGTGGGTCAGCTATCCCGGCCTCAAGGGCGACCGCTACTATAACCTTGCGAAGAAATACTGCCCCAAGGGCGCCGGCGCCGTCTTCACCTTCGGCCTCAAGGGCGGCTATGACGCAGGCGTTTCGCTGGTGTCGAACCTGCAGCTCTTCTCGCATCTGGCCAATGTCGGCGACACCCGCTCGCTGGTCATCCACCCGGCCTCGACCACCCATCGCCAGCTCTCCGACGAGCAGAAGGTGGTGGCGGGCGCAGGCCCGGATGTGGTGCGCCTCTCCATCGGCATCGAAGACAGCGCCGACATCATCGCGGACCTCGATCAGGCCCTGCGCAAGGGGATATGAGTTTGGGCGGTCGGCGGTAGGCAGTTGGCAGTCGGAGCTTTCATCGACTGCCGAACGCCGACTGCCAACTGCCGACCATCATCAGCCCAACCCCTCCAGAAACCACAGCATCTGCGGCACGCAGATGCTCTGCTGGTCATAGCGCTCGATCGCCGTCTGGCGCGCGGCGGCTCTCATGTCCCTGTAATGCTCGGGCCGGGCGAGCGCGTCGATGATGGCGTTCGACCAGCCCTCGACATCGAAGAAATCGACGAGCATCCCGTTGCGCCCATGGGCGATCACTTCCGCGACGGGCGGCGTGTTCGAGCCGATGATGAGCGCGCCTGCGCTCATGGCCTCCAGCATCGACCAGGAGAGCACGAAGGGATAGGTCAGATAGGCGTGGGCGCGCGTGACCTGCAGCAGCGAGATGAAGCGCGGATATTCAAGCATTCCGACGAAATGCACGCGGCTCCGGTCGATGCGGTCTGCGACCTCGCTGAAGAAAATATCCTTCCAGGTTTTTCCTTCGGGCGCGCGCCCGCCATAGCTCGTGGAATTCCCGCCGACGATGACGACCTGCGCCTGCGGACGTTCCTGCAATATCCTGGGCAGGCTGCGCATCAGGATGTGGTAGCCGCGATAGGGCTCGAGGTTGCGGCCCACATAGGTCAGCACCTCGTCGCCCGCGCGCAGCGTGAGGTTCTTGTCGGCAAGGGTGAAGGACGCCGATGGATCGGGCTTGATGAGATCAGTCCGCACGCCCTCATGGATCACCTTCATGAGATGCTGATGATAGGGCGGCAAGGTCGAGGCCTGCCACTGCGTCGGCGCCACCGCATGATCGGCGTCGTTGAGGTCAAGCAGCATGGCGCCGGTGCGCGCCCTGATCCATGAGGCGCTGCGCAGACCATCGCTCGGAAACTCCGGATCGAAATTGGTGTCGCGTCCGCTCGGCGCATAGAAGAACTCGGCATAGACGACCTTTTTCGCCTCAGGCCAGACCTCCTTCAGAAAGAGCCCCTCCCCCCAGCCGATATGGCTGAAGATGACGTCGGGCGTGAAGCCAGCCTCCTTCAGTTTGGTGGCGGCCCGCGCCGCGTCCATGCCGCGCGTGGCCCGCTCGGCGTAATGGCTGGCGATGCCGAAGGTCTGGCTGGTGATCTTCTCGCCGGAATATTGATAGCGCGCATGGTCGATGGTGATGGCGCGCTTGTTGCCTGCGGCGGTGAGCGCCACGACATGATGGCCCCGCTGCGCCATGACCGGCGCAATATGCAGGAATTGACCCGGATAATTCTGATGGACCAACAGGAATTTCATGGGGGCGCGCAGCTCCAGCCGCCGCCATCTAAGCCCTGAAACCTTATGAAATGGCTAATCGCCCGCCCCGCCTCCGCCCCCCTCTTGACGCAGATCAAGGCGAGGCGGCCGCCCCGATGGTCTGTCTGAGGCGTCCACCAATGGGGGAAAATCATGACGGGTTCAGAGCAGATGTTTCTCAACATGGTCCTTGGCGCCTTCGGCTTCTTCGCCGTGGTGCTGGCCTATGCGGACCTCACCACCGCCAGCGTCCGCAAACAGCGCGCGCACTGACAAGACAGCGCCGACCCGCCCCCTGTCTGGAGGGCGGGTCGCGATCTCTTTTAATTTGCTCATTCCGCCGCCAGGCTCGCCACGGGCTCGTTGGCCAGCAGCATCACGGCGCCGCCCGTGTTCGAGATTGGCGCATGATAGGTGCTCGCCACCGCCCTGACCTTGCCCTGCAAGGCGCCGCGCATGGCGATCCAGGTCATCAGCTCCACGCCCTGCGATCCCGCAAGCTCGATGATCTGACGGTTCGTATATTTCGTCAGCGCCACGGGATCAGACACGATCTTCTCCATGCAGAGGAGATCAAAGTCCTTGTTGATGAAGCCTGCGCGCGTTCCATCAAGCTGATGCGACAGGCCGCCCGTGCCGAGAACGACGACCTTCAGATCCTTCGGATAAGATTCGATCGCCCGGCCGATGGCCTGCCCCAGCTTCCAGCACCGCGCGGCGCTGGGCAGCGGATGCTGCACGGAATTGATCGTGACCGGAATGGTCCGCAGCGGCCATGTGGGGCCGGCGTTCGGATACATGAGCTTGATCGGCAGCGTGAAGGCGTGGTCGACGAGAAGCTCCTGACACATGGTGATGTCGAACTCGTCCGCCACAAGCCTGTCGATCATATGCCAGGACAGATCCGGATCGCCGTCAAACGATGGCAGCACCGGAATCCCCCAGCCCTCGTCCGCATTGTCATAGGAGGCTGCGGCGCCCACCGCGAATGTCGGCATCTTGTCGAGGAAGAAGTTCAGCCCATGATCGTTATAGATCACCACGGCGACGTCGGGCTTCATCTCCTCAAGCCAGGCGTGGACGGGAGTGAAGGCGTCGAAAAGCGGCTTCCAATAGGGCGTCTGCTGCTCGCCGCGCGCGATGGCGCCGCCGATGGAGGGAACGTGAGAGGTGGTCAGGCCACCGATGATGCGGGCCATGGCTCAGGCTCCCTGCGCTGCGAGAAAGGCTTTGAATTCGTCGATGGTCATGCCGGTCTGCTGCGCGCCGATGTCCTGCACGTTGAGGCCGAAGATGCCCGCGAATTTGGCGAGGTAATAGACATTGCCGCCAGCGGCGATGAGCTGCAGCACATTGCGCGAGCGGATGGCGGCGCGCTGGGGCTCGGTAAGATGATGGCGGTCCATATAGCCCTCCTCATCCGCAAGGAAGGCCTTCCGGTTCGCAGCCTCGTTGAAGGAGAAGCACATCTTGTTGAGGGCGTAGCCGCGCCTGGCCTCCTCCCCCTGAAACACGGGCGTTCCCGGAATATGTCTCAGATCATCCATCGCGCGCACCTCACCTTGGCCCTCGGCTGGGACCATAGGTGCGCCCGCGCGCGCCATGCTTCATTGATCAGGATCAAGCGGAAGAGAAAGCGTCCGGGAAGTCAGCTCAGGCGCCGCGCATGGACGACCGCCATGGCGAGCACGACCATGGCGAAGGCCTGATGCAGCAGCCCCGCCCAGATCGGCACGGCCAGCATCAGGGTCACGACGCCGATCACAGCCTGCGTCGCCACGAGGCCGCCAAGCGCCGTGGCCCTGCGCGCCGCCTTCGAGGCGGGCGCGAGGCGGCGTGCGCGCGCCATGTGCCAGATCGCGAAGGCCAGCAGCGCATAGGCGACCAGACGGTGCTGGAGCTGGATCAGCGTAATGTTCTCGAGAAAATTGAGCCACCACGGCTCAAGCCGCGACAAATGCTCCATGGGCGGCGCGAGATGGCCCGCCATGAAGGGCCAGTCGTTGTAGGTGAGGCCCGCGCGCGAGCCCGCCACCAGCGCCCCAAGCCCGATCTGCGCCAGCACCAGCGCGAGCATCGTGTAGGCGGCCCCCTTGAGGCCTCGTTCGGCTTCAGCCGCGGCGGGCTTGAGCCCCGTGGCGATCCAGACGATGGCGGCGAAGGTGATGGAGGCCAGCAGCAGATGGACCATGAGCCGCTCCGGCGCCACCTCGACCCGCTTCGTCAGGCCCGAGGTCACCATCCACCAGCCGACCGCCCCTTGCAGGCCGCCGAGCGCCAGCAGGCCCGTCAGGCGCCATTTGAGGCCGCGCGTCAGCACGCCGCGCCACCAGAAGTAGGCGAGCGGGAGGGCGAAGGCGAGGCCGATCACACGCCCGAGCAGCCGGTGGCCCCATTCCCAGAAATAGATGACCTGAAACTCTCCCAGCGTCATCGTGGGAAAGAGCTGCGCATATTGCGGGATCTGTTTGTATTTATCGAACTCGGCCTGCCAGGCGTCATGGGAAAGCGGCGGGATCACGCCCAGAATGGGCTTCCATTCCGTGATCGAGAGCCCGCTTTCAGTCAGCCGCGTCGCCCCGCCGACCATGACCATGAGAAAGATCAGGCCAGCCACGCCCCAGAGCCACAGGCGCACGGCGCGCAGCGCGTCGCTGGCGGCGGCGGCGGGCGGGGCGGCGGGCGCAGAATGAGCGAGCTGGTCGGCGACGGTCATGGATGCGAAAGCTCAGGTTGATCCAAACGGTGGAGCGAGACATAAGCATTGGAAGCCCTTACGTCCACGGACGCCCTGTCGCACCCCCTTCACGTCCCGGAGAGCCCCTTGCCCATCCGCCAGCGCAAACTCATCGGCATGATCGTCATGGTCGCCTTCGTGATGGTCTACGCCCTCGTCGCCATGGCGCTCGCCCAGTCGCGGCCGGTGCAGGAGGCGCCGGACCTGCTGCGCGGCCTCTATTACGTTCTCGTGGGCATGGCCTGGATCCTGCCCATGCTCCCGCTCATCAAATGGATGGAAGGCGGGCCCGCAGCGAATGCTGACAATGAACAGGAAGGGCGCTCCTGATGCTGCTCTGGTCAAGACTGCTAGTGTTCATCGCGGGCCTCATGGGCGCGGCGGGCGTCGCCCTTTCCGCCTATGCCGCCCATGCGGAGGGCGGCGCCAATCTCACGACGGCGGCGACCTTCCTGATGATCCACGCCGCCGCCGTGGCCGGACTCTGCGCCGGCGCCCCGACGCGCCGGGGCCTCTTGCAGGCGGCGAGCCTGCTGGTTCTGGGCGCGGCGCTCTTTTCCGGCGACATCGCCATGCGCGCCATCAGCGGCGCGCCCCTCTGGCGCATGGCCGCCCCGACTGGCGGCGTGATGCTGATCGTGGGCTGGCTCTGGCTGGCGCTGGCCTCGTTCGCAGGCCCCCGCGCCAACCCTTAAGCGTGCTGAAGCACAGGGATCGACCCATCGAAGAAATCATCGGAATAGGCGACGACGCCGTTGCCCACGCGGTGGAAGGTGATGTCGATCTGGCGGTGGCCGACGAGCAGGCCTTTGATGACGAGTTCGTCCACATCAGGCGGCAGGCGCGCGCGGTTGATATGGACCGCGCCCCGATAGCCGTCGATCCGGATCCCCAGACAGGCCTGCAGCAGCATGAAGACCGAACCCGACGCCCAGGCCTGCGGCAGGCAGGCCACGGGATAGGCGACCGGCCCTTCCCCCGGCCCCCGCTGGAAGCCGCAGAAGAGTTCGGGCATGCGCATGTCGAACCGCACCGCCGCGTCGAACATGTCGCCCATCATCTGCACGACCCCCGCCCGCTCGCCATAGCGCGCCATGCCCGCCACGCAGATGGCGCTGTCATGGGGCCAGACCGAACCATTGTGGTAGGACATCGGGTTATAACGCGCCTCCCCCACCGCCAGCGTGCGCAGGCCCCAGCCCGTGGCGAAATCGGGCGACTGCAGCTGGCTGATGACATGGCGGGCCCGGTGGGCGCTGGGCAGACCGGCAAAGAGGAGATGGCCGGGATTGGAGGCCCGCACCGCGCAGGGGCGCCCTGATCCATCCACCGCGAGCGCGTAGAAGCTCTTCTCCTCAAGCCAGAACCGCTCCTCCACCAGTCCCCGCAGCCGCTCGGCGGCGCGCCGCCAGCGGGCGGCCTGTTCGAACTGGTTGCGCCGCTCGGCGATGGTCGCCATGGCGATCAGGGCCGCATAGCAATAGCCCTGCACCTCCACGAGGGCGATGCTCCCCTCAGGGTCGCTTCCATCCGCATGGAAGACGGAATCGTTGCTGTCCTTCCAGCCCTGATTGGCCAGGCCCGTCTCCGCGCCGCGCAGATAGTCGATCAAGCCATCGCCGTTGGAGTCCCCCTCTTTCTCGATCCAGGCGGTGGCCCGCTCCAGCGTCGGCCAGATCTCGTCGATGAAGGAGAGGTCTCCCGTGCGCTCCGCATAGGCGCCCGCCAGCATGACGAAGAGCGGCGTGGTGTCGACGCCGCCGTAATAGAGGCCGAAGGGCAATTCCTCGAGGGCCGCCATTTCGCCGCGCCGCGTCTCATGCATGATCTTGCCCGGCGCGGAATCGCGAAAGGGCGAATGATCCTGCGCCTGATGGCGGGCGAGAAACTTCAGCACGCCGCGCGCCAGCGAAGGGTCAAGCCACAGCATCTGCAGCGCCGTGATGATGGCGTCGCGGCCGAAGGGGGTCGAGAACCAGGGGATGCCCGCATAGGGGTAAGGCCCGGTCGGCAACTGCGTCGTGAGCAGGGCGAGGTCGGCGCGGGATTTGTCGATCCAGGTGTTGAAAAGCCGCGCCCGCGAATGAACCGTCGCGCCCCGGCGCCGCTGGCTGCGCATGCCGAAATGTGCCCGCGCCGCCGCCGCCCGCCAGCGGGCGCAGTCGGGCGTCTCCTGATGGGGCCCGACCTCGACATAGAGGCTGCGCGCCCCATTGTGGGGCAAGGCGAGCTGAAAGGCCGCGCGCCCCGGTGTCAGCATGGCAGGCTCTTCGGAAAAGCTGATATGCGCCTCGCGCACCATGCCGTCGAGCCCGCGATAGGAGAGCTTCACATCGGCGGCGGCGACCTCGGGGGGGAAAATCTCGCCGCGCGCCGGGCGATTGACGCCGCGCACCTCGAACATGTCGCGAAAGTCGCCGGAAAATTCGAGGGCGAAGGGCACCTCGGTCGCGCTCATGGCGAAATTGGTGAAGGTGATCCGCTCATACATGCGGTCGGCGTGGATGAGGCGCTTGCGCTCGATATGGATCACGCCTTCCCGCAGCGACTGGGCGCCCAGCGGCGGGAGGGGACGGTTGGTGAGGTTGGAGGTGAAGACGACATTGTCCTGGCTGAGCGAGGAGCTGAGCAGCACCGGCGCCTTGCCCCCCACCGTCAGCCGCCAGCGGGACAACAGGCGCGTGTCGTTCTGAAAGAGCCCGTCGCCCTCCCCCAGCACGTCGCCATTGAAATCGGCGACCATGAATGTGTCGCCATGCTTCAGCGCGACGAGCCGCATGGGCACACGCGGCTCATGCGTGCTCTCCACCAGCTCCCGCATGCCGGCGGCTGTGCCGGGCGTGAGTTCGTCCTGATCCTGCGCCACGCTTTCAGCTTCCATCAGAGCTCAGCTCCGTTGAACGACGCGAAGGGCGTCAGCCTTCCGGCCGCCCGCCGCCAGACGCTGGTAGATGTCGACGTAATTGCGCGCCATGGTCACGGCGGAGAAGCGCGCCTCGAAGACGGCCCGAACAGCCGCACGATCAAGCCGCCCGGCGGAATCGATTGCAACGGCGGCCTCGCGCTCGCTCGAAACGAGGAACCCCGTGACGCCGTGATCCACCACTTCGGGGGCGGAACCACAATTCCAGGCGACCACAGGGGTTCCACAGGCCATGGCCTCGATCATCACAAGGCCAAAAGGCTCTGGCCAGTCGATGGGAAAGAGCAGCGCCTTGGCGTGGCCGATGAAGTCCGACTTCTGGGCGTCCCCGATCTCGCCCACGAACTCCACATCCGGCGCCCCCAGCAAGGGCTCGATCTCCCGGCGGAAATAGGCCATGTCGGCCTGATCGACCTTGGCGGCGATGCGCAGCTTCATCCCCACCCGCCGGGCGATGGCGATGGCCCGGTCGGGCCGCTTTTCCGGCGACATGCGGCCGATGAAGGCGAGATAGTCGCCCCGCGGGCGAAGCGGCGGCGCATAAAGATCGGTCGGCGCCCCGTGATAGACGGTCTCGATCCAGTTTCCCAGAACGAGGGGCTTTCGCTGGCTGTCCGAAATGGACACCAGCGGATAGGCGGGCCAGCAGCTATAGGCCTCGGACAGATCCTTGAGATCCTGTCGGCCGTGCAGCGTGGTCACCGTTCGACCCGCGACATCTTCAAAAAGCGGGAAATGCAGGAGATCCACATGGAAATGGATCACGTCGAACTGGCCGACGCGCCGCCGCACCTCGCTCATCTGCACGAGATGGGCGGCAAGATCGCTGCGGAGGGGGTCGGGGTCCAGCCGGATCGCCTGATCGCGGACCGGCGCAAGCTTCGCCTTCGTGAGGGCGTCGGCGCTGGCGAACAGCGTCACGTCATGCCCCAAGTCGACAAGCGCGTCGCTCAGAAAGGCGACGATGCGCTCTGTTCCGCCATAGAGCCGGGGCGGCACCGCCTCATAGAGCGGCGCCACTTGTGCGATCTTCATCCGGGGCTCCCTCTCAAACCGCCGCCACGCCCCGCAGAGCCAGCGCGCCGCAACGCGATCGCCCCTCCCTGAACCTCAACTAGGCCCCTGCCGCCGAAGGTCAATGCCGCCGCAAAACGGGCGTTTCAGCCGCCAAGGCAAGGTTAATGGCCGGAAATCGCCTCGAAACGGGCCTGTTCCGCCTCTTCCGGCTTGCTTTTTGCGCTCGTCCGTACACCATATCCGTTACAAACGCGCCGAACTGGCCAGACGCCCCCTTGCGGAGGCTCCTGGCGAGGGCTTGCTCGTGCGTTCTGCCGTCAGTTGCGGTATAGAAGCAATAACGGGCCTCGAAGCGGGCCTGACGAGAGGGAAGATTGATGTCGATGCGGACCAAAGGATTGTCGCTTGTCGCCCTCGGTGCGGCCGGCCTGATCGCAGGCGTTTACTGGCCCTCGAAGATTGAAGGCGCCTTCCCCGGCTGGACCGAAAAAACCGCATCGCTTCGGACCGCTCTGGGAGGCGCCGCCCCCCCGCCCAAGGAGGGAGCCGCTCCCGCCGCACGCGGCAACGCCGTGCTCGCCCGCCCGCCCGTCCCGGTCAACATCGATACGGTCCAGCGCGGCCCGATGGCGGTGCGTCTGGATGCGGTCGGCGTCGTGCAGCCGGTGGCGAGCGTCGCCCTCAAGACCCGCATCGACGCGCAGATCGAGAAGATCTTTGTTCAGGACGGCGCCCAGGTGAAGGCTGGCGATGTGCTGGTGAAGCTCGACTCCCGGCAGATCGAGGCCCAGATCAAACAGACCGAAAGCACCATCGCCAAGGACCAGGCGAGCCTTGAGCAGGCCCAGCGCGACGCCGTGCGCAGCAACGATCTCTTCGGCCGGGGCGCCGGCACCCAGACCAAGGCTGACGACGCCCTGACGCAGGTCGCCTCCGCCAAGGCCACGCTCGCAGCCGATCAGGCCCTGCTCGAAAACCAGAAGGTGCAGCTGAGCTGGTACACGCTCATCGCCCCGATCACGGGCCGCGTGGGAACCTTCACCGCCAAGGCCGGCAACATCGTGCGCGCCGGCGACAACACAGCCACAGGCGTCATCGCCACGATCGTCCAGACCTCGCCCATCTATGTCGCCTTCTCGATCCCGCAGACAGCCCTCGCCGACGTGCGCGAGTCCATCGCGGCGGGCCGCGGCGAAGTGCGCGCCACGCCTCAGGGCGGCAAGCGCACGGCGGTCGGCAAGATCGCGGTCCTCGACAATACCATCGACGTCGCCACCGGCACGATCATGGTCCGCGCCATGTTCGAAAACGCTGACGACATTCTCTGGCCCGGCCAGCTCTGCAATGTCCGCGTGACCCTGCGCACCGATCCTGAGGTGGTCTCGATCCCGCGCACCGCCACCCAGTCGGGCCAGCTCGGCAATTTCGTGTACATCGTCGAAAATGGCGTCGCCCGCTCGCGCAAGGTCAATGTCGGCCGCTTCCAGGACGGGCGCGACATCATCCTTGAGGGGCTTATGGGCGGCGAGACCGTGGTCAGCGACGGCGCGCTGCTGCTGATCGACGGATCGCGGGTGGATATCCGCAAGGAATCAATCGAGAAGAAGGGCGCGATCTGATGTCATTGCCTGAACTTTGCATCCGCCGCCCGGTGATGACGACGCTGTTGATGCTGTCGTTCATCGTGTTCGGCGTCTTCGGCTACATGAAGCTGCCCGTCTCCGCGCTGCCGCGCGTGGATTTCCCGACCATATCGGTGACCACGCAGCTCCCGGGCGCCAATCCCGAGACCATGGCGACCTCCGTGGTCGCGCCGCTCGAGCGCGCCTTCGCCACCATTCCCGGCATCAGCCTGATGACCTCCCGTTCGACCAATGGCGGCTCGAACATCACCATGCAGTTCGATCTCGACCGCAACATCGACGGCGCCGCCCTCGACGTGCAGTCCATGATCACGGCGACCCTGCGCCGCCTGCCGTCCGAACTTCCGGCTCCCCCCAGTTTCCGCAAGGTGAACCCCGCCGACGCGCCGGTGCTGACGCTGGTGCTCTCCTCGCCCACCATGCCGCTGTCGACCACCAATGATTACGCGGAACAGGTCTTCGCGCAGCAGATCTCGCAGATTCCCGGCGTCGCGCAGGTGCTGATCTTCGGCCAGCAGAAATTCGCGGTCCGCATCGAAGCTGATCCTGATGCGGCCGCCGCGCGCGGCCTCACCCTGAACGACGTGCGCACGGCGGTCGTCGCGGCCAACTCCAGCGCCCCCGTCGGCCGGTTGCGCGGCGAAAACAAGAATCTGACGCTGAAAGCCTCGGGCTCCCTGACCAAGGCCGAGGATTTTGAATCCATCGTCGTCGCCTGGCGCAATGGCGCCCCGGTGCGGCTGAACGAAATCGCCAAGATCCACGACGCCGTCGAGAACGACCAGATCGCCGCATGGAGGGGCGACGAGCGCGGGATAGCGCTGGCGATCTTCCGTCAGTCCGACGCCAACACCGTTCAGGTCGTGGACTCCATAAAGGAGAAGCTGCCGATCTATGAGGCGCAACTGCCCCCCTCGATCACTGCGACCGTGCTGAACGACCGTTCGCGCTCCATCCGCGAGTCCGTCGCCGATGTGAAGGAGACGCTGGGCATCTCCATCCTGCTCGTCGTGCTCGTGATCTTCCTGTTCCTGAAGTCCTTTGCGGCGACGATGATCCCCTCGCTCGCCCTGCCGGTGTCGCTCGTGGGCACCTGCGCCTTCATGTATCTCTTCGGTTATTCGATCAACAACATCTCCCTGCTGGCGATCACGCTGGCGGTGGGCTTCGTGGTCGACGACGCCATCGTGATGCTCGAGAACATCGTGCGCCATGTCGAAGAGGGCATGAAACCCTTCGACGCCGCCTTGAAGGGCTCGCGCGAGATCGGCTTCACCATCATCTCGATCACCCTGTCGCTGGTGGCGGTGTTCATTCCGGTGCTGCTGATGGGCGGCATCGTCGGGCGCGTCTTCCGTGAATTCGCGGTGACCATCTCCTGCGCGATTCTCGTCTCGGGCTTCGTGTCCCTGACGCTGACGCCCATGCTCTGCGCCCGCCTGCTGAAGCCTGTCGATCATCATGCCAAACCGAACCTGTTCTGGCGCATGGTCGACGGCGTCATCGACGGGATCACGGAAGCCTATCGCGTGAGCCTCGATGTGGTGCTGCGCTGGCGCCTCACCATGCTGGCGGTCACCTTCCTGACCTTCGGCCTGACGATCTGGATGTTCATGTGGATCCCGAAGGGCTTCTTCCCCATCGAGGACACCGGCTTCATCTCCGGCTCCACGGAAGCGGCGTCCGACATCGCCTTTCCAGCCATGGCTGAGCGCCAGAAAGAGATTTCAAGGCTGATCCGTCAGGATCCCGCCGTTGATTACATCACCACTTCGGTGGGCGCGGGCGGCACCAATCAGGGCAGCATCTTCGTCGCCCTGAAGCCGAAATCCGAACGCGCGCCGATGCCCGACATCATCGCCCGCTTGCGCCGCACGGCGACCTCGGTGCCCGGCATCAACGCCGTGTTCCAGCCGGTGCAGAACCTCAATCTGAACGGGGGCCGCGCCTCGCGCGCGCCCTATCAATATACGCTCCAGTCCAGCGACATTGACGGCCTGTTCAGCCTTGCGCCGGACATGCTGCTGAAGATGCAGGCCTTGCCGCAGTTGCGCGACACGACCAGCGATCTCAAGATCACCAATCCGGAAATGCGGATCGACATCGACAAGGAGAAGGCGGCCGCCTTCGGCCTCACGTCCGACCAGATCCGCATCGCCCTCTACAACGCCTATGGCAGCCGCCAGATCTCGACGATCTTCACCCAGGCCGCCGATTATCAGGTGATTCTGGAGACCGGGCACAGCTTCCAGGACGATCCCTCCGCCCTCACCCGCGTCTTCATTCGCGCTGGCGCTGGTGGTGGTGGCTCAGCGGCCGCGGGGGCTGGAGCGGGCGGCGGCTCAGGCGCCTCCTCGGCGCCGATCATCCCGCTTGAGCAGGTGGCGACCGTCACCCGCTCGGTCGGCCCGCTTTGGATCAATCGCCAGTCGCAGCAGCCCTCCGTCACCCTGTCCTTCAACACGGCGCCGGGCATCGCCATCGGCGAGGCGGTCGAGGCGATCCGCCGGGTCGAGGCGGAGCTGAAGATGCCGCCCTCGATCTCGACCAGCTTCACCGGCTCCGCAGCCCTCTTCCAGGATGCGCAGAAGGGGCAGGTTCCGCTCATTCTGGCGGCTGTTCTGACCATCTACATAGTGCTGGGCGTGCTCTATGAGAGCTACATCCATCCGATCACGATCCTGTCCGGCCTCCCCTCGGCGGGCCTGGGCGCGCTGATCGCGCTCTCGTGGTTCGGCATGGATCTGTCGGTGATCGCGATCATCGGCATCCTCCTGCTGGTGGGCATCGTGAAGAAAAACGCGATCATGATGATCGACTTCGCCATCGTGCGAAGAAACGAGGGGGTGGACGCCCTGCCCGCGATCCGCGAGGCGGCCATCATCCGTTTCCGCCCGATCTTCATGACCACGCTGGCCGCCATTCTGGGCGCCGTGCCCATCGCCATCGGCGCTGGCGCGGGGGCGGAGCTGCGCCAGCCGCTCGGCATCGCGATCGTGGGCGGACTGTGCCTGTCGCAGGTGCTGACGCTCTACATCACCCCGGTGGTCTATTACTACCTCGACAAGGTCGACACCTATCTGTCCGGCCGCTCGAAGCGCAGGCAGGCGCCCGAAGGCTTTGTGGGCGAAGGCAAGCCGGCGACCCAGGCTGCGGCTGAATAAGTCAAAAGAGGATCAGGGCCGGGCCGTCGCTCAGGCGGCCCGGTCTTCTTTCAGCGCCTTGTTCTGGCGCCGTTCGCGCAACACGAAGGTCAGGTTGCGGAAATAGATCAGGACGCCGAAGCCCTGCCCCAGAATGAACACGGGGTCGCGGCGATACAGCGCGTAGATGAACAGCAGCAGGCCCCCGCCGATGGACAGGAGCCAGAAGGAGAACGGGATGACGCTGCGTCCCGCCTTTTCACTGGCGATCCATTGCACCACGAAACGCCCGGTGAAGAGCGCCTGCGCGATGATGCCGATATAGGCCCACCAATCCAGCCGCTGCACGAAGACATCGTAGAAATAGCCCCCGAGGGCATGCCAGAGATCGACGATCATTTGCCGGACACCTCAAAGGAAACGGGAACGCGCTTGCGGCGCCGGATCAACCACCGCACGCCCATGAGGTCAAGGATGCCCACCCACAAACGGTCGAAGAAGCCATAGTTCGACACGCCCGCATGGCGGGGCCGGTCGATGACCTCCACATGGGCGAGCGCATAGCCCTCGCGGCGCATCAATGCGGGCATGAAGCGATGCAGGGCGTCGAAATAGGGCAAGGCGAGATAGGCCTCGCGCGGGAAGCATTTGAAGCCGCAGCCCGTGTCGCGTGTGCCGTCCTTCAAAATGGCGCCGCGCACCTTGTTGGCGACGCGCGACTGGAAGCGCTTGAAGCCCGTGTCCTTGCGGCCGATCCGCTGCCCCTGGACAAGGCCGCAGCCCGGCCCCGCCGCCTCCAGCGCCCGCAGGAAGGCGGGCATGAAGGACGGATCGTTCTGCCCATCGCCGTCGATGGTGATGATGACGGGCGCGCGCGCCGCCCGGACCCCCGTGCGCACCGCCGCCGACTGGCCGCAGGACTGCTCATGGCGGATCTGCCGCAGATGGGGCCGTGTCGCCATGAGGGCGAGAAGCTCCGCGCCCGTGGCGTCGGTCGAGCCATCGTTCACATAGACGATCTCGAAAGGCCCGAGCGGGGAGAGCGCCGCCTCGATCTCGGCGACGACGGGCGCGATGTTGCCAGCCTCATTGCGGGCGGGAACCACGACCGTGACGCGCGGCGGTTCGGTTATGTCCATGGGCGAACTCATGTTCCTGAGGGCTTGACGAGGGCGGGCCAGACTTTCCCGGCGCCGCGCAGGCGCGGGCCGTCCAGCGTCCAGCGAAAGGCGAGGCGGCGCAGGGCGAAGGCCCGGCGCAGCATGATGGCGCAGGCGACGCCCAGCGCCGCGCCCGCGATGACATCGCTGGGATAATGGGCGGAGATGATGACGCGGGAGGCGGCGACGAGGGCCGCGAGGATCAGCAGCGGCCAGCGCAGGCGCGGCAAGATCCAGCCAAGACTGACCGCCATGGCGAAGGCGGAGACCGAATGGCCCGAGGGCATGCTCGCATAGGTCGATTTCAGCGCCAGCACGTCGAAATGGAAGGGACCGACGAGATCGATCAGCGAGGGCCGCGCCCGGCCGAAGAGATGCTTGAGCGCCTGCGAGGCGAGGCCGGACACCGCCAGCACCGCGATGATGAAGGCTGCGCGCTCGGCAAGGCAGAGGCAGGCGAGGTCGAACCGCGCCCCGCGACCCCGGCCGCGCGCCATGAGGGCGCCAAGAAAGGCGAGGCCCGCCAGCGAGAACATATAGCCCGACAGGCCAAGATAGGTGATGGTGTTGAAGGCGGACCGCAGGCCTGCGGGAAGGCCCGCGACCGCCCGCGCAGCCCATTCATCGAGGTTCACCGCCACGGCGATGATGATGCCCATGGCGAGCAGGATCGCGAGGGCGTCAAGCCGCCGATGGGCCTCATCGCGCGGAGCGGGAGCGACGGGCGGCGCACGCCAGCGGGCCCGACAGGCCTGAGCCGCCAGACGCAGGCGCGCCGCAGCGCCCTGCGGAATCGGGGCGGCCGGAAGGCTCATCGCCCCTCCCCCTGCCGCAGATAGACGCCTATGTCGAGCTTGCGGCCACCATTGAGGTTGATCCCCGCGAGACGCTCAAGGAGCCGCACGCCCGCAGCGCCATCGCCCATCCCCGCCTGAAAGGCCGGTTCGTCGACGGCGCTGATGAAGGCGATGCGGCAGGCGCCCTGACCCATGAAGCGCCCGGCGGCCTCCGGGCCATCAAAAAGAATGTCCGTGCGCGTCAGAAACACGAGGCTGGGCTCGCGATAGCCTGGAGAGGCTGGCGCAAGATCAGGGCAACCCGACAGCGCCTGCGCCCGCGCCCGCGCCTCGGCGAGCCGCGGCGACAGGGCGAAGGGCTGGAAGACCGGCCCGGTCATGACGCCGCCATAGACCATCACATAGCAAAACAACGCCAGCAGCGCCCCGCCCGGCACGAGCGCCTCCGCGGCCCGCGCCCGGATGGCCTGCGACACCCGCCAGGCCTGCCAGAACACCACCGGCGCCATGGCGTAGAAAACGAGGCCGGCCCGCGCGCCCAGCACCACCGTGCCGATGAAGCCGACGAGCAGCAGAATGACCGCGACGCCCGGGATCAGCCAGAGGGCGTGGCGCAGCCGCGTGTCGAGGGCGAGGGCCTGCTTCTCGATGGCCGCCGCCGTCAGTATGGCGATGGCGGGAAAGAGCGGCAGCACATAGTGGGGCAGCTTCGTGGGCACGGCCTCGAAGAGCAGCCAGGCTGGAACGAGCCAGGCCAGCAGAAAGGCCGTCGCCGGTTCGCGCCGCGTGCGCCAGATGAAGGGGACCGCCAGAAGCGTCAGCGGAGCCATGGGCCAGGCGGTCACGAAGAAAGCGCCGAGATAGGCGCCGGGGGGCGCGCCATGGGACTCCTGCCCGCCCGCCACCTTGCTCATCATGTCCGCGCCCAGGGAGTCCGCGAGGAAGGCGCCCTTGGTGGCGATCATGATGAGCACGAACCACGGGGCGGCCATGAGAAGGCAGAGCAGCAGGCCCGCAAGAGGCTTGAGGCCCCGCAGCCAGCCGCCAGACCGCGCATGGATGGCGAGGGCGAGGCTGGCGAAGGCCGGGACCATGGGCGTGATCGGCCCCTTGATGAGCAGGCCGAGCCCCAGGGCCACCCAGAAGATCGCCGCCAACCGCCATTGTCGGGCGTTTGAGAGAAGCTCCTTGCCCCGCGCCATCCAGAGGCGGGCCAGCGCGCCCATGGCGGCGGCGACCGTGGCCGCGACCAGCGCATCTGTCTTGGCGAGCCGGGCCTCGACGCCCAGCAGGATCGTGGAGGCCATGAGCATGGCGGCGATCAGGGCCGCGCCCTCCCCCACCAGCGCCAGCGCCGCCCACCAGGTCAGCAGCACCGCGGCGACGGCGCCGATCAGGGAGGGCAAGCGATAGAGCCAGATTTTAGCCCGCGCCTGCGGCACGCCCAGCGCCTCGGCGCCGGCGACGAACCCCGCTTGCAGCCAGTAGACGCCCACAGGCTTTTTATTGCGCGCCTCGGTCTGGAAGCGGATCGCGACGAAATCCCCGGTCTCGAGCATCTGCTTCGTCGCCTGCGCGAAACGCGGCTCGTCCCGGTCCATGGGCTGGAGCGAGACGAAGCCCGGCAGGAACAGGGCGAGGGCCAGCAGCGCAAGCACGACCGCGACGCCGCGCTTGGGCGGATGGGCGGAGACGCCTACGCGGGCGAGAAGTTCGGTCAGGGTCATGGCGGATCCGCCCGCGCGCCGGAGAGCCGGCCCACCTCAAGGCCCCGCCTTTTAGGGCTTCACGCGCCAAGCGGCAAGGTTCAGGGTCCGCGCCACAGGCCAAGGTCACGCAGGAACGGAACCACTGCGGCGTCGAAGCCCTCGGGATCCTCGATCACGCAGGCGTGGCCCGTGCCCGGCAGCAGGGCGTGGCGGGCGCCGGGAACCATCGCCGCGGTGCGCCTCCCCCGCTCCAGCGACAGGTCGAACTCGCCATTGACGACGAGGGTGGGGACGCTGAGGGAGGCGAGGCGGTCGGTCATGTCCCAACTCGCGCGGGCCCGGAACACCTGCGCGATGGCGGCGGCGGACTGATCCTGCGCCCGGTCGATGAACTGGCGCAGCAGCCAGCCCCCCGTGCGCCCATCGGCGAAGCTGGGCGCGGTGTAGCTGCGCATGAGGCCCATGATGTCCTCGCCCAAACGCTCCTGCCGCACCTTCGCCACGATGCTCTCCACATCGCGCGGTCCATCGCTGGAGCCGCCGACGAGCACCACGGCCTGCGTCATCTCGGGATGGTCGAGACCCATGAGCATGGAGACGCCCGAGCCCACGCTGACCCCCATGAAGATCGCTTTGGCGATCCCCTCGCAGGCCATGACGCCGCGCACGTCGTCCTTGAGGTCTTGCAGGGTGAAGGGCGTCTCGACCTTGTCCGAATGGCCGTAGGCCCGCAGGTCCACGTTGATGACGGTGTAAAAGGCGCTGTAGCGCGCCGCCTGAAAGAGCCACAGCCGCCGGTCGAAAGGATTGGCGTGGATGAGGACCATGGCGGGGCCCTGCCCCTGAACCTCGTAATGGATGCGCGGGC
This sequence comes from Beijerinckiaceae bacterium, assembly GCA_947453205.1. Lineage (GTDB taxonomy): Bacteria > Pseudomonadota > Alphaproteobacteria > Rhizobiales > Beijerinckiaceae > Terripilifer. Next base: position 251 of record CANGFT010000041.1, on the reverse strand, counting down.
CCGTTTTGGTGCTGAAGGGCATGGGATCCTCCTGATTGTTTTATCGCCAAACTTAACCCCGACCGCGCGGCCTGTCATGGTCGATCGGTCGCATCCCCAAAGGTGTCGATAGCTTCTATAGATGTCCGGTTTAGGTAGCTCTTCAAATGTCCGCTTTCGGGCTGCCTGCTTCTGCATTTGCCCCGCTGTGGGCGGGGTGGGCAGGTTTGGGCCCTCTTGCCCAAAGCTGTCCACGCCGTCCACAGCCTCGT
>CANGFT010000040.1 GCA_947453205.1 Beijerinckiaceae bacterium | reverse complement strand
TGCCCGCGACCCCATACATGGCCATGATGGCCAGGAGCATGAGGAGAGAACCGATCAGCGTGTAGAGGAAGAACTTGAAGCTGGCGTAGATGCGCCGCTTGCCGCCCCAGATGCCGATGATGAGGAACATCGGGATCAGGCCGCCTTCGAAGAAGACATAGAAGAGCACGAGGTCCAGCGCGCAGAACACGCCGATCATCAGCGTCTCCAGCACAAGGAAGGCGACCATATATTCCTTGAGGCGATGCTCGATCGTGACCCAGGACGCGCCGATGCAGAAAGGCATGAGGAAGGTGGTCAGGAGCACGAAGGGCATCGAAATGCCGTCAACGCCCAGTTTGTAGCTGAGGCCCGCGCCGATCCAGCTCCGCTCCTCCACAAGCTGGAAGGCGGCGGAGGACGGATCGAACTGGCGCCAGGCCCAAAGCGACAGCAGGAAGGTCGCCAGCGTGGTGATGAGCGCGGCCCAGCGCACATTGTGGCGCACCGCCTCGTCATCGCCCCGCTGCAGCAGGATGAAGGCGGCGCCGACCAGCGGCAGGAAGATCAGGCCGGAGAGAAGACCAAAGCCGAGCATCAGCGCACTCCTCCCACGAGGTACCAGGAGATCAGGGCGGCGACGCCGATGAGCATGGCGAAGGCGTAATGATAGACATAGCCCGTCTGCAGGCGCACGACGCGGTTCGTCACATCGATGACACGCGCCGAAACGCCATCAGGCCCCAGGCCGTCGATGATGCGCCCATCGCCCCCCTTCCAGAAGAGGCGGCCAAGCCAGAAGGCCGGACGCACGAAGATCAGATGATAGAGCTCATCGAAGTACCACTTGTTCAGCAGGAACTTGTAGAGCAGCGGATTGGCCGCCGCGATGCGCTGGGCGGTTCCGGGCGCGATGACATAGACATAGAGCGCGCCAAGGAACCCGCCGACCATCATCACGAAAGGCACAAAGCCCACGGCATGGGGAATCTCATGCATGGCGTGGATGATGTGGTTGTCCGGTCCGCTGTAGATCGCCTTTTTCCAGAACTCGTCATAGCCATGGCCGATGAAGGCGGAATGGAAGGCGAGGCCCGCAAAGAGCGCGCCGCAGGCGAGAAGGCCAAGCGGGATCAGCATCACCGTAGGCGATTCATGGGGCGTGTGATCGTGGCCGTGATCGGCGTGGCCATCATCTGCGTGGGCCGTGCGGCGCTCGCCATAGAAGGTCATGAACACCAGGCGCCAGGAGTAGAAGGAGGTGAAGCCAGCAGCGATAACGGTCAGGAGGAAGGCGTAGACGCCAGCGCCTGAATGAAGCCCGGACGCATAGGCGGCCTCGATGATGGCGTCTTTCGAGAAATAGCCTGCCGTCAAGGGAAAGCCCGTGAGGGCGAGCGTGCCGATGGTCATCATCCAGTAGGTGAAGGGAATGTCCTTCCGCAGCCCACCCATGTTGCGCATGTCCTGCTCGTGATGCATCGCGTGGATGACCGAGCCTGCGCCCAGGAACAGAAGCGCCTTGAAGAAGGCATGGGTGAAGAGGTGAAAGACGCCCAGCGAATAGCCTCCGACGCCCAGAGCCACGAACATGTAGCCGAGCTGCGAGCAGGTCGAATAGGCGATGACGCGCTTGATGTCGTTCTGCACAAGGCCCACGGTCGCCGCGAAGAAGGCGGTCGTCGCGCCGACCACCGTGACCACGGTGAGCGCGGCCGGCGCCTGTTCAAACAGGGGCGACAGGCGCGCGACCATGAAGACGCCAGCCGTCACCATGGTGGCGGCGTGAATGAGGGCGGAGACTGGCGTCGGGCCCTCCATCGCGTCCGGCAGCCAGGTATGCAGCAGGAACTGCGCCGACTTGCCCATGGCGCCCATGAACAGCAGCAGGCAGACGACCGTCATGGCGTCTGCGTTCAGGCCGAAGATATGGATCGGCTTGCCCGCAAGCCCCGGGGCGGCGGCGAAGATCGTGTCGAAGGCGACCGATCCCGTCAGCACGAAGACGAGGAAGATGCCGAGCGCGAAGCCGAAGTCGCCGACGCGGTTGACGACGAAGGCCTTGATGGCGGCGGCGCAGGCCGAGGGCTTCTCGTACCAGAAGCCGATGAGCAGATAAGAGGCGAGGCCGACGCCCTCCCAGCCGAAGAACATCTGGACAAGATTGTCCGCCGTCACCAGCATGAGCATGGCGAAGGTGAAGAGCGACAGATAGGCGAAGAAGCGCGGACGGCTGGGGTCTTCGTGCATGTAGCCGATGGAATAGAGATGCACGAGGCTGGAGACGCTCGTCACCACCACCAGCATCACCACCGTCAGCGTGTCGATGCGCAGGGCCCAGTCGATCTTCAGGGCGCCCGAGGAAATCCACGCGCCGAGCACCGGCGTCGTGGCTGGCGCCGAGCCAAGGCCCACCTGAACGAAGGCGATCCATGACAGAACGGCGGAGACGACGAGCAGGCTCGTCGTGACGATCTCGGACTGACGCGGCCCCATGGACCGACCGAGAGAGCCGACGATGAGGAAGCCGAGAAGCGGCAGGAAGACGATCGCGGTATACATGCCGCTCAGCCCTTCATCATGTTGATGTCTTCAACCGCGATGGAGCCGCGGTTGCGATAATAGGTGACGAGAATGGCGAGGCCGATGGCGGCCTCAGTCGCAGCCACCGTCAGGATGAACAGGGAGAAGACCTGTCCCGTGAGGTCGCCGAGGAAGGTCGAGAAGGTCACCAGATTGATGTTGACCGAAAGCAGGATCAGCTCGACCGACATCAGGATGATGATGATGTTCTTGCGGTTGAGGATGATGCCGAGCACGCCGAGCGTGAACAGGATCGCCGCGACGGAGAGGTAATGGGTGAGGCCGATCTGCATGGCTGATCCTCAAACGCCCGCCCGGGAGGGCGCTTTCTTGATTTCGATGGCGCCGGCGCGGGTGCGCGCGTTCTGCTCGGCGATGACCTGACGCTTGACGTCGGGCTTGTGGCGGAGCGTGAGCACGATGGCGCCGATCATGGCGGTCAGGAGCACGAGGCCCGAGGCCTGGAAGAGGTAGACATATTTTGTGTAGAGCACGAGGCCGAGCGCCTCGGTGTTCGACATATTGGCCTGAATAGGCGCCGCGCCCGCGCCGATGGCGGCGTCGGACTGGGTGAAGCCCAGCATGACCAGCAGAAGCTCGATGGCCACCACGATGCCGATGACCGAGCCTATGGGCAGATATTGCAGGAAGCCCTGCTTCAGCTCGGCGAAGTCGACGTCGAGCATCATCACGACGAAAAGGAACAACACCGCGACCGCGCCGACATAGACGACCACCAGGATCATCGCGAGGAATTCGGCGCCCATCAGCAGGAAGAGGCCCGAGGCGTTGACGAAGGCCAGGATGAGAAAGAGCACCGAATGCACGGGATTCCTCGCCGCGATCACCATGAAGGCCGAAGCGATCATGATGGCGGAGAAGAGGTAGAAGAAGACCGTGGCCACGTTCATCGTTACATCCTCGTTGGCGGCGCGAAAGCGCCGGGCGCCTGTCAGCGGTAGGGTGCGTCCAGCGCGATGTTGCGCGCGATTTCGCGTTCCCACCTTGCGCCGTTATCCAGCAGGCGGTTCTTGTCGTAGTAGAGCTCCTCACGGGTCTCGACCGCGAATTCCTGGTTCGGCCCCTCGACGATGGCGTCCACCGGGCAGGCCTCCTGGCACATGCCGCAATAGATGCATTTCACCATGTCGATGTCGTAGCGCGTGGTGCGCCGGGTGCCGTCGTTGCGGCGGGGGCCCGCCTCGATGGTGATGGCCTGCGCGGGGCAGATGGCCTCGCAAAGCTTGCAGGCGATGCAGCGTTCCTCGCCGTTGGGATAGCGGCGCAGCGCATGTTCGCCGCGGAAGCGGGGCGAAACCGGGTTCTTCTCGTGGGGGTAGTTGATCGTCGCCTTGGGCTTGAAGAGGTAGCGCATCGAGAGCGCGAAAGCTCCGATGAACTCCTTCAGGAAGAGCGACTTTGCAGCCTGATCGAGTTTCATTGCACGGATCCCGCATCACTGCCGAAGGCGGAGCCAAGCGCGAAGCCCACCGCCGGAAGAAGAAAGAAAGCGCAGCCCAGCAGCGCGACGCGGATGCGCCGCATGCCGGACGTCACCAGCGGCAGGCCGGTGAGCTCACCGCCCTGCGCCGCCTCGCGCGACACCGCCCCGCCGATCATGCGCAGCACGATCACATATTCCACCAGCCCCAGAACGAGGCCGCTGAGGGCGCCGATGAGAGCTGCGTTGGACAGGGCCATCAGCGCCACCCCTGCGCCATGGCGAATTGCAGCACGCCCGCGACCGCGACCACCATGAACAGCGAGATCGGCAGGAAGACCTTCCACCCCAGGCGCATGAGCTGGTCATAGCGATAGCGCGGCACGAAGGCCTTCACCATGGCGAACATGAAGAAGACCAGCGTGGCCTTGAGGATGAACCAGATGACGCCGGGCACCAGGGTGAAGGGCGCGAAGGGAATCGGCGAGAGCCAACCGCCAAGGAACAGGATCGTCGTCAGCGCGCACATGGTGACGATCGCCACATATTCCCCCAGCATGAAGAGCATGTAGGGGACAGACGAATATTCGACCATGAAGCCGGCGACGAGTTCGGACTCGGCTTCGACGAGATCGAAGGGCGGGCGGTTCGTCTCGGCGAGCGCCGAGATGAAGAAGATGATGAACATCGGGAAGAGCGGCAGCCAGTACCAGCCGAAGAGGCCATACTTGGAATCCTGCGCCATCACGATGTCGTTGAGGTTCAGGGAGCCTGCGCAGAGCAGCACGGTGATGATGACGAAGCCGATCGAGACTTCATAGCTCACCATCTGTGCGGCCGAGCGCAGCGCGGAGAGGAAGGGATATTTAGAGTTCGACGCCCAGCCGCCCATGATGACGCCATAAACGCCCAGCGACGAGATGGCGAAGATGAAGAGCACGCCGACATTGAGGTCTGCGACCGCCCAGCCGTCTGCGACCGGGATCACCGCCCAGGCGCTCAGCGCCAGCATGGCCGTGATGAAAGGCGCCAGCAGGAAGACGCCCTTGTTCGCGCCCGCCGGGATGATGGGCTCCTTGACCACGAACTTCAGCATGTCCGCGAAGGATTGCAGCAGACCCCAGGGGCCCACCACATTGGGCCCGCGCCGCAGCTGCACCGAAGCCCAGATCTTGCGGTCGGCGTAAAGGATATAGGCGACATAGATCAGCAGGGCGGCAATCACCAGAAAGCTCTTGCCGAGCATGATCAACAAAGGGAGCAACCAACCGTCGGTCATCGCGCTTTACTCCGCCGCCTGCTGCAAACGGCCCTTCGCCAGCGCGGAGCATTCGGCCATGACGGCCGAGGCGCGGGCGATGGGGTTGGTCAGATAGAAATCCTGCACGGCGCAGACAAAGCCTGCCTTGCTGACGGCGCCTTGCGGCAGCGTCGCGAGCGTGGCCGCATCGCCAGCCGCAATCTCGTCCACATGGTACATATGCGGATGGGCCGCGACGAGCTTCGCGCGAAGGGCGCCAAGCGAGTCGAAGGGCAAACGATGGCCCAGCACATCGGACAGAGCGCGCAGGATCGCCCAATCCTCGCGGGCGTCGCCCGGCGGGAAGTTGGCGCGGTCGCTCATCTGCACACGCCCCTCGGTGTTCACATAGAGGCCGGATTTTTCGGTATAGGCTGCGCCCGGCAGGATGACGTCGGCGCGGTGCGCGCCGCGATCGCCGTGGCTGCCGATATAGACGACAAAGGGGCCCGCCCCGATCTCGATCTCGTCAGCGCCAAGATTGAACAGCACGTCGACGCCGCCCGAAGCCATGGCCTGCGCATCAAGCCCGCCCTCGCCCGGCGTGAAGCCGATGTCGAGGCCCCCGACACGCGCCGCCGCCGTATGCAGGACCGCAAGGCCGTTCCAATCGCCCTTGACCGCGAGTTTCGCCGCGAGCGCCAGAACCGCGAGACCATCCTCGCGCGCCAGAGCGCCCTGCCCCACGATGACGAGCGGACGCTCGGCCTTGGCGAGGATGTCGCCGAAAGGCGCGCCCGCCAGCGAGGCCAGCGTATCGGGACCAGCGCCCAGATGCTGCGCGGGATAGGTGAGGTCGACCCGCTCGCCGATCACGCCGATGGGCATGCCGGTGCGCGACCAGCGCTTGCGGATGCGGGCGTTGAGCACGGGGCTCTCGCGACGCGGGTTGGAGCCGATGATGAGCACGGCGTCCGCCTCTTCGACGCCCACCACGCCGGGGTTGAAGATATAGCTGGCGCGGCCATATTTCGGGTCGAGCTTCACGCCGTCCTGACGGCAATCGAGGTTCTTCGAACCGAAGGACTCAACCAGCATCTTCAGCGCGAACATCTCCTCGACGCTGGCGAGATCGCCCGCGATGGCGCCCACGCGCGCGCCCTTGATCTTGTCGGCGACGGCGGCGAAGGCCTCAAGCCAGCTCGCGGGGCGCAGCTTGCCGCCTTCACGCACGAAGGGCTGGTCAAGGCGCTGGGTCTTGAGCCCATCCACGACCTGACGGGTCTTGTCGGAGATCCACTCCTCGTTCACGAGCTCGTTGACGCGCGGCAGGATGCGCATCACCTCGCGGCCGCGCGAGTCGATGCGGATGGCCGAGCCGAGCGCGTCCATCACGTCGATGGACTGCGTCTTCTGCAATTCCCACGGGCGCGCGCGGAAGCTCTGGGGCTTGGGCAGCAGCGCGCCGACCGGGCACAGATCCGTCACATTGCCCTGCAGTTCGCTGGACATGGCGGTTTCGAGATAGGTGGTGATCTCCATATCCTCGCCGCGGCCGATGGAGCCCATGTCGCCCGTGCCCGCGACCTCCGCCGTGAAGCGGACGCAACGCGTGCAATGGATGCAGCGGTTCATGGAGGTCTTGACGAGCGGACCGATATATTTGTCTTCGACCGCGCGCTTGTTCTCGGCGAAACGCGAACTGTCGCCGCCGAAGGCCATGGCCTGATCCTGCAGGTCGCATTCGCCGCCCTGATCGCAGATCGGGCAATCCAGGGGATGGTTGATGAGCAGGAACTCCATCACGCCTTCGCGCGCCTTCTTCACCATGGGAGATTTGGTGAAGACTTCCGGCGGCTCGCCGTTGGGGCCGGGGCGCAGATCGCGCACGGCCATGGCGCAGGAGGCGGCGGGCTTGGGCGGGCCGGGCTTCACCTCGACGAGGCACATGCGGCAGTTGCCCGCGATCGACAGGCGCTCATGGTAGCAAAAGCGCGGGATCTCGGCGCCCGCTTCCTCGCAGGCCTGCAGCAAGGTGAACTCCGGCGGGACGTCGAGTTCTGTTCCGTCGACGATGATCTTGGTCATTTCGCCTTACTCCGCCGCCACGCGAATGGGATCGCTATGGGGGTTTGCGGCATATTGATCGATGCGCTTCTCGATCTCGCCGCGGAAGTGGGTGATCAGGCCCTGCACCGGCCAGGCCGCCGCATCGCCGAGCGCGCAGATCGTGTGGCCCTCGATCTGCTTGGACACATCGAGCAGCATGTCGATCTCCCGCTTCTGGGCGCGCCCCTCGGCCATGCGCGACAGCACCCGGTACATCCAGCCCGTGCCCTCGCGGCAGGGCGTGCACTGGCCGCAGCTCTCATGCTTGTAGAAATAGGACAGGCGCGCGATGGCGCGCACGATGTCAGTGGACTTGTCCATGACGATCACCGCCGCGGTGCCAAGGCCCGACCGCAGCTTCGACAGGCTGTCGAAATCCATGGGGCAGTCGATGATCTGCTCGGCGGGCACGCAGCGCACCGACGAGCCGCCGGGAATGACCGCCAGCAGATTGTCCCAGCCGCCGCGCACGCCGCCGCAATGGCGGTCGATCAGCTCGCGGAAGGGGATCGACATGGCCTCCTCCACATTGCAGGGCTTGTTCACATGGCCCGAAATGCAGAAGAGCTTGGTGCCGACATTGTTCGGCGCGCCAAAGCTTGAGAACCAGGCCGCGCCGCGACGCAGGATGGTCGGCGCCACCGCGATGGATTCCACATTGTTGACCGTGGTCGGACAGCCATAAAGACCCATGTTCGCGGGGAACGGGGGCTTCATGCGGGGCATGCCCTTCTTGCCTTCGAGGCTTTCGAGCAGCGCCGTCTCCTCGCCGCAGATATAGGCGCCGGCGCCATGATGCACATAGAGGTCGAAAGGCCAGCCGTTGATGTTGTCCTTGCCGATCAACCGCGCCGCATAGGCCTCATCCACCGCCGCCTGCAGGGCCTCGCGCTCGGCGATATATTCGCCGCGCATGTAGATGTAGCAGGCATGGGCGCCCATGGCGAAGGAGGCGATCAGACAGCCCTCGACCAGAAGATGCGGATCATTGCGCATGATCTCGCGGTCCTTGCAGGTGCCAGGCTCGGACTCGTCGGCGTTGACCACGAGATAGGACGGGCGAGCCGGATCGGGCTTGGGCATGAAGGACCATTTGAGGCCCGTGGGGAAGCCCGCGCCGCCGCGGCCGCGCAGCCCCGAGGCCTTCATCTCCGAGATGATCCAGTCCTTGCCCTTTTCGAGCAGGCCCTTTGTGCCATCCCACGCGCCGCGCGCCATCGCGCCTTTCAGGCCGCGGTCACCGTAGCCGTAGAGGTTCGTGAAGATCCTGTCCTTGTCCTGCAGCATGGTGGCCTCAGTCCTGATTCTTCGCGGCGAGGGAGCCGGGACCGCTCACGCCGTCGACGCCGTAAAGGCTCGTCAGCGTGGTCAGCCCGCCAGCGGGCTCGGAGTTGGCGCGGCCGGTCTGCGAGCCCTTGCGAACGGGGCGGCCCGCAGCCATGTCATCGAGCAATCTGGCGAAATTCTCGGGCGTCAGATCCTCGTAATAGTCGTCATTGATCTGCACCATCGGCGCATTGCAGCAGGCGCCGAGACACTCGACCTCCAGCCACGAGAACTTGCCGTCGGCGCGCACCTCGCGCTGCGGACCAATCTTCTCCTCGCAGACTTTCTTGATGTCTTCGGCGCCGCGCAGCATGCAGGGGGTCGTGCCGCAGAGCTGGATGAAATGCTGGCCGACCGGCGCGAGATTGAACATCGAATAGAAGGTGGCGATCTCAAGCACCCGGATATAGGGCATGTCCAGCATCTCTGCGACCTTCTCGATCGCGGGACGGGGCAGCCAGTAATCATGCTGGGCCTGCGCCCGCCACAGAAGCGAAATCACCGCGGAGGCCTGACGGCCCTGCGGATATTTGGCGATCTGCGCATCGCACCAGGCCCGATTTTCGGGCGTGAAGTCGAAGCTCGCGGGTTGCTCTTCGGCGAGTCTGCGTACCGTCATTGAGGCGTATTCCCGGAACCGGCGCGCTGGGCGGCGACCAGCAGCGCGAAAAGAATGAAGGGGCCGCCCACAAGCGAATGCCAGAGCAGCAATTCCACGCCCTCCTCAGAGGTCCAGAACATGGGCCTGCCGGCGAGCAGATCGAAAAAAATCCGGCTGACGACCATGAAGACGGCCGTCATCACCAGAAAGACGATCAATTGACGCAGGCGGGCCGCAGGGTTCATCGATCAACCTCGCCGAAGACGATGTCGATGGAGCCGAGGATGGCGGAGACGTCCGCGAGCATATGCTTGCGGCACAGGAAATCCATGGCCTGAAGATGAGCGAAGCCCGGCGCGCGGATCTTGCAGCGATAGGGCTTGTCCGTGCCGTCGGAGACGAGATAGACGCCAAACTCGCCCTTGGGCGCCTCGACCGCCGCATAGACCTCGCCAGCCGGCGTCTTGAAGCCTTCGGTATAGAGCTTGAAGTGATGGATCAGCGCCTCCATCGACCGCTTCATCTCAGCGCGGCTGGGCGGCACGACCTTGCCCTGCGTGGAGGCGACAGCGCCCACGCGCTCGCTCGACATCAGGCGCTCGACGCATTGCTTCATGATGCGCACGGACTGGCGCATCTCCTCCATGCGCACGACCTGACGGGCGTAGCAATCGCCGTGCTTGCCGACGGGAATGTCGAAGTCGAGCTCCTCATAGCATTCATAGGGCTGAGCCCGGCGCAGATCCCAGGCCGCGCCAGAGCCGCGCAGGACAGGCCCGGAGAAGCCCAGCGCCCAGCATTGCTCCAGCGTCACGACGCCGATGTCGACATTGCGCTGTTTGAAGATGCGGTTTTCGATGAAAAGGTCTTCCAGATCGTCGCAGACTTTCAGGAAGGGATCGCACCAGGCGCCGATGTCGGCCACCAGCTTTTCCGGGAGATCCTGATGCACGCCGCCGGGGCGGAAATAGTTGGCGTGCATGCGGGCGCCGCAAGCGCGCTCATAGAAGACCATGAGCTTCTCGCGCTCCTCGAAGCCCCAGAGCGGCGGGGTCAGGGCGCCGACGTCCATGGCCTGCGTGGTCACGTTGAGGAGATGGGATAGAATGCGGCCGATCTCGGAATAAAGCACGCGGATCAACTGGCCGCGCTTGGGCACATCCATGCCCAGCAGCTTTTCAATGCCAAGGCAGAATGCGTGCTCCTGATTCATCGGCGCGCAATAGTCGAGCCGGTCGAAATAGGGCACGTTCTGCTGATAGGTGCGCGCCTCCATCAGCTTCTCGGTGCCGCGATGCAGCAGGCCGATATGCGGATCGACACGCTCGACCACCTCGCCATCGAGCTCCAGCACGAGGCGCAGCACCCCGTGCGCCGCAGGATGCTGCGGGCCGAAGTTGATCGAGAAGTTACGGACGGCGGCTTGCTCGGTCATGGGGCTGCGCCTCAACTCGCCTTCTCATCGCCGGGCAGCGCCTGCGGAATGGCGCCCTCCCACGGCGAGAGGAAATCAAACTGTCGGAATTCCTGGTTGAGGCGCACGGGCTCATAGACCACGCGCTTCTCGATGTCGTCGTAGCGAACCTCGACGAAACCCGTCATCGGGAAGTCCTTGCGCAAAGGATGCCCTTCGAAGCCATAGTCCGTCAGGATCCGCCGCAGGTCCGGATGGCCCAAGAAGAGCACGCCGAACATGTCGTAGGTCTCGCGCTCGAACCAGTCGGCGGCGGGGAAAACCGCGCAGGCGGAGGCGATGGCCTCCCCCTCGCCCACAGCCGCCTTGACGCGCACGCGCTGGTTATGGCTGGGGGAAAGCAGGTGATAGACGACGTCGAAACGCTTCGCCCGCGCCGGATAATCCGTCGCAGTAATATCTATGAAGCAGATGAACCGGCAGGCGGGGTCATCACGTAGATAGGTCAAAGTCGCGATGATCCCGGAGGCCTCAGCCACCACGTTGAGTTCACCATATTCCACATAGGTCCGCGTCACCGCGCCCGGAAGGGCGGCGGCTATGGCCGCGCCGAGGGTGGCGAGAGCCTCGCCCGGACCAGCTTCGGTCTTGAGTGCGTCGTCCATGTCACCAGCCAGTGTGGGTCCGTCGGCCACGACCGACGGACAGATTAGCGCTCGATCGTGCCCAGACGCCGGATTTTCTTCTGAAGGAGCAGAACCCCATACAGCAGAGCCTCGGCGGAGGGCGGACAGCCCGGCACATAGATGTCGACCGGCACGATGCGGTCGCAGCCACGCACGACGGAATAGGAATAGTGGTAGTAGCCGCCGCCATTGGCGCAAGAGCCCATGGAGATGACGTAGCGCGGCTCCGGCATCTGGTCATAGACCTTGCGCAGGGCCGGCGCCATCTTGTTGGTGAGCGTGCCCGCGACGATCATCACGTCCGACTGGCGCGGCGAGGCGCGCGGCGCAAAGCCGAAGCGCTCCGCGTCGTAGCGCGGCATCGACATCTGCATCATCTCGACCGCGCAGCAGGCGAGGCCGAAGGTCATCCACATCAGCGAGCCGGTGCGGGCCCAGTTGATGAGATCCTCGGCGGAGGTGACGATGAAGCCCTTGTCGGAGAGCTGATCGTTGAGGCCGACGAAAAAGGGGTCGTTGGCGCCCACGGGTTTGCCCGTGTTCGGATCGATGAGGCCGCGCGGCGGCTGGGCGATCATGGTCGGGCTCAATCCCATTCGAGGGCTCCCTTGCGCCATTCGTAGATGAAACCGATCGTCAGCACTGTGAGGAAGACCATCATCGACCAGAAGCCGAAGAGCCCGACCTCCTTGAACACCACCGCCCAGGGAAACAGGAAGGCGACCTCGAGATCGAAGATGATGAAGAGCAGCGAGACCAGATAGAAGCGCACGTCGAACTTCATGCGGGCGTCATCGAAGGCGTTGAAGCCGCATTCGTAGGCCGACAGCTTCTCCCCGTCGGGCGCCTTGAAGGCGAGCAGGAAGGGCGCGACCAGCAGGGCGGCGGACAGAAAGCCGGCGACGCCCATGAAGATGACGAGGGGCAGGTACTCTTCCAGATATGACGGCATCTATGAATCCGATGGCTCGAGGAGAGCGGACGGCGCCCCGGGCCGGCTGCGACGAGGTCGCAATGCGACGCCGATGACCGCCGCCCCGAAAGACGGGCCGAGCACTACCGCAGCGCACATAGCGGCGCAAGATGGACGTTCGCCGCAGGGGCGCCTTTTCACGGCATGATGAATGCTGGATCCCCCCCTGCGGGCCCCTCAGGAGCGCATGCCCCAAGGCTCAGGAGACGGTCGCGAAGCCCAGCCGGTGAGCGACCAGCCCCACGATTGCGCCGGTTGCGATGAGCCAAAGCGGGTTTCGTTTTGAAAAATGCATGAATATGGCTGCCCCGAGCGTCAGAACGTAACCAATAATGTCATGATTGGCCGCCCGCGCCGTGATCGTGCCGGACGCAAGCATCAATCCCACCACCAGCGGGGCAAGGCCGATCTTGACCGCATTGAGCCAGGCTGCGTCCTTCAGCCGCTCCATGGCCCGCCAGGTCGAATAGGCGATGAGGCTGGGCGGAACGACGATGGCGAAGGTCGACACCATCAGGCCCGGCAGACCCGCCACCTGCCAGCCCATCAGGCTCACCAGCAGCATGTTCGGGCCGGGGGCGATCTGAGCCAGCGCCACGGATTTGGCGAATTCCGAGCTCGTCATATAGGCGTTCACCTCCACGAGCTGGCGGTGGAACTCGGGGATCAGGGCGCTGCCGCCGCCGATGGAGAACAGGGCTGCGGTCGCAAAAGCGACGAAAAGGCCCCAGATGACGTCGTCCTTCACGGGCGCCTCCCCTGCCAGAGGGCCGCCAGCACCGAAGGCGGCGCCATGAGCGCGACCACAAGCCACAGGGGCGCACGGAAATAGCTGATCGCCACGAAGGTCGCGACAGCGAAAAAGATGGGCGCCGCCTTCCAGACCACGCCCCGGCCGAGCTTGGTGGCGGTGGCGACGATCAGACCCGCAGCCGCCGAGGCCGCCCCGCCGATCGCCGCGCGGACGTCCGGCAGATAGGAGAAATGGTCATAGGTGACCACCACGGCGATGAGAATCAGCAGGGGCATGAACAGCAGGGAGCTCATGGCGAGCACCGAGCCCATGACCCCGTGATGCTTGGCGCCGAGCATAATGGTGGCGTTCATGAAATTGCCGCCCGGCAGAATCGCGCAGATCGCGAAAAGCTCGACGAACTCCTTGGGCGTCAGCCAGCGGCGGCGTTCCACGATGATGTAATGGGCCGAAGCGCCGAGGCCGCCGAAACCAAGCAGGCCGATCATGAGAAAGCCCGTGCACAGGTCCGAAAGGCTGACGTGACGCGCGCCGTCGCGCTGGGGGGAGAGCTCTTCCACTATCGGCCTCGCTGGGATCGAGCCCATTCCTACAGGCGAGCCCGGCCCATTGCCAAGGGCGCGCTGGCGCCGGGAAAGGATAAATTCACTCTGCAATTCACAGACGGGGAAAAGATCGCAGGATTGCGCTTGACTAGCTCGAGCCCCTGCCTTAATCCGCAGTTCTCGCGTCGACGCAGCCAGCTGCGCCGAGCAACGCGGGGGAGTAGCTCAGTTGGTTAGAGCGCCGGCCTGTCACGCCGGAGGCCGCGGGTTCAAGTCCCGTCTCTCTCGCCATTTCCTTTCAGATTTGCGCGTTATGTGGTCCTCGTCCCTCGCGGCGAGGCGCCGCTGTTTTTCCTGCCCATAACTCAGGTTTGAGGCCACGACACCCTTGTCACGATGACGTGTAGAAAGCTTTCGTCACGACTATTGCTTTCTTCGGCCCGGAAGACTATGTTGCGCTTGTCGAAACCTCGGCCGATGGCTAGGCCGGCGCAGCGATTCAAAGCTGCGCGCAAGCTTTTCCCTCATCCAAAGCGGATCGATAGTCGACCAGCTGATCGCTGTTCGGCTCCTCTAAACGTGCGAAGAAAGGGTCTCCCATGGCTACGGGAACCGTGAAGTGGTTTAATGCAACGAAGGGTTACGGATTCATCCAGCCCGATGATGGCTCCAAGGATGTTTTCGTCCATATCAGCGCCGTTGAGCGCGCTGGCATGAACGGGCTCAACGAAGGCCAGAAGATCGCCTACGAGCTCGTCGCCGACAAGCGCACCGGCAAGTCCTCCGCTGCGAATCTTCGCGCCGCCTGAGTGACGGAAGGCTGAGCCTCACGGCTTCGCCATCCTGGGCCTCCCTGCCGCAAGCAGGGGGGCTTTTTTGCGCCCATCCCATCGTCAGTAGCTCTCGTCGCCGAGCCGCCAGCGGCGCAGCTCCTTGGGCGTGACGATATGGACATGGTCCGGGTCGATCTTCTCGGCCTTGTAGATCAGCTCCTTGCTGACGCCCATGGAATGGGCGTAGGCGGCCAGCCGCTCCACGAATTGCGGCGTCCCATAGGTGCGCTTGCCCCCGGACCGACCACCAGCCGCCGCGTCCGCATCGTCATAAAAGAACATGCGATGGATCCCCAGGAGGCTGGAGGGCGGCACAACCCGCTTCTTCGCGCCGATGAAAGCATAGACGCAGGCGGAAAAGCACCGCGCGCCCGGCAGATTGACCGCAGGGCCTTGACCGGGCTCCGCTGGCGCGATCCGCGCCACGACCGCCAGCACCCCCGTCTTGCGAAAGGCGCGGCCGAGCCGCATGGCCGCCTCCACGCCCCCGCCGGGCGAATGAAGGAAGACGATGCTGCGCACCCGGGGGTCATCAATGTTGTCAGCCACAAATTTCAGGAACTTCCTGGGCGTGTCAGGCTTGATCTCACCCTCGGCGCCTATGACCTGCATGCACGCATCGCCGCACTGGGCGGGATCGCCGAAGGGGATCAGGCGAAACTGCATATCTGCGGCTGAGGCCGGGCGCGCCAAGGCGCAGAGCAGCACAAGAGCCGCCGCCAGCAGCGCTTTCAGGATCGGAGCCTCGGGCCTGGATCGCATCATCCGGTTCATCTGCCCGAACCTAAGGTCTCTGTTTACGCTTTAACAGCGCCGCGCGGACACAGCCGCAAGAAATCACGCCTTGCGGCGCCTCTGCGAAAACAGGCCCGGCCTTGCCGCATGGGCTCTGGCCGGTTAGGAAGCCGCTCCCACCTCTTCGGAGCCGCCCACCGGAGCCAAGCCATGAGCCATCCCGACCGTTTCCTGCTTGCTGGCGTGATGGGCTGGCCCGTGATGCATTCGCGCTCGCCCCGGCTGCATAACTACTGGTTCGAGCGCTACGGGCTCGCCGGAACCTATGTGCCGCTGGCGATCAAGCCCGAGGGGCTCGAAAGGGCCCTGCGCGCCCTCCCCGCTCTGGGCTTCGCGGGCTGCAACCTGACCATTCCCCACAAGGAGCAAGCGCTGCGCATCGTCGATCATGCCGATGATCGGGCGCGGCGCATCGGCGCCATATCCTGCGTCACCGTCAACGCCGACGGCTCGCTGACCGGCACGAACAATGACTGGTATGGCTTCGTCGAGAATCTGCGCGAGGCTTTCCCCGGCTGGCGGGCGGACGCGGGCCCGGCCGTGGTGATCGGCGCAGGCGGCGCCTCGCGCGCGGTCGTGGATGCGCTGATCCATGAGGGCGCGCGCGAGATCCGCCTCATCAACCGCACCCACGCGCGGGCCGATTCGCTGGCGCAGGCGCTCGGCGGTCCCGTCGCGGTCCTCGACTGGAGCGCGCGCCATCACGCCCTTGAAGGGGCTGCTTTGCTGGTCAACACGACGAGCCAGGGCATGGTCGGCAACCCGCCGCTCGATCTTGCGCTCGACGCCCTGCCCCGCACCGCCGAGGTCTGCGACATCATCTACATTCCCGGCGAAACGCCGCTGCTGAAGATGGCGCGCGAGCGCGGCAACCGAACCGTCAACGGGCTTGGCATGCTCCTCCATCAGGGGCGGCCCGCATGGCGCGCATGGTTCGACAGGGAGGTCGAGGTCACCAGCGAGTTGCGGGCCTTGATCGAGGCCACGATCTGATCCGACCGCGGCCTCGATAAGGTGTCAGGCGGCCTTCTTGCGGTAGACCAGCACCAGCTCGTAAAGGCCGACTTTCTCCACCGACCCTTCCGGCTCCCAGCCCTGCAGGATCTTCTCGGCCGCATCGAAGGCGAAGCTCTTCGTATAGAAGAGGAGACAGCCGCCCGGCCGGGTCTTGGCGGTGAGAAGATCAAGCAGCTGCCGATCCGTCATGGCGCCGTATTGATCGCTCTGCTCGGTGCGCAATTCGCACAGATGGAACAGCGTCACCACGTCGAAGTCCGGCAGCAGGCGTCCCTCGAGCTGATCGATGTCGCCAAAGAACACCTTGTAGGTTTTCTTAACCGGCGAGTTGGCGCTGGCGTCTTATTCAGTTATTTTCACGCCACAGCAAAAATTCAGGGAGAGAAACATGCTGCCGCCCGATATTGACCCAGCGTCCCGCTGCCGCCTGCCGCTGCCAAAGCGCGAAGACTTCGACGACGAAGGCAAGAAGGTCTTCGATTATGTCGCGGACCCCAAGGGCCAGACCATTCGCGGCCTGATCGGCCCCGGCGGCATCAGCCTCCATAGCCCCAAGCTGTCGCAGATCACCCGCCCGGTCGGCAAATTCCTGCGCTTCGAATCGGGCATCTCGCCGCGCCTGCGCGAAATCGCGATCCTCATCACCGCGCGCGAATGCGACAGCCGCTTCGAATGGGCGGCCCATGAGCCCGAGGCGCTGAAATGCGGGGTTTCCCAGGAGATCATCGACATCATCAAATATCGCAAGGACACGAAGGGCCTTGATGAGGTTGACGACGTCATCGTCACGCTGGGCCGGGAGACCTTCGGCAAGCGCAAGGTCTCGTCCGAAACCTTCGCGCGCGCGCTGAAGATCTTCGGCCGCGAGGGGCTGCTCAATCTGGTGGCCTTGATGGGCAACTACGCCAGCACCGCCGCCATGCTCTGCGTCATGGACATGCAGCTCGACGATGGGCCGGACGTCTGCATCCTGCCGGTGCCCTGATGAACCGGGCGCGCCTCACGCGGGGCGCGCCCTTTTTCACAGCTTCGAGCGATAGTGGTCCCAGGTCTTCTTGAAGAGGCTGCGGGTCCAAAGCTTCTGGCGGCAAAGCTCCTGCTCTTCGGCGGTGAAGACATAGGGGTCGCCGATCTGCATCGCCATATACTGGCGCTCGGAATTTTCCTCGAGATAGATCGCCAGCGTGAAGGCCTCGATGATGTCCGAGCCCACCACTGTCACGCCATGGGACTTCAAAAGAACCGAAGGCTGCGCGCCAAGCGTTTTCGCGAGCTGCTCGCCCATGGGCTTGGTGTTGATGGAGTTGGGCGAGTCGAACAGCGGAATGTCGCCCAGCAGCACGCCCTGCGCGAAGACGGGCTTGTAGGGCGTGCCGGTCATCGACAGATAGGTGGACCAGCGCGGATGGGTGTGAACCACGGCGTTCACATCAGGCCGCGCCCGATAGATCTCCGTATGCAGATGAAATTCGAGGGGCGGCGGCACATTGCCGTCGAGCGGCTTGCCGTCCATGTCGATGGCGATGATGTCGCTGGCCGCCAGGGCGCCGCGCACCGAGGGGCCGGAATTGATGAGCACCCGGTCCTCGCCGACGCGCGCGCTGAAATGCCCGTTGTAATCGACCACATTGGCGCGCTCGAGCATGCGGATCGCATCGACGAGTTGCTGGCGCGCTTCGGCTTCAGGGAGCCTGTCCGACACTGTGTTTCTCCATGCTGAGAGGTTGCGGCCCCTCTGCGAGAGGCCGCCCGTAGATCACCCGATCCGCATCTTCCACAGATCCCAGGGGCGCCCGACGACGCCAAGGTTCACGGCGTCCGCAAGACGGCCCTCGTCCGCATCCAGCGAGGCGAGCGGCGCGCCGCCTGCGATGATGGTCGCCTGGATCTGGAGCTTGGCGTTGACTTCCGTATAGACGGCGCGGAACACCGCATGCTTCAGGCTCGGGCCGACCGCCACGGAGCCATGGGCGCGCATGAGGCAGACCGGCTTGTGGCCGAGGACGCGGGCGAGTTCGCGGCCCTTCTCGTGATTGCCGACGAGCATGTCGGTCGCGCCAAACTTCTCGCGGATGTCGAACACCGGCACGCCCTCGGCGATGAAGGCGGCGTTGTGATACATGGCCTGCATCTTGTTGGGGACGAGGCTGAAGGGGATCACGGAAGGCGAATGGCTGTGAACGACCGACATCACGTCCGGGCGCGCCTTGTAGATCTCGCCGTGAATGAACCGCTCGAAGAAGCCGCTGCGGCCCTGGGGATCCACGGCCTCGGCGTCGAGATCGAACTCCATGATGTCATCGGCGGTGACGAGCGCGGGCGCCTGCGAGCGCGACATCAGGAAGCGGTCCGGCGAGGCGGGGTGGCGCATGGACAGGTGGCCGAAGGCGTCGAAGACGCCCTGGTCGGCGAGAATGCGGCTCGCGCTGGCCAATTCCTCCAGCACATCGCGGGCGACCGGGCCGGCGGATTTCAGGGGCGCATGGGAGGCGCCGCCGCCATCGGCGGGAGAGCTGAGGAAGCCGGCGGGGGCGCAGCAGGCGCATTCGAAGAGTCTCATGTTTCCTCCAGGGCGTTGACCGGCGAGCAGAGCGCCTCGGCTCGCAGCCTATCGGCCAATCAGGCGTCCATTTCAAGCATTTTGCGATATTTCCACGCCCGCGTCACCCGGGACTTCCACGCCGAGCGGAAAAGGTCCAACATCCCTTCGAATGTGAAAGGCTCCGGGGAAACGCCATGTTGAAGATCCGCCATATCGCCCTCGCCAGCGACCATCCGGGCAAGGCCGCCGAATTCTACAAGAGCATGTTCGGCTTCAGGGAGTTGCGCCGCTTCGGCCTCGATCCCGCCAAACCCGACGAGGCGCCGCGCCCGTCGGGCGTGTTCCTGACCGATGGCGCGCTGAACATCGCCATCCTCAAATTCAACGACGACCAGCTTGGCAAGGGCATGGACTATCTGGGCATCCACCATTTCGGCGTGGTGGTCGACGATGTCGAGGCCTGGATGGACAAGCTGACCGCCGCCGGGGCGGAGCCCGTCGAATATCACATCCCCACCGGCGCCCATGCCGAATACAAGTTCAAAGGCCCCGATGGCGTGGTCTTCGACATCACCGGCCAGCCCTGGGAGGGTTCGGCTGCGGACTGAAAACATAACAAAACCGACGGAGGAGACACACCATGAAGCCCGCACTGCGCTCGCTCGCCGCCCTTGTCCTCGCCTTCACGCTCAATGGCGCGGCGAAGGCTGAGACCAGCATCACCATCGTCACCTTCGCCGGCGCCACCAACCTGCCGGTCTGGATGGCGCTGGAGCGCGGCTTCTTCGCCCGCGAAGGGCTGAAGGTCACCCAGGAGGTGACGCGCGGCTCGACCGCCGTCATCGAGGGCATGATGGCCGGCAAATATCAATTCGCCTCCATGGCCTTCGACAACACGGTCGCCAATGCGGAGGGCGTCGGCGACGTGAACAGCCCCGGCTATGATCTCGTGGGCATAGCGGGCGTCCACTCCGGCATGAACAAGATCGTCACGCGCCCCGAGGTGAAGACGCTCGCCGACATCAAGGGCAAGGTCGTCGCCAGCGATGCGCTGAACAGCGGCTATGGGCTTGTTCTGCTGCGCATCCTGCAAATGAACGGCCTGACGCTCGACAAGGATTTCACCGCGCTCGCCGTCGGCAGCGGGCCAAGCCGCCTCGCCGCCATGCGCGAGGGGAAGGCGGCCGCGGCGGCATTGTCCTCGCCAGATGATCTCGAAGCGAAGAAGCTCGGCTTCAACATTCTGGCGGACGCCACCGAACTCATCGGCGCCTATCAGGGCAGCGCCTTCGTGGTGCGCCGCTCATGGGCGAAAGATCATGAAACGGAGGTCGTCTCCTTCGTCCGCGCGCTGATCGGGGCCACCGACCTTGTGTTCTCCGACAAGGCTGCGGCGATCGCGGTCCTGAAGGACCGCATCAAGACGCTCTCGGCGGAGGACGCCGAAACGCTCTACGCCAGCCTTGTGTCGGGCAAAGGCGGCCTGAACAAGCGCGCGGCCATCAATATGGAGGGCGTCAAGATGTTGCTGGACCTGCGCAACAAGCTGGGCGACGGCAAGAAGCAGCTCGATGATCCCATGAAATATGTGGATCTGTCCTATTACCAGAAAGCAATCCGCTGACACTGCGCGCGCATGGCGCGATGATGAGCTTGCGGCTCATGAAAACAAGCCCAACGAACCAGGGGGACGCCCGGTGATCGCCAACTTTCAAGCGTCGCTCATCCGGCCTTTCTTATCTGAAACTGAACACAAAGGACGCATCCATGCTTGATCGCAGGAGCCTGCTGCAAACATCCGCCGCGAGCATGGCTGCGCTCGCCCTTCCAGCGCCCGCCCATGCCGACGAGCGCTTCGCCTCGGGCGATGTCACCATCTTTTACCGGCGCTTCGGCAAGCCCGGAAAGACGCCGCTGGTTCTGATGCATGGCGCGAATTATTTTGATTCCTTCGACTGGATCAATGTCGCGCAAAAGCTCGCGACAGATCGCGAAGTCGTCTGTTTCGACATGCGCGGCTTTGGCGAATCCTCCTGGAGCCCATCGAAAAACTATTCCGTGGATGCGCTCATGGGGGATATTCGGGCCCTGTCCGCGCATCTTGGCTGGCGCAAGCCCATCGTGGCCGGACATTCGTTCTCCGGTCGCCTCGCCGTCTCCTTCGCCTCGAATTTTCCCGATGAGCTCTCAAGGCTGATCGTGATCGACAGCGCCTTTGGTGAATATGAGCCTTCGGCCAAGGGCATCAACAATCCGCCGGTGATCTTCCCCACCGTGGAGGCGGCCATGGAGCGGTTCGGCAAACTCGCCAATCCCCCGCGCATCTCACAGGATCGCGCCCGCGCGGAACAGGCCCTGACCAAAGTCGCCGCAGGCTACCAACTCAAGCGCGACCCTGACTATTCAAACGCCAATCCCACAGATCCCTCGGTCAAGGTGCGCCGCGTGCGCGAACTCGACGTCTGGGAGGAGCTGCCCAAGGTGAAGGCGCCCATGTATTTCCTGCGCGGACTGAAATCGAATCGCTTCACCCCGCCGATCGTCGCCCGCCTGAACAAGGACTTTCCGCAGATCGTCTGGGCCACCGCCGATTCAATGCACGACATACCCTTCTATGCGCCGGACGAATTGATCGCAGCCCTGCGGTCTTTCATGCAGGACGTCTGACGCTGACCATTTCGCCGAGCTGAGCAGGAGGCCAACCGCCCCCGCCATGTCATGACAGGCGGGGGCGAATGGACCCGGACTTATTTCGCGGCGCCGCGCTCTTTGATGAGCTGCAGCAGGCGCGGCGGCGACATGGGCAGGCTTTGCGGGCGCACGCCGATGCAATCGCCGATGGCGTTGGCGATGGCCGCCATGGTGGGAACGACCGGCACTTCGCCGACGCCGCGCAGGCCGAAGGGATGCTTGGGATTGGGGACTTCGACGATCACCGTATCAATGTTCGGCACGTCCGAAGCCACGGGCATGCGGTAATCAAGGAAGCCCGGATTCTGCATCTTGCCGTCCTCGCCGAAGATATATTCTTCATTGAGGGCCCAGCCGATGCCCTGAACAGCGCCGCCCTGAAACTGGCCTTCCACCTGCAGGGGATGGATGGCCTTTCCTGCGTCCTCCACCACCGTATAGCGTTTGATCTCGACGGCGCCGGTCTCCTCATCGACGGCGACGTCGACGATATGGCAGCCGAAGCCCGGCCCTGCGCCCGTCACATTCATGTCGGACCGGGCGGCGATGGCGCCTTCGGTGCTGGTGGTCTTCTTGGCGATGTCGGCGATGGTGAGCGGCTGGAACTCGCCCACATTGGCGCCCGCCGGACGGAAGGAGCCGTTGGAGAATTCGACGCCCTCCTCCGGCACATTCCAGATGCGCGCGGCGCGGCCCGCCATCTCCTTGATGACCTTGCGCGCGCAGTCCACCAGCACCACGCCTTGCGAGAAGGTCGTGCGGCTGCCAGCCGTCACGCGGTTGAAGCCGAGCTGATGGGTGTCGGCCAGCACAGCGCGCACCTTGTCGACGGGAATGCCCAGCTCCTCCGCCACCATCATGGAGATGGAGATGCGCGAGCCCGCCACATCCGCCGTGCCGATGGTGATGGTGACCGAACCATCGGGCGCGACATTCAGCGTCGAGGAGGTCTCGCCGCCGCGATTGAACCAGAAGCCCGTGGAGATGCCGCGCCCCTGCCCCTTGGGCACAGGCGAGCGATAGTGATCGCAGGCCTTGGCGGCCTCCAGCGTTTCGATGAAGCCGATCTTGCCGAAGGTCTCCGCATAGATGGTCCGGGCGCCATCGGCCATCGCGTTCTTCCTGCGGAAGTCGATCTGGTCCATGCCGATCCTGTCAGCGAGTTCGCTGATGATGCCCTCGACGCCGAAGACCACTTGCGGCACGCAGGGCGCGCGGAACGAGGCGACCTTCGGACGATTGGAGACGACTTCATAGGAGACGGTGCGCACGTTCTTGAGGTCATAGCGCGTGAACATGGCCTGCGGCGCATTGGTGAAGGCCGATCCCGAATAGGGCCCGGTCTGGAAGACGAGCTCCGCCTCCGCCGCCGTGATCACGCCATCTTTCCTACAGCCGATCTTGATGCGCGAATGGGTGCCCGACACCGGCCCCGTCCCGCGGAAGACCTCAGAACGGGTGAAGGTGATCTTCACGGGACGGCGGGCCTTGCGGGCGAGCTGGATCGCGACGGGTTCGGCATAGAAGGCGGTCTTGCCGCCAAAGCCGCCGCCAAGCTCCGACTGCTGCACCTTGATCTTGGAGCCGTCGACCTTGAGGATTTCGGACAGACGGTCGCGATAGACGAAGGGCGCCTGGGTGCAGCACCACAGCTCGATCTCCCCTTCCTCCGAGCAGGAGGCCACGCAGGACTGCGGCTCGATATAGCCCTGATGCATGGGCTTGGTGTCGAAGCTGCGCTCGATGATGACGTCAGCCTCCCTGAAGCCCGCATCGACGTCGCCGACGCCCAGCTCGTAGCGCTCCACCACATTGGATGGCCTGTCGGCGCTGACCTTGGGATCGCCGGGCTTCACGCCCTTGGTGCGCATGTAGCTGTGCAGGATCGGCGCGTCGGGCTGCATGGCCGCGACGGGGTCGATGACATGGGGCAGCGCCTCATACTCGACCTTGATGAGCTTCAGCGCCCTCTTGGCGATGGACTCCGATGTGGCGGCGACGGCGGCGACCGGATGGCCCTCGTGATAGACCTTCTCCTGCGCCATCACCATGCGGGTCATGTCGCCATAGGGCGTGCCTTCCTTGATCCTGGGAAAGTCCGCGCCGGTGACGACCGCCTTCACGCCCGGCAGCTTTTCCGCTTCAGACGTGTCGATGGATTTGATGACGGCATGGGGATGGGGGCTGCGCAGCAGCTTTCCCACGAGCATGCCGGGCTGAATGATGTCTGAAGAGAATTTCGCGGCGCCGGTGACCTTGTCCCATCCATCATGCTTGATGGGGCTGGTGCCGACGATATTCAGCTTGCGATCTGCGGCGAAGCCGCTGTTTTCAAGAATATCGTGAGCCATGTCATGCCCCTCTCATTTCTTTGGCGGCGATGAGCACTGATTGAATCAGCTTGTCGTAGCCCGTGCAGCGGCACAGATTTCCGGCGAGCCAATAGCGGACCTCGGTCTCCGTGGGGTCGGGATTGCGCTCCAGCAGGGCTTTCGCCGCCACCAGAACGCCGGGGGTGCAGATGCCGCATTGCAGGCCGTTGTGGGTCAGGAAAGCCTTCTGCAGGGGATGCAGATCGCCGCCCTGCGCCATGCCTTCGATGGTCTCGACACGGACGCCCTCAGCCTCCATGCCCAGCATCAGGCAGGCGCATTGCAAGACGCCGTCCACGATGACCGAGCAGGCCCCGCAATCGCCGGTGGCGCAGCCCTCCTTGGTGCCTGTGAGCATCAGCGTGTCACGCAGCACGTCGAGCAGCGACTGCTGCGGCTCCACAAGCGCGTCGTAATCGTCGCCATTCACGTTCAGGGTGATGTGATGCTTTTTCATGGCGTCGCCCTCGCGCGTTCCAGAGCGGCCAGCGCCACACGCCGGGCGAGCACGCCTGTCACCTCGATGCGGAACGCCTTGGTTCCGCGCTTGTCGTCAATGGGCCTGCAGGCCGCGCGCACGGCGGCCACGAGCTTCTCGATCGCGGCGTCATCGACCTTCGTGCCGACCAGCGCCTCGCCAGCCTCCCTCACGAGCAGGGCTGTGGGCGCGACCGCGCCGATGGCGACGCGGGCCGCTGTGCACAGGCCGCTGGCGTCCAGCGTGAGATTGATGGCGACGCCGGTCACCGCAATGTCCATTTCGGTGCGCGGGGTGAAGCGCATATAGGCGTCGCCCGAGCCCTTGGCGCGCGGCGGGAAGAAGAATGAGGAGATGATCTCCCCCCTGGCGAGCGAGGTCTTGCCCGGCCCCGTGGGGATCTGCTCCACCGGAACGTCGCGCACCCCGTCGGGCCCGACCACGCGGGCGACGGCGCCGGCCGCGATCATCGGCGGCACGCTGTCGGCGCCGGGAGAGGCGTTGCAGAGATTGCCGCCCATGGAGGCGCGGCCCTTGACCTGAATCGAGCCGATCAGCTTGACGCCATCAATGACCCCCGGCCATGCGGCGGCGAAGGCCGCGTGGTCGCAAAGCTGCATGCCCGTAGTGGCCGCGCCCACGCGAAAGCCGCCATCCTCAGGGCTGACGCCGCGCAGCTCCGGGATCTTCTTGATGTCGACGATCAGCTCGGGCTCGATCAGATCCATCTCCATCTGGACGATCACATCGGTCCCGCCGGCCATCACGCGCGCAAGTCCCTTTGCGTCGCTGAGCAGCGCGACCGCCGCGCTCAAGCTGCCTGGCGCTTCATATCTGAGATCTGTCATGTCTCCCCCTTGGCTCGCATTCGCGATTGTTCTGATTTATCCGCCTATATCCGCATAAAAATCGCCCCTCGCCAAGTCCGGCCCTGCACAACCCGCGTCGGCCCATGAAAAATCCCGCCGGTCGAAACCGGCGGGACGGATGTCCACTCTTCGCTGTCTTTGAAAAGATGCGATTATTTCGGATCGTCGGCGAGGAGCATGTCCTCGATCTTGCCCAGAACCTTCATCGTGGCGAGGGCGTCGGCGACCGAGCAGTTCGGGGCGCGAATGCCTTCGATGGCGGCGATGAATTCGCGGTCCTGATTTTCGAAGCCGTTCATGGAGGGGGCGACGCCCGCAAGGTCGAGCTTCTTGCCGAAGCCGTCGGTCAGGTCGTCATAGAAGGACACCCAGGTGCCCTTGTCGCAGATATAGCGATAGGGCGAGCCGATCGGGCCTTCGTCATTGAAGGACAGCGAGAGCACGCAGATCGAGCCCTTCGGCGTCTTCATCACGATGCCCATGTCCATGGCGATCTTGAGCTCGGGATGATAGGGGCCCTGCACCGCCGAGACGACAGAGACTTCTTCGCCTGTCTGGTAGGAGAAGAGATCGACCGTGTGGCAGGCATGGTGCCAGAGCAGATGGTCGACCCAGGAGCGCGGCTGGCCGAGCGCGTTCATGTTGGTGCGGCGGAAGAAGTGGGTGTGCGCCTGCATCTGCTGCAGGAACACGCCTTCCTTGCGCAGCTTCTGGTTCATGAGCTGGTGGCTGGGGTTGAAGCGGCGCACATGGCCGGCCATGGCGGTGACGCCCGTCTCCTGCTGCACCCGCACGATGCGCTCGGCGTCGGCCACGCTGTCGCACATGGGGATTTCGATGAGCACATGCTTGCCCGCGCGCATGGCGATCTCGGCCTGATCCGCATGGACCTGGGTCGGGCCGGTGATGATGACGGCGTCGACGTCCTTGCGGTTGACGGCTTCTTCAAAACTGGTCAGGGCGACGGGGACGCCATATTCGCCGGCGGTCTTGTCAGCGCCTTCCTGGGTGCGGCTCTGCAAAACCGTGACTTCAGAACCGGCGATGGCCTTGATCGCCTTCAGATGGGCATTGGCCATGGCGCCGTTCCCGCTGATGCAAAATCTCATGGGTCGTCCTCTCAGGTGAGTGGTTCGTGGGCATCCGGGGATGCGTTGGGTGGGATGGCCTGCGGATGCGGGGGCCTGACAAGGCGATTAGCACGAAAGGGTTGGCCGGGAAAAGCGGCCCATGCCAAAGCGCATCAGGCCACTCAGCGCATCATTCAAAGATCGCCGAATAGGTGGACTGCCAGTCTTTCATCTTCTGCGCCGCCATGACGGGGCTGACATAGTTCACGCGAAAGCCCTGTTTGAGCCCGGGCTCCAGCGCATCGACCGTGTCGCTCGCGGGGATGTGGCGCCCGTCGCGGATGATCGCCTGCCCTTCCGGCGAGAGGACGAAGTTGATGAAGAGCTTGGCGGCGTTGGGATGGGGCGCGCCGCGCACGAGGCCGATGTTGTTTGAGAAGCTGAGGATCGGCTCCATCTTCACCCACTGGATGTTGTGCCCCCTGCTGCGTTCGATGAAGGTGTGGTGATTGAAGATCTGCAGGCCCAGCGAAAATTTCTTCGCCGCGATCTCCCCGATGACCGCATGGCCGTCGCCCGAATGCGCCGCGATGTTCTGGGACTTCAGCTTGGCGAGATAGTCCTTGCCCGCCGCCTCGCCCATATCCATGAGCACATTGGCCACGAAGCCGGCGCCTCCGGTCAGGCCCGGCGAAGCGCTCCAGATCATCTTGCCCCGCCATTTGGGGTCGAGAAGATCCGCACGGCTTCTGGGAACATCGGCAGGGGCCACAGCGTCCACGTCATAGCCCACCGTCAGAAACTCCAGCAGCACCGCGCTCCAGCGCCCCTCGGGATCGCGGTATCGCTCGGGGATGTCGGCGGCCGCAGGCGCCTTCCATGGCTCCACGAGGCCCGCCTCCAGCAGGGGCACGACGGTGGTGGAGCCGTCGAAGACATCGCCGAGCGGCTTGCCGGCCTTCGCCTCCTCGATGATTTTTCTGGCGTTGGCGACGGTGTTCCCGCGCTGATGATCGACCTTCACGCCGGGGTAGCGCGCTTCAAAAGCCCGCGCCATCGGCAGCGCCGCCTCATTGGCGAGGATGACCGAATACCAGGAGACGAGGCCTTCGCGCTTGGCGGCCTCATAAAGGGCCTCAAGCGTCTGCGCCTGTGCGGCAAGGGGCGCCAGGCATGCGCCGAGCAAAGAAAGAACAGCCGCCGTCACCCGCATGAGATCCCCCCGTCATTGGCGGCCCTCGCCCCGCAGGCCGGCCGCCATTTCGCCAAGTCTGATCGCCGCATCGACGCTTGGCAAGTCGGCGGCGCCAGCGCCATTGACGCAAACCTGCGGCTCGGGGATGCTGACAAGAGACCCGAACGAAGACGGGGCGCCAAATATGGGGGGACAAGACGTGAATCATCGCAACAGACCACAAAAGTCATTGCTGCGCGGCGCGGCGCGCGCGGCCCTCATCAGCTTCGCCCTCGCAGCCGCCTTCCCCGTGAACGGCGCCATGGCGGTGGATCAGGTCACGTCCCGCTCCCTCGAAGAACTCAAGAAGGAAATCGTCGAGCGCGCCGCGCGCGAACCCCAGCGCAGTCCCGCCGCCAAAGTGAAGGCCGCAGATGTTCAGGAGGCGGTCGCCGCCATCAAGACGATGGATCGGGACGACTGGGCGAACGGCTTCATGGGGCCTGCGGAGCGTTACTTCGCGCAGGGCCGCAAGTTTGAAGCGGAGGGGAAGATCGACGAGGCGCGGGAAGCCTTCATCTCGGCCTATCGCCTGTTCAAGATCGCCCATTACCCCACCAACAATTCGCCGCAGAAGCAACGCGCATACGAGCGCGGCATCGAAGCCTTTCTGGCCTATGGGCGCTATCTCGAGCCGAAGCTGGAGGTGGTGCGCATTCCCTTCGAAGGAAAGGAGATCGTCGGCTACCTGCGTCTGCCCAAGGCGTCGGGCAAGGTGCCGCTGGTCTATTTCGCCACGGCCCTCGACAGCCGCAAGGAGGAATGGGCGGAGCGCAACGAGGATCTGCTGGACAAGGGAATCGGCATCTTCGTCACGGACATGCCTGGCACCGGACAGGCGCCGATCAAGGTCGATGTGGATGCGGAGCGCATGTTCTCCGCGGCGCTGGATCATCTGACCAAACGGCCGGAGATCGACGCGGGGCGGCTGGCCTTCTATGGCGGGAGCTGGAGCGGCTACTGGGCGGTGAAAATGTCGGTGGTCGAACGGGCGCGCCTGCGCGCAGTGGTCGCGCAGGGGCTTCCCGCGCATCACTATTTCCAGCCGGAATGGCAGCAGACAGCGCTCAAGACGCCCGAATATCTGATGGACCTCCTGCCGGCGCGCTCGATGATCTATCAGGTCGAGGGGCTGGAGGCCTTCCTCGCCTATGGGCCGAAACTCTCGCTGAAGACCCTGGGCGTGCTGGACAAGCCCTCCACACGCCTGCTTCTGGTGAATGGCGCCAAGGACACGCAGGTGCCCATCGCCGATCTGCATCTGGTGGCGCAGACGCTGCCCGGCGCGCCCAAGGAGGCCTGGATCAACCCGGAGGGGCGACACATGGGGTCAGATTCCAGAATGGGCTCGGAAGACATCCGCAACGAGGTCGTCACGCCCTGGCTTGTGAAGATGCTGAAGGACTGAGCGTCAGGGGATGGTGGGCGGTGACGGTCTCGAACCGCCGACATCCTGCGTGTAAAGCAGGCGCTCTACCAACTGAGCTAACCGCCCCCGGCCGGGTTTTAGACAGGCCTCGGCCTCTTGCGCAAGCCCCCACGAAAAAGGGCGGCCACATGGACCGCCCCAAAACGCGCGCGAAAACGCCGCTTACTTCTTGTTCAGTTCGGCCTTCAGCGCAGCGCCGGTCTTGAAACGGGCGTTGGTGGAAGCCGGGATGGTGATCTCAGCGCCGGTGGTGGGGTTGCGGCCCTTGGCCTCGGCGCGATGCTTGGCGGAGAAGGTGCCAAAGCCAACGAGGCGCACTTCGTCGCCCTTCTTCAGCGCATTGGTGATGCCGTCGAGCACCGCCTCAAGAGCGGCTGCGGCTTCCGCCTTGGTCGTCTCAGTGCGCGCCGCGATATGGTCGACGAGTTCCGTCTTGTTCATGTGTAGGTCTTCCTGTTGGTGGCACAAGTGGCCGGCTCGCCCAACGAGCGCGGCGCCGGGGGCCTGTGCCTATAATGCAAAGCTCTCGGCCCGCCCCGGGTGCTACAGGGCAAATCGCGCCTATGCAAGCTGCAAAAACGCAAAAAGCCGCAGAGAATCAATCTCTGCGGCTTTCTCTTGTGGGCTGGCTTCAGTGTGCGACGACGCCCGACTGGTCCTCGTCGGGAAGCGCGGCGGCGGCGCCCTTCACCGGGGCCTCCTCCTCCCAGACGATGGGGGTGGGCAGGCGCACCAGCGCATGTTTGAGAACCTCATCCATGCGTGAGACCGGCACGATCTCGAGCGCGTTCTTCACATTGGCGGGGATGTCAGCCAGATCCTTGGCGTTATCCTCGGGGATCAGCACCTTCTTGAGGCCGCCGCGCAGCGCCGCAAGCAGCTTCTCCTTCAGGCCGCCGATCGGCAGAACACGGCCCCGCAAGGTGACTTCGCCGGTCATGGCGATGTCGCGGCGCACGGGAATCCCCGTCAGCAGGGACACGATGGTCGTGGCCATGGCGATGCCCGCGGAAGGGCCGTCCTTGGGGGTGGCGCCTTCGGGCACATGGACGTGGATGTCGCGACGTTCGAACAGCGGGGGCTCGATGCCGAAATCAACCGAGCGCGAGCGCACATAAGACGCCGCCGCCGAGATTGATTCCTTCATCACGTCCTTCAGGTTGCCGGTCACGGTCATGCGGCCCTTGCCGGGCATCATCACGCCTTCGATGGTCAGCAGTTCGCCGCCGACCTCCGTCCAGGCCAGACCCGTCACCGCGCCCACCTGATCGTCGGTCTCCGCCTGGCCGAAGCGATATTTGGGCACGCCCAGATAGTCCGCGACATTGTTCTTGGTCACCGCGACCTTCTTCTTCTTGGTCGTGAGAATCTCCTTCACCGCCTTGCGGGCGAGGTTGGAGATTTCGCGCTCAAGATTGCGCACGCCAGCCTCGCGGGTGTAGCGGCGGATCAGGGTGAGCAGCGCCTCGTCATCAATCGACCATTCCTTTTCCGCGAGGCCATGCTTGGGCACCGCGACGGGAATGAGATGCTTGCGGGCGATCTCGACCTTCTCATCCTCGGTGTAGCCGGCGATGCGGATGATCTCCATGCGGTCCATGAGGGGCGCAGGGATGTTCAGCGTATTGGCCGTGGTCACGAACATCACATTTGAAAGGTCGTAATCGACCTCAAGATAATGATCGCTGAAGGTCTGGTTCTGCTCGGGGTCGAGCACCTCCAGCAGCGCGGAGGAGGGATCGCCGCGGAAATCCATGCCCATCTTGTCGATCTCGTCGAGCAGGAAGAGCGGATTGGCGGTCTTCGCCTTGCGCATGGACTGGATGATCTTGCCGGGCATGGAGCCGATATAGGTGCGCCGGTGGCCGCGGATCTCCGCCTCGTCACGCACGCCGCCCAGCGACATGCGCACGAATTCGCGGCCCGTCGCCTTGGCGATGGACTTGCCGAGCGATGTCTTGCCGACGCCGGGCGGACCTACGAGGCACAGGATCGGGCCCGTGAGCTTGTTGGCCCGCTGCTGGACCGCGAGATATTCGAGGATGCGCTCCTTGACCTTCTCCAGCCCGTAATGGTCGGCGTTCAGCACCTCCTCGGCGGAGGCGATGTCCTTCTTGACCTTGCTGCGCTTGCCCCAGGGAATGGAGAGCAGCCAGTCCAGATAGTTGCGCACCACCGTGGCTTCCGCCGACATGGGCGACATCTGCCGCAGCTTCTTGAGCTCGGCATGCGCCTTGTCGCGCGCCTCTTTCGAGAGCTTGGTGTTCTTGATGCGCTCCTCGATCTCGGACAGATCGTCCTTGCCATCCTCGTCGCCGAGCTCCTTCTGAATGGCCTTCATCTGCTCATTCAGATAATATTCGCGCTGGGTCTTCTCCATCTGGCGCTTCACGCGCGTGCGGATGCGCTTCTCGACCTGCAGCACCGAGACTTCGCTCTCCATGAGCGACAGGCACTTCTCGAGACGCTTGGCGACCGAGGTCGTCTCAAGGATCTGCTGCTTGTCGGCGATCTTGATGGCGAGATGGGAGGCGACGGTGTCGGCGAGCTTGGAGAAGTCGTCGATCTGACCGACGGCCGCCACCACTTCCGGCGAAACCTTTTTATTCAGCTTCACATAGCCTTCGAATTCGCTGACCACGGAACGGCCGAGCGCCTCGACCTCCACGGGGTCGGCGATGTCGTCGGCGATGACGGAAGCGTCAGCCTCGTAATACTCGTCTGTGCGGGTGTAGCGCGCGACGATGGCGCGCGCGGCGCCCTCCACCAGAACCTTCACCGTGCCGTCGGGCAGCTTCAGAAGCTGCAGCACAGAGGCGAGCGTTCCCGTCTTAAAGATCGAGTCGGTGGCCGGATCGTCGTCTGACGCATTCTGCTGGGTCGCGAGCAGAATGAACTTGTCCGCCTTCATCACCTCTTCGAGGGCGCGGATGGATTTCTCGCGTCCGACGAAGAGCGGCACGATCATGTGGGGGAACACAACGATGTCGCGCAAGGGCAGAACGGGGTAGCTCTCGACATTGCCGGGTTTTGCAGGGACGCGCTTCTGACTGGTCATGTGCTTCCTATCCGGGTCCAGACCCCGAATCAGCAGCATGGCCAATCACGGGGCGGGACGTCAATCCGCAAAGAACGAGCCGGGACAAATCGACTCGATTAATGCGAATTTACGCCCATGGGGGGAGGGCTCAAAGTCGCCTCTCAGTGTCAGGATGTGAGATGGGGGGTCTATCCACGCATTTCAACAGCGCCAAACAGCCAAAGGGCGCCCCCGCCCCGCGCCCGGACGAACCCTGCGGCAGGCGACGGGGCCCAGACACGGCAAAAGCCCCGGAACGGGTCCGGGGCTTGCGTTAGAAAACTTTACGAATCAGGCGCTTGCGCCCGACTTCTCGGCCCGCTCGGAATAGATGTAGAGCGGCCGGGCCTTGCCATCGACCACTTCTGGTCCGATGACGACCTGCTCAACCCCTTCGAGCCCCGGCAGGTCGAACATGGTGTCGAGCAGGATGCCCTCCATGATGGAGCGCAGGCCGCGCGCGCCGGTCTTCCGCTCGATCGCCTTGCGGGCGATGACGTTGAGCGCCTCGTCCTGGAAGGTGAGTTCGGTGTTCTCCATTTCGAACAGGCGCTGATACTGCTTCACCAGCGCGTTCTTGGGGTCGACGAGAATCTTCTTCAGGGCTTCCTCGTCGAGATCCTCGAGGGTCGCGATGACCGGCAAGCGGCCCACGAATTCGGGGATCAGGCCGAACTTCAGGAGATCCTCAGGCTCGACCTGACGGAAAACCTCGCCGGTGCGGCGCTCGTCCGGGGCCTGAACCCTGGCGCCGAAGCCCATGGAGGTGCCCTTGCCGCGCGAGGAGATGATCTTCTCGAGGCCAGCGAAGGCGCCGCCGCAGATGAAGAGGATGTTAGTGGTGTCCACCTGCAGGAACTCCTGCTGGGGATGCTTGCGCCCACCCTGGGGCGGCACGCTGGCGACCGTGCCTTCCATGATCTTGAGCAGCGCCTGCTGGACGCCCTCGCCCGACACGTCGCGGGTGATGGAGGGATTGTCGGACTTGCGGCTGATCTTGTCGATTTCGTCGATATAGACGATGCCGCGCTGCGCCCGCTCCACATTATAGTCGGAGGCCTGCAGCAGCTTGAGGATGATGTTCTCGACATCCTCGCCCACATAGCCCGCTTCCGTCAGGGTCGTGGCGTCGGCCATGGTGAAGGGCACGTCGAGGATGCGCGCCAGCGTCTGGGCGAGCAGGGTCTTGCCGGAGCCAGTGGGGCCGATCAGCAGGATGTTCGACTTCGCCAATTCCACGTCCTGATGCTTGGTCGCGTGGTTGAGGCGCTTGTAATGGTTGTGGACGGCCACCGAGAGCACGCGCTTGGCCTGGAACTGGCCGATCACATAGTCATCGAGAACCTTGCAGATTTCGCGCGGGGTCGGGATGCCGTCCCGGCTCTTCACCAGCGAAGACTTGTTCTCCTCGCGGATGATGTCCATGCAAAGCTCGACGCATTCATCGCAGATGAACACGGTCGGACCGGCGATCAGCTTGCGGACTTCGTGCTGGCTCTTGCCGCAGAACGAGCAGTAGAGCGTGTTCTTCGAGTCGCCCTCAGATCTGGCCATCATAGTCTCCGTGCGCACCTCGCCCGGAAACGCCCGGGTCCAGTCGCTGTTGATATAGGCTCCGGCCTAACAAATCGTAGACCAAGGCCTGTTCGGGGCATGAGCGCGCCGGGCCATGCGCCCCGACGAACCCTCCATGCCCCCGCTATCCCCTTGCTTTGCCGCAAAGCTTCAGCTTACGAAACGCACGCGATGCAAACACGGTATGGCCGCAGGATCAAGCGCCACCGTGGAATCGGTGGAAAAACACGCAGGCGTTGACCGCCCCCGGCCGCTCGCCAGCGTGACCTGCGCCTTACGGCTTACGCCTTGGCCTCGACGTCGTCGGGCCGCTTGTCCAGCACCTTGTCGACAAGACCAAAGGCCTGAGCCTCTTCCGCGGACATGAAGTGATCGCGGTCAAGCGTCTTCTCGATCGTATCGTAATCCTGGCCGGTGTGCTTCACATAGATTTCGTTCAGCCGACGCTTGATCTTCATGATGTCTTCGGCATGGCGCAGGATGTCAGAGGCCTGGCCCTGGAACCCGCCGGAGGGCTGATGGACCATGATGCGCGAATTGGGCAGGCTGAAGCGCATCTCGGGCTGACCGGCGCACAGCAGCAGCGAGCCCATGGAGGCCGCCTGCCCGACGCAGAGAGTCGAGACCGGGCAGCGGATGAACTGCATCGTGTCGTAGATCGACAGGCCAGCCGTGACGACGCCGCCGGGACTGTTGATATAAAAGGAAATTTCACGCTTGGGGTTGTCAGCTTCCAGGAACAGCAGCTGAGCCACGACCAGGGTCGCCGACTGGTCCTCCACGGGACCGGCCAGGAAAATGATGCGCTCCTTCAGCAGGCGGGAGAAGATGTCGTAGCGATAGGATCCGCGCGAAGTGGTCTCCTCGACCGAGGGGATGACGAAGCTGTTCCAGAGGTCGATGTGGTCGCGCATTCCTGAATGTCCCTAGCCTGAATGTCCCCGGCGAATCACAAAGCGCGATCGGCCCGTGGCGTGAACAGCAACATAGTCATCAAGCGCCGGTTCGAAAAGGGTGCGGGGACGCCTTACGACGTCCCCGCGGCTGATCCTGCCTTGATCGTGCTGGAATCAGGCGGCTGCGCCGTCCTCTTCCTGCTTCATCAACTCCTCCTTGGAGACCTCCTTCTCGGTCACCTTGGACTGGCCGACGATGTGCTCGACCACCTTGGCCTCGAAGAGGGGCGCGCGCACGGAGGCGAGGGCCTCCTGATTGTTGCGGTAATAGTCCCAGACGGCCTTCTCCTGGCCGGGGAACTGGCGCACGCGCTCGACAAGGGCCGCCGACATTTCGTCGTCGGTGATCTTGATCTGCGCCTTGTCGCCGACCTCGGCGAGCAGGAGGCCAAGGCGCACGCGGCGCTCGGCGATGCCGCGATATTCGGCCCGGGCGGCCTCTTCGGTGGTGTTTTCATCCGCGAAGGTCTTGCCCGAACGCTGCTGCTCAGCCTCGACCTGACGCCAGATGCCGTCGAATTCCTGATCGACGAGGGTCTCGGGCAGCTCAAAGGAGTAGCGCTTGTCGAGGGCGTCGAGCAGGGCGCGCTTCAGCTTTTCGGCGGACACGCGGTCATATTCGCCCTGAAGGTTGCCACGCACGGCCTCCTTGAGCTTGTCAACGCTCTCCATGCCGAAGCCCTTGGCGAACTCGTCGTTGAACTCGACCTCGCCGGGGGCGGCCACAGCCTTCACGGTGACGTCGAACACAGCCGACTTGCCCGCCAGATCGGCGGCGCCGTAATCGGCGGGAAAGGTGACATTGACCTTGCGCGCCTCGCCGGCCTTGGCGCCGAGCAGCTGGTCCTCGAAGCCGGGGATGAACATGTTCGAGCCGAGCACCAGGTCGGTATCCTCGCCCGAGCCGCCCTCGAAGGCCACGTCGTCGATCTTGCCGACGAAGTCGATGGTCGTCTGGTCGCCGGACTGGGCCTCGGCGCCCTCTTCGCGGGGGGTGAAGCTGCGGTGACGATCCGCCAGACGCTTCATGGCCTCATCGACCTCGTCGTCAGTCACCTTGAGGACCTGACGCTCCAGCTCGACATCGGCGAAGGAGCCGATCTCGAAGGTCGGCAGCACTTCGAGGGTGACGCCATAGGCGAGGTCGCCCTCGGCCGCGAGCGCCTTCTCGACCTCGGCCTGATCCTCGGGGAAGTCGATCTTGGGCTCGTGGGCGAGGCGCAGATTGTTGTCCTCGACGATCTTGCTGTTCGCCTCGGTCACGGCGGTCTGCATGACCTCGGCCATCACCGACTTGCCGTAGACGCGCTTGAGATAGGACACCGGCACCTTGCCGGGCCGGAAGCCGTTGATCCGCGCCTTGCTCTTCATCTCGGCGAGCTGGCCGTCAAGGCGTGCGGCGAGGTCCTTCGCGGGCAGCACAACTTTATACGCGCGCTTGAGGCCCTGTGAGAGGGTTTCGGTCACCTGCATCTTGGTCGCCTTCCGAGTGTCCTGGACCGGGCGTCCTGGCCCGGCGCATCTAATGAATCGAATTGCGCGGTCATGTGCCGGGCGCTGGTGCGGGCGAAGGGACTCGAACCCCCACACCTCGCGGCGGTGGAACCTAAATCCACTGCGTCTACCAATTCCGCCACGCCCGCAACTGGCGCCCGCACAGGAACGCTCCCGCCAGTTTCCACCGGCAGGCGCCGCTCTATAGCAATGGTTCGCCGGGGATGCAGCAAAAAAGTGGGCCGAAATGACAGGAGCCCTGTTGAAGGCGCTGGGCGAGCCAAATGCACGACCTCAGCCAGCCTCGCCCTGAGGCCGCCGCCCGCCTATAAAGAGGGCCGCAACCGGAAGCCTCCCATGCCCATCACCCGCCGCGCGCTGGTCGCTTCGGCTCTCCTCAGTCCGCTCGAGGCCCGCGCGCGAACCGAAGAGCCGACGCCGCTCGCTCTGCGGCAGGGCAAGCTCGCCCTGGTCGAGGCCGAGGAAACCGATGTCTGGACGATCAACGGTGGCCTTCCCGGCCCCGTCCTGCGGGTGCGGCAGGGCGAGGAGGTCTTCGCGCGCCTTTTCAACCATCTCCCGCAGCCGGTCGCGCTCCATTGGCAGGGGGTGCGGATCCCCAACGCCATGGATGGCGCGCCGGGCCTGACGCAGGCGCCCATTGCGCCGGGCGGGCGGATGGACATCCGCTTCACCGCCCCGGACGCGGGCACCTTCTGGTGCCGCCCCTCGGCATTTCCGGATGCGGCGGAGCAGAAGGGCCGCGGCGTCTATGGCCTCCTCATCGTCGATGGCCCGGAGGATCCCCCGGTCGACCGGGAGTTTCTCGCCGTGATCGACGACTGGCGCCTCGACGCGCGCGGCCAGATCGCCACGCCCTTCCTCGCCCCGGCCGATGTGACGGGAGGGGGGCGGACGGGGCCCCTTCTGACGGTCAATGCGCAAGCCGCGCCGCAGACCATGACTGCGCCGCCCGGCGCTCGGGTCCGCCTGCGCATCCTCAACGCCTGCGGCGCGCGGGTCATGAGCCTGACCTTCCAAGGGCTTCGTCCCCTGGTCGTGGGCGTGGACGGCATGTCCTGCGAGCCCTTCGAACCCGCCCGCATGACCCTGCCCGCCGGGCCGGGCGCGCGCTTCGACGTGATCTTCGACATGCCGGCGCAGGCGGGGGCCAAGGCTATGCTGACGCTTCGCAATGGGATCTTGAGCGACGAGCTCGCGGAGGAGCCAGCCCGCAAGCTGATCGCCTTTGAAGCGGCGGGCGCCCCCCTGCCCGCGCGCGGTCCCGTGCGCTCGCGCCAGAACCCGGCGCTGCCCGCCGTCATCAGGCTGCAGAACGCCAGGCGGCTCGACCTCACCATCGCAAGGGGCCAGTCAGCCCACCCGCGCAGGGTCTGGACCTTCAACGGGGTCGCCTCCAACGGCGCCGACGACCCCGCTCTCTTCAAGTGCAAGCTTGGCCAGTCCGTGACCCTTGGCTTCATCAACCAGAGCAAGATCGCCCATACGGTCCATGTCCACGGCCACGCCATGCGGGTCCTGCATCTGCTCGACGATGGCTGGGAGCCCTATTGGCGCGACAGCGTCGTCGTGCCGCCCGGGGCGACCGTGCGGGTCGCCTTCGTGACCGACAACCCCGGCAAATGGCTCATCGAAAGCACCATCCTCGACCACGCCATGAGCGGCCTCGCCGCCTGGTTCGAGGTGGGGTGAGCCAGCCTCAGAGCCCCCGCAAAACGCCCGGCATGGCCTCGGGCAGATCCTCCGAGATGAGGCCTGGACCGATGGCCCTGGCGCAGGCGCCATGGATCCAGACGGCGGCGCAGGCGGCTTCGAAGACCGGCATGGCCTGCGCGAGCAAGCCGCCGACAAGGCCCGCCAGCACATCCCCCGACCCAGCCGTGGCGAGCCATGGCGGGGCGTCGAAGGAGATGGCGGCGCGTCCGTCGGGCGAGGCGATCACCGTGTCAGGGCCCTTGAGGATCAGGGTGGCGCCGCTCTCGCGCGCGGCCCTGCGGGCGCGCTCCAGCTTGCTGTGAAACGGTGTTTCATCATATGTCTGACGTTCACCATTAGATTCAAGAAGCCAGCCTTCGTTATTGAAAAGTCTTGAAAACTCGCCTTCATGCGGCGTGAGCACCACAGGCTTTCCAGACCGTTTGATCGCATTGGCGAAACCAACGGGATCATCCTGAAAGGAGGTGAGCGCATCCGCGTCGAGCACCAGCGACCTGTCACGGGAGCCGCTCCGCAAGGCCTCCAGAACCATGTCCATGGTGGGCTTGCCGACCCCTGCCCCCGGCCCCATGACAAGGACGTTCTTGCGTGCGTCGCTCAGGATCGCGGCCATGTCGGCGGCGCCGTCGCAGGGCGTCAGCATGATGGAGGTGACCTGCGCGGCATTGATGGCGAGGGCCTCGCGCGGGCTCGCCAGCGTCACCAGACCCGCCCCGGCCCGCAGGGCGGCGCGGGCGCTCAGGCGCGCGGCGCCGGTGCTCCAGGGCCCGCCCGAAAGCACCAGCGCATGGCCCCGCGCATATTTGTGGGCTTCAAGTCCGGGCGATGGAAGAAACACCCGCCAGAGGTCCGGCCCATCGGCGAAGGCGCGGGGGCGGATGGCGGCGAGCGCCAGCTCCGGCGTGCCGATGTCGGCGAGATGCAGTTCGCCGCAGAGCTTGCGGCCAGGCAAAAGAAGATGTCCCGGCTTGAAGCGGAAGAAGGTGACGGTCGCCCGCGCTGCGATGGCGGCGCCCCGCACCGACCCGGTGTCGCCATCCAGCCCCGAGGGGACGTCGATGGCCACCACAGGCAGCCCGCTGACCTGCGACCACAGGTTGACCTTCTCCACCAGCGCCAGCGCCTCGCCATAGAGGTCGCGGGCGAGGCCAGCCCCGAACAGCCCGTCCACGACGAGGCCGGCATCCTCAAGGTCAAGGGCGGAGCAGGGTTGGATCGACCGCCCCCACCGCCGGGCCGCCTCCGCCGCGTCCCCCCTCAGCCGATCGACCTCGCCGAGGAGGTGCAGGTCGACCACAAGCCCCTGTTCGCGCAGCAGCCGGGCGGCGACGAAGCCGTCCCCGCCATTGTTCCCGGGACCGCAGAGAACCGCGATGCGCCGCCCCGCTGGCGCAAGCGCGAGGGCGCAATCGGCGACCGCCGCCCCCGCCCGCTCCATCAAAGCCATGCCGGAAACGCCCGCGGCTATGGAAAGCCGGTCAGCCGCTGCCATTTCAGATGTGGTGAGAAGTTCGAGTTTCGTCATCGTGCTGATGATGGAGCGAGGGCAGCGCGAGCGCAATATCAGGATCGTGCGCGCAGGCGGAGGCCGTCAGCGGAGCGGCGAATTGACTATGACAGGTTTTTCAACTTGGAATCCGGCATGGTTGGCGAGCGTGAACTTGAGTTGAAATTTCTGGCGTCTTCCACAGGGCTGGAAGCGGCGGCCCGGATTCCCCTGTTGGCGCCCCTGCGGACCGCCACGCCCGTCTCCCAGATCTCCACCTATTTCGACACGCCCGATCAGGCGCTCCAGAAGGCCGGCTTCATTCTGCGGCTGCGCAAGGGGTCGGACGGCGTGATCCAGACCGTGAAGCAGGAGGGCTTCGGCCTTGAACGGGGCGAGTGGGAGGAGGCCATCGCCACGCAGCAGCCTGACCTTGAGCGGGTGGCCAGGACCCCGCTTGGCGCGATTCTGGCGGACAAGGATCTGCGCGCGCGCATCGCGCCTGCCTTCACCACCACCGTCCAGCGGCGCAAGGCGCAGGTGACCTTTGGCCGGGCCGTGATCGAGGTCGCCTTCGATGAGGGCGAAGTTGCGGCCGGGGAGGCGCGGGCGCCGATTCTGGAGATCGAACTTGAGCTGAAGAGCGGACGCCGCAGCGGGCTCTTCGGCCTCGCCCGCAAACTGGTCCGCGCCGCCCCGGTCGATCTCAGCCTCATCAGCAAGAGCGAGCGCGGCTATAGGCTCGCCAGCGGCGTCTGGGGCGCCCCGGTCAAGATGACGCCCCCGCAGCTTGACGGCGCCATGAGCGCGGCGGAGGCCTTCAGCGCCATCGCTCATGGCTGCCTGCGGCAGATGATGCTCAACGCCCCCGCCTTCGGAAACGGGCAGGAGATCGAGGCCGTCCACCAGACGCGCGTCGCCATCCGGCGGTTGCGCGCGGCCTTCGCCTTGTTCCGCCCCCTCATCGCCGACGAGGCCTACCCGGCCCTCGCAGAAGAGCTCAAGTGGCTGTCAGACCAGCTTGGCGCGACCCGCGACATCGACGTCCTCCTGACCGAAACCGTCCAGCCAGCCGTCGCGCGCGAGCCTGAGGCGCCCGGCCTCGCCGAACTCGCGGCCTTCATCGCGACCCGTCAGGCGGCTTCCCGCAAGGCGCTGCGCGAGGCCATGGCCTCGCCGCGCGGACGCAAGCTGATGCTCGACCTTCTCCTCTGGGTGGAGGACGGGCCATGGCGGCGCAAAGCCCTCGCCGGGGGCGCGGCGCCCGAAAGCCTCAAGGATCTGCTGTCCCGGCGCCTGCGCTCAAGCCGCAGGAAACTCGCCGCCCTCGGCGAAAATCTGAGCGAACTGCCGGAGACGGACCTGCATGAAGTGCGCATCCGCGCCAAGAAGCTCCGCTATCAGGCGGCCTTCTTCGACAGGCTGGCGAGCGAGGGCAAGGCCGCCAAACGCCACCGGACCTTCGTCGACGCGCTGGAGCGGGTGCAGGAATCCCTCGGCGCGATCCAGGATGCCCAGGCGACCGCCGCCTTTCTGGAGGAGCAGGCCCGGACCGCCGTCAACGAAGCGGGCGAGCACGACCCGCTGGTGCTGTTCGCCGCCGGGCGGCTCGCCGGCGCCCATCCTGACCGCGACGCCCTCGTGGCGAAGGCGGCCAAGGCTCTGGGCAAGGCGCTCGCAGCCAAACCTTTCTGGAAAAAGCTTCAGGGCTGATCTGGCCATGGCCCGAAAGGCCCGCATTGACTAGGTTTTGCGGGCAAGCTAGACCCTGACAGCGTTGCAAGAGCGTTCCATGAAATTCCGTACCGCGAAATATAGTCTGGGTCAGATCGTGAAGCATCGGAAGTATCCCTTCCGCGGCGTGATCTTCGACATCGACCCGACCTTCGCCAACACCGAGGAATGGTGGCTCTCCATTCCCGAGGATGTGCGCCCGACGAAAGAGCAGCCCTTCTACCACCTCTTCGCGGAGAATGCGGAGACCGAATATATCGCCTATGTCTCCGAGCAGAACCTTCTGCCCGACGAAAGCGGCAAGCCGGTGCGCCATCCCCAGATCCCCGAAATGTTCGAGCGGACCCGCGACGGCGCCTACAGGATGCGCCTGCGCGGCCTGAACTGACGGCCCGACCAGTCCGCGCCGCCGCAGCGCAGGCAACGACAGTCCAGCCAAAGAAAAAGAGCGCCCGGACGCCCGGACGCTCTTTTCTTTTGGGATGGCGAAAGCCGGTTACTTCGGCGCGGCGGGGGCGGGCGCGGCGGCTCCGGGAGCAGGGGCCTGCCCTTCGAGGCGCTTGCGCTCTTCTTCGGCGCGCTTCTGAAGCTCTTCCTGAAGCTGCTTCTGCTGGGCTTCGAGCACCGCAGGATCGATCGGCGCGCCGTCGAAAGCCTTGCCGA